>CAWFNJ010000009.1:0-49301 GCA_963817195.1 uncultured Gammaproteobacteria bacterium
CGACGTATCGCTCGGCCGAGCCAGCGCTCGCGCGCGCCGGCGGGCGCCTGCGGCGCGCTGCATCGCGGGCCGCCGCAGGTGATCGCGATAGTCGAGCATGCACTTCGCGCCCCCAGGAACGAGCGCAGGCCGTCGATGACGGGGAAGCCTTCGCGCGTCACGCTGATGACCGCCGGATCCGCGCCCGTGCCCTGCCGGTTCGAGACGAGGAACGCGGGCTTGCCCGAGGCCGCGTGACCCGCGCGCAGATAGTCGACGTAGCCCGCGATAGATGCCGCCGCCGGCGCACGCGATCGTGGATCACGGCGCCGAAGGCCGCCTGCGGATCGGACATCAGCGTCGCCATGCAGGCCTGCATCTTCAGGTGTGCGTCCGGTCCGCCCGCGCTCCACGCGTCGAGAGGATTGACGGCCGGCAGGCCCGGATCGAGCGTGCCCTCGAGCGCACGCACGCTCGCCGGCGCGAGCTGCGTGAACGGCACGCCCATCTCGTCCGCGACGTCGATCGCGAGCTGGCGCTCACCGCCGGAATCGTGGATCGAGACGAGGCCGCCGTCGCCGATCGGATGCGGCTGCGCGAACATGATCAGCGCGGTCGCCAGCTCGTCCATGTCGCCGACGCGCTGCACGCCGTAGCGCTCGCACAGCGCGTCGAAGGCCGGAGTCGTTGCCGGTGAGCGCGCCGGAGTGCGAGACGGCGAGCCTGGCGGCGAGCGCCGTGCGCCCGACCTTGATGGCGACGATCGGGATGCGCCGCGCGCGCGCCTTCGCGAGCGCGGCCGATGAAGCGCCGGCGGATCGCGCAGCGTCTCGACGAAGAGTCCGACGGCGCGCGTGCCGGGCAGCTCGAGCGCGTAGTCGAGATACTGGTCGAGCGTGACGGAGAGCTCCTGGCCCGAGGACACGGCGAGGTTGAAGTCGATGCGCTCCTCGACGTCGACGATGCCGCACATGCCGGAGCCCGACTGGCTCAGCAGCGCGACGTTGCCGCCGCGCGCGTGCTGCGCGCGTCTGGAAGCCGCACACCCACACGCCGTCGTGGAAGTTGTAGAAGCCCATGCCGTTGCCGCCGCACAGCACGAGGCCCGCGGCGCGCACGCGCGCGCGGATGCGCTCGCGCAGCGGCGGGTCGCGGTCCTCGTCGAGCACGAGCGAGGACATGATCGTCGCGGCGCGCGCGCCGTGCGCGATCGCGTCCTCGAGCGCGGCCTCGATGCGCTCGTCGCCCACCGTGAAGACGACGTGCTCGACGCGCTCGGGCAGCGCAGCGAGGCTCGGATAGCAGCGCACGCCGCATACGTCCTCGTAGCGCGGGTTGACCGCGTAGAGCGGCCCGTCGAAGCCGCCCTGAAGCAGATTGAGCACCGTGCGGTGAGCCGACGGCATTCGGGCGCGGGGTGGCGCCGACGACGGCGATGGAGCGCGGCCGCAGCAGTGGATCGAGGCGGTGCGCCATCGTTGTCAGTCCGGAGTCGTTGCGCTCCGGAATCCTCGTATCAAAAGTCCGGCGCGGGCGTCGCACGACGCCGCGGCGGATCGAAGAACGCGACCCTCGTGCAGGCGGCAGCGCACACGCACGCGCTTCCACTTCAGCTCGCGCTGATAGTAGATCTCGGCGTACAGCTCGTCGTCCGGCCGGCCCCAGGGCGCGTCGAGCGACGCGAGCGCGATGTTCGCCTTGGCCGACGGCGACCACATGCCGGAGGTCACGGTGCCGACGACCTTGCCGCGCGCGTTGTAGATGAACGCGTCCTTCGCCGGCTTGTTGCCGTCGATCTCGAGCTTCACGAAGTTGTAGCGCGAGCCGCGCGCCTGCTCGGCGAGCAGCGCGCGCCGGCCGTTGAAGTGCGGCTTCTTGAAGTCGACGAGCCAGCCCAGGCCCAGCTCGAGCGGCGAGCGCGAGCGGCCGGGACGCACGGCCTCGTCGGCCGGCAGGAAGTCCACGCCCGCCTGGATGAAGCCCGCCTCGATGCGCACCATGTCGAGCGCGATCGTGCCGATGGCCGTGATGCCGTAGTTGCTGGCCCGCCTCGAACAGGCGATCCCACAGCTCGACGGCGTGATCCGGATCGATCCACAGCTCGTAGCCGAGATCGCCGGTGAAGCCCGTGCGCGACACCATGAGCGTCGTGCCGGCGAAGGGATAGTCGCGCAGCTCGAAGGGCTTGAGCTGCTCGACGCCGGCGAGCCCGAGGCGCTTCAGCACCGCGCAGGTCGTCGGACCCTGGAACGCGAGCGCAGCGACGTCGTGCGTCTCCTCGTCGATCTGCACGTCGAAGCCGAGCGCGCTCGCGAGCAGCCAGTCGAGCTGGCGCTCCTGCGAGCACAGGCGGTACTCGTTCGGACGCAGGTGGAAGATCGTGCCGTCGTCGATGACCTGTCCCTCGTCGTCGCACCAGACGACGTACTGCACGCGCCCGGGCTTCAGCTTCGAGACGTCGCGCGTCACGAGGCGGTCGAGGAAGGGCAGCGCGTCCGGACCCGTGATGCGGTGCTTCGTCATCGGGCTGAGATCGAACACCGAGCACGCGTTGCGCACGGCGAAGTACTCCAGCTCGACGCTGAAGTACTGGTTCGCCGTCGTGTAGTCCTTCCAGCGATGCCACTCGTTCGTCTGGTTCAGCGGACCCGTGCGCGGATGGAACGGCGTCCGTAGACCAGAGTGCGGAAGTGCTCGCGGTCCTTGACGACGCTCCGGATGTTCATGCCGCTTTCTCCAGGACTGCGCGTCGCCGCGTGGCGGCCCGCCGTGCCCATGACGCCGCCGCCCGGGATGGCAGCTCGGCGCCGCACAGGTAGAGACCCGGGCACCGGCGTCGCGTAGTGCGCCGCGCCCGGTACGGGACGCAGCATGAGGAACTGATCGAAGCGCGAGCTCGCCGTGATGCCAGTGACCGCCCGTGATGCGCATCTCGCGCTCGATGTCGGCGGGCGTCAGCAGCTCCGAATGCAGGATCTTCGCCGCGCAGGTCCGGCGCGTAGGCCGCGATCGTGTCGATCGCGCGTCGCCATGCAGGCCGCGCGCGCCGCGTCGGTCCAGCCGCCCTTCAGCTCGTACGGCACGTACTGCACGATCGCCGAGAGCACGTGCTTGCCGGCCGGCGCGAGCGCTCGCGTCGTGTACCGACGGCAGGATCAGCTCCATCACGGGCGCGCTCGAGCATGCGCCGTACTTGCCCTCGTCGAAGGCGTGCTCGATGTGCAGCGAGCTCGGCGCGATGACGAGCCGCTGGCCGAGCGCGCTCTGGTCCAGCCCGCGGAATGCTGGCAGGCCGTCCAGCGCGAGGTGCAGCTTCGCCGCCGTCCCGCGCGCGCGCTGGTGCTGGACGCGGCGCGCGAATCCGGTGTCGAGATGGCGCGCGCCGAGCAGGCCCAGCAGCGTCGTCTTCGGGTCGGCGTTGGACACGACCGTCGCCGCGCGCAGCTGCTTCACCGCTCTCGAGCTCGACGCCGCGTCGCAGCGCCGTTCTCCATGACGATGCGCTTCACGACGGCGCGTCGGTGCGGACGTGCGCGCCGTGCGCGGTCGCGGCCGCCGCGAGCGCTTCGCTCACGCTGCCCATGCCGCCGCGCGGCAGCGCGAGCGCGCCGGCGCGCCCGCCGACGGCGCCGCTGCGCCGGTGCAGGAGGTTCAGCACGCTGTTGTTGGAGCGCGCGCCGAGATTCGTGCCGAGCACGCCGTCGAGCGCGATCGCGCCCTTGAGCAGGTCGCTGTCGAACTGCTCCTCGAGGATGTCGTAGACGTTGATGGCCGCGATGCGCATGCAGCTCGCGCATGTCGTCGCGGCCGAGGCGGCGGATGTCGAGCGCCGGTCGTCCGAGCTCGATGGCGTCGGCCATGCCGTCCATCTGAGCCGCGGCGCGCGCCGCGAGTACAGGCGTCTGCAGCAGCGCGGCGAAGCGGGCCATGCGCGCGTCGAAGGTCGCGTAGGCCTTCGCGTCGTCCGCGCTCACGCCGCCGCCGCGCGCGCCGTTGGCGTCGATCGTGAGGTGCTCGCCCTGCTCCGCGAGCGCGACGGTCGCGAGTCCCGGTCGCGGCCAGCTTGAGCCCGTGACGCTCGAGCTCGAGCTCGCGCGCGATGTCGGCGTCGAGCAGGTTCAGCAGATGCGCGCACGCCGGACACGCGAAAGCCCGGCGCGAACTCGCGCGTGACCGCGGCGCCGCCGACCTGCGCTGCCGCCTCCAGCACCTGCACGCGACGCCCGCGCTTTCGCCAGGTAGGCGGCGCAGACGAGCCCGTTGTGTCCCCCGCCGATGATCAGGACGTCGTTCTGTGCTCAGTCATCGCTGTAGGCCTCCGGCACGATGTTGCGTCGCTTGAGGTCGCTGAGGATCTCGCGGGCGGCGTTGGCGCCGGGCGCCGCCATCACGCCGCCGCCCGGATGCGTCGCCGAGCCGCACATGTACAGGCCCGGCACGGGGCCGCGGTACTGGCCGTAGCCCGGGAACGGACGATTGAACATGAGCTGATCCATCGTGAGCTCGCCCTGGAAGATGTTGCCCTCCGTGAGCCCGACCTCGTTCTCGAGCTCGCGCGGCGTGCGCACCTCGGCGTGCACGATGAGGCTCTTGAAGTTCGGGCTGTACTGCGCGATCTGATCGATGACGGTCTTGCCGAAGGCGTCGCGGTCCGCGTCCGTCCAGTCGCCGGTCTTCAGCTTCGGCGGCACGTACTGGACGAAGCACGACATGTAGTGCTTGCCGGGCGGCGTCATGGTCGGATCGGTCAGGCTCGGAATCAGGCAGTCGACGTAGGGATCGCGCGACCACATGCCGTTCTTCCAGTCGTCGTAGGCGCGCTCGTAGCGCTCGATCGAGTCGATGAAGTGCATGTCGCCGCGGATGAGCGGATTGCCGGGACGCAGCGCAGGGAAGTCCGGCACGCCGTCGAGCGCGATGTTGAGCTTGCCGGAGGAGCCGCGGATCTTGAAGTTGCGCGCCTTCTCGACGAATGGCGGGATCGAGATCCTTCGCATCCATGAGCTTGAGAAAGGTGCGCTTCGGGTCGACGTTCGAGACGACGATGTCGGCGTGATATTCGTCGCCGTTCTCGAGCGCGACGCCCGCGATGCGGCCGTTCTTCACGAGGATGCGCTCCACGCCGCGCGTCGACCTTGACCTCGCCGCCGCGCTCGCGCAGCGCGCCTTCCATCGCCTTGGCGATGGCGCCCATGCCGCCGCGCGCGAAGCCCCACGCGCCGGCGCTGCCGTCGACCTCGCCCATGTAGTGGTGCAGCAGCACGTAGGCCGTGCCAGGCGAATACACGCCGAGCGCCGTGCCGATGATGCCGCTGCCCGCGAAGTGCCCGCGAATGACGTCGGACTCGAAGTACTCGCTGAGATAGTCGGCGATGCTCATCGTGTAGAAACGGATGCTGTCGTACATCACCTCTTCACCGAGCTCGCGGAACTCGCGCGCGATGTGCATGCAGCTCCTTGAGGTCGCGCAGCTTCCAGGAGGTCGGATCGGGCGGCGTGCGCATGAGGAACTGGCGGATGAAGCGGCACTGGCGCATGACGTCGCGCGAGTAGCGGTGGTAGGCGTCGCCGTCGCGCGGGTTGTGGCGCGCGATCTCGCGCCGCTGCACGTCGTGGTCGGGATAGTTGCCGAGGATGTCGCCGTTGCGCAGGAAGGTCACGCCGCCGCCGTAGGCGACGACCTGCAGGCCGTGCCGGGCGAGGTTGAGACGCCGGTAGATCTCCGGACGCAGCAGGCTGCACACGTAGGAGCAGTTGGAATACATCCAGCCCTTGTGCAGCTCGCGGCTCACCGAGGCGCCGCCGATCTACGGATTGCGCTCGACGACGAGCACCTTCAGCCCCGCCTCGGCCAGGAACGCGGCGTTCGTGAGCCCGTTGTGGCCCGCGCCGATCACGATCGCGTCGTAGCGCTGCACTTTTTCCCCCCCTGTCGGCACGCGCCGTCGCCTCATCGTGCGGCGCGCGACCGTCGGCGCGCCGGCGCCGCACGAAGATGATCGGGTCGCTGGCCCGCGAAAAGACTGTTAGCTGATGCAGCGACTCTGCTCGCGCGACAGCGCGGTCAGCGTCTCGTCGAGCGCCCGCTCGAAGCGCTCGAGCGTCTGCGCGAGGCACTCGTCGTCGTGCGCTTCGCACACGAACCAGGGCTCGCGCGAGTCCGGCTCGCACAGGATCCCGAGGTCGTGCAGCCGCGGCGCGAGCGCATCATATAGCGTGTAGTCGGTGCTCGCCCAGTCGCGATAGTTGGTCGGCGCCTTCTCGCTGAAGAAGAGCCCGCTCATCGACGGGTGGCCGACGAAGGAATGCGGGATGCCGCGACGTGCGAGGATCTTGCCGATGCCGTCGCGCAGCCGCCGGCCGTAGGCGGCGATGCGTCTCGAGCGCGGGCGTCTCGTCGAGGATCTCGAGGCACTTCTCGGCGGCCGCCAGCGCCACCGAGTGGCAGGTGTAGGTGCCGCCGTGGACGACGCCGTTGCCGACCAGGTCCATGATGTCCGCGCGCCCGGCGACGACCGAGATCGGATAGCCGTTGGCCGACGGCCTTGGCGAAGGTGCAGAGATCCGCCTTGACGCCCGTCAGCTCCTGCGTGCCGCCGCGCGCGACGCGGAAGCCGGTCTTCACCTCGTCGATGATCATGACGACGCCGTAGCGATCGCACAGCTCGCGCGCGTCGCGCAGGTACTCGCACCGTCGCGCTGATCGAGCAGCAGTTGCCCATGATGGGCTCGATGAGGAAGGCGCCGATGGATCCGCGGCGTGCGCCTTGAACACGGACTCGAGCCGGTTCGGCGTCGTTGAGCGGGACCGTGTGCAGCAGCTTCCTCAGCATGCCCGGCACGCCTGCGCTGTAGGCGACGACCTCGGGATCGCCCTTCGAGGGATCCCAGTTGCGCATCGGCGTGTACCAGAGCGCCGCATCGAAGACGCCGTGATAGCCGCCCTCGACGACGACGTAGGAATCCTTGCCGGTGAAGGCGCGCGCGAGACGCAGCGCAGCCATCACCGCTTCGGTGCCGGAATTCGAGAAGCGCACGCGCTCCGCGGCGGGCACCATCTCGCTGATGCGCTCGGCGACGGCGTACTCGCGCTCGGTGGCGAGGGCGAAGACGCCGCCCACTTCCATGCCCTGCGCGGGCCGCCGCGTCGACCCGCGGGTCGGCGTAGCCGAGGATGCAGGGCCCGTAGGCCATGCGATAGTCGATGTACTCGTTGCCGTCGATGTCCCAGAGCCGCGCGCCGCGCGCCTTGCTCACGTAGAGCGTCTGGTCGTCGCCCCAGTAGCGGAAATTCGAGGAGACGCCGAGCGGCAGCCTGGTGACCGCGCGCTTGAAATGAGCGTTGCTTCGCACGAGTGAGCGAGCCATATGATTCACCGTGCTTCCCCTGACGCGGCCGGTAGGCTGGCACAGTCCGGGGGGCTTGTCCACGACCCCTGAATGAACGATCATTCATTCAACGACTTGGCATGCCGCACCGCAGCCGCGGCAGCAGGCCGAGCGCCGCGCAGGAAGCGCTGTGTCATTACGGGGCGGTCCGACCCCGAATGCGAGGTGCAATCGACGAACGATGCCGAGACGACGCAAGCGAAGCGAGCGACCACACCGGCCGCGCGAGCCACGCGACGGCGCACGGCCGCGAAGGAAGTGCGCCAGCAGCAGCTCATCAAGGCGACGCTGAGCGCGGTCGCGAAGAAGGGCTTCGCCGAGACGACGCTGGCCGACGTCGCGCGCGAGGCGCGGCTGAGCCAGGGCATCATCAACCTGCACTTCCGCAGCAAGGACAAGCTGCTCGAGGAGACGCTGCGACACCTCGCCGCCGAGTACAAGCAGGCCTGGGAGCGCACGCTCGAGCGCGCCGGCGCGAGCGCCGCCGATCGGCTCGCCGCGCTCGTGCAGCTCGACTTCGAGCGCGCCATGTGCGAGCGGAACAAGCTCGCCGTGTGGTTCGCGTTCTGGGGCGAGGCCAAGTCGCGCCCGACCTATCGCAAGCTCTGCGCGGAGCGCGACCGCGAGTACGACGAGGTGATGCTCGCCCTCTGCCGCGAGCTCGTCGAGGAAGGCGGCTACGAGCACGTCGATCCCGGAGGACGTGACCGACGGACTCTCCGCCATGAGCTCGGGCCTGTGGCTCGACATGCTCATGAGCCCGGACAGCATGACGCCCGATCAGGCGCGGCGCATCTGCTTCACCTTTCTCGCCGCGCGTATTCCCGAAACACTTCACACCATCGGAACACTGAAACCATGCACACTGCAACTGGATGCCGAAGCCGCGCGCTGGCAGGCGCATCGCGCGCCGCTTCGCCGACGAGGAGCTGATGCCCTGGGAGGTCGAGGCCGAGATGAACGGCGGCCGCATTCCCGACGCGCGAGCGCGCGCGCCATCAGCGCATGGCCATCGAGCTCGGCTTCAGCGCGATGAGCGTGCCGCGCGAGCACGGCGGGCTCGGACCTGCGCCACATCGTGCAGGTCGCCGTGTGGGAGCAGCTCGGGCGCATCACCAACGGTCTCTCCTGGTGCTTCGCCGAGCCGCAGGGCTGGATGTTCGAGGCCTGCAACGCCGAGCAGATCCAGCGCTACGTGCTGCCGCTCATGCGCGGCGAGCGTCACGACTGCTACGCGATCACCGAGTCCGGCCCGGGCTCCGAGGTCGCGATCGAGACGACGGCGCGGCGCTGCCCGGGCGGCTACCGCATCGACGGCGAGAAGTGGTACGTGACGAGCGCCAACTTCGCCGACTTCTTCGTGCTCCAGGCCGCGCTCGCCGACGGCGACGGCCGCCGGCAGCCACGCGCTCTTCTTCGTCGAGGCGGACACGCCCGGGATCGAGATCGTGCGCACGCCGCCCTTCAGCCACACCTACGCCGCGCACCATCCGACCTATCGCTTCGACGACGTCTTCGTCCCCGAGGCCAACCGCATCGGCGGCGAAGGCGCGGGCATGGGCTACATGCACACCTGGTTCCGGCGCGAGCGCCTCATGATCGCGGCGCGCTGCTGCGGC
Source organism: uncultured Gammaproteobacteria bacterium (assembly GCA_963817195.1). GTDB lineage: Bacteria > Pseudomonadota > Gammaproteobacteria > Steroidobacterales > Steroidobacteraceae > SCUD01. The sequence goes on from CAWFNJ010000009.1 coordinate 8,988, forward strand.
GCGGCCGCGCGGCTCATCGAGGACGCGACGGCGTTCGCGAGCGGACGCACGGTCGGCGGCGAGCCGCTCGTCCAGCAGCAGGCGATGCAGATGATGCTCGCCGACTGCGTGACCGAGCTGTGGGCCGCGCGCCTGATCACCTTCGAGACCGCCGCGGCGCACGATCGCGGCGAGGATCTGAAGCACTTGCATACTCGCTGCTCCATCGCCAAGCTCTACGCCTCCGAGATGGCGAATCGCGTCGCCGACCGGGCCGTGCAGATCTTCGGCGGCCGCGGGTTACATGCGCGAGAACGTGGCCGAGCGCTTCTATCGCGAGCTGCGGGTCGAGCGCATCTGGGAAGGCACGAGCGAGATCCAGCGCCTCATCATCGCGCGAGGGCTCATCAAGCGTGGCCTCGATGACATGTAGGCAGCGCACTGCTCGTCGCTGCTCGCCTGCGCGCTCGCCGCCGACCGCCGCCGCAGGCGAGGAGCGCGTCGTCAACGTCTACAACTGGGCCGACTACATCGGCCCGACCACCATCGCGGACTTCGAGCGCGAGACCGGGATCAAGGTCAACTACGACACCTACGACTCGTCGCGAGACCGTCGACACCAAGCTGCTCGCCGGCTCGACCGGCTACGACGTCGTCTTCCACGACATGCCGTACTCCGCGCGCCTGATCCCGATCGGCATCTACCAGCCGCTCGACCGCGCGACGCATCCCGCAACTGGGCGCGGCCTCGACCCGAAGGTGCTCGGCATGCTACGCGGAGTACGATCCCGGGCAACCGCTACGGCGCGCCGTACATGTGGGGCTCGACCGGCTTCGCCTACAACGTCGACCTGGTCCGCGCGCGCATGCCCGACGCGCCGGTCACGAGCGGCGCCATGCTCTTCGACCCGGAGGTCGTGTCGCGCTTCGCCGACTGCGGCGTCACCTTCCTCGACTCGCCGACCGACGTCGTCCCGATGGCGCTCGCCTACCTCGGGCTACGAGCGTCGACACCGACGATGCCGAGCGAGCTCGAGGAGGCCGAGCGCGCTGCTCAAGTCCGTGCGCCCCTACGTCACGCTACTTCAGCTCCGCGCAAGATGCTGCTCGACCTGCCGAACAGCGAGATCTGCGTCGCGATGAGCTGGTCGGGCGACTACGCGACGGCGCGCGCGCGCGCGCGCGACGCCGGCGTCGACATCAACCTCGCCTACTCGGTGCCCTCGCGAGGGCTCGATCGTCTGGTTCGACGCGCATGTTCATCCCCGCCGACGCGCCCCACCCCGACAACGCGCTACGCGTTCATCGACTTCATGCTGCGGCCGGACGTGATCGCGGCGATCACGAACTTCATCTACTACGCGAACGCCGTGCCGGCGTCGAAGCCGATGATCGAGCCCGAGATCCTCGACGATCCGGCGGTCTACCCGACGCCGGAGATACTCGCCGCGCTCCAGCCGAAGATGACGCTGCCGCCGAAGAGCGAGCGCCTGCGCACGCGCATCATGGCGCGCGTGAAGACGGGCCTGTGACGGTGCCGCAGGACGCGAGCGGCAAGCGCGCCGGATCCGGCGCGCCCGCCGACGCGCCCTGGCGCACGCCGGGCGCGACGCCCTTCGTGCGCATCCAGGGCGTCTCCAAGCACTTCGACGACTTCGCCGCCGTCGATCGCGTCGATCTCGACATCTACAAGGGCGAGCTCTTCTGCCTGCTCGGCGGCTCCGGCTGCGGCAAGACGACGCTGCTGCGCATGCTCGCGGGCCTCGAGCGCCCGTCCGCCGGGCGCATCGTCATCGACGGCGTCGACGTGACGGACCTGCCGCCCTACGAGCGGCCCGTGAACATGATGTTCCAGTCCTACGCGCTGTTCCCGCACATGACGGTGGAGCAGAACGTCGCCTACGGGCTCAAGAAGGAAGGGCTGCCCGCGCGGCGAGATCACGGCGCGCGTGAGCGAGATGCTCGAGCATGGTGCAGCTCAGCGAGCTTCGCGCGGCGCAAGCCGCACCAGCTCTCCGGCGGCCAGCGCCAGCGCGTCGCGCTCGCGCGCGCGCTCGTCAAGCGGCCCGAAGCTGCTGCTGCTCGACGAGCCGCTCGCCGCGCTCGACAAGAAGCTGCGCCAGCACACGCAGTTCGAGCTGGCGAACATCCAGTATCAGCTCGGCGTCACCTTCGTCGTCGTGACGCACGACCAGGAGGAGGCGATGACGCTGTCCACGCGCATCGCCGTCATGGATCGCGGGCGCATCGTGCAGGTCGGCACGCCGAACGAGATCTACGAGTATCCGCGCACGCGCTTCATCGCCGACTTCATCGGCACGATCAACATGTTCGCCGGCACGGTCGAGGCCAGCGACGGCGACGGACGTGCGCACGGTGCGCTGCGACGAGGTCGGACGGCGCGATCGTCGGTGCCGCACGCCGGCAGCTCGCGCCGGCGGCACGCGCGGTGTCCGTGCGCCGTGCGCCCGGAGAAGATCTACATCAGCCGCGAGCCGCCCGACGGCGACCGGCCGCACCGTCCTGACGGGGCGTCGTCTTCGACCTCGGCTACTTCGGCAACCTGTCGCTCTACAAGGTGAAGCTCGCGAGCGGCAAGATCGTGCAGGTGAGCGCGCAGAACCGCCGCCGCTCCGCCGAGCGCACGCTCGAGTGGGACGACGAGGTGTACCTGTCCTGGGACGAGGCGAGCGTCGTGATCCTCACCGAATGAGCGCATCGCGCGCACGGCAGGCGCTGGGAAGCGGCTGGCGCGTGCTGCTGCCCGTACGTCTGGCTGCTGCTGTTCTTCCTCGCGCCCTTCGCGATCATCCTCAAGATCAGCTTCGCCGATCCCGATCATCGCCTCGCCGCCCTTCACGCCGCTCATCGAGCGCGCGCACGGACGGCGCCGCGCGGCTGCAGCTGACGCTCGGACAACTACCGCTACCTGTTCGAGGACAGGCTCTACGTCCTCACCTATCTGAACTCGCGTCAAGCTCGCCTTCATCTCGACGCTGCTCTGCCTGCTGCTCGGCTATCCGATGGCCTACGCCATCGCGCGCGCGCGCTCGACCATGCGCACGCTGCTGCTGCTGCTCGTCATCCTGCCGTTCTGGATCTCCTTCCTGCTGCGCGTCTACGCCTGGATGGGCATCCTGCAGCACGCACGGCCTGCTGAACCGCCTGCTGCTCGTCGTCGGGCTCATCGACGAGCCGCTGCAGCATCATGTACACGAACATCGCCGTGTACATCGGCATCGTGTACTCCTACCTGCCCTTCATGATCCTGCCGCTCTACGCCAACCTGGAGCGCATGGACCTCGACCTGCGCGCGGCGGCCGCCGACCTCGGCGCGCGCCCGTGGCAGGTGTTCCTCGACGTGACGCTGCCGCTCTCGATGCCCGGCATCATCGCCGGCAGCCTGCTCGTGTTCATCCCGGCGATGGGCGAGTACGTGATCCCGGCGCTGCTCGGCGGCGACGGCGACGCTGATGATCGGACGCGTCGTCTTCGACGAGTTCTTCGCCAACCGCGACTGGCCGGTCGCGGCGGCCGTGACGGTCGTGCTGCTCCTGCATCCTCGTCGTGCCGATGATGTGGTTCCAGCACGTCCAGGCCGTGGAGCGCGGCAGTGAGCGCCATGAAGCGCCTGCGACGCCTCGACGTCAGCCTCATGGCGCTCGGCTTCGGCTACGCGTTCCTGTACGTGCCGATCCTGCTCGTGATGGTCTACTCGCTTCAACGACTCGCGCCTGGTGACGGTCTGGGGCGGCTTCTCGCTGCGCTGGTACGGCGAGCTGTTCCGCAACGAGCGACGTGCTCGCCGCGGCGTGGCTCAGCCTGCGCGTCGCGCTCGTGAGCGCGACCGCCGCGACCGCGCTCGGCACGCTCGCGGGTCTCGCGCTCGCGCGCGCCGGACGCTTCCGCGGGCGGGTGCTCTTCAGCGGCATGATCGCGGCGCCGCTCGTCATGCCCGAGGTGATCACCGGGCCTCTCGCTGCTGCTGCTCTTCGTGTCGCTGAAGACGCTGATCGGCTGGCCGAGCGGGCGCGGCGCGACGACGATCGCCATCGCGCACATCACCTTCTGCATGGCCTACGTCGCCGTCATCGTGCAGTCGCGCCTCGCCGAACATGGACGAGTCGCTCGAGGAGGCGGCGATGGATCTCGGCGGGCGCCCGCTGCGCGTGCTCTTCGACATCACGCTGCCGCTCATCGCGCCGGCGATGGTCTCGGGCTGGCTGCTCGCCTTCACGCTGTCGATCGACGATCTCGTCATCTCGAGCTTCGTCTCGGGCCCCGGCGCGACGACGCTGCCGATGCTGATCTTCTCCAAGGTGCGCCTCGGCGTGACGCCGGACATCAACGCGCTCGCGACGCTGATGATCCTCGTCGTGAGCATCGCGGTCGCGATCGCGGGCTGGCTCATGCTGCGCGAGGAGCGCCAGCGCGTGCGCGCGATGCAGAACGCGGCGCGCGGCTGAGCGCGAGCAGTTCAGTTCGGCGTCGCGCGCCTCAATGTGCGCTGATCGTTGCCCCCGAGCGCGGCGCGCCCGAACACGACGTAGCTCTCGCCGGCATCGACCCTGCCGCCGGGGTCGGCGCGTAGCACCGATGAGCAGATCGTCGATGCCGTCGCCGTTGACATCGCCCGCGCCGCTCACCGAGCGCGCCCGAGCAGTCGACGACGTCGATGCCCTTGAGCACGAAGCCCGCGCTGCCGTCGCCCCCGCGCGCCGGAAGCAGGCTGCGCAGCTCGAAAGACGGCGGAAAGCCCCGTCGTGCGCCCGAACACCACGTAGCTCTCGCCGGCATCACGCTCGTCCGTCGGGGTCGGCACCGACGGCGCCGATGAGAGATCGTCGATGCCGTCGCCGTTGACATCGCCCGCGGCGCTCACCGAGCCGCCCGAGTCGTCGTCAGGCGTCGATGCCGTTGAGCACGAAGCCCGCGCTGCCGTCGCCGCCCGCAGCCGGCAGCAGGCTCGCGAGCTCGAACGTCGGCCGGAAAGCCCGCTCGTGCGCCCGAACACGACGTAGCTCTCGCCGGCACAGTACCGGCCGTCGGGGTCGGCATCGGCGCGCCGATGAGCAGATCGTCGATGCCGTCGCCGTTGACATCCCCCGCGGCGCTCACCGAGCGCCCGAGTAGTCGCGCGCGTCGATGCCGTTGAGCACGAAGCCGGCGCTGCCGTCGCCGCCCGCTGCCGGAAGCAGGCTCGCGAGCTCGAAGACCGCCGGGAAAGCCCGCTCGTGCGCGCCCGAACACGACGTAGCTCTCGCCCGCATAGATCGTCCGTCGGGGTCGGCGTAAGCGCGCGCCGATGATGAGATCGTCGATGCCGTCGCCGTTGACATCCCCCGCGGCGCTCACGGAGCAGCCCGAGTAGTCGATGGCGTCGATGCCGTTGAGCACGAAGCCCGCGCTGCCGTCGCCGCCCGCAGCCGGCAGCAGGCTCGCGAGCTCGAACTCGGCCGGAAAGTCCCGCTGGCGTGTCGCGCCCGAACACGACGTAGCTCTCGCCGGCGCTCGATCCGTCCGCCGGGGTCGGCATCGAGGCGCGCCGATGATGAGATCGTCGATGCCGTCGCCGTTGACATCGCCCGCGGCGCTCACCGAGAAGCCCGAGTAGTCGTCGGCGTCGATGCCCTTGAGCACGAAGCCCGCGCTGCCGTCGCCGCCCGCACCGCGGCAGCAGGCTCGCGAGCTCGAACACGGCCGGGAAAGTCCCGCTGGCGTGTCGCGCCCGAACACGACGTAGCTCTCGCCGGCACTGACGTCCGTCGGGGTCGGCGCCAGACGCGCCGATGATGAGATCGTCGATGCCGTCGCCGTTGACATCGCCCGCGGCGCTCACCGAGCAGCCCGAGTAGTCGATCGGCGTCGATGCCGTTGAGCACGAAGCCCGCGCTGCCGTCGCCGCCCGCCTGCGGGAGCAGGCTGCGAGCTCGAACGACGGCGGGAAAGCCCGTCGTGCGCCCGAACACGACGTAGCTCTCGCCGGCACGATCCGGCCGTTGGAGTCGGCATCGAATGCGCCGATGATCAGATCGTCGATGCCGTCGCCGTTGACATCGCCCGCGCCGCTCACCGAGGCGCCCGAGCAGTCGCCAACGTCGATGCCGTTCAGCACGAATCCGTGCGTGCCGTCGAGCGAGGACAGCTCGATCACCGGCGGGAACGACGCTGGCGCGGCGGCGCTCTCGGCACTGATCACCATCCCGGCTGCGCAGCAGCTCCGACGCCGAGATACAGCGCGGGACCGCTGCCGGCGCAACGCCTGCTCGCACGCGCCACGACTCACGGGGTTCTTGCCGACCCGGCACGAAGCGATCGCTTCGATACCAGCGTGTCACGAAGCTCGTCATTTCCCTATCTTCCCGTGCGCATTGATCACTGCGCATTGTTGTGTGTGCTCACCGGTCACCGGAGATTGCTCCGGTCACGGAGTCACCCTCGCCAGAGGCGCTGCGTGCCGTGCACACGCGACTTGCCCGCACGACCGGCGGGCCCAACGCGTGCGCCGACGCTAAGACGCCGTGCCTCACGTCGACGCCGAACCGCTCAGGCGCGATTGCACCGAGCTCGATGCCGTTGAGGAGTCGAAGCCCGCGCTGCCGTCGCCCGATGCCGGCGAGCAAGCTGGACGAGCGGAAGTTCCCGGCTGAGCGCGGCGCGCCCGAACACGACGTAGCTCTCGCCGGCATCAGACTCGTCCGCCGGGGTCGGCGCGAAATGCGCCGATGATGAGATCGTCGATGCCGTCGCCGTTGACATCCCCCGCGGCGCTCACCGAGCAGCCCGAGTAGTCGTCAGCGTCGATGCCGTCCAGCACGAAGCCCGCGCTGCCGTCGCCGCCCGCGCCCGGCAGCAGGCTCGCGAGCTCGAAGCTCGGCGGGAAGTCCCGCTGCGTGTCGCGCCCGAACACGACGTAGCTCTCGCCGGCATCGACTCGTCCGCCGGGGTCGGCGCCGGACGCGCCGATGATGAGATCGTCGATGCCGTCGCCGTTGACATCCCCCGCGGCGCTCACCGAGCCGCCCGAGCAGTCGCCGACGTCGATGCCGTTCAGCACGAAGCCCGCGCTGCCGTCGCCGCCCGCCGCCGGCAGCAGGCTCGCGAGCTCGAACTCGGCCGGAAAGTCCCGGTCGTGTCGCGCCCGAACACGACGTAGCTCTCGCCGGCATCGATCCTGTCCGCCGGGGTCGGCGCAACGCGCGCCGATGAGGAGATCGTCGATGCCGTCGCCGTTGACATCGCCCGCGCGCGCTCACCGAGTAGCCCGAGCAGTCGTCGGCGTCGATGCCGTTGAGCACGAAGCCCGCGCTGCCGTCGCCGCCCGCCGCCGGCAGCAGGCTCGCGAGCTCGAAGCTCGGCCGGGAAGTCCCGACTGCGTGTCGCGCCCGAACACGACGTAGCTCTCGCCGGCATCAGTCCGTCCGCCGGGGTCGGCGCGCAGCGCGCCGATGATGAGATCGTCGATGCCGTCGCCGTTGACATCGCCCGCGGCGCTCACCGAGCCGCCCGAGTAGTCGCCAGCGTCGATGCCCTTGAGCACGAAGCCCGCGCTGCCGTCGCCGCCCGCACCCGGGCAGCAGGCTGCGGAGCTCGAAGACGGCCGGAAAGCCCGGCTGCGTCGCGCCCGAACACGACGTAGCTCTCGCCGGCATCAGACTGGCCGTCGGGGTCGGCGCCGACCGCGCCGATGATGAGATCGTCGATGCCGTCGCCGTTGACATCGCCCGCGGCGCTCACCGAGCAGCCCGAGTAGTCGTCAGCGTCGATGCCCTCGAGCACGAAGCCCGCGCTGCCGTCGCCGCCCGCCGCGGGCAGCAGGCTCGCGAGCTCGAAGACGGCCGGAAAGCCCGTCGTGCGCCCGAACACGACGTAGCTCTCGCCGGCATAGACTCGTCCGCCGGGGTCGGCGCAGTCCGCGCCGATGATGAGATCGTCGATGCCGTCGCCGTTGACATCGCCCGCGGCGCTCACCGAGCAGCCCGAGCAGTCGTCGGCGTCGATGCCCTTGAGCACGAAGCCCGCGCTGCCGTCGCCGCCGCGCCGCGGGAGCAGGCTGCGCAGCTCGAAGGCCGCCGGAAAGCCCGTCGTGCGCCCGAACACCACGTAGCTCTCGCCGGCATACGACTCGGCCGTCGGGGTCGGCGACGCAGCGCGCCGATGATCAGATCGTCGATGCCGTCGCCGTTGACATCGCCCGCGGCGCTCACCGAGCAGCCCGAGAGGTCGTAGGCGTCGATGCCGTTCAGCACGAATCCGTTGGTACCGTCGAGCGAGGACAGCTCGATCACGGCGGGAACGACCGCGGTCGCTGCTGCGCTCTCGGCACTCACCACCATCGCCGCCGCCAGCACTCCAGCGCCGAGACACAGCGCGGGCCGCGGCCGGCGCAACGCCCGCCGCACCCCTCGGCTCAGGGGTACTTCCGACGTGGCGCGAAGGAGTGCGATTCGAAACGCGTGTTGGAGCTCTCATTTCCCTATCTCCCCTGCGCATCACTGCGCTTTGTCATGTGCGCTCGCGCCTCGCCGGAATTGCTCCGGTCTCACGGATCGTCCGCGCGGAGGCGTGTGCGCTGCGCACATGCTATGCCCGCACGCCAGCGGGCTCAACGCGTCGTCGAGCTACGCGCCTCTTCTACTCGACGCGAACGTACTCCAGCACGCTGCGTGCGACATATTCCATCTGCTCCGGACGAGAGCTCGGGATAGATCGGCAGTGCCAGCGTCGTGCGCGCCGCTTCTTCGGAATTCGGCAGATCTCACGATCTGGGCGATGTTGCTGCAGCGCCTGGCAGCGTATTGCTCGTCGCGATCCGCCTTCTCCGTGCGCGCTCGTCGGGATCCGGGTAATAGCGTCCGTCGCTCCGGCTACTCCGAGACCCGTATTCTCGTTTCGCGCAGTGACGCGAAGTTGCGTGCGATCGGTGAAGCGGTAGCCAAGATTGCGCAGACGCTGTGCGGTTCTGGTAGTCATCGTTGCGATCACGACCGTTGGTGCCGAGGTATGAGAAGCTGCCCGAATAGTCGAACTTTCCAGCGAGACCGCTCCAGACGCGCGAAGGTTCGATTGAAGCCAAAACTCCCGCCTTCCGATGAAAAGTCAAATCCTGGTGTCGTCGTCGAGCCACGTTTTGTCACAAACTGCAATACGCCAGACATCGCGTCCGAGCCATACAACGCACTCTGCGGACCTCTTACCAACTCTACTCGATCAGCGTTGTCTGTGGTCAGATCCGAAAGGTCAAACGCCCCACCTGCATCATTGATGGGAATTCCATCAATGAAGACTTGGTGTAGTCGGACTCACCTCCACGCACAAAGAGTGAAGTCACGCCGCCGCGACGTCCTGACTGCATTACTGAAACTCCGGGGGAGCCGCGAAGGGAATCGAGGACATGCGATCGTGTGCTCGCTGCAAATCACTCGCCGGAGCGACGAAGAGGCTGCTCAGGGACTCCGATGATTGCGTCTCCGTGCGCGTTTCCGTGACGACGATCCCGTCATGAATGGCTGTCAGCGACATCTCGACCTTGAGTTCGCCGACCGGGCCCTGATCAAGGCGGACGGCTTTTGCCACCGCCAGTCTGCGATAGGCCATCGGCATCGACGAAGAGGAGACACGCCTCCGAGGTAAGTCCCTCGAACTCGAAACGACCCTCTGAATCGGTTGTTTGTTCACGCGCCACAAATCCGGATGACCTGCGGAGAGTGACCCGGGCCCGTGCGACTCCACCCCCGTTGATGTCGACAACGGTTCCTTTAACGGTGTGGTTGGAGTTCTTTGATTGTAGAGCCGATGCCCCGATGGGGCCGGATCGGAAGGGATATCGGCTGTGACGCAAAACAGATAAATCAAGCGATACTTCATGGCTTCCTTACTGATGTGAGTCGACATCAGCGAAACTCGCGGATTGCCCGTCTGCGGATGTCTCTCGACAAGCAACCGCGTCTCGAAACATTGACTCAATAGCTCTGCAGTCATCACGTCTCCTGGCGGACCGCAGCGACGAAGCAAGCGACCGTCCTTGATGAGCGCCACACTATCCGCGAAGTCGGCATGCCAGGTCGATTCGTGAGTGACGAGAAGCGCTCCAAGCTGATGCGGCGCGCGCGCGCGCGCGCGCGCGCGCGCGCGCGCGCGCGCGCGCGCGCGCGCGCGCGCGCGCGCGCGCGCGCGCGCGCGAGCGCGGCAGGCCAAGTCGAGACCACCTGGAGCGAAACCTCGCAATGTCGACGTTCGCCGTCGGCTCGTCGAGGAGAAGCAGTTTGGGCTCCTGCGCGAGCGCCCGAGCGAGGACAATTCGCTGCCGCTCACCACTCGAGAGTTCATTGAACTTCCGCAGCGCGAAGTGCGCGGATCGGTGACGCGGATGTCATGGGCCACTTCGAGATCCTGCGGCGAGTCAAAGCCCAGAGCGCTGACGCGTGCGTATCGTCCGGCGAGAACGTACTCAAGAGACGTCAATGGGAAGCGCACTTCTCCACCTTGTGAAACGAGCGCTATCTGACGTGCAATCTCGCGACGCGCAAAGCTTGCGACATCACGGCCGTTGAGGAGTGCACTTCCATCGGACGGCAATGTTTTTTTTTTTTTTTTTTCGTTGGCGCTTTTTTGTTGGCTGAAAAATTTCGTCGTCTTTGCTCAGCACGTCGGCGCCGCCCTGACCGACAATGGTGTCGGTACCGCCCGAGCCGTTGATCTCGTTGACCGCGGCGTCGCCGATGAGTTGGTCGCCGAAGCCGCTGCCGGATACGTCCTCGAGGCCGGTCAGCGTGTCGGTCTCACCACCCAACGCAGCTTGACCCGAGCCGAGGTCGACGTACACGAAAGCCGGCGCGTCCCAGTAGCTCACGGTATCGACGCCCTCGCCGCCGTCGAGGATGTCGTCGCCTTCCCGGCCGTAGATGTTGTCGTCGCCGGCACCACCCTCGATCCGGTTGGCAGCGGCGTCGCCCGTGAGCGTATCGGCGAAGGCGGTGCCGGTCAGGTTCTCGATCACGGCCAGGTCGTCGCTGCCGGCGGCGCCGTTGGCCGTGCCGAGGTGGAGATAGACGTTCACCCCGCCGGTTGCGTCGTCATAGGTCGCGCGGTCGATGCCGGTGCCACCGTCCAGCACATCGTTGCCGCCGCGCCCGCGCAATACGTCGTCGCCGCCCCGGCCCTCCAGCCGGTCGGCCTCGTCATCGCCCAAGAGGGTGTCGCCGTACAGGGCCGTGCCGACGGCGTTCTCGATTAGGGACAGTGCATCGATCTCGGCGCCCCGGTCCGCCGCGATCCGCCCTGTTTCTGCGGCGAGGTCGACCGTCATCGCGGCGGCCGCCTGGAGATAGCGGACCGTGTCGATGCCCTCCCCGCCGATCAGCGTGTCGTTGCCGCCGCTGCCGTCGGGGGAGCGTGTTGGCACCGACGCCGCCCAGCAGCGTGTCGTCGTGCCGCGCCGTGACACGCTCGATCGAGATCAGCGTGTCCCGGTCTTGCTCACCCCTCGCGGTGCCCGCGACGAGGTCCACGGTCACAGCCGCGATCGACCCGGCCCAGCTCGCCCGGTCCTCGCCTTCCCCGCCGTCCAGCGTATCTCCGCCAGCGCCGCCCTCGAGCCAGTCGTTCCCACCGCGGCCCTCGATCCGATTGGAGTAGGCGTTGCCGATGAGCGTGTCGGCGCAGCCGTCGCTGCCGACGACGTGCTCGATCGAGCGCAGCGTGTCGGCGCCACCGGCCCCGGAACTGCGGCCAGTCAGGAGGTTGACGGTCACCGACCCCGAGGCCGCCAACCAACTCGCCGTGTCGCTTCCGAACCCGCCGTCCAGCACGTTGACGAGGTGGTCACCGATGAGCGTGTCATCGTACGCGCTGCCACGACGTTCTCGATGTTGAGCAGGGTGTCCGTCCCGCTGGTGCCGCTGGACGTCCGCTGGCGAGATCGACGGTCACCGCCCGTTCGTCCGCTCGTCAGCTGGCCGTGTCGCTGCCGCCCTTGCCGTCCAGCGTATCCGACGCGGCACCGCCGTCGAGCACGTTGGCGCCGTCGTCGCCGGTCAGCACGTCCGGAAGTAGCTGCCGATGTGGTTCGTCGTGCTCCGGAGAAGGCTGGTGGGCGCCGACGCCGGCAGTATCTCTGCGGCAGTAGCGATACCTCGACCCCGGCCAAGGGTGCGGCCTACAATACGAAATCGGTCGCGCACCGAGGTCACGCCGGTCAGGGCGATCGCCATCTCGGCGCCGACGTCGTTGTCGGTGTCGGCGTAGACCACGCCCCCGCTGAAGCGGACCTCGGCCACGGCGGTGGCCGAGAAGGCAGCGGTGCCGATGAAGGTGAAGCCCTGATCGCCCGCCGCACTGAGATCGGTGTCGATGTGGGCGAGGTGGATCACATCGCCGCTGCCGCTGACGAAGTCCTCGATCTCCTCGATGAGGGCGAAGTCGTCATCGGCCTCACCGGTGGCATTGTACATGAAGATGTCGGCGCCGGCGCCGCCGCTCAGCTCGTCGGCGCCGCCCTGGCCCACGATGGTGTCGTCGCCGCCCAGGCCGTCGATCTCGTTGCCGGCGCCGTCGCCGATGAGCTGGTCGCCCCAGCCGGCGCTGCCGGTGACGTTCTCGAAGCCGGCGAGGGTGTCGGCACCGGCACCGAACTCGCCAATTCCCCCCGAAAGGTCGACATAGACGAAGGCCGCGGCACCCTCGTAGCTGACCAGATCGGTGCCCGTGCCGCCGTCCAGCACGTCGTTGCCGCCGCCGCCTTCGATCACGTCGTCGCCACCGCGGCCCTCGATGACGTTGATGTTGCCGTCGCCGGTCAAGCGTGTCGCCGAAGGTCTCGCTGCCGGTCAGGTTCTCGATCGCGGTCAGCGTGTCGCTGCCGGCAGCGCCCGTGGCCGTGCCGGCGGTGAGATCGACCGTGACGGCGCCCGTGGCGTCGTCATAGGTCGCGCGGTCGAGCCCGGCACCGCCGTCGAGCGTGTCGTTGCCGCCGCGGCCGCGCAGCAGGTCGTCCCCGCCCCAGCCCTGCAGCACGTTGGCAACGCCATCGCCCAACAGCGTGTCGCCGTAGCCGCTGCCGATCGCCTTCTCGAAGCCGGAGAGCGTGTCGCTGCCGTCGGCACCCGTGGCGATCCCCGAGAGCAGGTCGACCGTGACCGACCCCGGGGCGAACGAGTAGCGCGCCCAGTCGCTGCCCGGGCCGCCGATCAGCGTGTCGTCGCCACCGCCGCCGCCGATGTTGTCGTCGCCGGAGCTGCCGTCGAGCGTCTCGACGACCGCCGTCCCGGTGAGCGAGTCGCCATAGGCGCTGCCGGTCACGCGCTCGATCGCGAGCAGCGTGTCCGGTCCGTCGCCGCCGGTGGCCGTGCCGAGGCCCAGATCGACCGTCACGCCGGTAGTAGCACCGACATAGCTCGCCAGGTCGGAGCCGGCCCCGCCGTCCAGGGTATCCGCCCCGGCGCCGCCACGCAGCAGGTCGTCGCCGCCCCAGCCCTCGAGCCGGTTGGCCTCCGCGCCGCCGGTGAGGGTGTCGGCGTAGCCGTCGGTGCCAATCGCGTTCTCGAGCGAGAGGAGTGTGTCCGTGCCCGCGGCACCGTTGGCCGTGCCGAGCGCGAGGTGGACGGTGACCCCGCCCGACGCCAGCCGCCAGCTCCCCGTGTCGCTGCCGTTGCCGCCGTCCAGCGTGTCGTTGCCGAGCCCGCCGCGTAGCAGGTCGTCGCCGTTGGCACCCAGGAGGGTGTTGTCCCCGTCGTCGCCGGTGAGCGTGTCGGCATGGTTGCTGCCGCCGAGCTCCTCGATCCCGGTGAGCGTGTCGCTGCCATGCGCGCCGGTGGCGGTTCCCGTGGTCAGGCTGACCGTGACGCCGCCGTTCGCGTAGATGTAGCTCGCCCGGTCGATGCCGTCGCCGCCCGACAGAGTGTCGGTGCCGGGGCCGCCGCGCAGAATGTCGTTGCCGTCGTTGCCGTAAAGGTGATCGGCCCCGTCCACGCCCTCGAGCGTGTTGGCGAAGTCGTCGCCGAACAGCCAATCGTCGTAGGCGCCGCCCCTGAGGTTGGCGATGCTCCAGAGCTCGTCCCAGCCCGCCCCGCCCGTGTTCTGCGTGCCGCCCTGGAGCTGCAGCGAGACCACCACGGCCGCCGTGGCCGAGGCGTAGCTCGCGGTGTCAATGCCGGAGCCGCCGGAGACCGTGTCGTCGTCGGCACCCCCTTCCAGCAGGTCGTCGCCCACATCGGCGAGCAGCGTGTCGTCGCCGTCACCGCCGGTGAGCGTGTCGTTGCCCTCGCCGTCGAGGATCGTGTCGGCGTCGCCCCCGCCGTCCAGCACGTCGTCGCCGTCACCGCCGCGCAGGTCGTCGATGCCGGCGCGGCCCTGGATGACGTCGTCGCCCTCCCAGCCGTCGAGCACGTTCGGCCCGCTGTCGCCGTAGATGTGGTCGCCATCCTCCGAGCCCAGCACGTTCTCGACGTCGCTGATCGAGTTGAGATCGCCGTTGGCCTCGTTGGCGTAGCCCGAGCCGAGGTCGACGGTCACCGGGCCGAGGCTGTCCACGAATGCCACCGCGTCGGTGCCGCTGCCGCCCAGGACCTCGTCGTCGCCGGGGCCGGGAAAGAGCGCGTCGTTGCCGGTGTCGCCGTTGAGGGTGTCGTCGCCCGCCTCAGGCAGCAGCGTGATGTTGCTGTAGGTGATCGTGTGCGCGAAGCGGGGCCAGCCACTGCCCTGCTCGACCCAGGTCCCCACGACGGTATCGGCGGCGTCGCCACCGCCGACGACGAACGGGTCGGTCGTCGGCAAGGCCGCCGAACTCGACGCTCAGGATCTCGGTGATCCTGTCGACGGAGTAGGGCATCTCGTCATCTCCCCAGCGGTGTCGAATCCCGGAATCGGTGGAGAGTAGGCCATGCCGCCGAGAGCCACTGTGCGCCGACTCACAGGCTTCGGCCGAGATCGCGGCAAGCGCCGTAAGCCCGCCGCGATCGCCATGGGCTACGCTCAGGGTTGGCGCTGGGGTTCTGCCGGTGCTGCTGGGGCTGATCGTGGTCATGCCCGTGCTCGGGCACGCCACCTGGCACCTCTATCGCAAGGTGGTGGCGCGCTGAGGCATCTGCTCAGCGCAGCCGGAACACGTCGACGGTCTCGTCGCGGCCGCGCAGCTGGCGCGGGCCCAAGCGGCTCGACCGCGCACAGGCCGTCGCGCATGCGGCAGCGGTGGCGGCGCTGGCCAGGATGACGATGGTGTCGTCCGGGGCGATCTCCTTGCCCAGCTGCTCCAGGCGCTGGGTGACGTTCACCGTGTCGCCGACCAGGGTGTAGTTGAGCCGGTCGCGGGCGCCGATGTTGCCGACCAGGGCCGGGCCGGTGTGCAGGCCCAGGCGCAGCCGCAAGGGCGGGAAGCCGTCGATCGCGCGCAGCCGGTCGCGGATCAGCAAGGCCGCGCGGACGGCACGGGCGGCGTGATCCGGCTGCGGCACGGGAGCGCCCCAGAACGCCATCATCCCATCGCCCAGGAACTTGTCGACCGTGCCGTCGGTCTCGCCGACGCAGCCGGCCAGGAGCTCGAAATGCTGGTTCAGCAGACTCGCCGCATGTGCAGCATCCAACTGCTCGGCGAGGCGCGAGAATCCGACGATGTCGGTGAACAGGACGGTCACCTCGATCTGGCGCGAGGCCACCACATCGGGCGACGGGTTGGCCATCAGCTGGCCGACCAGCCGGCGCGGGAACGTAGGTCTCGAACCAGGCCAGCCCGTTGCGCATCGCGTTGAAGGCGCGCGCGGCCTGATCCAGCTCGCGGATGTGGCTGCGCGGAAGCTCTGCCACGGCGTCGAGCTCGAGCTTCTGGATGTGGCCCGCGGCCTCGGCCAGTCGCTCGACCGGGCGCGCCATGCGCCGACCGAGCCAGAAGGTGGCGGCCACCGCGACAACCAGGCAGCCGAGGCTCAGCAGCAGAGCATGCCAGAGCCGCCGGATCTCGGCGCCGGCCACGCTCGCCGGCAGATAGGTGCCGACGATCCAGGGCTGATCGCCGAAGTCCGGCGATCTCGCGATAGAGCACGACCCACTCGTCGCCCGGGCGCGTCGCCAGGCGGCGCACGAGCCGCGCACGCCTCGGTCGAAGATCTCGAGCGACCTCGGTCGACGCCGGCCCACATGGCCGCCAGCACGGGGTCGCCGACCTCGGCCAGCAACGGCAGCGGATGGTCCGGGCCGACGATCGACGGTGTCGAGGTCCGGCGCGCGCCACGACCCGGTCGCGCCCTTGCAGCACGAACACCGGCTGGCCGACCGCGGCCGACAGCTCGTCGACATACTGCACCATGGTCTCGAGCGTGACCGCGGCGAACAGCACGCCTAGAGCGCGCCATCGCGCTCGATCGGCAGGTGGGCGTTGATGACCGTCTGCCGCAGCTCGTCGCTCCAGGCCGGCGGGCCCCAGACGACGCCGCCGCCGGGCTGCGCCGCGGCCGACGAGCGCGCGGATGCTCGTCGCAGCTGCGACCAGTCCTCCACCGGCTGCGGCCCCCGGTCGCGCAGATAGCGGTAGGCCTTGAGGTCCGGGGTCACGAACAGCACGCCCAGCGACCTGCGGCGTGGCCGCCAGGATGCCGTGCAGGGCGGATCTGCCGGTCGAGCAGGTCGGGTCGGATCGGTCGTCATCGGCCGATCTCGCCGCGATGACGCGCAGCTGCGTCGCTCGACCGGCGTGAGAAAGGTCTCGATCCGGTCCTCCAGCGTGTCGAGCAGCAGGTTGGTCCGGTCGGCCAGCAGCTGGCGGGTGTTGGCGGTGCCGGCGTAGAAGGCGAGGCCCAGCACGCTGCCCAGCGCCAGCGAGCAGCATCAGGCCGAACGCCAGCGCCAGGGCCACGGCCAGCGGCAGGCGGGCGCGCGCGAGTCCGAGCGTCACGGCCGACGCGCCGCAGCAGGCCCGCCGTGCCGTCCCGCGCGCGGCACCGCGCTTGCGCCCAAGCGGCGGCGCCGGGCAGGCGCATGTCAGACGTTGAACCGGAAATGGCAGACGTCGCCGTCCTGGATCACGTAGTCGCGGCCCTCCAGGCGCATGCGGCCCTGTTCCTTGGCCCCCTGCTCGCCGCCCAGCCGGACGAAGTCGTCATAGGCGATCACCTCGCCGCAGATGAAGCCGCGCTCGAAATCGGTGTGGATCACACCGGCGGCCTGCGGGGCGGTCGCCCCCTGATGCACGGTCCAGGCGCGGGCCTCCTTGGGGCCGACGGTGAAGAAGGTCAGCAGGCCCAGCAGCTCGTGGCCTGCGCGGATGACCCGGTTCAGGCCCGGTTCCTCCAGCCCGATGCTGGCCAGATACTCGGCCTTCTCGTCCTCGGCCAGAGCCGAGAGCTCGGCCTCGATCGCCGCACAGATCACGACATGGCGCGCACCCTGCTGCCGCGCCAGCGTCGCTGACGCGCTCGGTCAGCGCGTTGCCGGCCGCGGCCGACGCCTCGTCGACGTTGCAGACATAGAGGACCGGCTTGGCGGTGAGCAGGTTGAAGCCGGCGAGCAGCCCCCGCTCCTCGCGCGACAGGCTCCAGCGTCCGCGCCTGCCGGCCGGCCTCCAGGTCGGGCAGGATGCGGTCGAGCAGCTCGAGGCGCGCCTTGGCCTCCTTGTCCTGGCCGCGCGCCCGTTTGACCAGGGCTTCCTTCTGCCGCTCCAGGCTCTCGAGATCGGCGAGCAGCAGCTCGGTCTCGATCAGCTCGGCGTCGCGCAGCGGATCGACGCTGCCCTCGACATGGGTGACGTCGGGATCCTCGAAGCAGCGCAGCACCTGCAGGACCGCGTCGACCTCGCGGATCGCACCCAGGAACTTGTTGCCCAGGCCCTCGCCCTTGGAGGCGCCGCGGACCAGACCGGCGATGTCCTTGATCTCGAGCTGCGTCGAGATGGTCTTGGCCGACTTCGCCAGCCTGGCCAGCGTGTCGAGGCGCGGGTCGGGCACCGGCACCCGGCCGATATTGGGCTCGATCGTGCAGAACGGGTAGTTGGCCGCCGCCGCTGCGGTGGTGTTGGTGACAGCGTTGAACAGGGTCGACTTGCCGACGTTCGGCAGGCCGACGATTCCACAATTGAAGCCCATGCCGGGTCCCGGGGAGGTTTGGAGAGGATTGGCGCCCTTGTGGCGGCAGGCGGCGGCCGAGGCAATAGACTGTGGCGCCGCGTCAACGGCCGATCAGGCCGCGATTCATCCTGCACTCGGGTACGCCATAAGGCCATTGCGCAGGGAGCCCGGTTCTGCAACCATAGGGAGAACTCACGGGCCATGTTCAACCAAAGGTATCGTGCGTAGCCGTAAAGCCGTGCCTCGGGCAAGGCCCGGCACGTAGCGCCTTTGCGGAGTGCAGGTGCCCACGAGCCGGTCCATTCCATAGCGGCCGCCAGTGGCCACCACTCGGAGAACGTACCTTGGCGATCTTCACCTTGCGGGACCTGATCACCAGCCCGAAGCCGACGCTCACGATCGGCGATCTGACGATCACCGGCTTTCGGAATCTCGGCTCGACCGTCAGCGCCTCCCAGATCCACGATCGAGACCATCGACGGGGACGCGCCGGGCCTGATCGTCTCGACCGTGTCGCCGCTGTCCTCGGAGACCGTATCCCACAACATCGGCTTCGAGTTCCGGGCCACCGCGGCCAGCGCCATCATCGAGGGCGCCTCGGTCAGCCTGGACGGCGTGACCTTCGAGACGCCGAACGCCGGCGGCAGCGTCGACGTCGTGATCGGCCAGGCCGGGCGCGACGACGACAACATCGACTTCACCGCGTTCTTCGACAACGACGCCGGAGTCGCGGACGACCCCGACGCCTCGGGCACGATCACGGGCGGCCCGGTCAACACCTTCCGCTTCGATTTCGACATGTTCCTCACGCCCGAGCCCGGGATCACGGCGACCTACGGCAGCACGACCATCCTGTTCGATCTGGTCGACGACGAGCCGCCGCCGACGCTGCCGGCCGGCTTCGACGGCCTGCAGTACATCGCCTCCTATCGGCGATCTGATCGCCGCCTTCGGCGCCAACCGCAGCCGCCGGCGAGCAGCACTATCTCGACTTCGGCCAAGGCGAAGGCCGCGCCGCCGACACCTTCAGCGAGACCCAGTACCTCCGCAACTACGGCGACCTCGGGGCGGCATTCGGCACCAACGTCGACCTCGCGACGCAGCATTTCATCACCAACGGTCTCGGCGAAGGCCGCAACGACGACGCGGCATCGCCGTCGCAGATCCAAGGCCTGCAGTACATCGCCTCCCACGGCGACCTGATCGCGGCGTTCGGTGCCAACGCCGCCGCCGGCCAGCAGCACTATGTGAGCTTCGGGCAAGGCGAGGGTCGGGCCCTGGATACGTTCAACGAGACCCAGTACCTCGCCAACTACGCCGATCTGCAGGCCGCGTTCGGCAGAATACCGACGCGGCGACGCAGCACTTCATCCAGTTCGGCTTCGGCGAGGGCCGCAACGACTTCATCGTCTAGCCGGCGACCGAGCGAACGGAGGCGCCGACCGGAAAGCGCCCTCGCCGTCGAGCCCTTCGGCCGGCGCCAGATCGGATGCGTCGGCCGAAGCCTGTTGATCCGCAACGATCCGCGGCGACAGCGGCGTGACGGCTCCGATCGCCGCCTGAACGCCGTTGTTATCTCCGCCAATCTCGAACTACCTAGGGTTCGCGTTAACGCCTCGTCGTCGCTCTTGTCCGCAACGGGCGGCGAAATGGGCAGAACGCCTACCCCTCCAGTGTCGAAGTCGGAGACCTCACCTTGGCCATCTTCACCCTTCGCGACCTGATCGCCTCCCCGGGGATCACCGTCGGCGGTGTCACCCTGAGTCAGATCACCAACAACGGCCCGACCAACATCAACACCGCAGCCATCCTGATCGAGACGGTCGAGGGTTCGGACCCCGGCATCGACATCAGCCTGGACCCACGCTTCGCCACCACTTCTGCTGCCGCGGTCGGCATCCAGTTCGTGGCTACAGTCAGCGGCGCTACCTTGCACGGCGCGACGATGCACCTGGATGGCTACGGGTTCGCTGCGCCCGAGACCGGCGGCCAAGCCACGGCCGACCTTACCCAGGGCCGCCGCGACGATGACAATATCGGGATCAATCTCAGGCTCGACAACAATCCGGGCGCCCCGGACACCCTGAGTGGCGCGGACGACATCACCGGCGGGCCGGTGGATCGCTTCACGTTCGAATACGACATGGCCCTGAACGGCGCCGGCACGGTCGGCACGACCGAGATCCGTTTCGACCTTGACGGAAGTGGCGGCGGCGGTGGCGGCGGACAAGCCGCCGAATTTCGACGGCCTGCAGTACATCGCCTCGTACAGCGACCTGATCGCGGCGTTCGGCGCCAACGCGGCCGCCGGCGAGCAGCACTTTCTCAGCAACGGCCAGGCCGAGGGCCGGCAGGCCGACCTGTTCAGCGAGACGCAGTACCTGCGGAACTATGGCGACCTGCAGGCCGCCTTCGGCACCGACGTCAACGCGGCGACCGCGCACTTCATCACCAACGGCTTCACCGAGGGCCGGGTCGACGACGCGCCGTCGCCGGCCCAGATCGACGGCCTGCAGTACATCGCCTCCAACGCCGATTTGATCGCGGCCTTCGGCGCCAATGCCGCGGCCGGCCAGCAGCACTATGTCAGCAACGGCCAGGCCGAGGGCCGGGTACTCGACAATTTCAACGAGACCCAATACCTCGCCAACTACGCCGACCTGCAGGCCGCCTTCGGCACCAACGGCGACCTCGCGACCCAGCACTTCATCACCAACGGCTTCGCCGAAGGCCGCACCGACTTCCTGATCTGAGAGGTAACGCCGCCGGCCTTCATGCCGGCGGCGATCTCACACCAGCGGCGGCTCGCGCAGCAGATCGTCGAGATCCAGCCTCTGGGTGACCATGGCCAATTGGCCATTGGCCGTACGCGGCCATTCGCTCTCCTGCCGATCACGGTAGAGCTCGACCCCGTTCTCGTCCGGGTCGCGCAGGTAGAGCGCCTCGCTGACCCCGTGATCGCTGGCGCCGTCGAGCGGGATGCGGGCAGCGAGCAGACGCCGCAGCGCATCGGCCAGGGCCGGACGCGAGGGATAGAGCACCGCCAGGTGGAACAGGCCGGTGGTGCCAGCAGCGGGCGGGCGGCCGCCGCGGCTTTCCCAGGTGTTGAGCCCGATATGGTGGTGATAGCCGCCGGCCGCGACGAAAGCCGCGTCCCGGCCGTAGCGCTGGGTCAGCGAGAAGCCGAGCACCCCGCAATAGAAGCCGAGCGCACGCTCGAGGTCGGCCACCTTGAGGTGAACGTGGCCGATGCGGGTACCGGGATCGATGGCGCGGCTCATAGCGCTGCTTCCTTCAGTGTGGCTGCGAGCGCTTCGAGGCGCAGTGGCAGTCGGTCACCCAGCCAGAGCGCATGCCTCGTGTGGTCCGCGAGGTCGTCCCCGGTGTCCGGGTGGACCAGCACGTCGAGCCCACGCCGGTTGAGCATGAGCCAGGGAACGACGCGGGCAAACTCCGCCGACGCAAACAGCACCTGATACATGCCCCGGGTATGCGGGCCAATGGGGAGGTCGTGCCAGCGCCCAAGCTGCACCTCGAACCGCGCCGACAGCCGCTCGCGGACCGCGGCAGCGTCGGCGCGGGTTTCGGGCAGGTAGTAGACGTGGGCGTGGTAGGCGCTCACCCCGGCGGGCTCGATGTCGGTCATGGCGGTGCGCTTTGCGGCAACGGGCCGATCAGGCCGGACGCGGCGAGGCCGCACCTTCGATGTCGCGCACGGCGTGCGCACCCGGGCCGATCAGGACCAGCGCCAGCAAAGCCGCCATCCAGAACAGAGGGTACTCCCAGCCGCCATTCGCGTTGGCGAACATCCACCCGTTCGGCAGGTGCACCAGCATGGCGCCCAGGAGGATCGGGATCTGGATGAGCGCCACCAGGCGGGCGTAGAAGCCCAGGATCAGGGCGACACCGCCAAGTGTCTCGATCAGCATCACGGCCCAGGCGAGGGCCGCCGGATAGCCGAGAGAGGCGAAGAAGCCGACGGTTCCGGCCGGGGTGAACACCAGGAACTTCATGAGGCCGTGCGCCAGCGCGGCGACGCCCAGCGACACGCGCAGGACGAGGGCGCCATAGGCGGCCGTGCGATCGTCGATCATCGGGCAACTCCCATGTTGATGAGCGTAGCATGGCGGGAGCCAAGGCATTTGGGAAATTCACTGATCGTGTGGTCGTTATTTCCCTGGTAAATGATCCTGCATGACATTGGAGCGCCTCGACCTCAACCTGCTGCGCGTCTTCCAGGCGATCGACGCCGAGCGCAACGTCACCCGCGCCGCCACACGGCTGGGCGTCACCCAGTCCGCCGCGAGCAACGCCCTGGCGCGGCTGCGGCTGGCATTCCAGGACGACCTGTTCCAGCGTACGCCCCAAGGGATGGAGCCCACCGCCCTTGCCCGGGAGCTGGCCGGACCGGTCGCCGCCGCGCTGGACGCGGTGCGCTCGGCCGTCGAGCTCAATCGCCCGTTCGAGCCTGCAACGGCGCGCGAGGAGTTCGTGGTCGGCGTCTCCGACTATGCGGAGTTCGTCCTGGCACCAGCGCTGGTGGCCTCGCTGCGGTCGCGGGCACCCGGGGTCGCGGTCGTGTTCCGCCACGCCGACCGGGAGGGCGCGATAGCGCTGCTCGATCAGGACCGTGCGCACCTGGCGCTCGGGATCTTCCCCGAGCCGCCGACCCGGATGACCCGGATCGTCCTGCTGCGCGACGAGTTCGTCGTCCTGATGCGCGCGGGCCATCCGGCGGCGTCGGCGCTCGATCTCGACGCGTATCTCGCGACCCCGCATCTCCTGGTCTCGCCGGTGGCGAGCCGCGAAGGTGCGGTCGACCGGGCGCTGGCGGCACTCGGGCGAGCGCGCGAGCTCGCCGCCGTGGTCTCCCACCATCTGGTCGTGGCGCCGATCCTCCTGCGCAGCGACCTCGTCTGCACGCTGGCCAGCCGTCTCGCCGGCCCGGTCGCCGCCGCGTTCGGCCTCACCATCCGCCCTCTGCCCGCGGGGCTGGAGCTGCCGTCGCAGCCGACCTCCCTGGTGTTCCACAATCGCTACGCCCAACGGCCAGCGCATCGCTGGCTGCGGGCGCTGGTGGCGGAGACGGCCCGCCTGCAATACTCGGTGGGCGTATCAACGGAGGCCGAGGCAATCCGTTCGCGCGGGCGCATGCTCCCGCCAGTCGGCCGATGATGCGCTGGGCGCCGGCGAGTGCCATGCGACCGGCGGCCCGCGCTGGAAAAATCGCGCCATACGTGAGTTATCGCACGTCAACTCGTGCTCCCTAGAGTAACGTCCGTGCTGGGAGGCGTCCGGGTAGCCCGGTCGCGCCATACATTTTTGACCGGAGGCGAACGCCATGTTCCGTCCTCTTTGTCGCGTCGTTGTCCTGGCCATACTGTCCGCTTCGTTCGCAGCGAGCGCCGAGGAGGCCCGCATCGGCTTGGCCAATCCGTTCTCCGGCCCGAATGCACCATCGGGCGAGCGGAACCGGACCGCGGTGCAGCTCGCCATCCAGGCCCTCAACCAGGCCGGCGGGGTGCTCGGGCACGAGGTCAAGCTGATCGCCGTCGACGACGAGTGCGGCACCGAACGCGCCGCCGATGCCGCCCTCGAGCTGATCAAGGCCGGCGTCGTCGCGGTGATCGGGCACTCGTGCTCGCACTCCTCGCTGATGGCGGCGCCGGTCTATGAGGCTGTCGGCATCCCGATGTTGACGCCCGATTCCACCCACCCGCGGCTGACCGAGGAAGGCCGCCCCAACGTGTTCCGGCTCATCGGCCGCGACGACGAGCAGGGGCGGATGGCAGCCGATCGGCTGGCGGCGCTGCGCCCGGTGCGGCCAATCGCGATCGTGCACGATGGCAGCACCTACGGCAGCGGTCTCGCCACCCAGGCCCGGCTCCAACTGCGCCGCAACGGCGTGCAGGAGGCGCTCTACGCCTCCTACCCTCCGGGCGCCGAGGACTATGCCGCCCTGATCGGTCAGCTGCGCGAGGCAAGGATCGGCGTGCTCTATGTCGCCGGCTACGGCGCGGACGCGGCGCGGATCCTCCTCGCCGCGCGCGAGCAGGGCAGCAAGCTGCAGATGGTCGGCGGCGACGGGCTGGGCATGGAGGAGTTCTGGGACGTCGCCGGCGCGGTGGGCGAAGGCACCATCTTCACCACGCCGCGCATCCCCACCGACAGCCCCGCGGCGCAGCAGGTCCTTGCGGCGTTCCGCGCCCTGGGGCTGGGCTCCTTGCCCACGGGGCTCGGCGCCTATGCCGCGGTCCAGTCCTGGGCGGAGGCGGCCGAGCGGGCCGAAAGCCTCGACCCGGCCGAGGTGGCTCTGGCTCTGCACCGCAGCCGGTTCACGACGGTCCTGGGGCGGGTCGCCTTCGACGCCAAGGGCGATATGGCGGGCGCCGACTGGCAATGGCGGATGTGGCACCAGGGCGGCTACGCGCCCCTGCCACCTGCCATGGCGATGCGGTAGTGCTGCACGCTCAGATGCAGCGGCCGCCATCGACCTCGAGCGCCACGCCGGTGATGAACTCCGCGTCGTCGGAGGCCAGCCAGAGGGCCGCGCGGGCCACGTCCGCGGGCGTGCTCAGCCGGCCCAGCGGCACGGTGGCCACGAAGCGGGCCCGGTTCTCCGGCGTGTCGCCGCCCATGAAGTGTGCCAGCAGCGGCGTCTCGCCGGCGACCGGGCAGAGCGCGTTGACCCTGATCTTCATGGGTGCCAGCTCGACCGCCATCGACTTGGTGATCAGGATGCAGGCCCCCTTGCTGCCATTGTACCAGCACAGGCCCGGCCGCGGCCGGAGGCCGGCGGTCGAGGCGGTGTTGACGATCGAGCCGCCGCCCTGGGCCGCCATCACCGGCACCGCGTGCCTGGCGGCCCAGTAGAGCGCCTTGACGTTGACGGCGTAGACCCGGTCGAAGTCGGCCTCGCTGACCTCGGTCAGCTTCTGGTTCCAGTGCGACACGCCGGCATTGTTGACCAGGATGTCGAGCCGGCCGAAGGCACCCGTCGCCGCCGCGACCATCCGTCCGGTGTCGTCGTCGCGCGTGACGTCGGCCTGGACGGCAACCGCCCCGGGTACGCCGGCGGCGACCCGCTCGGCGGCGGCGGCGTCGATGTCCGCCACCACCAACCGGGCACCCTCGGCCGCGAACAGCTCGACCATCGCCGCCCCGAAACCGGAGCCGCCGCCGGTCACGATCGCCGTCTTGCCGTCCAGCCGCATGCCGCCCCCTCCCCGATCATCGCGTGGCTCGCAGGATCGCGGCTCCGGCCCGGCGGGGTCAAGCGGGTGCGCTCAGGCCGAGAGGCGGCGCTGCTCCCGTGGTTCCCTGGCGATGCCGTTCACCAACGGGGGCGTGTCGGGCAGCAGCAGGTCCTCGAGGAAAAAGGCTGACAGCGCCGCGCGCCCGCTGAGGTTGGCCTTGTCGTAGATCGAGGCCGCCTGCTGACGGATCGTGGCCTCGGAGGTGGCGCGCAGGCGGGCGATCTCCTTGTGGCTGAACCCTTTGAGCATCAGGAGACCGACATCCTGCTCGGCCGGCGTCAGGCCCCAGGCCTGGAACTGGGCCTGGATCGCCGCGCCGAGCTCGCGCAGGCGGCCGGCCATCTCGCGGTTCCAGTCCTCGTTGCGCATGCGGACCAGCTCGAGGTCCCGGCGCAGCAGCAGGCCCTGCTCCTCCTGCGCGCGGACCCGCAGGAGGAGGACCGCCGTCGCGGCCGTGGCACCGACCAGCAACGCCATATCGAAGGCCTCGAACAGTAGATTCCACAAAGTGAAGGGCTCGTCCGACGTGAGGAGCTCCTGGGAGAGGAGGATGGCGAACGCGCCGGCCGCACCCGAGATCAGCCAAACCCGGCTCCAGTTCGCCGACCAATCGCTCATGGATCTCTCCTTGCCGGCGGCGCGGTAGGTTCCGTTGCAGCCCTCGGACGTCGGGCCGCCTGCCTTTGATCGTGTCCCCAGCGCGGCGGCGTTCATGCCTTCAGCCCTTGCTTCCTATCATGCCATATCAAGAGTGCGAGGACACAGCCGATCAGGAGAGCCAGCTCGACCACCTCGACAAGCAGCGAACTCGCCGTCGCAGGCTTGTCGCCGAGATACGCCTCGCCAGCCAGCAGCAATGCCAGCATGGCGATCGACGCCACCAGCATTGCGCGCATGCGTACCCGCTGTACGAGAAGCGCACAGGCAACCGCGCAGCCGACGAGAAGAAGCTCCTCCGCCAGCTCGAACAGCAAGACCGGCAGGGACACAGGCGCGATGATCAGATGGCGATAGAGCTCGCCAGCGAGCAGCAAAGCGATCATGCCCGCAATTGCCGTGACCAGCCAGCGACGGTTGGTGGAATCGGACATGGTTCCCTCCAACTGCTGTCCTCCGACCGGGCGCCCGCGGTGCCCAGGAAGACTGTTCCGTCTGCTCGCCCAGGCGCCGCTAGGGCGTGGCCACCAGGAACGGCGCTTCGGTGATCGTCTTGTTGCCGGTGTCCTCGATCGCGATCACCTCGAGCTTGAACTCGGTGCCGGGCATCGCAAGGCCCGGAGCGAGAAACTCCGTCGGGACCCGAGCCGACGTCGCGTCGCGCGGCAGGTCGACCACGTAGTTGCGCGTGATCCCCGCACTCTCGTTGACCACCTCGGCGATCACCTGGAATCCGACCAAGCCGACATCCAGGGCGAAGTTGCAGACGGCCGTGTCGGGATTGTACACGCCCGGCACCGTTTCCCAACTGATGACCACGGCGTCGGCGGCGGTGGGCGCCGTCGGCGAAGGCGTCACCACCCGGACCGGGCAAGGCAGCTCGGCGCTCAGCCTGTCCTTGCTGCGCAGAGTGTCACCCCCGCGGGTGGTGCCCTCGAACTTGTAGCGGCCGGGCGGGAACAGCTGCAAGAACCGGCGGAACGGCACACGGTTGAGCGAAGGCTCCTCGCCTTCGAAGAACAGCTCGGTGAGGCCGATCTGCGCGGCGCTGCCCTGCGGTTCCATCCGCAGGATGTCGCGGCCGCGTGGGTCGGTGATCTGCAGCGATTTCCAGCGCTCGGCGTCGAGCGAGACGTGCACGCCGACGTCGCCGGCCGTGGCATTCAGCTCGAAGAAGATGTCGGCCTCGTCGAACGGCTCCGCCGCCCCTGCCGCGCCACCCGGCACCGCCACCGCCAAGGCCGCGCTCAGCAGCACCCGCCGCCACGAGCGGCGGCCGTCGGAAGAAATCCTCATTGTGCTACCTTTCACCTATCGATCCTGCCCGGTCTCGCCGGGAGCACTGGCCGAACCATCGACCATCGAGCCCCAAGCTGGCCATCCGACGAATGTACGAGCGCGTTAACCGATTGATCCAGCGCCGATTTCCGGCTCCGTCCGACATATGACGGCCGCGGCTTCGCCGCGCCGGGCAGGCATGAGACTCGCCGGACCGCAGGTCGCACGGCCCGGCGAGCGACGAGAGCTAGTGGCTGGAGACCTGGAATGTGCCCTCCGTGATCGTCTTGTTGCCCGTGTCCTCGATCGCAATCACCTCGAGCCTGAACTCGGTGCCCGCCGAGGCTAGGCCGTCCTCGATGAACACGCGCGGGACCGACAACTCGGTGGCGCCGGCGGAAAGTTCGACAGTGTAGTGCCGCACGAGGCCCGTGGCCTCGTTGACGACCTCGGCGATGACCTCGTAGCTCGCGAGCTCGACGTCCTGGTTCTTCTTGCAGATGCCCGAATCGGGGTTGAACACGCCCGGCGCCGGCTCCCAGCGGATGACGACCTGGTCGGGCGCGACCGGCTTGTCTGGGGGCGGCGAGACCACCTTGACCGGGCAGGGCAGCTCCGGGGTCAGGGGATCCGTGCTGCGCAGCAGCTGGTTGCCCGTGGTCACGCCAAGGAAGCGGTAGTTGCCCTGCGGGAACAGCTCCAGGAACCGCGCGAACGAGACATCCACCAGCGGCGGCTCCGAGCCCTCGAAGAACAGCTCGGTCAGGCCGATGGTCTTGGCACCCCGCTTCGGCTCCAGCTCCACGATCTCGCGGCCCTGGGGGTCCTGGACGCGCAGGATCTTCCAGCTCTCGCCGTCGAGCGAGACATGGACGCCGAGGTCGCCGGCGGTCGAGTTCAGCTCGAAGAAGATGTTGGCGATCGAGAACGGGGTCGCGGCCGGCGGCCCCGCTGGCGAGCAGGGTTCCGGCGAGCAGGGCCGGCACCGCCAGGATCGCGGCCCGGCGCGGTGGCGTGGCCGTAGTGAGGGTTGTGTGGAACAACATGCGTCTTCCTCCGTCTCGCGCCTGCCGACGCCCGAGGACCGGTCGCCGCAACGCGTGCCGGGGAGGCTACGGCTCGCGGACGCCGCCGCCAGCCGACTGGTGTCGGACGGCGGCAAGTCGTTGCGGCGGCTGCGTTTGCGGCGTCGATCCGACATACGTGGGCCGCCTCGTCAGACGCCACGAGCTCCCGTGTCGGCGCTTGCTTGGTGCCGCGCCGGATGCTGTCGTACTTGTGTCGCCATCGTGACCTAACCGGGCGATGGGGCCGGCAGACAGCACACGGGTCCGGCCAAGAGCGGGGATCGGAAGGATTCGGGCGCAGAACCTCTCCCTGGCCTGCCTGGCGGGCTGCCTGGCTCTCGCCAGCCGCTGCCCGGCGACCGCGGCGGAGGTTCGGCCGGGTGGGACGCTCGACCTCACGCTCACGGGCTTCGTGCGCTTCCTCGCCCATGGCGGCCAGCTCGACGACGCCCGCCAGGACGACAGCTACTCCCGCAGCCTGGACTTCTCGAACGACACCGAGCTGCACCTCCTGGCCCGCGGCCGCGACGAGGCGACGGGGCTGGAGTACGGTGCGACCATCGAGTTCGACGCCGACACCGACCAGACCCTCAACACGATCGAGACCTGGATCTTCGTCCGCGGCGGCTGGGGCGAGGTCCGGCTGGGCGATGTCGACGGGATTGCCGAGGAGAGTTCCGTGGGCGCCCAGGAGGTCGCGGCCGGCACCGGCGGCATCGACGGCGACGTTGTGGACGAGATCGCGGTACCCGTGGTGTTCATCACCAACACCGACACCGCGACGAAGATCCGCTACTACACGCCGAGCTTCGACGGCCTCAGCTTCGGCCTGTCCTACACGCCGACCCAGGAGGTGGTCGACGACGGCGAGCTCAACGGCCAGTTCATCGCCCGCAAGGGCGGCGACTCCGCCATGGAGGCCCAGAACGTGGTCGAGGGTGGCTTGGTCTGGGATGGCGAGGTCGGCGACGCCGAGGTCCTGGCGTCCGTGGTCGGCCTTTGGGGCAGCCTGAGGAACGAGGCCGAGAGCGAGTTCGGCGGCGACCGCTGGTGGGGCTGGCAGGCCGGCGCCACGGTCGACCTGTTCGGAGTCGAGCTGGGCGGCAGCTTCGCCGACGAGCGGCTGGGCGACCTCGACCGCACCTTCTTCACCGCCGGCATCGGCTGGGGCGAGGACGAATGGAACGCGTCGATCACCTACGGCCAAGTCGTCGACAGTGCCGGCGAATTCGCCCTATCGCAAGCCCTTCAACCTGGTGTTCTCGGCCGACTACGCGCTGGCTCCCGGACTGGAGCTGGCCGGCGACCTGGGCCTGTTCGACAATGACGGCACCGACCCCGACTACCGCGGCGGCGACAAGGGCTGGCAGGCGGTCGGTCGGCTCGGGGGTCGCATTCTAGTGTCGTCACCGTCTGATCGAGTGGCGAAGGCTCCCACGGCTCTACTGGCCATAACGCTGGGCGTGTCGATGGCCGCCGCGTCCGTCAGGTGCGGGTGTGCGGTCGAGTCATCGTCAATGGCCCCGGCCGCCGTGATGAAGGCCGGCACCGGCTTCTTCCTCGGCGGCGAGGGCCGGCTGGTCACGGCGGCGCATCTGGTGGCCGGGTGCGCCGGGGTGCGGGTGGTGCCCGAGGGCGGTGTGGGGCTGGCGGCCGAGGTCGAGAGCCGTGACCCGACGCTCGACGTGGCGGTGTTGCGGGTGAGTGGTGCGGCGCCGCGGTCGGCCGAGCTGGCGCCGGCGCTGCCCGCACCCGGTGCGCCGCTGACGGCCGTGGGCTATCCCGAGGCCGCGGCGGGGGGAGGGCTCGCTTCGCTGGCCTTGACGCGCGATCGAGCTGCCGATCCCACGGCCGGCGGAGCGGCTGCCGCTGCGCGGGGCGGTGGCCCATGCCGGGATGAGCGGGGCGCCGGTGGTCGACGCGCGGGGGCGGGTGGTCGGGGATGCTGCTGGGGCGCGGCGACCCGGCGGCGGCGGGGTCGGCGGAGCTGGCGCGGCGGATCGGCTTTCCCGTGGCCGAGATTGCGATCGCGGTGCCGGCCGAGTGGCTGCCGCACACCGGTGAGGCGGAGGGTCAAGTAGCCGTCGCGCGGGTCTTGTGCCTGTCCGGCTAGCCGAGCCGCGCCAGCCCCAGCCGCACGGTCAGCTGGGCGGCGACGGCGGCGAGCAGGGCCGCGGCCACCGGCACCGTCGCCAGACGCAGCCAGTCGGCCAGGGTCAGTCGCGGCTCGACCAGGCCCGATTCGGGCCAAGCCGCGCCGGCCAGGGCGAGCAGGACGAGGATGCCGAGCGCTGCCAGGAAGCCAAAGAGGGCTCCGTAGAGGCCGTTGCGCGCGGCATACTGTTCGAACTGGCGCGCCACCTGCGCCTCGGCCGCGCCCAGGGAGCGCAACAGGCGCACCGTCTCGCGCTGTGCGATCAGCGCTCCCCGCACCACCAGAGCGGAGCCCGCGATCAGACTGAGCAAGCGCCAGGCAGCCGCCCGCCCAGCCCAGCAGCCGCAGCCGCCGCAGCAGCCGCCGCACCATCGGCCCCGCCGGCGACGGGTTCGCCGACCACGGCATCGGGCGCTGCCGTCGTCAGCGGGGCGGCGATGGCGGCGCGGTCGGGCACCTGAGCGGGGTCGAAGGAGAGCTCGATCAGCCGGGGCAGGGGCAGACCGGCCAGCAGCTGCACATCGCTCGCGCCTGGCGGAAGAAGGGGCAGCAGCTCCTGGGCGGGCACCACGCGCAGGCGGACGACGCCCGGCAGCGTGCGCAGCGCCGCGATCACGGGCGCCAGCTCGGCTTCCGTGGCCGGGCCGGCAGCGGTCGGTGGTACCGCCACGGTCACCACATGCGGCTCCAGCGCCAGCTCCCTGAGCCGGCCATGCGCCCCGCCTGCGACGGCGAAGGCGATGACGGACAGGCAGACCAATCCGCTGGCGAGCCAGGCCAGCACCCGGCCAGCGGGGTTCTCGCGCAGCGGCAGACCGCGCCGAGCCACAGCCCCTGCCCGCATCAGGCGCCGACCGCCATCTGTGCCGTCACGGGCGTCGGACCGAGCAGCCGGCCGTTGGCCATCTCGAGGACGGGAAAGCCGTGCTGGCGGACCAGCCGGTCGTTGTGGGTGGCGACCACCACGGTGGTGCCCAGCCGATGCAGCGAAAGCAGCAGGTGAATCAGCCGCCGCGCATGCCCGCCGTCGACGCTGCTGGTGGGTTCGTCGGCGAGCAGCAGGCTCGGCCGGCCCACGACGGCACGGCCCACGGCGACCAGCTGGCGCTGGCCCATGGACAGCTCGGTAGGCGGCTTCTCGATCGCCTCGCCCAGGCCCAGCCAGCCCAGCAGCTCGCCGACATGGCCGGCGATCTGCTCATCGTCGGCACCGGCGAGCCGCAGCGGCAAGGCGACGTTCTCGAACGCGCTGAGATGGTCGAGCAGGCGGAAATCCTGGAACACCACGCCGATGCGGCGCTGCAGGCCGCCGGTCTCGGCGCGGTCGAGCTGCGTCGCGTCGCGGCCGAACATGCACGACCCGGCCACGCGAGACCGGCTGGGCCAGGGACAGGACGCGCAGCAGCGAGGTCTTGCCGGCGCCGCTGGGGCCCATGAGGAAGTGGAAGCTGCCGGCGGCGAGGCGCAGCCGGACGTCGCGCAGCACCTCGGCACCGTTGCCGTAGCGCATCGCGACGTCCTGCAGCTGCACGATGGTGGTGCTGTTCGGGTCCAAGGGCCGCGCCGGGGCTGCGTCGCCTGCTGACAGGCCATACTCGTTATAGTAGAGTGACGTAAGACAATATCAACTGCAAAGAGCAGCAAGCCGCTGCCCGACGGCGAGCGACGCGATGATCATCACCTGCCCGGCCTGCCACACCCGGTTCCGGATCCCGCCGGCATCGCTCGGCGCCAGCGGCCGCAACGTGCGCTGCTCGAGCTGCGGCGAGCGCTGGTTCGTCGAGGCGTTCACCGAAGCGCCGCCGCCACCGCTGGCGCTGGGCGAGCCGGTGGCGCAGCGGGCCGCATCGCGCCTGGCGGCATTGCGCGGGGCGCGGCTGGCGCCGTGGCTCGCCGGGGCGCTGCTGCTCCTGCTGGCGGCCGCCGCCATCGCCGGGCGCAACCAGATCGCCGCCCACCTGCCGGCAACGGCGCCGGTCTACCAGCGCTTGGGCCTGTCACTCGAGCTGCCATTGGGGATCGAGTTCCGCGACCTCGGCTCCGAGCGCCGCATGGCCGCGGGCCAGCCGGTGCTGGTGGTGACGGGCGAAATCACCAATATCAGCGGGCAGCGGCGCGACGTGCCGCCGATCCGCGTGGCCCTGTTGGCGGCCGATCGCCGGGAGCTCGACCACGGGTTGTTCGACCCGCCCGAGCCGGCGCTCGGACCCGGCGGGGTAGCGCGGTTCGAGGTGAGCCTCGATGCGCCGCCGCCGGAAGCCAGCGATTTCTCGGTGTCGTTCGACGTCGAGCGGTGAGCGCGGGGATGGCGGCGTGGAGCCGATGGCGGTGGCATTGAGCGAGGCCGAGGCGGCGGCCGCCGCCGGCGAGGTGCCGGTGGGTGCTGCGCTGGTGGCCCCCGACGGCACCCTGCTCGCTCGCGACCACAACCGGATCGAGGAACGGCACGACCCCACCGCCCACGCCGAGATGCTGGTGATCCAGGCGGCTGCGGCGCGTCTCGGCTCACCGCGCCTGGTGGGTTGCGACCTCTACGTCACCCTCGAGCCCTGCCCGATGTGCGCGACCGCGGCCAGCCTCGCCCGGCTGCGCCGCGTCTACTACGGCGCCGACGACCCCAAGGGCGGCGGCGTCGACCACGGGCCGCGGATCTTCGCCAGCCCCACCTGCCACCATCGCCCCGAGGTCTATGGCGGCATCGCCGCCAGCCGCTCGGCCGATCTCCTGCGCGCCTTCTTCAAGGCGCGGCGTTAGGCGATCGTACCCGCCGCGCGCAGCTGGGTGCGCTCGGCCTCGCCCAGCCCCAGCAGCTCGTCGAGCACCTCGTCGGTGTGCTGGCCGAGCGTGGGCGGGCTGTGGCGGTAGCCGGGCGGGGTCAGGCTCATCTTGAGCGGGTTGGCGACCAGCGGGACCGAGCCCGAGGCGGCGCTGGGGTGCGGCAGGTCCAGCCGCATGCCGCGCGCCTGCACCTGCGGGTCGGCGAACACCTGATCCAGGGTATTCACTGGCCCGCAGGGCACGCCTAGGCTCGCGAGGCCCTCGACCCACTCCGCCGTGGTCTTGGCGCGCACGAACTCCGGCATCAGCGCATACAGCGCCCGCCGGTTGGCCACCCGCAGGCTGTTGGTGGCGAAGCGCGGGTCCGCCGCGAGCTCGGCGGCAGCGGCGAAGCGGCACCATTTCTGGAATTGCGCATCGTTGCCGACCGCCAGGATGACGTAGCCGTCCGCACTGGCGAACGTCTTGTAGGGAACGATGTTGGGGTGCTCGGTGCCCTGGCGGGGCGGCACCTGGCCCGACAGCAGGAAGTTGGTGCCCTCGTTGACCAGCCAGGCAACCTGCGTGTCGAGCAGGGCGGCGTCGATGGCCTGGCCCAGGCCGGTGGCGTCGCGGTGACGCAGGGCCGCCAGGATCGCGACTGCAGCGTACATGCCGCACATGATGTCGGCGATGCCCACGCCCACCTTCATCGGCAGCCCGTCGGGCTCGCCGGTGAGGCTCATGATGCCGCCCAGCGCCCTGCGCCAGATAGTCGTAGCCGGCACGCGGGGCGTAGGGGCCGGTCTGGCCGAAGCCGGTGATCGAGCAGTAGACCAGCCAGGGAAACTCGCCCCGGAGCTGCTCCCAGCCCAGGCCGTAGCGGGCGAGGTCGCCGACCTTGAAGTTCTCGACCAGCACGTCGCACCGGGCGAGCAGGCGGCGGATCAACGCCTGGCCCGCCTCGGTGGCGATGTCGACCGCGACCGAGCGCTTGTTGCGATTGGCGCAGAGATAGTAGGCGCTCTCGGCGGTCGGGCCGTCCGGGCCCTGGACGTAGGGCGGCCCCCATTTGCGGGTGTCGTCGCCGGCGCCGGGGCGCTCGATCTTGATCACGTCCGCACCCAGGTCGCCCAGGAGCTGGGTGCAGCTCGGCCCAGCCAGGATCCTGGTCAGGTCGAGCACGCGGATGCCAGCCAGCGCCTGCGCCATCACCCATCCCACCGCTGCGGCGGGCACCCGCCCGACCGGGACCCGTGCTTAGTCCGGCGCGGGAAACCGGGCAAGCGGCCGGCCGTTTCCCGCCTTGACATACCGGGCGCAGGGGACGACTTAAGCAGCAATCAGGACCATACTGGTCCGGTTTTCCACAGGCATCGGACCGACGGTGATCAGGCTCAGCAGGCTAGCCGATTACGGCATCGTCATCGCCACCCATCTGGCGCGTCACCCCGACCGACAGCAGACGGCCGGCGATGTGGCGGCGGCGACGGCCGTGCCCGCCGCGATGACCAGCAAGGTCCTGAAGCTGCTGACCCGTGCCGAGCTCCTGGTTTCGCATCGCGGCGCGCACGGCGGCTACAGCCTGGCCCGGCCGGCCGTGTCGATCAGCGTGGCCGAGGTGGTCGAGGCGCTGGACGGGCCGATCGCGATCACCACCTGCACCGAGCCCACGCCCGGCGACTGCAGCATCCTGAGCCTGTGCCCGGCCCGCGCCAATTGGGAGCGGATCAATCGCGCCATCCGCGAGTCCCTGAGCGAGGTGACCCTGGCGGAGATGGCGCACACCATTCCGACGGCCTTCCTGCTGCCGGGCGAGCTAGTGGCGGCGGTGCGCCAGTGATGCGCGACCGCAGCCTGAATGTGACGGAGTAGATGATGGCAACGGCCCTCGAGCAGGTCCGCGAGTATACCGGGAGCGAGTACAAGTACGGCTTCGTCACCGACGTCGAGGAGGATCGCGTCCCGATCGGCCTGAGCGAGGACGTGGTCCGCCAGATCTCGGCCAAGAAGGACGAGCCGGCGTGGATGACCGAGTGGCGGCTGGAAGCCTACCGGCGCTGGCTGACCATGACCGAGCCGACCTGGCAGAAGCCGCACTATCCCGCGATCGACTACCAGGCGGTCAGCTACTATTCGGCGCCCAAGCAGAAGGAGCAGCCGAAGTCGCTGGACGAGATCGACCCCGAGATCCGCAAGACCTACGACAAGCTGGGCATCCCGATCCGCGAGCAGGAGATCCTGGCCGGCGTCGCCGTCGACTACGTGTTCGACAGCGTCTCGGTCGCGACCACCTTCCGCGCCAAGCTGGGCGAGCTCGGCGTGATCTTCTGCTCGATCTCCGAGGCGATCCGCGAGCATCCCGAGCTGGTGCGCAAGTACCTGGGCTCGGTCGTGCCGCAGGGCGACAACTTCTTCGCCGCGCTCAACTCCGCCGTCTTCTCCGACGGCAGCTTCGTCTACGTACCCAAGGGCGTGCGCTGCCCGATGGAGCTGTCGACCTATTTCCGCATCAACGCCGCCAACACCGGCCAGTTCGAGCGCACCCTGATCATCGCCGACGAGGGCGCCTACGTCAGCTACCTCGAGGGCTGCACGGCACCGATGCGCGACGAGAACCAGCTGCACGCGGCGGTGGTCGAGCTGGTCACGCTGGACGAGGCCGAGATCAAGTACTCGACCGTGCAGAACTGGTATCCCGGCGACAAGGACGGCAAGGGCGGCATCTACAACTTCGTCACCAAGCGCGGCGCCTGCCGCGGGCGCAAGTCCAAGATCAGCTGGACCCAGGTCGAGACCGGCTCGGCGATCACCTGGAAGTACCCGTCCTGCATCCTGCAGGGCGACGACTCGGTGGGCGAGTTCTACTCGGTGGCGGTGACCAACAACCGCCAGCAGGCCGACACCGGCACCAAGATGATCCACATCGGCAAGAACACCCGCTCGCGGATCGTCGCCAAGGGCATCGCCGCCGGCCGCTCGGACAGCACCTATCGCGGCCTGGTGCGGATGCTGAAGTCGGCCGAGGGTGCCCGCAACCACACCCAGTGCGACAGCCTGCTGATCGGCGACCAGTGCGGCGCGCACACCGTGCCCTACATCGAGGTCAAGAACCGCACCGCCAAGTGCGAGCACGAGGCCACCACCAGCAAGATCAGCGACGACCAGCTGTTCTACTGCCGCAGCCGCGGCATCCCCGCCGAGGACGCGGTGGCGCTGATCGTCAGCGGCTTCTGCCGCGAGGTGATGGAGGAGCTGCCGATGGAGTTCGCCGTCGAGGCCAGGAAGCTCCTGGGCATCTCGCTCGAAGGCAGCGTCGGCTGACGCGCAACGGAAATCGGAAAGCAACGATGCTCGAGATCAAGGACCTCCACGCCGAGGTCGACGGCAAGAAGATCATCAACGGCCTGTCGCTCGACCGTCGCCGCGGGCGAGGTGCATGCGATCATGGGCCCGAACGGCTCGGGCAAGAGCACGCTCGCCTTCGTCCTGGCGGGCCGCGAAGGCTACGAGGTCACCGGCGGCAGCGTGACCTTCGACGGCCAGGATCTGCTGGCGCTGGACCCCGAGGAGCGCGCCGCCGCCGGCGTGTTCCTGGCCATGCAGTACCCGGTCGAGATCCCGGGCGTGGCCAACATGTACTTCCTGCGCCAGGCCATGAACGCCCAGCGCCGCGCGCGCGGCGAGGCCGAGATCGGCGCCGGCGAGTTCATGAAGCGGCTGCGCGCCAAGGCCAAGGTGGTCGGCGTCACCGAGGAGCTGCTCAAGCGCGACCTCAATTTCGGCTTCTCCGGCGGCGAGAAGAAGCGCAACGAGATCCTGCAGATGGCGATGCTCGAGCCGCGCCTGTGCATCCTGGACGAGACCGACTCCGGCCTCGACATCGACGCGCTGCGCACCGTGGCCGACGGCGTCAACGCGCTGCGCGACCCCTCGCGCGGCATCATCGTGATCACCCACTATCAGCGGCTGCTCGACTACATCGTGCCCGACCACGTCCATGTCCTGGCCTATGGCGAGATCATGCGCTCCGGCGCGCAAGGAGCTGGCGCTGGAGCTCGAGGCCGACGGCTATGCCGGCGTGCTCGGCAGCGAGTTCGCCGAGCAGCGGGCGGGGGCCTGAGCCCATGGCACTCGCCCGTAGCGCGATCGAGCCCTTGCCGGCATTCGGCGCCGTCTTCGCCAGTGCCGAGAGCCAGCTTCCCGGCCCGGATCTGCGCGACTGGCGACGCGCATCCTATGCCCGCTTCGTCGAGCAGGGCATCCCGACGAGCCGGGCCGAGGACTGGAAGTACACCAACGTCGTCAAGGCGGCCAACGTGCCGCTGGCGGTGGCGCCCCGGGCCGAGCTCGGCCTGGACGCGATCGCACCCTATCTCCTGGGCGGCCACAAGGCTCGCCGGCTGATCTTCGTCAACGGCCACATCGTGCCCGAGCTCAGCCACGTGCAGAGCCTGCCGCGCGGCGTGCGCGATCATGAGCCTGCCGCGCGCGCTGCAGACCGACCCGCGGACGGGTGGCCGACGTGCTCGCCGCCGCTGCAGGACGACCGGTCGTTCACCGCGCTCAACGGCGCCTTCGCCGGCGCCGGCGCCTGGATCGAGCTGGACGACGGTGCCGACGCCGAGGACCCGCTGCAGCTGGTGTTCCTGACCGTGGGCCAGCCGTCCGCGTTCATGAGCCACCCGCGCATCGTCGTGCGCCTGGGTGCCGGCGCGCGCCTGCGGCTGATCGAGAGCCATGTCGGCTTCGGGGCCGGGGCCAGCCTCACCAACCTGGTGAGCCAGATCGACCTCGCCGCCGGCGCGCTGCTCGAGCACGACCGGGTCGAGCTGGTGACCCCGGAATGCACCCAGATCGGCAAGGCCTATGTGCGGCTCGATCACGGGGCGACAGCTCGCCCAGACCGTGGCGACCCTGGGCGGCGGCCTGGTGCGCAACGAGACCGAGGCGCGGATCGAGGGCCGCGGCGTCGATTGCCTGCTCAACGGCGCTCTACCACGCGCAGGGCCGCGAGCATGTCGACAACCTGATCCGCATCCACCACCTGGCGCCCGAGAGCCACTCCAACCAGTTCTACAAGGGCGTGGTCGACGGGCGGGCGCATGCGGTGTTCGCCGGCAAGATCATCGTCCACCAGGACGCGCAGAAGACCAACGCCTACCAGAAGAACGACAATCTGCTGCTGTCCGACGACGCCGAGATCGACACCAAGCCCGAGCTCGAGATCTACGCCGACGACGTGAAGTGCAGCCACGGCGCCACCTGCGGCGATCTCGACCCGACCGCCCTGTTCTATCTGCGCTCGCGCGGCCTGCCGCGCGCGGCCGCCGAGAGCGTGCTGACCTTCGCCTTCGCCGCCGAGGTGATCGAGCGCTTCGCCGACCCGACCGTGCGCCAGCATGTCCGCAAGGCGGCCGTCAAGCGCCTGCCGGGCGGCTCCGACCTGGAGGAGCTGGCGTGACCGCGGCGGCCGCCCGCGTGGTCCCGGTGGGCTACGACGTCGCCCGGGTGCGGCGCGACTTCCCGATCCTCGCCACCCGGATGAACGACCGGCCGCTGGTCTATCTCGACACGGCGGCCAGCGCGCAGAAGCCGCGCGCGGTGATCGACACGCTCAAGCGCTTCTACGAGCAGGACTACGCCAACATCCATCGCGGCGTGTACGACCTGAGCCAGCGCGCCACGGCGGCCGACGATGCTGCGCGGCGCAAGGTCCAGCGCTTCGTCAACGCCGCCGACTGGCGCGAGATCGTCTTCACCCGCAACGCCACCGAGGCGATCAACCTCGTCGCCGCCAGCTTCCTGCGCCCGCAGCTGCAGCCGGGCGACGAGATCCTGGTCACCGAGATGGAGCACCACGCCAACATCGTGCCCTGGCAGATCGCGGCCGAGGCGACCGGCGCGAAGGTGGTGGCGGCGCCGGTGAGCGACGCCGGCGAGCTTCTGCTGGACGCGTTCGTCGAGCGGATCACCGAGCGCACCCGGATGATCGCGGTGGTCGTGGGTCTCGAACGTGCTGGGCACGGTCAACCCGGTGCACGAGCTGGTCGCGCATCGCGCAGCAGCCGCGGCCTGCCGATCCTGATCGACGCGGCGCAGGCGGTGCAGCACATCCCGGTCGACGTGCAGGAGCTGGACGCCGACTTCCTCGTCTTCTCCGGCCACAAGCTCTACGGGCCGTCCGGCGTCGGCGTGCTGCACGGCAAGGCCGCGCGGCTCGAGGCGATGCCGCCCTATCAGGGCGGCGGCGACATGATCGAGCGGGTGAGCTTCGCCGGCACCACCTGGAACGAGATCCCGTTCAAGTTCGAGGCCGGCACGCCCGACATCGCCGGCATCGTCGCCCTGGGTGCCGCCATCGACTATGTCGAGGCGCTCGGCCTGGACGCGATCGCCGCCCACGAGGCGGAGGTGCTGGCCTACGCCACGCGCGCCATCAACCAGGTCCCGGGCGTGCGCGTGATCGGCACCGCCGCCGAGAAGTGCAGCGTGCTGACCTTCGCCATGGACGGCGTCCATCCGCAGGACATCGGCGCGTTGCTCGACCTGGACGGCATCGCGATCCGCACCGGGCACCATTGCGCCATGCCGCTGCACGATCGGTTGGGCCTGGCCGCCAGTGCCCGGGCCTCGGTCGGGCTCTACACCAGCTTCGAGGACATCGACGCGTTCGTGGCCAGCCTCAGGCGGGCCGGTGAGATGCTGCAATGATGGAGGGCGCTGCCATGGACACGGCGATGGAGCGTGCCCAGGCGATCCTGGCCGACGAGCCCGAGGAGCAGGCGCAGAAGGAGCGGCTGGCCGCAGGTCGAGGAGACTCGGCGAGCAAGATCATCGAGGCGCTGCGGACCGTCTACGACCCCGAGATCCCGGTGAACATCTACGAGCTGGGCCTGATCTACAAGATCGACGTCGAGGACGACGACCGGGTGCTGGTCGAGATGACCCTGACCTCGCCGCAACTGCCCGGTCGCCGAGACCCTGCCCGGCGAGGTCGAGCAGAAGGTGGCCGCGGTCGAGGGTGTCACCGGCTGCGAGGTCAAGATCGTCTGGGACCCGCCCTGGAACCCGTCGATGATGACCGAGGAGGCCCAGCTCGAGCTGGGGATGAT
>CAWFNJ010000010.1:0-26705 GCA_963817195.1 uncultured Gammaproteobacteria bacterium
AACCTGGATCTCAGGCTGTCGCTCAACAGCTCGGTGCTGCCGGCGGGCGGCTACGTGCTGCGCATCGAGGGATATGCGCGCGGCGGGAAGACCGAGGCTTTCGCTGAGACGCGCATGCGCGTGCAATAAAGACGGGTACGAAGCTCAGCGCTCGCGCAGCGTGCTGATCGGCGGGTGATTCACGACGTCGCGCGCGGCGAACGTCCCCGCCCCGCCGACGATCACCGCGCCCGCGGCGAGCCCGATCACCCACACCCAGGGATCGATCGTGTATTCGAGGTCGAAGACTTCCTTCGCCAGCAGCCAGCCGGCGAGCGTCGCGCCGATGGCGGCGAGCACGCCCGCGAGCATGCCGAGCGCCGTGAACTCGGCGGCGACGCCGGCGAGCACGACGCGCCGGCGCGCGCCGAGCGTACGCAGCATGGCGCTCTCGTAGCGGCGCTCGTCGCGAGTCGACTGGATCGCGGCGAGCAGCACGGTGATCCCGGCGGCCAGCGTGAACAGGAACACGTACTGCACGGCGAGCGAGGCGCGGTCGATGACGTCGCGCACCTGGGCGAGGATGGCGTCGATGTCGAACACCGACACCGACGGGAAGCGCCGCACCAGGTCGGCAAGGAATTTCCGCTGCTCGACGCCGAGCTTCATGCTGGTGAGCCAGGTGCCGGCGAGCCCGTCGAGCGTGCCGGGCGAGAACACCAGGAAGAAGTTCGGCCGGAAGCTGTCCCACTCCACCTCGCGGAAGCGAGAGCACCTCCGCCTCGATGGTTTCGCCGGCGACGTCGAAGGCGAGCCGGTCGCCGAGCTCGAGGCCGAGCTCCTCCTGGTACTCGGTCGCGACCGACACGTAGGACTTGCCGCGATCGGCCTCCTTCCACCAGCGGCCGGCGACGATCTTGTTGTCGAGCTGCGGCGTCTCGGCCCACGAGAGATTCTGCTCGCGCTCGGCGAACTCCTGGGCGCGGTCGGCCGTCAGCCCGAGCTTCTCGATCGGCTCGCCGTTGATCGAGGTCATGCGCGCGCGGATCATCGGGAACAGCCGCGGCGGCGGCAGGCCGCGGTCCTCGATGAACTGCGCGAACGCCTGGGTCTCGTCCGCGGGGATGTTGATCATGAAGAAGTTCGGCGTGTCGGCCGGCAGGCTCGCACGCCAGTCCTTGAGCAGGTCGTTCCGCACGACGGCGAGCAGGAGCAGCACCATCAGCCCGAGGCCGAAGGCGACCACCTGCACGACGCTCTCGCGCCCGCGGCGCGCGAGGTTCGCGACGCCGTAGCGCCAGGCGACGCCGACCGCGCCGCGCAGCCGCCCGGCGAGCGAGACGAGCAGGAAGCCGGCGCCGTAGAGTACGGCGAGCGTCGCCGGCGATGCCCGCGGCCAGGAAGCCGACCAGGCGCGCGTCGCGCACCAGCCAGTACAGCACGCCGAGCAGCGCGGCGACCGCAAGCCCGTAGGAAATCGAGTAGCGCAGCGGCGGCGGCTCGAGGTTTCGGCGCAGTACGCGCGCGGGCGGCACGCGCTTCAGCTGCAGCATCGGCGGCAGCGCGAATCCGACCAGGATCGCGAGCGCGGTCACGCCGCCCAGGAGCGCGGGCGCCAGCGTCGGCGGCGGCAGGTCGATGGCGACGAG
This sequence comes from uncultured Gammaproteobacteria bacterium, assembly GCA_963817195.1. Classification (GTDB taxonomy): domain Bacteria; phylum Pseudomonadota; class Gammaproteobacteria; order Steroidobacterales; family Steroidobacteraceae; genus SCUD01. The sequence goes on from CAWFNJ010000010.1 coordinate 1,629, forward strand.
GTCGCCGAGCAGGCGCGTCAGCAGCTCCTGCGCGAGCCAGCCGAGAGCGGCGCCGACGAGCGCCGCGATCAGCGCGATCAGGGCGAGCTCGATGACCGTCACCTGCAGCACGAGGCGCTGCGGCGCGCCCATGCACTTCATGAGCGCGACGTTGTCGAGGTGGCGCTGCGTATAGCGCCGCGCCGCCATCGCGACCGCGACGGCCGCGAGCAGCACGGTGATCATGGCGGAAAGGTTCAGGAACCGCCCCGCGCGCCGCGTCGAAGACTGGATCTGCGGGCTCTCCTCGTCCACGCCGACCAGGCGCTCGCCCCGCGCCTTGCGCTCGGCCAGCAGCTCGCCGGAACTCGCGGATCGTCCGCCGGCCGGCCCGCGAACAGCAGCGAGTACGTCGCGCGGCTGCCGGGGCCGAGGAGCTCGGTCGCGGCCAGGTCCGCGAGCGGAATGAGCAGCGAGGGCGCGAGGTCGACGAAGGCCGAACCCTGGTCGGGCCGGTAGTCGAGCACGCGGCGTCACCGTGAACGCGGACGCACCGATGTTGACGGAGTCGCCCACGCGCGCGCCGAGCCGCGCGAGCAGGCGCGAATCGAGCCAGGTCTCGCCGCGCCCCGGCAGCTCGTCCGTCTCGCGCGCGGGCGCGAAGGGCTCGTCGGCGATCTTCAGCCGGCCGCGCAGCGGATAGCCGGGTCCGACCGCGCGCACCGCGGTGAGCGCGGAGTCCTCCGCCGAAGAACACGACGCTCGGGAAGGAGATCGATGCGCGCCGTCTGCGATGCCCTGCTCCGCCGCGAGCGCCTCGTACTCCGACGGTACCGGCTCGGCGCGAGCGCAGCCGCAGGTCCGCGGCGAGCACTTCGGCGGCGCGCTGGTCCACGGCCTGGGCGATGCGGTCGGTGAAGAAGCCGACGCCGGTCAGCGCCGTGACGGCGACCAGCAGCGCCGCGAGCAGCACGGCGAGCTCGCCGGAGCGCCAGTCGCGCGAGAGTGGCCAGCAGCGCGAAGCGAAGCGCCCTCATCAGTGCACCAGCCTGCCGGCGTCCATCTCGATCACGCGACCGCAGCGCGCGGCGATCTCGCGGTCGTGGGTCACGAGCACGAGCGTCGTGCCGTTCGCGGCATTGAGGTCGAACAGGAGCTCGATCACGCGCGCGCCGGTCGCGGTGTCGAGGTTGCCGGTCGGCTCGTCCGCGAACAGCACGGCGGGCCGCGTCACGAAGGCGCGCGCGATCGCGACGCGCTGCTGCTCGCCGCCGGAGAGCTGGCGCGGGTAGTGGCCGAGCCGCGCGCCGAGGCCGACCTGCTCGAGCACCGCCCGCGCCGCCGCGCGCGCATCGGCGCGGCCCGGCGAGCTCGAGCGGCAGCATCACGTTCTCGTGCGCGGTCAGCGACGGCACGAGGTGGAAGGACTGGAACACGAAACCGACGTGCCGGGCGCGCATCTCGGCGCGGCCGTCCTCGTCGAGCGCCGAGAGCTCGACGCCCTCGAGCCAGACGCCGCCCGCGCTCGGCTCGTCGAGCCCGGCGAGGAGCGCGAGCAGCGTGGATTTGCCGGCGCCGGAGGCGCCGACCACGGCGACCGTCTCGCCGGCCGCGACCGAGAGGCTCACGTCGTCGAGGATGGTCAGCATTCCCTCGGGGCTGGTAACCTGTTTGCGCAAACTTCTGGCTTCGAGAACGGTCTTCTTGTCCATGCGTCGCGTACTGATCCTTGCGCTGTTGCTCGCCGCTGCGGCCCCGATCGCGCGGGCCGCCGAACCGCCGGTGATCCTGGTCCTGGGCGATTCGCTGTCCGCCGGCTACGGGCTCGTGCCCGGCCAGGGCTGGGTGTCCCTGCTGCAGCAGCGATTGAAGAAAGAAGGTTACGGACACCGCGTCGTCAACGCCAGCGTCAGCGGCGAGACGACCGACGGCGGCGTCGCCCGGCTCGACCGCGCGCTCGCGACGCACAAGCCCGGCATCGTGATCCTCGAACTCGGCGGCAACGACGGCCTGCGCGGATTGCCGGTGTCGCGCGTCCAGTCGAATCTCGGGCTCCTGATCACGAAGAGCCGCGCGGCCGGCGCCGAAGTGCTGCTGCTGACCGTGCAGCATGCCGACCAACTACGGGCCGCAGTACACGAGCTCGTACCAGAAGATCTACGACGACCTGCGCACGCGCTACAAGGTCGGCGTCGCCGCGCTCATGAGTCCCGAGCTCGCGCTCGACCTCACGTATTTCCAGCCGGACGGGATCCACCCGAACGCGCGCGCGCAGCCGCTGCTGCTCGACAACGTCTGGCTGCAGCTCACGCCGCTCCTCGGCGCGCTGAGCGCGACTAGCGCTTGCCCGCGAGCGCCGCCTCGAGGCCCGGGACGTGCTGCGCGCCTTCGCGCACCTCGAGGCTCGAGCCCTTGAAGTCGTTGCCGACCGGCTCGTAGCGGCCGCCGAGGCACTGCGCCAGGAATCCCTCGCGATGGCGTAGAACGACTTGCGGTTCTGCGGGCCGCGCGAAGCCGTGGCCTTCGTCCGGATACAGCACGTAGGTGACGGGCATGCTCTTGTCCTTCATCGCCTTGACGATCTGGTCGGACTTCGGCCTGCTTCACGCGCGGGTCGTTCGCGCCCTGCGCGATCAGCAGCGGCCGCTTGATCGCGTCCGCGTGCGTGAGCGGCGAGCGCTCGTCGAGCAGCTTCTTGCCCTCTTCGGTGCGCGGATCGCCGACGCGGCGCGCGAGCTCCTCGAAGAACGATTTCCAGTACGGCGGGATCGATTCGAGCAGGGTGTTGAGGTTCGACGGACCGACGATGTCGACGCCGCAGGCGAAGCGTGTCGGGCGTGAAGGTGAGGCCGACGAGCGTGGCGTAGCCGCCGTACGAGCCGCCGTAGATCGCGATCTTGTCCGGCGTGGTGATCTTCTCCCGCACCGCCCAGTCGATGGCGTCGAGCAGGTCGTCGTGCATCTTGCCGGCCCATTCGTGGTCGCCCGCGTTGACGAACGACTTGCCGAAGCCGGTGGAGCCGCGAAAGTTGACCGCGAGCACGGCGTAGCCGCGGTTCGCGAGCCACTGGTGCTCGGGGTCGAAGCCGTAGCGATCGCGCCCCCACGGGCCGCCGTGCACGTTGAGCACCAGCGGCACCGGGCCGCGTGGCGCCGCCGCGGCAGCGAGAGATAGGCCGACCAGCGTGAGGCCGTCGCGCGCCCGGATCTCGACGACTGCATCGCCACCAGCGGCGCGCTCGCAAGCGCCGGCCGCTGAGTCGAAGAGCTTCGTGACGCCGGCCGGCGTCGCGGTCGTAGAGGTGGTAGGCGAGCGCCAGCTCCGGCTCGTCGGCGGCGACGATCCAGCGCCGGTCGTCGAGCGTGCGGCTGACCACCGCGAAGCCGGGACCCAGCGCCTTGCGTCAGCAGGTCGACGTCTTTGGCGACGGCCGGGTCGAGCACCGTGTGCGTCGGTGGTCGAGGTACTCGACCGTGTAGGCCTGCAGCGCGCGCGTGCGCGGCTCGAGCCAGACGTCCGCGACGTCCGCGCGCTCGATCCTGCGCCACCAGGGTCACGTGCGCCGGTTGCGAGGTCGAGGCGCACCAGCGCCGAGGTGTTGCGGTCGACCGAAGACAGCAGCAGCGCCGTCTTGCCGCCCTGCTCGATCGTCACCGGGCCGGTGGTCAGCGTGTCGGCCTGGCTGACGCTTGAGCACGCGCTCCCAGCCGCCGGGCGTGCGCCGCAGGATCTCGTCGCCGTCGGCGAGCGAGCGCGTCGCGAGGCGCGGCACGAGCTCGAGGTCCTCGAAGAAGCCGGCGAAGTTCTCCTCGTTCTTGAGCACGAGCTTGCGCTCGCCGGTCGCGACGTCGATCTCGTACACGTCGTGCCACTCGGGCACGCGGTCGTTGAGGCCGACCAGCACCGTTCCCGGGCGCTCCGGCGACAGCCCGATGACCTGCGCCTGCACGCCCGCGAACGGCGTCAGGTCGCGGTCCGTCCCGGTCGCGATCTCGACGCCGTGCAGGCGCCAGTTCTCGTCGCCGCCCTGGTCCTGGAGGTAGAGGACGTGCGTGCCGTTCGGCATCCAGAAGTGCTGGCGGATGCCGCGCTGGCGATCGTTGGTGACCGGCTTCGCGGCGGCCACGTCGCCCGCCGGGGCGACCCACACGTTCAGCACGCCGTCGCGCGGCGCGATCCACGACAGGTGCTTGCCGTCGGGCGAGATCCGCGCCTGGGTCTTCTCGGGATTGCCGAACAGCGCGTCGCGCGCGATCAGCGGCGTTTCCGGCGCGGGCGCTTGCGCGAGCGAATTCATCGCCGGGGCCAGCGCCATGGCAAGCACGAGAAGCAGGGATCGGGTCATGGGGATTCTCGAATGGGTAGTGACGACGGGAACGCGATCTTGCGGATCGGGGCGAACGCGCGTCAAATCGAAGGCGACGGCCGGCTCCTCGGGCGGGCGGGATTTTGCGCTGCAGCAATGAATGACTCGAACGAGGCCGTCGACCGGATCTGGCTGCGCGACTACCCGCCCGACGTACCCGCGGACATCGACCCCGACTCGATCCCGTCGCTGAAGCAGCCTGTACGAAGACGCGTGCCGCAAGCACGCGCTCGCAGGTGGCGTTCAGCAACATGGGCGCATCGCTCACGTACGCCGAGGTCGAGGAAAAGTCGCGCCTGTTCGGCGCCTGGCTGCAGAAGGTCGCCGGTCTCGGCAAGGGCGACCGCGTGGCGCTCATGATGCCGAACGTCCTGCAGTACCCGATCGCGATCGTAGGCAGCCACCGGGCGGGCTGCACGGTCGTCAACGTCAACCCGCTCTACACGGCGCGCGAGCTCGAGCACCAGCTGAACGATTCCGGCGCGACGGTGATCGTGATCTTCGAGAACGCCGCCGCGACGCTCGAACAGGTGCTTGCCGCGCACCGCGGTGCGCCACGTCGTGGTGACGGGCATCGGCGATTCGCTCGGCTTTCCCAAGGGCCCGATCACGAACTTCGTCATCCGCCGCGTGAAGAAGCTGGTGCCGGCGTATTCGCTGCCGCGCGCCGTGCGCTGGGCCGACGCGCTCGCGAAAGGTGCCTCGCTCGCGCTCGACCCGGTCGAGGTCGGTGGCGAGGACATTGCCTTCCTGCAGTACACCGGCGGCACGACCGGCGTGTCCAAGGGCGCCGTGCTGACGCACCGGAACATGGTCGCGAATACGGTGCAGGTGGTCGCCTTCATGCCGGAGCTGACGCAGTTCGAGAACCCGGCGGTGATCACGGCGCTGCCGCTCTATCACATCTTTGCGCTGACCACGAACATGCTGGTGTTCACCTACGTCGGCGGCAACAACGTGCTGATCACGAACCCGCGCGACATGCCGGGATTCGTCAAGGAGCTCGCGAAGGTGAAGTTCACCTTCATCACCGGCGTGAACACGCTGTTCAATGCGCTGCTCAACACGCCCGGCTTCGACGCGCTCGACTTCAGCTCGCTCAGGGTCGCGCTCGGCGGCGGCATGGCGGTGCAGGCGGCGGTGTCCGAGCGCTGGCGCAAGGTCACCGGCCGGCACATCTGCCAGGGCTGGGGCCTCACCGAGTCGTCCCCGGTCGGCACCGCGAACCTGCCGCGTACTTCCGACTTCACGGGCTCCATCGGCTACCCGCTTCCGTCCACGGAGATCTCGATCCGCGACGACGACGGCAACGCGCTGCCGATCGGCTCGGTCGGCGAGATCTGCATCCGCGGCCCGCAGGTGATGCGCGGCTACTGGAATCGCCCGGAGGAGACGGCGAAGGTCATGCTGCCGGACGGCTGGCTGCGCACCGGCGACGTCGGCCGCATGGACGAGCGCGGCCGCACGTTCATCGAGGACCGCAAGAAGGACATGATCCTGGTCTCGGGCTTCAACGTGTACCCGAACGAAGTCGAGGGCGTGGTCGCGCAGATGCCGGCGGTGCTCGAGGTGGCGGCGGTCGCGCAGCCCGACGACAAGTCCGGCGAGGTGGTCGCGCTCTTCATCGTCAAGAAGGACCCGGGGCTCACCGCGGAAGAAGTGGTCGCTTTCTGCAAGCGCGAGCTCACGCCCTACAAGGTTCCGAAGTCCGTCTATTTCCGCAACGAGCTGCCGAAGACCAATGTCGGCAAGATACTGCGCCGCACGCTCCGCGACGAGCTGCGCGCCGTCTAGAGTCGGCTCGTGCAGCCCGGTATCAGGGCACCAGCGTCAGGAACAGGAACGCCGCGAAGATGACCAGGTGAATCGCGCCCTGCATCATGTTGGTCCGCCCGGACCCCAGGGTGATTGCACCGACGATGAAGGTCAAAGCCAGCAACGTGATCTCTTGCGGTCCGAGGCCCAGGATCAGTGGCAGGTCCAACGCCACAGCAGCGCCAACCACGACCGGCACAGTCAGGCCGATGCAGGCCATCGCCGAGCCAATCGCCAGGTTCAGGCTCGATTGCAGCCGGTTGGCGTGCGCGGCCCGCAGCGCAGCCCCGGTTTCCGGCAACAGCACGATCATCGCGATCAGGATGCCGACGATGGCGATGGGCGCATCGGCGGCGAGCACGGCTCGCTCGATGCTCGGCGACAGGGTTTTCGCGAGCCCGACAACGGCGATCAGGGAGATCACCAGCAAGACGAAACTCTGCCAGGCCGCGCGCCCGCCTGGCGTAGCCGCATGCATCGTCGCGTCACCCGCCGATTCAGTCGGGAGAAAGTAATCGCGATGCCGGATCGTCTGTATGAAGACGAAGATGAGCCATAGCGTCAGGGACGCGAACGCGACGAAAATGAGCTGGGAAGCCGTGTACGCGCCATCCGGCGCGCTCACCGTGAAAGTGGGCTCGACCAGCACCAGCGCGCTGAGCACGGCGAGTGCGGCGAGGCCCGAGCCTGTCCCTTCGATCCTGAAAACCTGCTCGCCGTGGCGCAGACCGCCGACCAGCAAGCACAGGCCGACGACGCCGTTGCAGATGATCATGATAGCCGCAAAGATGGCGTCGCGAGCGATGGCGGCGCTTGCCTCGCCGCCGGCCAGCATCATGTTGAGGATCAGCGCGGCTTCGATGACCGTAACCGCAAGCGCAAGCACCAGTGTGCCAAACGGTTCGCCAAGCCGATGTGCGATGACCTCGGCATGATGCACAGCGCTGATGACCGCGCCGCACAATGCGAGGCTGTAGGTAGCCACCAGCGCCGCATTCGATGGAAGCGACAGCGCAGCTACCAGGACGCACGCTGCTGCGATCGGCAGGATCAATGGCCACTTCATTGCTGCATCATTCATGAAGTTCTCCGAAGACCCGTGTAGGCCAGATCCTACGTCTAACACTGCGCGACGAACTACGCGCTGTGTAGCTGGGTTCGCCATAGACTACCCTCGATGAGCAGCGCCCCACGGCACGGGCCGATTCGCGCGATCATCCTGACGACCCAGAGGACCGGATCGACGTTCCTGGTCGGCTGCCTTCAGTCGCATCCGGACATGAATTGCATCACGGAGTTGCTTGTGGGTGCCCAGCTCGAGCCGCCAGCAATGTTCCGTAGTTCGCGCACGCTGACCAAGGCATCAAGGTTCATCATGGGCGGCGGTTGGTTCCCCACGCGGGCGATCCGGCGCTTCTACGCCTCGTCAGGCAAGCCCGTGAGCATCTTCAAGCTGATGTACAACCAGGCGTCGAACCGCCCGACGCTGAATTACCTGACGCGCGACAAGGACATCCACGTCCTGCACCTGCGCCGGCACAACCTGCTCAAGATGCACGTTTCGCAGCTACTGATGCCGAAGAAGCGCAACGCGATCTGGGAGCCTCACACGACCGAGCCGCTGCCGCCGGTAACGACCCGGGTGGACCCCGCCGTGGCGCTCGAGCAGATGCGCAGGGCACGCGCCAGGTACCAGGAATTCGAGGAGACGTTCGCGCACCACCGCCGACTTCCCCTGGTGTACGAGGAGCTCATCGAGGACCAGCGGCTCCGGCCGTCGGAAGGCAGGCGGATCTGCGACTTTTTCGGGCTGGACCACCACCCGATGCGGTCGAGATTCGTCAAGCTCAATCCCGAGTCGCTCGCAGCCATGGTGACCAACTATGATGAGCTGGCAAGCGTGATCGCCAAGACCGAGTTTGCGGAGCTGTTGAACTGATGCGAATACTTGCCACCGGTGCCACGGGCTTCATTGGCAGGCATTTCCTGATGACCGCGCTGGCCACTGGAATTGCGGTTTCGGCATTTCACCGGGCGCCGACGCCGCCGAAACGCGCGGTCGTGCAGCAGTTCCAGTCGCGCGGCGTCGGTTTCTACCGGGGCGATGTCGGCGACCGGGAGTCCCTGATACCGGCGATGAACGGCATCGAGGCCGTGTGCCATTTCGCCTCGGCGTTCCGCGAAAGCGACAGGCCGGATGAGTACTTCGTGCGGGTCAACGTCGATGGCACCCGCAACGCCATGGAGGCGGCGGCGGAACAGGGCGTGCGCCGCTTCGTGTACTGCAGTACGGCGGGCATCTACGGGTCCCGGGTACCGGGCGTGATCGACGAAACCTCGCGCCTCAACCCGGCGAACATCTACGAGCGGTCAAAGGTCGAGGCCGAGAAGACAGTGCGCGCGCAGGCGGCTCGGCTCGGCCTGGAATACTCGATCATCCGGCCGGCCGTGGTCTACGGGCCCCACGACGAGCGCCTGCTCAAGATGTTCAGGTCCGCGGCCAAGGGCCGCTTCCCGCTGTTCGGCGACGGCAGCGGCCGCCGGCACATGGTGTACGTCAAGGACGTCGCCGACGCCGCGCTGCAGGCGTGCCTGAGGCCGGAGGCGGCCGGGCAGGAAGTGATCATTGCCGGTCCCTGCGCTGCGCCGCTGCGCGAGATCCTGGGAGTGCTGGCGCACACGGTCGGCAGGCGCAGCAGCGGTCCGCACCTTCCGCTGGCGCCGATGCGCATGCTTGCTGCCGCAACCGAGGATGCCTGCAGGTTCGTCGGCGTCAACCCGCCGATCTACCGGCGACGCATGGACTTCTACGTCAACGACGCCGCGTTCAACTGCTCGCGCGCGAACAGCGTCCTCGCGTGGAAACCGGCCGTGGATCTCGAGGAAGGATTCGCGCGCACGCTCGAGTCCTACCGCAAGTCCGGACTGGTCTGACGGCTACCACTTCCAGACGCGCGGGTACTCGTCGAAGAGGCGCGGCAGGCTCGCGCGCGTAACCACCGAGAGCGGCTCGATCAGCGGCGCGTCGAGCAGCCCGCGCTCCTCGAGGTCCTCTTCGACCGCGTAGAGCGGAACGCCCTTGGCCGCGAGCGCAGCGAGGTCGGCGCTGAGGTCCGCGGGATGGCTCTGCGACCAGCCGCCGAGGACCAGCGCCGGCGCGCGCTGCCCCTTCGCCGCGTAGCAGACGGCATTGCCCGAGAGCAGCAGCCCGAACTCGCCACCCGCGCCCTTCATCGCGTGCGTGAGCCAGACAATCGTGTCGTCCTGCTCTTCCACCGTCGCGCGGTAAGCCGTCTCCAGCACTTGCAGCGTCTTCACGTTTCCACTCCTTCAGCGCGTGCCGGCGGTAAGCGTGTTGCCGGACTCGACCGACATCTTCCAGAAGTCCGCGGGAGTCCCGCGCCGCACGCCCGGGATCGCCTCGGCGACGCCGCGCTCGTCGACGCACAGACCGCAGTTCACCCAGTCGAGCTTGAGGCCGTGCCTGGCGGCGAGGGCGAGCAGCGCCTCGATCCACACGCGCGGCAGCGGATGATTCTCGGCCGCGGCGTCATGTCCGTGCACGGCGTTCGCGTGCTGCGCCTGCCGCGCGAAGGACAGCGCCACGGCGCCCTCGTAGGCGAACACGTTGACGTGGTGGCCGGCGACCAGCGCGGCCTCGATGATCCGGAACAGCGTGACCGTCCGCGAGTTCTCGAACGGCGCGTCCATGAAGGCGAAAGTCAGCGCGGTCTTCATGCGGATCTCCTCAGAGGAAAAGCACTTTCCAGGAAGCGGCGAGACGCTCGACCACGAGGCCGATGGACGCGGGCTTCACACCGCGCGCGATGTCCTTTTCGCCGATCCCGCGCTCGCGCAGCGAGAAGTCGTCGGCCAGCACCTCGACGCCCGCCGCGAGCGCTTCGTGCAGCGCGTCGCCGTCCGCGCCCGCGCGGCAGGGCAGGACGCCGTTCTGCACGAGGTAGAGCGCGACCGCCGAACCCGCGCGCTGCAGGCCGACCGCGAGCTCGACGTGCCCGGATACGGCCTGGCTCGAGAACGGATCCCTGGACTCGATCAACAGATAGCTGGCCATCCCACACCCCGCGACTGTTTCCGCCCCACGAGGCCCGGTTGGCCCCGCGGACAATCCTCACCCCGCGCAGGCGGCGGAATCCGGACAAAAAGCTGAAGAAAAGCCGAATTAAGGCTCTCCGGAACCCTTGCGGCCCTTGCCTGTGGCAGACTTGCCGCCCCATGGGCACGAGGCTCCTGATCGGCGAGTTCGAGATCGAACCGGCGACCCGGAGGCTGCGCCGTCACGACGGCGAGTTGGCCCACCTCGCCAACCGGCCTTTCCAGGTGCTGCTGCACCTGGTCGCGAACCGCGACCGGCTCGTGCCGCGAGCGGAATTGCTCGAGCACTTCTGGGACGGGCGCGACGTCTACGACGACGCACTCACGCGCTGCATGAGCACGGTGCGCAAGGCGCTCGACGACCACGGCAATCCCGCCTGCTACGTCGAGACGCGCTGGGCCGAGGGTTACCGCTTCATCGGACCCTGCGTCGAGCTCGAGGACCATGGGCGTCGTCACGCGCCGCGGCGCCCGCCGTCGAGCGCGCCATCGGCGCATCGCATCGTCCTGCTTTCTCGGAAGCCCGGGACACGACCAACGCCGGCCGGCTCGTGGAGCGCGGCAACGCCTATCTCGGACGCTCGGGTCATCGCAGCTATCGCTATGCGCTCGAGATGTTCCGCCTGGCGGTCCAGGCCGACCCGGAAGACGCCCGCGCCCACGGCGGCATCGCCGCCGCGCACGCGCTGCTGTGCCTGCACGCGGAGCCGTTCGATGCGCATCGCATGGCGGCCGGCGCGGCGCTTCGCACTGCGCTCGACCTCGACCGGTACTGCGCCGACGTGCAGCACGCGCGCGCCCAGGTCGCGGTGATGCGCGACGACTACGCCGAAGCCTATCTGGCCTTCCGCGAGGCCGAGTCGCTGGCACCCGCGCAGTTCCGCACCTGGTACTACCACGGGCGTGGGCATGCCGAGCAGGGTGACCACGAGGGCGCGCTGGCCCGCTATTTGCGCGCCTCGGAGGCGGATCCCGGCGACTACCAGGCGCTCGCGCTCGCCGAGCAGTCGTTCCATCGGGTCGGCTTGCATGAGGACGCGCGGCGCACGGCCATCGCCTGCGTGCGCGCTGCGGAGGAAGTGCTGCGGCGGCAGCCCGATGATGCGCGGGCGCTGTCGCTGGCTTCCTGCGTCCTGCCGACACTCGGCCGCAAGGCCGAGGCGCAGGGCTGGACCGAGCGGGCCGTGGCGCTGGAGCCCCTCGAGCCGTTCGTCAACTTCAATGCGGCCTGCGTGTACATCGCGCTCGGCGATTACGAGCGCGCATTGCATTTCCTGCGCCGGGTCACGATAGCGGCAGTCGGCAACTACAACTGGATCGCGCACGACCCCTGCATCGACCCGGTGCGGTCGCACCCGCGTTTCGCGGCAATCCTGCCCTCGCCCGCCGCCGCATGAAAAGGGGACGCTCAGGATTTCTTAAAGGGGACAGTCACCTTTTCCCGTCGGACCTTGGCAGGGAAAAGCGTGACTGTCCCCTTTAAGAAATCCTGAGCGTCCCCTTTTTCATCAGCGGTGATAGGCGGGAGAGAGCTCGTGCACCGCGGCAATCATCGCGGCGACGTTCTCGGGATCGACGCCCGGCTGGATGCCGTGCCCGAGGTTGAAGACGTGCCCGGGCCCGCGGCCGTAGCTCTCCAGCACGCGCGCGACCTCGGCGCGGATCGCGGCCGGCGTTGCGAACAGCACACCGGGATCCAGATTGCCCTGCAGCGCAACGCGCCCGAGGCTGTCGCGCCGCGCGGCCGAGAGCTCCGTGGTCCAGTCGATGCCGAGCGCGTCCGCGCCCGACGCCGACAGCCGCTCGAGCCAGGCGCCGCCGCCCTTGGTGAAGAGGATCACGGGCACGCGCCTGCCTTCGCGCTCGCGGATGAGGTCGCCGACGACCTGCTCCATGTAGGCGAGCGAGAACTCGTAGTACGCGGGCGTCGCGAGGATCCCGCCCCAGGTGTCGAAGATCATGACCGCCTGCGCACCGGACGCGATCTGCGCGTTCAGGTATTCGCTGGTCGCGCGCGCCAACTTCGCGAGCAGGGCGTGCAGCGCCTGCGGGTCGCCGTACAGCAGCGCCTTCGACTTCGGGAACTCGCGGCTGCTGCCGCCTTCGATCATGTAGGTCGCGACCGTCCAGGGCGAGCCGGCGAAGCCGATGAGCGGCGCACGGCCCGCGAGCTCGCGGCGAACGAGCGCCACCGCGTCCATCACGAAACGCAGCTCCGTGCCGACGTCCGGCACCGGCAGCGCCTTGATGTCGGCGGCACTGCGCACCGGCCGTTCGATGCGCGGGCCCTCGCCTTCCTCGAAGGCGAGCCCGACGCCCATCGCCTTGGGGATCATGAGGATGTCGGAGAACAGGATCGCGGCGTCGAGCGGAAAGCGCCGAAGCGGCTGCAGCGTCACTTCGCTGGCGAGCTCGGGGTTGGTCGCCAGACCAAGGAAGCTGCCTGCCTTCGCACGCGTCGCGCGGTACTCCGGCAGGTAGCGGCCCGCCTGGCGCATGATCCACACCGGCGTGCGGTCCACCGGCTCGCGCGCGAGCGCGCGCAGCAGCCGGTCGTTCGCGAGCGCGGTCATTGCCCGGGGAACAGCCCGCAGATCGTCGCCTGGATCGCCTCGGCCGCGATACGCGGGTCGGCCGCGTCGCGGATCGGCCGCCCGATGACGATGTAGTCAGCGCCGTTCGCGAACGCCTCGGCGACGCCGACGACGCGCTTCTGGTCGTCCACGGGCCGGTTCTCGACCGGCCGGATGCCGGGCGTCACGACGATCAGCCGGTCGTCCACGCCCTGCGCGCAGCATCTTCGCCTCCAGTCCCGAGGAGACGACGCCCACGCAGCCCGCGGCGAGCGCCCGCCGGGCGCGCGAGAGCACCAGCGCCTCGACGTCGCACTCGAAGCCGAGATCGTCGAGGTCGCCGCGGTCGAGGCTGGTCAGCACGGTGACTGCGAGGATGCCGACGCCTTCGGCTGCCCCGGCCGCGGCCTCCATGATGGCCTGGTTGCCATGCACGGTCGCGAACGTCACGCCACGGTTGCGCAGGTTCCTGACCGCGCCGGCGACCGTTGCGGGGACGTCGAACAGCTTGAGGTCCAGGAACACCTTCTTGCCGCGTCCCACCATCCAGTCGAGCAGCTCGAAGGCGCCGCCGGACATGAAGAGCTCGAGCCCGAGCTTGTAGAAGTCGACCGATTCGTCGAGCTGGTCGGCGAGCCGGCGCGCCTCGCCAGTGCTCGGCACGTCCATCGCGAAGATCAGGCGCTCGCGCGCGGGTATGTCGGCTCTAGCCACAGGGACGAATATCGCACACGGTCGCGCCCATGCGGGAGTCCATCAGAGACTCCCAAGCCTCGCGTGCTCCTGGAAGGCGTAGCGGTCGGTCATGCCGGCGATGTAGTCGGCCACCGCGCGCGCCCGGCCGGCGACTCCGGATTCCGCCTCGAGCGCGAGCGCCGCGTCGCGGTGCTCGGCCGGCATGCGGGCGATGTCCGCCATGAAGCCTGCGAACAGGTCCTGCAGCACCTTGCCCGCGCCCATGCGCCCGGCCTGCATTTTCTCGTGGTGGTACAGCCGCGTGCGCAGGAACTTCTTCATTTCGCGGTGCTCGCGGTCGCGCTCCGGCGAGAAGCCGATGAGCGGGCCGGGATGGCCGCGCACGGCCTCGATGTCGGCAGGACCCGCAGCCGCGATGCGCCGCGCGGACTCCTCGATCAGGTCGCTCACGACGTCGTGGATCATGCGCCGGATGATCTCGTGCACCAGGCGCCTGCCGGGCAGCTCGCCGTAGCGAGCGCGCACCTCGTCGTGGTGGCGCGCGAACAGCGCGACCCCGCACAGCTCTTCGACGGTCACCAGGCCCGAGCGCAGGCCGTCGTCCACGTCGTGGTTGTTGTAGGCGATCGCGTCCGCGAGGTCGGCGATCTGCGCCTCGAGGCCCGGCTGCCGGCGCTCGATGAAGCGGCGCCCGAGATCGCCGAGCTGGCGCGCATTCGCGAGCGAGCAGTGCTTGAGGATGCCCTCGCGCGTCTCGAAGCAGAGGTTCAGGCCGGGGAACTCGGCGTAGCGCTCTTCGAGCTCGTCCACGACCCGCAGCGACTGCAGGTTGTGCTCGAAGCCGCCGTATTCCCGCATGCAGTCGTTCAGGACGTCCTGGCCCGCGTGGCCGAACGGCGTGTGGCCGAGGTCGTGCGCGAGGCAGATCGCTTCGGTCAGCGGCTCGGAAAGCGCGAGCGCGGAGGCGACCGAGCGGCCGATCTGCGCCACCTCGATCGAGTGCGTGAGCCGCGTGCGGTACAGGTCGCCTTCGTGGTTGATGAACACCTGGGTCTTGTAGACCAGGCGGCGGAAGGCGTTCGAGTGGATGATGCGGTCGCGGTCGCGCTGGAACTCGCCGCGCCAGTCGGCCGGCGGCTCGGGGTGGCGGCGGCCGCGAGCCATGCGTTCGAGGGCCGCCCAGGGCGCAAGCCCGGCGTCCGGGTCGCGACCGCGCCTCATGCGCCGGTCCGCTCTTCCAGGAGCCGCTCGAGCGCCTCGCGCGGGTAGTCGTCCGCAACCGCCGCGCGGCCGATGCCATCGAGCAGCACGAGCCGGATCGCTCCGCCCTTGACCTTCTTGTCCATCGCCATGAGCTCGAGCAAGCGCGCAGCGCCGAGGCGCGGCGGGTCGACGGGCAAGCCGGCGGCGGAAAGCAGCTCGCGCACGCGTTCTGCGTCACTGCCCGGCAGGCGCCCGGTGCGCGCGGAAAGCTCGGCGGCGAGCACGAGTCCCGCCGCGACAGCTTCGCCGTGCAGCACCTGGCCGTAGCCGGCGCCTGCCTCGATCGCGTGACCGAAAGTGTGGCCGAGGTTCAGGAGCGCGCGCCGTCCCTGCTCGCGCTCGTCCTCGGCGACGATCGCCGCCTTGATCGCGCAGGCGCGGGTGATGGCCTCCGCGAGCGCGGCGGACTCCTTCGCAAGCAGGCGTGGGAGATTCGCCTCCAGCCAGGCGAAGAACGCGCCATCGGCGACGAGGGCCGCCTTCACGACCTCGGTGAGACCCGCGCGCAGCTGCCGATCCGGCAGGGTCGAGAGTGTGTCGGTGTCCGCGAGCACGGCGGCCGGCTGGTGAAAGGCGCCGATCAGGTTCTTGCCGCCCGGATGGTTGACGCCGGTCTTGCCGCCGACGGAAGAGTCGACCTGCGCGAGCAGCGTGGTCGGGAGCTGCACGATCGCGACGCCACGCTGGTAGGACGCGGCGGCGAAGCCGGCGATGTCGCCGATCACGCCGCCGCCGAGCGCGAGCACCATGCCGTCGCGGTTGAGCCTCGCGGCGACCAGCGCATCGATGATGACGGCCACGTTGGCAAGGGTCTTATGCGCCTCGCCGCCCGGCAGCACGCAGGTTTCGAATGGCCGGCCGGCAAGGCCCTCGCCGAGCCGCGGCAGCCAGAGCGGGCCGACCACGTCGTCGGTCACCACCAGGAGTTTCCCGGCGCCGGCGTGCTCGGCAAGGAGCGGCCGCGAGCCAAGCAGCCCGGGGCCGACCAGGATCGGGTAACTGCGCTGGCCGAGCCTGACGTCGAGGCGCTGCATCAGGCGCCTTCGTCGCCCGCGAGGGCACGCTCGATCTCGCCGGCGACCAGCGTCGGGGCGCGCCCGTCGGTGCGGATCGTGATCGAGGCGATGGCGCGGTAGAGCGGGTCGCGCACCTGCGCGAGCTCCTCGAGCCGCGCGCGGCGGTCGGTGCCGGCGAGCAGCGGCCGGTGCCGGCTGCGGCGGGTGCGCTCGAGCTGGCGCTCGACGGTGGTATCGAGGAGGACGACGGTGCCCCGCGCGGCGAGCCGCTCGCGGTTCTCGGGTAGCAGGACCGCGCCGCCGCCGGTCGCGAGCACGATGTCGGGCAGCTGCGTCAGCGCGTCGATCACGTCCCGCTCGCGGATGCGGAAACCCTCTTCGCCCTCGCGCTCGAATATGTAGGCGATGTCAACGCCGGTGCGCGACTCGATCTCCAGGTCGCTGTCCACGAACTGCCGGCCGAGCCGCCGCGCCAGCGCCTTCCCGACCGCAGTCTTGCCGGAGCCCATGGGGCCTATCAGGAACACGCTTTTCTTTGGTGCCGGGTCGTACATTCGTAGTTGTAGATTCTAGCGCCATGGCGCGTAGCGCTAGACAAGCGTGCAGAACTACGAATCTACGACCCGGCACCAAAGAAAACGGCCGCCCGGAGGCGGCCGTCTGGAGGTGGCTGGAGCCAGGATCACTCGATCGCCGAGCCCTCGCGCAGGATCTTCGGCGTGACGAAGATCAAGAGCTCGTCGCGGTTGTTGATCTTGCTCTTGGTACGGAACAGGCCGCCGAGGACCGGCACGTCGCCGAGGCCGGGCACCTTCTTGACCGAGTCGCGACGCTCCGTCTCCATGATGCCGCCCAGCACGACCGTTTGGCCGTCCTTGACGAGCACCTGGGTCTGGATGTTGCGCGTGTCGATCGAGGGCACGAAGCCGCCGGTGGCGCTCGGCACGAGCTGGCCGACGCTGTCCTTGGTGACGATCAGGTCGAGGATCACGCGGTCGTCCGGAGTGATCTGCGGCGTCACCTTGAGCGACAGCACCGCCTTCTTGAACTGCGTGGTCGTCGCGCCGCTGGACGCCGACTCCTGGTACGGGATCTCGACGCCCTGCTCGATGATCGCCTCGCGCTGGTTCGCCGTGATGACGCGCGGGGTCGACTTGATCTCGCCACGGCCCTCGCTCTGCGCGGCCGACAGCTCGAGGTCGATCAGGAAGTCGTCGAAGTCGAGGATCGACAGCGCGATGCGGCCGGCCGGGTTCGCGACCGGCATGTTCACGTTGTAGCGCTCGAACGCCGGGCCGAACGGCACGTCGACCGGGAACGGGGTGTTGCCGTTCGCCAGGTTGTCGAGCGCCGAGCCCATGATCGAGTCGGTAGCCTGGGCGCTGCCGCTGACCGCCATCAGGTCCTTCACGTCGTCGGAGACGCGCGTGAAGCCGGCGCGCACGCCGAGGTCGCGGCTGAAGTCGTCGGCCACGATCACGATGCGCGACTCGATCAGCACCTGGCGGACCGGGATGTCGAGCGTCGCCACCATCGTGCGGATCGCGGAGAGGTTCTCGGGCGTGTCCTGCACGAGCAGCGTGTTGGTGCGCTCGTCCACGGTCACGTTGCCGCGGTCGGAGAGCATTGAGCCGCCGCCGCTCGACTTGACGAGGCGCGCGATCTCGGACGCCTTGGCGTAGTTGACCGTCAGGAACTCGGTGCGCAGCGGGGCGAGTTCCTGGATGTCCTTCTTCGCCTCGAGGTCGGCCTTCTCCTGGGCCGCGAGCTCGGCCTGCGGCGCCACCAGGATCACGTTGTCCTTGCGCCGCATGTCGAGGCCCTTGGTCTTGAGCACGATGTCGAGCGCCTGGTCCCAGGGGACGTTCTGCAGGCGCAGCGTCACGCGGCCCTTGACGGTGTCGGCCACCACGATGTTCTGGCCGCTGGTGTCGGCGAGCAGCTGCAGCAGCGGACGCACTTCGATGTCCTGGAAGTTGAGCGTCAGGCGCTCGCCCGTGAACACCCTTTCCTTCTCCGTGACCGCGGCCGTCGCGCGCGGGCGCTGGCGAACCTCGACCACGTACTGGTTGTCGGTCTGGTAGGCGAGCTGCTCGAAGTCGCCGCTCGCGGTAACCACGATCCGCGCGTTATTGCCGTAGCGCGACGCGTCGAACATCGTCACCGGGGTCGCGAAATCGACCACGTCGAAGCGCTTCATCAGGTCCTCGGGCAATGTCACGCCGGTGAAGTCGACGATGACGCGGTTGCCTTCCTGCTTGAGGCTGGCGGGCGTCGCGGGGTCGGAGAGCTGAACCACGACCCGGCCGGCGCCTTCCGGCGAGCGGCGGAAGTCGACGCCGGTGATGCTGCGGCCCGCAGCGGTCGCGGACGGCTGCAGCGCAGGTGCACCGGTAGGATATGCCTGCGTGGCGGCCGAGGCACCGCCCAGCGTCACCAGCACGCTGTCGCCCTCGGCGACTGCGGTGTAGGGCACCAGCGAGTCCAGGTTGAACACGACGCGCGTGCGGCCCGTCGCCTCGGCGGCGACGATCGTGTCCACGCCGCCGGCGCCGACGTCGATGCGCCGGTTCTCGAGCGCGAGCCCGACGTCAGGCAGGTCGACCGAGAGCCGTGCGGGGTGGTCGATCGTGAAGGTCAGCGGCTGGGGCGCCGCGCCGTCGATGCGCAACCTGACCTGCAGGGTGGAGCCCTGCATCGGCAGCACCTCTACGGCCGTCAGCCGGGCCGGGCCCTGGGCCGACGCGAGCTGCGACCACGCGATGGCGAGGATCGCCAGCGCGCCGCCGAGCCACTGCACGAAGCCGCGTGCCGTGTCCATGTTCCACACCGTTGTACGGTTGTTGCCAGCCATCAGACTTACTCCCGGAAATTCAGTCGGCAAGGGCCAGCGCCGCGGGGCGCTCTAGGTATCCGCCAAGTCCATCAGGAACGATCTCGATCAGCGTGATCTTCGCGTCGGAAACGCCCATCACCCGGCCGTCGTTCTGGCCCAGGTGGTTGCCCGGCAGGACGCGGTGGATCAGCCCATCCTTGGTCTGGACGAGGCCGTAGCTCCCGCCGCCGAGGCGCAGCGTACCCACCATCCTCAGCGTGTCGAGCGGAAACTGTTCGAGGTATTCGCGCGGGCGCTGCGAGTCCGGACGCGGCCCGCTCGGGTTCTCCCCGGCGAGGCTCTGCAGGAACGGCGAGCGGCGCTCCGCCATCTGGTACTCGTGGCTGACGTACGGGCGCACTTCCGGCAGCGGCTGGATGCGGCCGCCCGGGCGCTGCTTGGCCTTGTCGATCTCGGTGCGCAGGTCGCCGAGACCGTCGCCGCAGCCGGCGAGTGCGAGCATCGCCGCGATGCCGGCGACGGTGAGGATCTTGCGCATGCGTTCCTCGCTCATGTCTTCTTGTCCTGTTCACGCTCGCGCCGGGACTTGCCGCCCTTCTTGCCCTTGGCCTGCTCTTCGTCCGCGGCCGGCGCACCCGCCTCGCCCTCGTCCAGGTAGCGGTAGGTCTTGGCCGTCAGGTTGAGCGTGAGCTGGTCGGAAGGCGCCGGGGCGCCGCCGCGGCGGTTGCCGCTGTTGGCCTTGCCGCCGCGCGAGATCTCGATGTCGTGCAGAGTCACGATGCGCGGCAGCGCCGCGATGCCGGAAACGAACTGCCCGAACTCGTGGTAGCCGCCGGTGAGCTGGATCTTGATCGGCAGCTCCGCGTAGAAATCCATCTTGGTCTCGGATCCGGGCTGGAACAGCCGTTCCTGGAGCCCGGCCGCGAGGCCCGTCTGCGAGATGTCGACCAGCAGCGAGGGCACCTCGGTCTTGCCCGGCAGCTGCCGGAGCATCGCCCCGAAAGTGCGCTCGATCTCGGCGAGCTGCTGGCGGTAGGCCTCGAGGTTCGCGGCCTTGCGCTGCTTCTCGTCGAAGGTAGCCCAAAGCGACTTCTGCTCGGCCTGGGCCTTCAGGAGCTGTGGCCGGTTGCCGTTCTCGCCCCACACGAAGTACCACACGAGCAGCACGGTCACGAACACGAGCACGATCAGCACGCCAAGCGCGCGGAACAGGAACGGCCAGCGGCCGATGTCCTTGAAGTCGAGTTGCCTGACCTGTTCGACGAATGTCATTTCCGCGCCTCCGAAACGCGCGTCGCGCGTTTCTCGCCCTGCTCAGCCTCGCCGGCGGGCGCACGCTGGGACGCGAACAGGGTGAACTGGGCGCCGGGCCCGGCATTGGACCCGCCGGTCTGGATGACCTTGAGCTCGGGCGAAGCCAGCGACTCGGTGGCGTCGATGTTGCGCATGAACGCAGAGACGCGGGTGCTCGACTGTGCGACGCCGTTGAACTCGATCTTCTTGCCCGACTGCTTGACCGACGTCAGGTAGACCCCCTCGGGCAGCGCCGCGACGATCTGGTCAAACAGCTTCACCACCTCCGGCCGGCTGGCCTGGAGCGTGTCGATGACCTCCATGCGCGAGATCATCTGCGACTTCTGCTCTTCGAGCGCGAGGATCTGCTCGATCGCCTTGTCGAGTTCGGCGATCTCGGCCTTGAGCAGGTCGTTCCTGCGGTTCTGCGCGTCGATCATCGAGCTCACCGAGAGGTGCGCGAGCAGCGTGACCAACGCGGCGAGGCCGACGGCCGCGCCGATCCCGATCAGGAACTCTTTCCGACGCCGCTGGCGGAGAGCTTGCCGCCAGGGCAGTAGGTTAATACTTGGCATCGTCGTCGAAACTCCGCAGTGCCAGACCACACGCGAGCAGCAGCGCCGTCGCGTCCCGCGTCACACCGAGGGCTTTCGCCTTCGAGGAAATTTTCATCTGCCCGAGCGGGTCCCCGCGCTCGGCCGGAATGCCCACACGGCTCGCGATCACGTCGGCGACGCCGGGAATATTGGCGCAGCCGCCGCAGATCAGGATCTGCTCCGGCTGGCTGCGGCCGCTGCCCGACGCCAGGTAGAACTGGAGCGAGCGGCTGACCTGCTGGGTCATGTCGTCGATGAAGGGGTCGAGCACCTCGGGCTGGTAGTTCGAGGGCAGGCCGCCTTCCTTCTTGGCGCGCCCGGCCTCCTCCATCGAGAGGCCGTAGGTGCGCATGATCTCCTCGGTCAGCTGCTGGCCGCCGAAGGCGAAGTCGCGCGTGTACACGACCACGAGGTTCTTGAGCACGCTGAACGTCGTCGTGCTGGCGCCGAAGTCGACGACCGCAATCGTGCGGTCGATGCCGCCGTCCGGCATCTGGTGCGTGAGCAGCTTGCAGGCGTTCTCGAGGGCGAAAGCCTCGACGTCCACGAGCTTGGCGACCAGCCCGGAGGCGTTGACCGCGGCCACCCGCTGCTCCACGTTCTCGGAGCGCGAGGCGACGAGCAGCACGTCGCGCATGTCCGGGTCCTTCTCCGAGGCGCCGAGCACCTGGAAGTCGTAGCTGACTTCCTCCATCGGGAAGGGGATGTACTGGTCCGCCTGCATCTCGATCTGCTGCTCGAGCTCGGAGTCCGAGAGGTTGCGAGGCATCTGCACGGCCTTGGTGATGGCCGCATCGCCCGAGATGGCGACCGCGCACTCGCGGGCGCGCACGCCCGAGCGCTTGACCGCCCGGCGGATGGCGTCGCCGACGGCCGCGGCATCGACGATGGCCTTCTCGTTGATCGAGTTGTGCGGGGTCGGCTCGGCGGCGTAGGCCTCGACCCGGTACTGGCCGCCGGACTGCGCGAGCTCAATCAGCTTGATCGAGGACGTCGTAATGTCCAGCCCGATCAGCGGCGAGTAGCTCCGTCCCAGCGAAATTTTCGGCAGCTTGAGCACAGAAATTTCCTTTTCAGGTCAGGCTATTACGCGGCCAATCGCTATTCTGGGTCAAGTTAGCGACGAACTATATAGCAAGCAACTGTTAAATTGAACGTGACCCGAATCGCAAATCAACCCGGTCTCCCGGACCCACGGCCGCGGCCGGGGCGTTGGCCCCGGCCCTGACCGCTCGTATCCGGCCTTTCGCGCCCACGGGCCTCTGGAACCGGATCCGCCTGCGATGCTGCACGCGAACAGAAGGGGCGACCGTGTCTGCCGTCACGGTCCCGGCGTCGCGGCCGGGCGACCCCCGGTCGCGGCAGTGCCGGACATTACTATGCATAATCGATCCCGGTGATCACGCCCCTGAATCGCAGGCTGCGCATCGCAGCCACCGTCATCGTGTCGATCGCCGGCCTCGTCGGGCTGGCATTCCTGGCGACCTACTACTACCTGAAGCCGACCCTGCCGGATGTCGCGGTGCTGCGCGACGTGCGCCTGCAGGTACCGCTGCGCGTGTACAGCCGCGACGGCAAGCTGCTCGCCCAGCTCGGCGAACAGCGCCGCGTGCCGGTGACCTGGGAGCAGATTCCGGAAGTCGTGGTGCAGGCGGTGCTCGCCGCGGAGGACGACCGCTTCTTCGAGCACCCGGGCGTGGACTGGCAGGGCATCGCGCGCGCGGTGTTCGTCGCGGCGACCACGATGCAGGCAACGCAAGGCGGCAGCACGCTGACCCAGCAGCTCGTGCGCACGACGCTGATCACGAAGGAGAAGCAGCTTCGGCGAAAGCTGCGCGAGGTGTTCCTCGCCCTCTCGCTCGAGAACGAGCTCTCCAAGCAGGAGATCTTCACGCTGTTCGTGAACACGCAGTTCCTCGGCCAGCGTTCCTACGGCTTCGCCGCGGCGTCCGAGTCCTACTTCGGCAAGCCGCTCGGCGACGTGGACGCCGCCGAGGCGGCGCTGCTCGCGGGCATCCTGCAGGCGCCCTCGCGCCAGAATCCCGTGGCGAGCGTCGCCGAGGCGACCGAGCGCCGCAGCTACGTGCTGCGGCGCATGCGCGAGCTCGGTTTCCTGGACGAGGCGGCCTGGCAGGCGGCAATGGACCGTCCCGTCGCGCGCGGCCTGCACGGCCCGCGCGTGCAGGTGGACGCGCCTTACGTCGGCGAGATGGTGCGGATCGTGCTCTACGAGAAGTTCGGCGAGCGCATCTACGCGGACGGCTTCCAGGTGGTGACCACGATCGACAGCCGCCTGCAGCGTGCGGCGGACGTGGCGCTGCGGAGCGCCGTGCTCGAGTACGACCGTCGCCACGGCTGGCGCGGGCCGGTCGGGCGCGTGGAAGTCCGTGACCAGGACGACGCCGCGATCGCGGGGCTCATCGAAGACCGCCCGGTGGTCGGCGGCCTGATTCCGGTCGTCGTCATTCGTACCGGGGCGAGCGAGGCGACCGTGGTGGCGAGGAGCGGCATGCGCTACCGGCTCGCCATGGAAGGCATTCGCTGGGCGCGGACCGAAGATGTGACGCCGAAGTCGCCGCGCGACGTCATGAAGATCGGCGACGTCGTCTACGTGCTGCCTTCGGGCGAGGGCGAAGCGCTGCTCGCGCAGATTCCCGAGGCACAGGGCGCGATCATCGCGCTCGACCCGCACGACGGATCCATCGTCGCGCTGTCGGGCGGGTTCGACTATGCCGCCTCGAAGTTCAACCGGGTCACGCAGGCGCGCCGCCAGCCCGGTTCCTCGTTCAAGCCGTTCATCTACTCGGCGGCGCTGGAGGCCGGGCTCACGCCCGCCACCGTCGTGCTCGACGCGCCGGTCGTCTACGAGGCGCCGGACCCGGAGGTCGGCATCGGCCAGGGCACGGAGACTGCTGGTCGAAGGCGAGGAGCCTGAGCAGGAAGACTGGCGGCCCGGCAACGATTCGGGCCGTTTTTACGGCCCGACGCGACTGCGGGACGCGCTGGCGCGCTCGCGCAACCTGGTCACGATCCGCGTCATGCGCCGGATCGGCGTCGGTTTCGCGCGCCAGCACGTGCAGCGCTTCGGCCTGCCCGCCGAGCACATCCCCGCGGACCTGACGGCCGCACTCGGCACCGCGCAGCTCACCCCGCTCGAGATGGCGAACGGCTTCGCCGTGTTCGCGAATGGCGGTTCGCTCGTGAAGCCGCACGTCATCGACCGCATCCTCGCCGCCGACGGCTCGGTGCTCGAGGAGACCGACGCGCTTGTCGCCTGCCCACTGTGCGTGGTGGAGCCCCCGCCTCTCGCCGGCGACCCGCTCGCCTACGTCCCTGACCTCGGCAACGGCATCGTGCGCGCCTCGGACGTGGGTGGCAGCCTCCCGCCGCCCGAGCCGGAAGAGACGGCGCCGCGCGCAGTATCGGAAGCCAATGCCTGGATCATGACCGACATGCTGCGCGACGTGATCAACCGCGGCACCGGCCAGCGCGCGCGCGCGCTCGGGCGCAACGACATCGCCGGCAAGACCGGCACGACCAACGAGGGGCGCGACGCCTGGTTCTCGGGCTACAACCCGGACCTGGTCGCGACCGCCTGGGTCGGGTTCGACCAGGAGCGCTCGCTCGGCCGCGACGAGGAAGGCTCGCGCACGGCGCTGCCGATGTGGATTTACTTCATGCGCGAGGCGCTGGCCGGCGTTCCGCAGCACCGCCTGCCGATGCCTGACGGCGTCGTGACCGCGCGGGTCGCGCCCATCGTGTCCGCGTTCGGCGACGAGGCGCCGCCGGAGTTCGAGTATTTCCTGGCCGAGCACCTGCCCACGGGCGCTTCAGGCGAGGAAGCGGCGCCGGGCGAGCCGGCCGAACAGGCGTACGAAGAGCCGATTTTCTAGCGCCATGGCGAAGCGATCCGTCCGCGGCGACATGATGCGCCAGGCCATCGCCCGCGAGGCCGCGCGGCTCATGATCGAGCACGGCCACGAGGACTACGGCTTCGCCAAGCGCAAGGCCGCGGAGCGATTCGGCGTCACCGACCTCGCAGTCTTGCCCAGGAACACGGAGATCGAGGAAGCGCTCGCCGAGCATCAGCGGCTGTTCGACCCGGAGGCGCATGCAAGCTCGCTGTCGGCGATGCGCACGACGGCGCTCGCGGCCATGCGGCTGCTCGAGGAATTCGAGCCGCGGCTCGTCGGGCCGCTGCTCTCGGGTACCGCGACGGCGCACAACGACATCACGCTGCACCTGTTCGCGGACACGCCCGAGTCGGTCGCGGTCTGGCTCATGGACCGCGGCATCTCGCACGAGGTCGCGGAGCGCCGCTTCCGCATGCAGCGAGATGCGGTCGAAGCTTTCCCTGCCCTGCGCTTCACGGCGGGCGGCCACCGCGTGACTGCGACGATTTTCCCGAAGGACGGCATCCGTCAGTCACCGCCCGGCCCGGTGGACGGCAAGCCGATGCGCCGCGCGACGCTTGCCGAGGTGGAAGTGCTGGTGGCCGCCGGCGGCCCTAGAAAAGGGGACAGTCAC
>CAWFNJ010000011.1:0-111589 GCA_963817195.1 uncultured Gammaproteobacteria bacterium
CGCTCTGCTTCGCCGAGCTCGGGACGCTGATCCCGCGCGCGGGCGGCGAATACCAGTACGTGCGCGCCGCATTCGGCGACCTGCCGGGCTTCGTCTACGTCTGTATGAGCATCCTCATCGGCGCGGCGAGCGTCGCCTCCTACTCGGCGGCATTCTCGATCTTTCTCTCAGGCGCGGTCGCACTGCCCGGCCCCTGGGTCGAGCGGCAATACACGCTGTTCGGGGACGCCCTGAACTGGCAGTTCGGACCGCGGCAGGTCCTCGGCATCGGCGTCGTCGTGCTGTTCACGGGCATCAACCTCGCGGGCGTCGCTTTCGGCGGGCGCGTGCAGACATTCCTCACGTCGTTGAAGGTGCTCGCGGTCGCGGGGGTCATCCTCGGCGTGTTCCTCTTCTCTCCGCATGCGCAGGAGGCCGCGGCGAGCCTCGCGCCGGGCGGGGAGGCCGCCTCCGCGCTCACGGCGAGCGGCTTCGGGTTCGCGATGCTCTCGGCGATGTGGGCTTACAGCGGCTGGCAATACCTGCCGATGACCGCGGCGGAGGTGCGCGACCCGGACCGCAACGTACCGCGCGCGGTGATCGGCGGCGGGTTGCTCATCGTCGTGCTGTACATGCTCGTGAACGCGGCCTATTTCACGGCGCTGCCGTTCGAGGCAGTGCTTACGCTCGAACTCGACCGCCTACCCGGACGCGCCCGCGGTCGGCGCGCGCGCGGCGGAGACCTTCCTCGGGCCGCAGGCGATCTCGCTCGCGGCCGTCATCTTCCTGATCTCCGCGGTGGGCGCGCTGAACGGCGTGATGCTGACGCGCGCGCGCGTGCCCTACGCGGCCGCGCGCGACGGGCTGTTCTTCAAGAGCTTCGCGAAGCTCAATCCGGGCGCGAGCGTGCCCGCGAACTCGGTGATCCTGCACGGCGTGCTCGCGGTCCTGTTCGCGGTCTCGGGCACCTTCGACCAGCTCACCAACCTCGCGACGCTGATCTTCGTGCTGTTCTGGGGCCTCTCGGGCCTCGCGCTCATGGTGCTGCGCCGGAAGATGGCGGCTGCCCCGCGGCCGTACCGCGTGCCGCTCTACCCGCTGGTGCCGGTCGCCTTCGTGCTGATCATGGCTGGCATTCTCGTCAGCACGATCGTCGAAAGCCCGGCGGAGGCGGGGGCGACGCTCGCGCTGCTGGGGCTCAGCCTGCCGCTGTACCCGTATTTCCGGCGCCAGCTGGCGAGCGCCGGGGCACCGTCGGCAGGCTGATCATCGCGCGCGTCAGCGGTTGGAGAGGCGGGCGCGGCGCGTGCGATGGACGAAGTCGGCGTTGCCGAAGCTGCCGTGCCGGGCGTCGCTGGTGACGTCGAAGATGTAATAGAGCGTGCCGTTCTCATTGACCTGCAGCGCGGTGCAGGCGATGTCGACCGTCATGCTGGCGTAGGAAAGGCTCGCGTTGGCGCAGCTGCCGCCGACCAGGGCGCGGTTGTACGGGCCGCGAGCGCGCTCTCGCCGGCGAAGCTCCTGAGCCACACGCTTTCCTGGGGCGTCGGCTGCGCAGTCTTGCCGCAGCGGTCGCAGAGGCGGCGAATCAGGCGCTGCGCGATCACGGCCTGCAATGCATTCGCGATCAGGAACCCCGGCGCGCCATGTCGAGCAGCCGCACGGCGGTGCTGGCGCGTCGTTGGTGTGCAGCGTCGACATCACGAGGTGGCCGGTGATGGCGGCGCGCAGGCCGATCTCGACCGTTTCCTTGTCGCGCATTTCGCCGACCAGGATGACGTCCGGATCCTGGCGCAGGGCTGTGCGCAGCACGCGCGCGAAATCGAGCCGATCTGCGGGTGGATCTGCACCTGGTTGACGCGTGGCAGCCGGTACTCGACCGGGTCTTCGATGGTGATGATCTTGCGGTCGGGCGAGTTCAGCTCGTTGAGCGCGGCATAGAGCGTGGTGCTCTTGCCGCTGCCGGTCGGACCGTGACCAGCAGCATGCCGGTGAAACAGGTCCCGCCGAATCCGTTAAATCGGCACGCCTCTGTGAATCCAATCACAAGTCGTTCGGACGCCTGATGTCGGGGAGTTGACTGACAGTCGACGAGCCGCATCGCTGCAACGATGGCCCAGGATCCGTGCCAACCGTTGTAGGTGAAGCACTGACGTGCTGGAGCTCATCATGGCGATTTCATTGACGTCCCCGGTCTTCATCCACAACGGCGCGATTCCGAAGCTCTACACCTGCCAGGGCAGGGACATCTCGCCGGCGCTGGCCTGGAGCGGCCTGCCGAACGATACGAAGAGCATCGCGCTGATCGTCGACGACCCGGATGCACCGGACCCGGCCGCGCCGAAGCGGGTGTGGGTGCACTGGGTGCTGTACAACATTCCGCCGTCCGTGACGGGTCTCGACGAGGCGGTGGGGCGCACGAAGCTTCCTGCCGGCGCGCGCGATGGCAAGAACGACTGGGACCGCCTCGGCTACGGCGGTCCCTGCCCGCCGATCGGCCGACATCGCTACTTCCACAAGCTCTATGCGCTCGACGTCGTCCTGCAGGACTTGCACGAGCCGATCAAGGCGACGTTGCTCGAGGCCATGGAAGACCACGTGCTGGAAGAAGCGCAGTTGGTCGGCACCTACCAGAAGGACTGAGCCCGCCCAATTGCCCGCCCCAGGCGGCGGCCGTCGGGGGGCACGCGGCCGCCGCACTCGCGATCCCTGCGAGCCACGCCAGTCTGGTAGAAGAATGTTGCCGGCTGATGACCGAATCGCTACGGCATGATGTCGCCGGGCGAACCCGCTGGCGTCGTACTCGCCGGCAACTCACAATGGCCGGCGTGGCGAACCTGGGCATCAACGACCAACCCGGCGGACCGTCGCATCTCAGTCGGCGGGATTTCCTGCGTTCAACGGCGGCGGTTGCCGGGGGCGTGGCGGCCGGCCGCGCGCTGGGCGATATCGGGCGGTCCGATGAATCCGCCGACGGCCGCGGAGTTTCCGAACGGATTCCTGTGGGGCGCCGCTACTGCGGCCTACCAGGTCGAGGGGGCCAGCCGCGCCGACGGCAAGGGCGAATCGATCTGGGACCGGTTCGCGCACACGCCCGGCCGGGTCCTGAATGGCGACAATGGTGACGTCGCCTGCGACAGCTACCACCGCTACGGCGAAGACATCGCGCTGCTGCGGGAGCTCGGGATTCGCAGTTACCGTTTCTCGATCGCCTGGACGCGGATCCAGCCGGACGGACGCGGCGCCGCCAACGAGAAGGGACTCGACTATTACAAGCGGCTGGTCGATGCCCTGCTCGCGGCCGGCATCCGGCCGCTGGCGACGCTTTACCACTGGGACCTGCCGCAGCCGCTGGAAGATGCCGGCGGGTGGCCCGA
Source organism: uncultured Gammaproteobacteria bacterium (assembly GCA_963817195.1). Classification (GTDB taxonomy): domain Bacteria; phylum Pseudomonadota; class Gammaproteobacteria; order Steroidobacterales; family Steroidobacteraceae; genus SCUD01. The sequence continues at coordinate 3,357 of CAWFNJ010000011.1, forward strand.
GCGCGACACGGCAGCGCGATTCGCCGACTACGCTGCGATCGTCGCCCGGGCGCTCGGCGACCGGGTCAAGTACTGGAACGTGCTCAACGAGCCGAAGACGTTCACGAGCGTCGGCTACTGGTATGGGGTGCACGCACCCGGCCGTCGCGAGCCGCTCGCCTTCTTGCGCGCGACGCACGTCGCGAACCTCGCGCAAGGCGAGGCAACGCGGGCGATCAAGGCAATCGACGGCAGCTCGCAGGTGGGCAGCGCCCTCGACGTTGCGCCGATGTATCCGGCGACGTCGTCGCCGGAGGACGTCGCGGCCGCAGAACGCTGGCATCGCTTCCAGAATCTCTGGTTCCTGCATCCTGCGCTTCACGGCCGATATCCCGACGGCGTGCTCCAGGAGGGCCGCGAGGCCGAGTTGCTGGGATTCCGGGCCGGAGACGAACGGATCCTTCGTGCGCCCTTCGACTTCGTCGGCCTCAACTACTACACGCCCGTGCTGGTGAAGGCCGCACCGCAGGGCAACGGCGTGCCCGGCCTCAACACGGAAAGCCTGTGGGCGACGATGCACGGCGATCACCCGAAGACGGACATCGGCTGGACCGTCTACCCGCAGGGCTTCTACGACATCCTGGTGCAGATGGCGAAGGAGACCGGGCCGCTGCCGATCGAGATCACGGAGAACGGCGCGTCATACAACACCGCGCCGGGCGCGGATGGCCGCATCGCGGACGTGGAGCGCATCGCCTACCTGCGAGATCACCTGAAGATGGCCGCGCGTGCGATCCACGCGGGTGTCCCGATCCGCGCGTACCACTGCTGGAGCCTGCTCGACAATTTCGAGTGGGCCTACGGATTCACGCAGCGCTTCGGCATCGTGCACGTGGATTTCGCGAACGGTCAGCGTCGCACGGTCAAGGACTCCGCCCGCTGGTACGCGGGCGTCGCCGCGTCCAATCGCGTCAGTTGACGGCCGACTCCGGGCGCAGCGTCAGTGTGATTTGACGGGCCTCACCGGCGGCCAACGACCACATTCCACCGTCCTGGTCCGCCGGGTGATTCACCGCATTCACCGCGTGGGTGACCGGCTCGACGCAGAAATAGTCAGCGCCCGCAGGGATGTAGACGATGACGAAGCGGGTGTCCTGGCACGCGTCGAGCCGGAACGCACGCGCCGGCGCGTCGAAGCTCACGATCGCCGAGCCTCGCCAGTCCTGGTAGCAATGGTCGACGCCCTCGCGGTCGGCGACGCAGGGTCCGGCGCGAAAGTCGCGCTCGCCGTCGGCGGCGCGGCTGCGGGTCGGGAAACCGGCGGCCGGCCCGTCGAAAACGCGCGCGGCCTCGAAGGCGAGCCGGGTGCGGGCGCCGCGCGGAAAGAAGGGGTGAAATCCCAGTCCGCAGGGCATGACGTCGTGGCCGAGGTTCTCGATCGCGAGCGTGACGCAGAGTTCGCCGTTCGCGACGGCGAAATGCTGAGTGCCGCGATACGCCCACGGCCAGTCGGCCGTAGGCAGGCGCTCGAACGTCAGAGTGCATCGACTCGGCCCGCGCTCGAGCACCCGCCAGGCCGCCTGCCAACCGTGCCCGTGCATGGCGTGCGGGGAGCCGGCGACATTCGGTTCGAGCCACACCGGTCGGCCGCCGAACGCGAAACGGCTTTGCTCGATGCGGTTGGAGAACGGGATCAGCGGAAACAGGCCGCAGCGCATGGCCGCCCGGCCCATGGACGCGGGCTGTGCGGTCGGCTGCAACACGGCCTGTCCGTCGTATTCGCAGGCGGCGAGGCTCCCGCCGAGCGCGGGCGCAACGACGAGCCTCCAAAGGCCCCCGCCGAGCTCGAAGCAATCGCTCAAGCCAGCTCGACCTTGACCTGGACCTGGGTCCCGGGAGCCGCGGCCGGGATGACGTTGCCGACGACCGCCTTGCCGTCGACGACCATGCTGCGGACACCGCGACCGGTGCCGCGCGGATTCAGGACCTCGATCTCGTAGACGGCGCCGCGATACGCGCGGCGCACACTGAAGGACGGCCATTCCGCCGGCACGCAAGGGTCGACGACCAGGCCGTCGAAGCCCGCCCGGATGCCGAGGATGTACTGCGTCACTGCAACGTGGGACCAGGACGCAGTGCCGGTCAGCCAGGAATTCTTCGCTTCGCCCGGATGCGCGGCCTCGGGGCCCGCGACCATCTGTGCGTAGACGTACGGTTCCGTGCGTCGCCGGTCGTGGTCCGCCTGCCAGGTCGGGGCGATGGCGCGCAGGTATTGCATGGCGCGGTCGGCGCGGCCGCGCATCGCCTCGGCAATGATGACCCAGGGATTGGTGTGGCAGAACACCGAGCCGTTTTCCTTGTAACCCGGCAGGTAGGTGGAGATTTCGCCGAGCTCGGCGTGATAGCGCTGGAAAGCGGGCTCGAGCAAGCGCACGCCGAACTCGCCGGCGAGCCGCTCCGAGACACTGCGCAATGCGCGATCGGGGAGGCCGGCCGCCGCGCCGATGCCTGCCATGGCGCACAGCGCCTGCGGCTCGAGGAAGATCCGGCCCTCGGCATTGCCGTGGCTGCCGATCCGCCGCCCGTCATGGTCATAGGCGCGCAGGAACCACTCGCCGTCCCAGCCGTGCGTCTCGATCGTCGACGCCATTGCATCGGCGGCAGCACGATACCGACGGGCATCCGGCTCGGGCGCGATGGTCGCGTAGTCGCGCCCGGCGAGCACGAACAGCGCGGCAATCATCACCGACTCCGCCTGCCCGCTGGTCCGCATCGGGGCGGTCTGGAAGGACTCGTCGGGATCGGTCGAGTGGGCGTTCAGGTTGAGGCAGTCGTTCCAGTCGGCCCGCCCGATGAGCGGCAACCCGTGACTGCCCAGCCGCTCCAGCGTGTGGCGCAGCGACGCCTCCAGGTGATCGCGCATCCTCGCGCCGCCATCGGGCGCGTCCTCGAACGGAACCGCTGCGTCGAGGAACTCGCGGTCGCCGGTCTCGCGCACGTAGGCGGCGACGGCGAGCACGAGCCAGAGCGGGTCGTCGTTGAAGCCGCTGCCGATCTCGCTGTTGCCGGTGCGGGTCAGCGGCTGGTACTGGTGATAGGCGCTGCCGTCGCTCTTCTGGGTCGCCGCGAGGTGGATCAGCCGCTCGCGCACCTCGGCCGGCACCATGTGCACGGCACCGAGGCAGTCCTGGTTCGAGTCGCGGAACCCGATGCCGCGGCCGCGGCCGGTCTCGAACAGCGAGGCGCTGCGCGCAAGCTGGAACGTCACCATGCATTGGTACGGGTTCCAGGTGTTGACCAGCGCGTCCAGCCGCGCGTCCGGCGTACTTGCCTGGAAAGTGCCGAGCAGCGCCTCCCAATGGCGCTCGTTCGCGGCGAACGCCCGGTCGGCGTAGTCCGCATCCAGGAGGCGCGCGCGCAGCCGCCGCGCGGCCGAGACGTTCGGCGAGCCGTCGCCAGCCCACTTGTCGTCGGTGCCGTTCTCGCCGTAGCCGGTGGCGAAAACCAGCGTGTCCGAGGCTCCCGGCGCGAGCGTGACGGTGAGTGCCAGCGAGGCGATCGGCCACCAGCCGCTGACCCGGGAGTTGGCCGAGCGGCGCGTGCGCACGACGGCCGGCTCCGCGCAATCGCCGTGACGGCCGAGGAATGCTTCCCGGTCCGTGTCGAAGCCTTCGATCGGCCGGTTGACCAGGTGGAATGCGTAGTGCGAGCGCCGCTCGCGGTAGCCCGTGACGTGGCAGATCATCGAGCCGTCCACGGTGCATTCCGCGAGCGACAGGTTCCGCTGCAGGTTCGATGCGTCGTCGTCCGCGTTCCACAGGCACCACTCGACGTACGAGAAAATCTGCACCGTCTTCGCAGCGGCGGTCTCGTTGCGCAGCGTGAGTACCTGGAGCTCCGCGTTGTCGTCGTCGGCGATGAAGGCGCGGAGATCCGCGGCCAGCCCGTCTTTTGCGGAGCTGAACCGGGTGTAGCCGAGTCCATGGCGGCATTCGTAGCGATCGAGCGGGGTGCGCGTGGGCCGGAATCCCGGGTTCCACGCGCTCGCGCCGTCGACGAGGTACAGGTACTTGCCGACGCTGTCGAGCGGGACGCTGTCGTAGCGGTAGCGCGTCAGCCGCCGCAGCTTGGCGTCGCGGAAAAAGCTGTAGCCGCCGCCGGTGTTCGACACGATGGCGTGCAGCGCCTTGCCGCCGAGGTAGTTGATCCAGGGCAGCGGCGTCAGCGGCTCGGTGATCACGTATTCGCGCTGGCGTGCGTCAAAGTGGCCGTAATCGCCGGCGGCTGGCACGCGCGCTTCCGGATGCGCGGCCACGTCAGTCGCTCGCCAGACGGTCATACCAGGTCTTCTTCAGGATGACGCCGCCCACGGCGACCAGCGCGAGGCAGGCAGCGATGCCGTCGAACCGCCGCAGCACCACGTAGATCGGCAGGGCAACCAGCGCCGTCTGCACGGAAGTGCCGATGACGATGTTGAAGGCGTCGCGGCAGAAATTCCGGTTGACAGGGAACCGGGGGTCCTCGGCGAGTACCGCGTCGCGGACCGGTCCCCAGAAACCCCATGGTCGGACGGTGCGATAGAACGCCTTCAGCAACTGCGGGTCCTCCGGCGCCGTGAGCAGCGTCGCCGCGAAGCAGGCGATGAGCGACAGCAGCAGCAACAGCGGAAAGCCGTACAGCGGTATCGCGTCGGGAGACACCTGCGGGAAGAGCGGTCCGAGCACGGGCGGCAGCGCGAGCGCCCCGAGCATGCCGACCAGCATGCCGTAGAAGAATCCGTAGCCGTTGAAGCGCCACCAGTACCACTTGAGCACGTTCGCAGCCGTGTAGCCGCCCCACAGGCCCGCGACGATCCACACCAGCAGCCTGTTGATGCTCGGCACCGAGAGTCCGATCAGCGCGCTGATCGCGACGACCGCGGCGGACACGGCATAGGAGAGCCCGATCAGCCGGCGCCGGCTCGCCTGTGGATTGATGTGGCGACGGTAGACGTCGTTGACGAGATAGGCAGGCGCGGCGTTCAGCGTCGCCGCGAAAGTGGAAACGAAAGCGGCCAGCAGGCCCGCGACGATCAGCCCGAGGATCCCCGGCGGGGCAAAGCGGTACATCGCCGCCGGCAGCAGGCGGTCGTAGTCGCCGGGGTCGGCGCCCGTCAGGCCGAGCGAGTCGAAGTGCGCGATGGCGAGGATCGCAAACCCGGCGATCATGAGGTAGCGGATCGGCTGCAGCACGACCGAGACGAAGCCGCTCATCAGCGCCGCTTCGCGGGGCGAGCGCGTGGCGAGGATCTTCTGCATGTCGTAGTTCGGCGCCGGGCCCGCCGCGCTGACGAGGATTCCCTTGAACAGCAGCATCATCATGAACGCGCCGAACAGCGTATAGCCGTCGCTCGCAATGCGGCCGTTGAAGGCCGCGAGCTCGCCGCTCCAGTCGAGCCCGAGCGTCCAGCCGAAGAACGGAGTGTCCCAGCCCGCAGGCGTCAGGGCGGCGAGCATCGCGGGGTCGACGTGCTGCATGGCGATCACGGCGACGATCACCGAGGCAACCGCCATCACCGTGAACTGGAGGATGTCCGTCCAGACGATGCTGAACATGCCGCCCAGCACGGCGTAGAGGGCCGCGATCGTCGTGAACGTGATGCCATAGAAGCTCGCCACGTGGGCCGGGGCGATGTCGAAGGGCAGATAGGGCGCGACCATCGACCAGGGCAGGAAGGCCTCGATGAACAGGCCAATCCCGACGAACCCGTATGCGAGGAAGCCGAGCACGCTCAGCACGGCGAAGCCGATCACGACGTATTGCGAGAGCTGGCCGCCGGTGCCGTTGCCGAAGCGCGTCTCGATCCATTCGGCGCCGGTGAGCACGTTCGAGCGCCGCAGCCAGGTGGAGAGATAGACCATCAGGAACACCTGGTTGAACACCGGCCACAGCCAGGGAATCCAGATGCTCTTCAGCCCGTAGACCACGCACAGCGCGACCAGCCACATCGTCCCGGAGATGTCGAACATGCCCGAGGCGTTCGACAGGCTCAGCATGTACCAGGGGAGGGACTTGCCGGCGAGGTAGTAATCCTCGACGCTGCGCGCCGCGCGCCGGCGCGCGACCAGGCCGATCGCGATGGTCGCCAGGATGTACAGGCCAACGATGGCCAAGTCGATGGCCTGCATTCGTACGATCCCCCTGAATCGCAGCAAATCATTCCATGGCGTGACAGCGCTGTCAACGTTACGCTATTATCCGCGCGTGATCGGGGAGGCCATGAAGAAGAAGCTGGAGCCGCGCAACAAGATCGACGACGTCGCTCGACAAGCCGGAGTGTCGATCAAGACGGTATCGCGCGTGCTGAATCACGAGCCGAACGTCCGGCAGGCGACGCGCCAGCGCGTGCTCGCGGCCGCCCAGTCCATGAGCTATGCGCCCAACATCTCGGCGCGGCGGCTCGCTGCGCGGCGTTCGTTCATCGTCGCGCTCGTCTACCACGACGACGACGTCAATCATTACATCCCGGACATCCAGCACGGCGCGCTCGACGTGTGTCGCGAACGCGGCTACAACCTGCTGCTGCATCCCTGCCAGGGCGGAATCGGCGACGCCGCCCAGGAGATCGAGCAGCTCGCAAAGCAGTCGTTGCTCGATGGCCTGATCGTCACGCCGCCGCTCGCAGACTCCCGCAAGCTGCTCGGCCAGATGGTGAAGCAGGCCATTCCGTTCGTGCGCGTGTCGCAGCTCTATCGCGGCGAACTGTCGCCGTCGGTCTCGGTCGGCGACCGCGCGGGCGCGTACCGCATGGTGGAATACCTCGCAAAACTAAGGCATCGCGACGTCGCCTTCATCGTCGGCCACCCGGAGCAGGGCGCGAGCATCGACCGCCTGCGCGGCTACCGCGAAGCGGTGAAAGATCTGGGCCTGCGCGACAATCCGGAGTGGGTGCGCCAGGGCGAGTTCACCTTCGAGTCCGGCATCCGCTGCATGGAAGAGCTGCTGTCGCTGCGCAAGCGGCCGACCGCGGTGTTCGCGAGCAACGACGACATGGCGGCCGGCGCGCTGCTGGTCGCGCACCGGCGCGGCTACGCCGTGCCGGCAGAGATGAGCATCGTCGGGTTCGACGACATTTCGATGGCGCAGCGGCTCTGGCCGCCACTGACGACCGTGCGCCAGCCGATCAAGAAGGCGGCCGCCATCGCGACCGGCATGCTGCTCGACAGCCTGCGGACGGGGGACTTCACGCCCGTCAACCAGGAAATCCCGGGCGAGCTCGTTATCCGCGAGAGCGCGGCAGCGCCCTCCCGGAAATGATGCTGTGCAAAAAAACCAGTCCGTGGACCAGTTTGCCAGCCGGGATGGACAGCGCTGTCATTTTCGGTCTAATATTTGATAGCGCTGTCATCCAGGGCAGGTTTTCCGGCGACGGCGGGTACCAGAATCGCTACTGAAACGAATCTTGGGGGGAACATGAGGATTCCGTATTCGGTCCTTGGTGGCGGCGCGTTGTGCCTGTCCACAGCCATTTCTTCTGCACTTGCGCAGACAACTGCGGAGTCGCAGCCTTCGCTCGGCGAGATCTACGTGACCGCCACGCGGCGCGAGACGACACTGCAATCGACACCTCTGGCGATCACCGCCTTCGACCAGGCGGCGCTCGACGCAAACCGCGTCGTCTCGCTGCTCGACGTGCGCGGGCTGGTGCCGAACCTGCAGTTCTTCGAGAACGGCGACCACGCCGTCCCGCTGATCTTCATCCGCGGCCTCGGCACGCGAAACCAGACCGAGGCGGGCGACCAGGGCATCGCCTTCTACTCGGACGGGGTGTTCGCGGCACGCTCGCAGGGCACGACCGTGATGCTCTACGACATGGATCGCGTGGAGATCCTGCGCGGCCCGCAGGGCACGCTGTTCGGCCGCAACGCGACGGGCGGCGCGATCGCCCTGCATACCGCGAAGCCTGACAGCAGCGACTTCGACGCTTCCGGCGAGCTGGTCGCGGGCAGCGATTCGCTGCTCGGTTTCCGCGGGATGGTCAACATCCCGGTGGGCGACAAGTGGGCGCTGCGGGTCGCGGGCGCCAAGGAGGAGCAGGACGGGCGCACCGCGTTCGCGCCCGGCAACGAGTTCTCGACCAACCGCGAGTACGGCACGACCGATCTCAGCTCGTACCGCGTCAGCTCGATGTTCAAGCCAACCGAGAACATCAGCTGGTTCCTGGCCTTCGAGAATTTCCGCAACCAAGGCACTGGCGACGTCGGCAGCACGAACTTCGACAACCGCGTCAACGACGCGACTGCCCCGGGCAACCTCGACCTCGACTCCGACAGCATCCGCACGCGGTTCGACGTCGGCTTCGGCGATGGATACACGGTGAGCTACATCGGCGGCTACTCCGAGTTCGACCAGAGCCAGCTGTACGGCAACGGCGTGCAGGGCGACTCGCGCAATACGGTGTACTCGACGTACGAGGGCACGCAGCACGAGCTGCAGGTCACGAGCCCGTCGGACCAGCGCTTCTTCTGGACCGCGGGCCTGTTCTACTTCGAGGAAGAGAACAGCATCCGCTTCGACATGCTGCACGGCAGCTGGGGTTTCACGCCGCAGGACGACCCGAACGGCGTCCTGTCGACGTTCGTGCAGCCGAATCGCGGGCTCGAGTCTGAGAGCGTGTACGGCCAGGGGACGTTCGCGTTCACCGACCGGTTCCGGCTGACTGCCGGCGCCCGCTACATCGACGACACGCGCCAGGACCAGGGCGGCCGCTCGATCGACTGCACCTTTGGCCTCGTCGGCCCGCTGCCCGCCAACATCGCGGCCCAGGCTTCCGACCTCAACGGCGGGCAGGGGTGCTACTACCGCCAGTACAACGACATGAAGGGCACCTGGAACAAGACCACGTGGATGGCCCGTGGCGAGTTCGACCTCAACGACGAGGTGCTGGTCTACCTGTCGCACGCGACCGGCTGGAAGTCCGGCGTGCTGCAGGACGGCATGGGCTTTGGGGACCTTGACGACGGCACTGGCAACCTCGACTTCACCCGCAACGACGCGCTGCTCCAGGACCCGGAAGAGGTCGAGAGCACCGAGCTCGGCGTGAAGACCGATTTCGCCGGCTGGCGGATCAGCGCAAACCTGTTCTACATGGACTTCACGGACATGCAGGTCACGGGCGCGGTGATCAACCCGGTCACGGGCGAGTCGACGCTGACCAATACGAACGTCGGCGGCGCGACGATCCAGGGCGTTGAGCTCGAGGGATCGCTATTCGTGTTCGACACGGCCGGGCGCCTCGACCTGACCTTCGCATACCTCGATGCGACCTACGACGAGTTCCTCGGCAACGAGAGCAACTTCGGCGACGCCCGCGGACGGATCTGGAACCCGTGCGGCCTCGGCGTCGAGCCGAGCGGCGCCTGCACCGGCAACGTCTTCAACTTCGCCGGGAACAGCCTGCCGTACGCGCCGGAGTACCAGGCAACGCTGATCTACACGCACACCTTCGAGCTCGGCAACGGCTCGAGCATCGTGCCGCGCGCCCGCGTCAGCTACTTCGACGACCAGTTCCTCGGCTGGGAGAACCGCACTGACCGTCCGGCCGGCACGCTGAGCCCGACCGACCCGGGCGAGAGGGACTTCGGCGTGCAGCCGTCGTACACGATGGTCGACCTGAGCCTCGGCTTTCATGGTTCGAACGGACAGTGGTACACGGAGGCCTTCGTCACCAATGCGACGGACGAATCGGTGAAGACCGAGGCGTTCTATGGCCAGCCGGTGACCTCTTACAAGTGGGGCGACCCGCAGGAGTACGGCCTCCGGTTCGGGTATCGCTACAAGTGAAATGACCCGGCAGTTGCGACCGGTTTCGCGAGCCGTCGCGCTCGCCGCCTGGACCGGACTGGCGGTGAGTTGCGGTGGGGGCGGGGGCGACGACCCGCCGGACACGGGCGGCCCGCAGCCGCCCGATCCTCCGAACCCGCAGTTCTCGAACGTCACCGCGAGCACGGGCATTTCGTTCGTACACGGCATCGTCAATCCGACGCATTCGAAGGCGGAGTTGTTCGGCGGCGGCGTCGCTGCCGGCGACTATGACGGCGACGGCGACGTGGACCTCTACGTCGTGCGCGGCAACATCGGGCCGAACCTCCTGTACCGCAACGATGGCGGCAACCACTTCACCGACGTCGCGGCTGCGGCCGGAGTGGATCGCAGTGCGCCGGGCGGCGGAGGCTACCTGCACAGCGGCCCGGTTTTCGCCGACATTGACGGTGATGGCGACCTCGACCTCTTCATCGGCGGCATGGAGGGGGATCCCTGCATCCTGTTCGCAAACAATGGCGATGGCACGTTCAGCGACGTGACCGACGCCTCCGGCCTCAAATCGATGGGCGCAAAGAACACGATCTCGGCCGCATTTGGCGACTATGACCTGGACGGCGACCTGGACGTGATGCTGGCGCACTGGGGCACGCCGCGCCCGCCCGACGGCTCGGGGGGCAACGGCGACACGGAGTCGCTGTGGCGCAACGACAGCGATGCCAACGGCCTCCGCTTCACGAACGTCAGCGTCGAGAGCGGCATCGCCGGCGCGATCATCGCGCGGCGCGGCGGCTACCACGATTTCCAGCCGGACGCGCTCGACTACGACTACACGTTCACGCCGGCGTTCGCGCGCATGGACGCCGATCTCTATCCGGACATCCTGAGCGTCGCGGACTTCAGCAACACGCGCTATTTCATGAGCAACGGTGAGGGAGCCGGGATCGTGACCTTCCGCGATGCCACGGACAATGACGTCATCATCGACCGCAACGGCATGGGCGCCGCGGTCGGGGACATCGACAACGACGGCGACCTCGACTGGTTCGTGACCGGCATCTTCGGAGCCAACGAGACGGTCGGCAACCGCCTGTTCCTGAATGACGGCGCGGGCCTGCTGGCGGACGGAACGCTGTCGGCGGGGGTGGAGGACGGCGGCTGGGGCTGGGGCGCGTGCTTCGCCGACTTCAACCTGGACGGGCGGCTCGACATCTTCCACACCAACGGCTGGGAGTCGAACCCGATCGACGATTTCGCGCATGACCGCAGCCGGCTGTTCATCGCCCGGCCGAACGGCCTGAGGTTCGTCGACGAGGCGGTGGAACGCGGCATGACCGACACCGAGCAGGGGCGGGGTGTCGTCTGCGCCGACTTCGACAACGACGGCGACGTCGACATCTTCATGACCAACCGGGGCCTCGAGAATTCGGGCGCCTTCTGGCTGAACGAGGACGAGGAGAGCGACAACCGGTCACTGACCGTGCGCCTCGTCGGCCGCGCGCCGAACACGGAGGCGGCAGGGGCGCGAGTGCGGGTGACGCGCGACGACGCCGTGCAGATGCGAGAGTTCGCGATCAACAACAACTTCACGTCGCAGAACCCGGCCGCGCAGGTCTTCGGGCTCGGTTCCGCGGCTACCGCCGACCTGGTCGAGATCGAGTGGCCGGACGGCAGCATCGACACCTACACGGACGTGCAGGCGGGCGACGCGGTCTTCCGTCAATAGCCGTGCAGGCCCGGGAAAACATCGGGGAGTTCGCATGATTACCAGAAATCCACGAGGCTTGTCAGCCATCGTCGCGTTGTCGGCGCTCGTCACCTTGGCCGGATGCGGCAGTGACAGCAGCAGCGATCCTGTCGCCCTGCAGACTCCCGACGCGCGCGCTCCTTCCGTCGCACACCTCTGGAACGAAGCGCTGCTCGATGCGATCCGCAAGGATTTTGCGCGGCCGACCGTTCACGCGCGCAACCTCTTCCACATGTCGTCGGCGATGTACGACGCCTGGGCGATCTATTCGGAGACGGCGTCGACTTACCTCGCTGGCGGGCAAGTGCACGGCTTCGCTTGCCCGATGGACGAGGTGGACCGGAACGTCGATCTCCAGCGCGCCCGAGAGACGGCGATCAGCTACGCGGCCTACCGCATCATCCGGCACCGGTTCGCGACGTCGCCCGGCGCGGCGACAACGGTCGCCGAGGTCGATGCGCTGATGAGCGACCTCGGCCATGACCCCGCGGACACCTCGACTGACGTCGCCTCCGGCTCGGCGGCTGCGGTCGGCAATCGCATCGCCGAGTGCTACATCGCCTACGGGCTGCAGGACGGCGCCAACGAGGCGAACGCCTACGTCAACCAGCACTACCTGCCGGTGAACCCGCCGATCGAGCCGCCGAAGCCTGGCAATCCCACCATCGTCGATCTCGACCGTTGGCAGCCGATTGCGCTGGTGCAGTACGTGGACCAGGCGGGAAACGTCTACAACTCGAACCCGCCGGCGCTGTCGCCGGAGTGGGGAGCGGTGATGCCGTTCGCGCTGTCCGATGCCGACCGGACGACCTACTTCCGCGACGACTTCGACTACAACGTCTATCATGACCCGGGCGCCCCGCCGCGCGCGCAGGGTGAGAATGCCGATATCTACAAGTGGGCGTTTGCTCTGGTCGCCGTGTGGTCGGGCCACCTCGACCAGGCAGACGGCGTGATGTGGGACATCTCGCCGGCGAGCAATGGCAACACTGGCGAGCTGCCCACGACTTTCGAGGACTTGCCGGCCTTTTACGACCTGATCAACGGCGGCAACCAGCACACGGGCCATGCCCTGAACCCGGCGACGGGACAGCCCTACGAGCCGCAGGTCGTTCCGCGCGGCGACTACGTGCGCGTCCTGGCGGAGTTCTGGGCCGATGGCCCGAGTTCGGAGACGCCGCCGGGCCACTGGTTCACGATCCTGAACACGGTGACCGCCCACGAGCAGTTCGAGCGCCGCTTCGGTGGAACCGGCCCGGAGGTCCCTCCGCTCGAGTGGGACGTGAAGGCCTACTTCGCGCTGGGCGGCGCGATGCACGACGTCGCGATCACGGCCTGGGGCATCAAGGGCTGGTACGACTGCATTCGCCCGCTGTCGGCGATTCGCGCGATGGCCGACCGTGGGCAGAGCTCCGATCCGCTCGGCGCTTCGTATCACCCGGATGGCATACCTCTGGTCCCGGGCCACATCGAAGTCGTCGCGGCCGGCGACCCGCTGGCGGGAGCTGCAGACGAGAACGTCGGCAAGATCAAGCTCTACGCCTGGCTTGGACCGACAGCGATCCCGGATCCGCTGACGACCCAGGCTCATGCGGCCTGGATGCTGGCGGAGAACTGGTGGCCGTACCAGCGCCCGACCTTCGTGACGCCGCCGTTCCCGGGCTACATCTCGGGCCATTCGACCTATTCGCGCGCAGCGGCTGAGGTGATGACCCGGCTGACGGGCAACGAATTCTTCCCGGGCGGCATGAGCCAGTTCGAAATCCGGGCGAACGAATTCCTCGTCTTCGAGGAAGGCCCGAGCGTCGACATGACGCTGCAGTGGGCGACGTACCGCGACGCGGCGGAACAGAGTGCCCTGTCGCGCATCTGGGGCGGCATCCACCCGCCGATGGACGACGTGCCCGGGCGCCGGATCGGCATCGAGGTCGGCAACGACGCTTACGACTACGCCGTTTCGTATTTCGAATAGGGCGAGTAGCGAAAAGGGGACGGTCACCTTTGATTAAAGGTGACCGTCCCCTTTTGTGAAGTTCAGCGTCAGGATTGTTTCGCGAGCCGTGCCGTTTCGATGAAGCCACGCCGACAGGCGTTGCATGGCGAGACGAAGGACCAGGGCGCGTCACGCGCCGTGCCGATCACGATCACGGCGGTGCCGACCGGGTACTGGTCCAGCACCTGGCCCTTCTTCGCATTAGGCGCGTCGAGCACCGCGGCGTCCTGCGTCAGCTTCATCAGGCCGCCCGCCGCGACGTCGACCGCGTGACCCTTGAAGTCGATCCAGGTGCGCTCGTAGGCCTGGCCGTTCCACTCGTAATGTGTGAGCTCGCTGCACGGCTGCTGGCCGAGGCAGCCGCCGCGCAGCGCTGCGAACTTGCCTTCCTCCGCCGGCAGCACGTCGATGCCGGGGCCGTCATCCGCGTTGATCGCCCCGATCTCGGCCCAGGCGTCCTCGCGTTTCTTGTAGAGCAGGAAGGGACAGCCGGTGCTGCCGCAGGCGAAGGCGCCCGGAGCGCCCTCGCATTCGAAGTTGCCGACCAGGTCGACGAGCACCTCGGCGCTCGCGTCGCCGTCGACGTCGAGGGACCATGCCTCGGAGGGATGGTGTGCCTTGAGCGTGCCGCCGTGCGCCGCGCACTGGCTGCTCATGTAGTCGAGCGACAACAGGGCGAAGGAGGGGCAGCGCGAGGACTGCGCGACGTCGTCGGTCATGTCCTCGGCGAGGCAGGCGGCGAAGTCGAGGCGGTGCGTGCGGGTGGCCGCAACGCCCGCGGCGCCGGCGGTGACCTGGGCGTCCTTGCCGCCCTTGGCCTTGGTGACATCACGACCTGCATTGTCGCCACAGGCTCCAAGGACGAGCACGGCCGCCAGCAAGAGAATCCGCATAACCGCCCTCCGCGCCGGGAAACCACGCCGCCGCGCAGCGAGCGTATCAGAGGACAGTAATTCGTCCTACGGGCGGACCGGAGGGAGGATGACAGGAGCCTCCGGGGCGGCTGCCTACACTCGGCAAGCCAAATCAGGAGGAACTTCCATGCAAAGGTCGACGCACGAATCCGGGCGCGCCGCCCGCAGAAGCCGGTCGCGTCCCACCCGCGACGCGATCGCCCTGCTCAAGGCCGATCACCGGCAGGTGGAAGACTGGTTCAAGCAGTGCAAGAAGGCGAAGAAGGCCGAGCGCAAGCAGGCCCTCGCAGAGAAGATCTGCAAGGCCCTCAAGGTGCATACGCGCGTCGAAGAGGAACTCTTCTACCCGGCGTTCCTGGCGGCGACCCAGGACACCGAGCTTCACCACGAAGCCGAGGTGGAACATGCGGGCGCCAAGCGGCTGATCGGCGAGATCGAGGCGATGAGTCCCTCGAACGAATACTTCGACGCGAAGGTGAAGGTCCTCTCGGAGATGATCAAGCACCACGTCAAGGAAGAAGAGCAGCCGGGCGGGATGTTCGCCGAGGCGCGCAAGTCCAACATGGACCTCGAGGACCTCGGCGGGCGCATGGCGATGCGCAAGAAAGAGCTGGAAAGCAACGGTTCGGCGGATGACCGCGGACTCGTGCGGAGTCTGCTCGCCAGCTAAGTCGTCCCGTGGCCAGTGATTCGCCTGGATGGCTGCATCTGGCGCTCGGGCGCAGCCAACGATTATGGCGCGAGAATGGTCTCTCGATCGTCCTGATCAGCGTGTTTCTCGCGTTGCTGGTGGGTCAGGCCCTCACCGGCAGGCATGAGTTGAACGAGGAACGCGCGAACCGCGGCGAGCCCGCGCTGTCGCTGACCGCGTACCTGCGAACCGGCCACTTCGTCGAGGCGACGACGGAGAACTGGGAAAGCGAGTTCCTGCAGATGGCGGTCTACATCCTGTTCACGGTGTCGCTGTTCCAGCTCGGCTCCTCAGAGTCCAAGAAGCCGGGAGCCGTCGAAGCCGTGGACCGGGACCCGCGCGAGGCGCGGGGCAAGCAGCTCGAGCGCGCGCCCTGGCCGGTGCGCCGTGGCGGCTGGGTGCTGAGGCTGTACGAGAATTCCCTGTCCCTGGCATTTATCCTGCTTTTCGTCGTTTCCTTCACGGCGCACGCAATCGGCGGCGCGGATGACTTCAACCAGGAACGGCTTGCGCGGGGGGACGAGCCGGTCAGCGCGATCGGGTACCTGCAGACCTCGCGCTTCTGGTTCGAGTCGCTCCAGAACTGGCAGAGCGAGTTCCTGGCGATCGGCGCGATGGTCCTGCTCAGCATTCACCTGCGCCAGCGCGGCTCGCCGGAGTCGAAGTCGGTGGATGCGCCGCACTCGCAGACCGGCTCCGGCTGAAGGCGACCGACGGATGCCGCGCCGCAAGCTGGCCCGCTATCGCGCGAAGCGGAATTTCACCCGGACAGATGAGCCGAGCGGTGACCGGACCGAAGCGCTGCCCTCCGGAGTGCAGCGCTTCGTCATACAGAAGCACGCGGCGCGGCGCCTGCACTATGACCTGCGACTCGAGCTTGACGGCGTGTTCCGATCCTGGGCCGTGACGAAAGGTCCCTCGCTCGATCCGCGCGTGAAGCGCCTCGCGGTCGAGGTGGAGGATCACCCGCTCGACTACGGGGACTTCGAGGGAACAATCCCGCAGGGCGAGTACGGCGGCGGCACGGTCCAACTCTGGGATCGCGGCTTCTGGGCGCCGCTGCCCGGCACGAACGCGCGTGCCGGGCTCGCGGCGGGGAACCTCAAGTTCCTGCTCGAGGGCGGGCGGCTGAAAGGCGAATGGGTGCTGGTGCGCATGAAGCGGGACCGCGCCGGCGGCAAGCGCACCAACTGGCTCCTCATCAAGCACGCCGACCGGTACGCGCGCAAGGCTGGCGACGCGCTGCTGAAGAAGGATCGCTCGATCGCCTCAGGCCGGACCATGGCGCAAATCGCGACGGGCAAGGGAAAGCCAGGAAAGCCGTTCATGGGTGCGAGGATGCGACACGAGCCGCGGCCGCGCGCCGCAACCTCGCCAGCCAAGAGCCCACGCGCCGTCGCCTCGCGGGCGGTGACACCGCCCGCGTTCGTCGCGCCCCAGCTCGCCCGCCTCGTCGAGCGGGCGCCGGCCGAAACCGGCTGGGGGCACGAGATCAAGTTCGACGGCTATCGGATGCAGATGCGGGTCGTGGACGGCCGCGTCACCCTGAAGACGCGCAAGGGGCTCGATTGGACCGACCGATTCCCCGAAATCGCTGCGGCGGGAAAGAAGCTCACGGATTGCCTCGTCGACGGTGAGATCTGCGCGCTGGATGCGCGAGGCGTGCCGAGCTTCGCCGCGCTGCAGGCCGCGCTCGTCGACGAGGACACCGCGGAACTCATCTATTTCATCTTCGATGTCCTGTTCGCCGACGGGACTGACCTGCGCGGCGAGCCGGTGAGTGCCCGCAAGCGCGCGCTGGAGAAGCTGCTGCAACCCAAGGCGCTGAGGGCCCGCCTGCGGTACGTCGAGCACTTCGAGACCGCGGCCGATGCACTGCTCAAGTCGGCCTGTCGCATGTCGCTCGAGGGCGTGGTGTCCAAGCGCCTGGATGCGCCGTACCGGTCGGGGCGCAGCGATGCCTGGCTGAAGACCAAGTGCCGCGGCGGCCACGAAATCGTGATCGGCGGGTGGACCGTGCGCGACGGGCGGTTACGCTCGCTGCTGGCCGGAGTCCATCGCAACGGCAAGCTTGCGTACGTAGGCCGGGTCGGCACGGGCTTCGGCCAAAAGGCGGCGCACGAGCTCATGGCGGAGCTACGGCCGCTCGAGGCCGACAAGAGTCCATTCGCGGGAAAGGATGCACCTGGCAAGAGCCGGGAGATCCGCTGGGCGAAGCCACGGCTGGTCGCAGAAATCGCGTTTGCCGGTTGGACCGGCTCCGGGATGTTGCGCCAGGCGGCATACAAGGGACTGCGCGAGGACAAACCGGCCCGGGACGTCGGACCGGAGTCGCCAGAAGCCCCTGCCCAAAAACGGGAATCGGTGGTGCTCGGCGTTGCCATCTCGAATGCGGACAAGCCGCTCTGGCCGGATGCCGGCGACTCGCGACCGGTCACCAAGCTCGATCTCGCGCGCTACTTCGAGGCCGTCGGAGCCTGGATGCTGCCGCATCTCGAGGGCCGCCCCTGTTCCGTCGTACGCGCGCCCGACGGCATCGCCGGGCAGCGATTCTTCCAGCGGCATGCCATGCCCGGGACGTCGAGCCTCCTGACGCTCGTGAAGATCCGGGGCAGCCGACAGCCGTATCTGCAGGTCGATCGCGTCGAGGCGCTGGTCGCGATCGCCCAGTCGGGGGGACTGGAGCTGCATCCCTGGAACTGCGCGCCGGGACGTCCTGACGTGCCCGGCCGTCTGGTCTTCGATCTCGACCCCGGCCCCGACGTCGAGTTTGCGTCCGTGATGGAAGGCGCGCGCGAGATTCGCGAGCGACTCGAGGCGCTGGGGCTGGTCGCGTTCTGCAGGACGACGGGCGGCAAGGGCCTGCACGTCGTGACGCCGCTGGCGCAGCCGCGGCGCGGCGCGATCGGCTGGCCAGGGGCGAAGGGCTTCGCCCAGGCGCTCTGTACGCAGATGGCCGCCGACCAGCCCGATCGCTACGTCGTGAACATGTCCAAGCGGGTGCGCGACGGGAAGATCTTTCTCGACTACCTGCGCAATGGCGAGAAGGCGACGGCGGTCGCCTCGCTGTCGCCCCGGGCGCGCGAGGGTGCGACGGTCGCCATGCCGATCGGCTGGAGCCAGGTGAAGAAGGGTCTCGACCCGTCCCGGTTCACGATACGCACCGCTCCCGCGCTGCTGCGGCGCAGTCGCGCCTGGGCCGATTACTTCAAGGCCGAGCGGCCGTTGCCGTCGGCATTCCGGAGGATCCGCAAGTGAAAAAACGCAAGTCAAAAGGCAAGACCGGCAAACGGAGCGGCGCGAAGGCGAACCAGCGAGCGGCCGCGCGACACGGCACCCGCAGGAAGGGCAACGGTACCCGCAGCGGGAAGGGACATCGGCGTGCCCTCTGGAAGGGGGCGGTGTCCTTCGGCCTGGTCTACATCCCGGTGCACATGCATACGGCGGCCCGCGACAGCGCGCTCGACCTCGACCTGCTCGACAGCCGCGACTTCTCGCCCGTGGGCTACCAGCGCTACAACAAGCGCACCGGCAAGGTCGTGGACTGGGAACGGATCGTGAAGGGCTACGAATACAAGAAGGGGCAGTACGTCGCCCTGAACGACGAAGACCTGCGGCAAGCCAACGTCGAGGCGTCGCAGACCATCGACATCGTGAGCTTCATCGAGCGCGCGAGCATACCGCCCGAATACTTCGAGCAGCCGTATTTCCTGGAGCCCGCGGAGGGCGGCGAGAAGACCTACGCACTGCTGCGCGAGGCGATGCGCGGTGGCTCGAAGGTCGCGATCGGCAGTTTCGTCATGCGCGGCCGACAGCACTACTGCGCGATCCTCGCCCACGAGCGCGCGCTGATGCTCAACACGCTGCGCTTCGCCGAGGAGCTCGTGCCCGCAGCCGGCCTTGAGCTGCCGCCCGCGGGAGCCGCCGCCAAGGTCTCCCGCGCGGAGGTCGCGATGGCGCGCCGGCTGGTGGAGGAGATGACCGACGACTGGACGCCGGATGCATTCAGGGACAGTTATCGGCAGGACCTGATGAAGCGGATCAACGAGAAGATCCGCAAGCGCCAGACTCACGTCCTGGCGCCGGTCGAGGAAGTCTCGGAAGAGCGCCCGACCGCCGAGGTCATCGACCTGATGGCGGTGCTGCGCAAGAGCCTGGAATCCGGCGGCAGTACGCGGACACGGCGCAAGGCCGCCTAGTTACTGGTTTACTTGCGGATCGCCCGCAGGCGCGCGATAACGCGTTCGCTGTCGAGGTTGCCTTCGAGCGCGAGGTCAGCGCATTCTGCGCTGGCAAGACGGCGAGCCACGTCGCTCCAGTTGACCAGCTCCCAGAACGCGACGATCCACTTTTCTTTCTGGTTGCGGTACTGGAGGTAATACGCATGCTCCCACATGTCCATCACCAGCAACGGCACCGTTCCCACGGCGAGGTTGTTCTGGTGATCGTGGATCTGCTGGATGACGAGCGTTTCCCGCGTGATCTCCCACGCCAGCGCGACCCAGCCCGAGCCCTGCAGCGCGGCGCCCGCGGCGGCGAATTGCCGCCGAAACGCATCAGTGCTGCCGAAGGCAGCCTTGATACGGGACTCGAGCTGGCCCGACGGGGACTTTCCCTCGTTCGGCTCGAGGTTGCGCCAGAAGAGTGAGTGCAGCAGGTGACCGGAGTACTGGAACGCGAGGTCGCGCTCGAGCTGGTTGATGTGGGCGTAGTCGCCTTTCCCGCGCATTTCGGCGAGCCCCTCGAGGGCGCGATTGACGCCGTCCACGTATGCTCGGTGGTGGCCGGCGTAGTGCAACTCGAGGAGCTCTGCGGAATACGCCGGTTCGAGCGCGTCGTACGCGTATCCGAGCGGCGGCAGCTTGATGTTGACGTGAGTGTTCATGCGTCTCTTGCGGTCCTGCACCGGGCCGCCGAGCGGCCCGGTGCCGGCCTCGCGTTCAGTTCTTCCGCGTGCGATCGTCTTCCCGAGGCATGCCCGGGCTCGTGCCGCTCGGCTTGTTGCTCATCGTGTTCCGGGTGACGCCCGGAGCGTCATGGGTGCCGGCGTCGAGCTTGCCGCCCTCAAGCGTGCCCGCGAAGCGCTCAATCTGCTTGTTCGCCTCGTCCTTCGAAACTCCATAGACTTCCTGGATGCGGCCGGCCAGCTCTTCGCGGCGTCCGTCGATCAGGGCCAGGTCGTCGTCGGTGAGCTTGCCCCACTGCTGGCGAACCTTGCCGCTCAGCTGCTTCCAATTCCCTTCGATGCGATCCCAGTTCATCAGGCTCTCTCCTTGAGACTCCGATGCCGCGGCCTATCCGCAGCGCCAGCCAACAGAATGGCGGATCGCAGCCGGGGCGCTCTGTAGGACTACTCCTGATTGCCGCGTAGGGGCTCGAGGCTCGTCTCGACGTCGGCGAATGCGGCATTCGCCTCTTGTTCGCAACGCGTGCGCACAGCCTCCGGCTGCTGCGTGCAGCGCTCGAGCGCCTTGTTGTGATCCGCGGCAGCGGACGCGATCGCGACCTCGTAGCTCGGCGGCTGCGCGGGAGCCGAGCCCTCCCCCGGCACGACCAGCGGGGGTGCGAGGCCGCCGGTCGGATCGAAGGCGTCGGCCGTCACGGCGGGGTCGGCAATGTCAGGCGAGCGACCGCAGGCAGCAAGCGTGAGCGCAGTGGCGAGCAGCATGAAGACGGTGCGGTTGTTCATCATTGTGTCCCCGTGTGGCGGATCCGTTCGATCGGCAGCGTAAACCGGCATTCCGTGCCTACGTTCGAGCCCGAGCGAACGAATGCCCAGCTTGCCGTCCAGCGACTCGATTCTATGACGCATCCCGAGCAGACCGTGAGACTGGGGTGTCTCGATTCGCCCTTCGTCGATTCCGACACCGTCGTCGCGCACGACGACGGACAGGTGATCGCCCTCAGTGGTGACCATGAGCAGGACTGACTTCGCCTTCGAGTGCTTGACGATGTTCATGAGGCACTCCTGGACCGCGCGGAACACCGCGATGCGGGCATCCGGCGAAAGCTCCGGCAGGTTCTCCGGGTAGTGCTCCTCGCAGGCGATGCCGCCCCGGCGCAGGGTCTCGTCCACCAGCCAGCGCAGCGCCGCGACCAGCCCGACGTTGTCGAGCAGGGTGGGCCGCAGGCTCTCGATGATACGACGCTTGAGCGTGAGGCCCTCGTCCATGCAGCGCAGCACCCGCTCCCAGCGCAGCTTCGCCATGTCGCTGCCGTCGTCAACCCGCTTGCGCAGCCACGACACGTCGATCTTCGTTGCGACCAGGAGGCCCCCGAGCTCGTCGTGCAGCTCGCGAGCGAGGGCGGCCTTCTCACGCTCGGCGACTTTCTGAAGGCTGCTCGAGAGGTGGAACAGCATGGCGGTGCGCTGCTGGATCGTGCGGTCGAGCTCCCGGTTGCGGTCGCCGAGGTCCTGCGCCTCCTGCGCGCGCTTGCGCAGGTCGCGGCCCAGGAGGAGGCCGATGAGGATCACGAGTACGAGCGAAAGGACGCTCGCCGCGCCGAGCAATACGCGCGCGGTGCGCAGATCCCTCTCCGAAGCCACACGCGCCGCGCCTAGCCGCTCGTACTCTGCGTCCCAAAGCTCGCGGAGCTGGTGTCGCAGGTCGGACATCGCCTTCTGGCCGATGTCCGTGTCGAGCAACTGCAAGGCGGCCTCGCGGTTCACCTCGCCATACAGGCGCAGCGACGCGCGCATCTCGCCGATCTTCTGGCCGGCCGTCATGCGCAGGGCCTGGACCTTAGCCGTTTCTTGTTGCAGACCTGAGGCCTCCAGTCGTTGCACCAGGCTGTCGAGCAGGGGATCGAGGCCGCGGAGCGCGGGATCGAAGGCGCGCAGGTAACGAGTGTCTTCCGTGAGGAGAAAGCCGCGCTGCGCAGTCTCCGCATCGAGCATGACGCGCAGATAGCGGGCCAACAGCGCCTGACGCTCCTCGGCGGCGGAAATCTCGAGACCCGCCTCGTGGATGCGCTTGTAGCCCGACTCGGCGACCATGAACAGGGTCGCGATGAAGGCGATGCCGAGCAGTATCGGCGGAAAGTGGAGACGAACTGAGGGCGAGTTGGCCATTTAGCGACAATTTAATGGCAAGTCAGTAAAGCATGTTGAGCCATGGAGGCGAGCGTAGGAAGGGTCTTACTTCCGGCGTAGGTCTAGCCGGCTCGCCAAAGCGACGCCCGATGTGCGAAGAAAGGGTTAACTTTCAGTAGGATGTAATTCCATGATGAGCGCCAGGGTATTGATTGCGGACGATCACGCCGTCGTGCGGGCGGGCCTCCGTCAGATGCTGGCCGAGGATACGGCCGTCGGAGAGATTGGTGAGGCTTCCACGGGACAGCAGACGCTTGAGCGGCTGCGGGAGAGTCCCTGGGAACTCCTGATACTGGACATCGGCATGCCGGACCGCAGCGGGCTGGACATCCTCCGGCACGTACGTTCGGGTTATCCCGACACGCGAGTACTGATCCTGTCCGGCTTCCCGGAGCGGCAGTACGCGATCAACATGCTACGAGCGGGCGCGCACGGATTCCTCGGCAAGGAAAGCGCGCCGGACGACCTCATAAAGGCTGTGCACGTGATACTGGCAGGGCGGCGTTATCTGAGTCCCACGATGTCGGAGCTGCTGATCTCCGAGATCGACAATGGCGGCACCGATCGCCCGATCCACCAGCAGTTGTCGAAGCGCGAGTTCCAGATCTTCTGCAAGCTCGCGAGCGGTGGCTCGGTCTCGGAAATCGCCAGGGAACTGTGCCTGAGCGTCAAGACCGTCAGCACTTATCGCAGTCGCGTGCTGGAAAAGATGCACTTCAAGACGAATGCCGACATCACCTCCTACGCCCTTCGCAACGGCCTGATCCAGTAGCACCGTGTCGTGACCTTACGTGTATTGCTGGTGGAAGACTCGCGGGTGCTCGCCGAGCGCCTGCGGGAGTCTCTCGATGGGCTCTCGAACGTCGAAGTGGTCGGGTCGGTGGCGGACGAGACCGCCGCCGTCCTGGCGGCGCGCACGCACGCCGTGGACGTCATAATCCTGGATCTGCAGCTCAAGGAAGGCACGGGCTTCGGCGTGATGCAGCGGCTCGGCGCTACGCGGCCGACGATCATCGTCTTCACCAACTACATGCTGCCGGAGTACCAGCGCCTCGCGCGCGACTACGGCGTCGAGTACTTCCTCAACAAGTCGGTCGACTACGAACGGCTGCCGCAGCTCCTCGAAGAGATCGGGGCAGCGCGGCCGAACTAGGGGACTGTCACCTCAGCACCGCCCAAAAAGTAGGGCCCGCGTCTTGCGACGCGGGCCCTTGGTGTAAGACCGTCAGCGAACTGTTCGAGTGTACGAGGGGGGTCAGTACGACTTGACGCTCAGTTCGTTTTTAACGCCCTTCACACCAGTGACGGACTTGGCGACCGTCGTTGCAGCGGACTTGGCAGAGCTCGTGTCCACGAAGCCTGAGAGCTGAACGACGCCATCCTTGGTCTCCACGTTGATCTGGTGGGCCTTGGTGGCCGAATCCCCGATCAGCGCGGTCTTGACCTTGGCGGTCAGGAGGGAGTCGTCAATCACTTCGCCGGCGGTAGAAGACTCGCCCACGGCGATGTCGTTCTGCACCGACTTGACGCCGTCGACGCCCTTGGTGATTTCCACGGCCCGCGCCCTGTCGTTTGCCGAGTCGACGAAGCCCGAGAGCTTCACGTCGCCCCGGTATACATCGACATTGACGTCTGCGGCATTCCCGGTGGAATCCGCAGCAAGTGCCGACTTGACGCTGGTCAGCAGCGCCGCGTCGTCCACTTCCTCTCCCGCGGCCCGTTGAGTCCGGGTCGAGGAGCATGCCGTGCCAAGCACCGCCGTACTCATGATCAGGACTGCAAGTGTCTTATTCATTGTTCAAGCTCCTTTCATCTGCTCAGCTTCAGGACGGGCCGGGCAGGTCAGCCGCCGACTTGGCAGCTTCATAAACGGCGTCCGCCTCGTCCTTGCAAGGCTTCTGCTGGTCGGCCGGCAACGCCTCACACTGCTCGACCGCGACCTTGTGGTCGCCCTCGGCCTTCGCAAGCGCCGTCTGTTCCTGGCCTTCCATCGCGTCCTGGTTCATATCAGCCTGCGCCTCGGCGACATCCTGCGTCGCTTCGCTCTGCGCCTCGGCCACGTCAGCCTGCGTTTCCGCCGGATCCTCGGCCTTGTTACAGGCGCCGAGCGATGCCGCGAATGCGCCGGCGATCAACATCGTAAGTACACGGTTCATGTCTATCCCTCCTGGCTTGAGTGCCAAATTCGTGCGGAATGAGTGTGAATGTGGCGCTACGGGGCGGATGTCGGTGGCCCGCGCGGCCGGATGTCGGAGTGAGGCCTACGTCGTCTTACACCGACGGAGCGCAACGCTCCGTCAGCTCGGACGCCGCCCGCCGGGGTGTCAGGTTCCCCGGCGCAGCAGGCCCATGATCAGCGCAACTCCGGCTACCACCAGGAATACGAAGAACAGGATCTTCGCGATCGATGCGGCCCCTGCCGCGATGCCGGTAAATCCGAAGAGAGCCGCGATCAGGGCGACGATGAAGAAGATGAGTGCGTAGCGGAGCATGGGACGACGCTATCCACAGTCGCAATCTTGAGACATAGGTAGATCGGCGGCCGCAGTGTAGGAGGGCGCCTAGGCAAAGCGCATTAATGCCAGCGCAGCGACAGGCAGGAAAGCCCGCCGTCGAGCTTGCGGAACTCGGACATCTCGAGGACGACGGTCTCGAATCCGAGCGACTCGATCGCGGCGCGCGTTGCGGGGTAGCCGGCCGCGACCAGCACCCGATCGTTCACGCGCAGGGCGTTGGCGGCATAGCGCTCGGCAATCGGAACTTCGACGATCTCGTAGGCGGTGAAGGCAGGGTGTGGCGGCAGGTCCGCGGTTGCGAGCAGGCGGCCCTCGCCGAGATAGGTGATGCCGGACTTGAGATGCAGCAGCGGCTTGATCGCGCGGATGTCGACCACGTCCGAGCGATAGCCGAGGTCGTCGAGCAGTCCGGCGAGTTGAGCGGCGCCCGCCTGGTTGGTGCGCGCGGAATGGCCGATGAGGAAATGGCCGTCGGCTTCGCAGACGTCGCCGGCGTCGACAGTTCCGGGAGCGTCGATGCGCGCGAGCTCGGGGAAGGTGGGCCGGAGCGCAGTGTCGATCGCGCCCACCTCGCTGCGCCGCGAGGGCGCGCCGGGGCGGGTGAGGATCGCGCCGCGCGCCGTCAGCGAGCGCGATGTCCTCGACGAAGCATCCGTCCGGGTGGCGCGGGTCGGGCGGCAGCACGGTGAGCGTGAGGCCGGCGGCCTCGAGCGCGCTGCGGTAGTGCTGGTGCTGCACCAGCGCGAGCGCCGGGTCCGGCGCGCCTTCACCCGATTGGGCCAGGCCCTGCGCAAAGTTGTCGCCGGGCAGCCGGAGCAATGCATGTGTGAAGTTCATGGCGGTGCCGGGTCGTAGATTCGTAGTTCCGGCCAAGATTACTCGGAACTACGAATCTACGACCCGGCACCTGGCTGTTGCGGCGCAAAATGCTGCGTCCGATTTCTTCGTTGCGGCGTAGTATTCCGGCCAACGGCTCGGTCTCCTGACTGACCGTTGGGGATACTCAACGGGTTGACTCATCACTAGTGAGGGGAATGACATGGCTATGAATCGTCGTGATTTCGGCAAGGTGATGCTGGGCGATAACGGGCGGCCTGCTGGCCGGCGCCGAGATCGCCAAGGTCGCCTACGCCGGCGAGGAAGGCGGCGCAGACAACCACGTCTGTAAAGGCCATAACGCCTGCAAGGGCAAGGGTGGCTGCAAGGCCGGCGACGGCGGCTGCGCCGGCAAGAACTCCTGCAAGGGCAAGGGCGGCTGCGCCACGAAAGCCAAGCACGAGTGCGCGGGCAAGAACGCGTGCAAGGGCCAGGGCGGCTGCAAGGGCGGCGACAATGGCTGCGCCGGCAAGAACTCCTGCAAGGGCAAGGGCGGCTGCAGCGTGCCGGTCGATCCGGCGCACATGGGCGGCTGAGCGACTGAAGGGGATTGCCCGGGCCGCCAGGCCCGGGTGACTCCCGCTACCATGACCGCAAACGTTCGAATGTCTGCACCGGCACCGGTCGTGCCGAATCGATGGGGCCTGCCGGATCTCGGCCTCGGCGTAGGCCTGCGCACGCAGCATTTCCGGCATGTCACGTCGAAGTGGCCGACGATGGACTGGTTCGAGATCGTGTCGGAGAACTTCATCGACACGGGCGGCCGGCCGATGTACTTCCTCGACCGGATCGCGGAGCGCTACCCCATCGTGATGCATGGCGTCTCGCTCTCGGTCGGCAGCACCGACCCGATCGATTTCGCGTTCCTCGACAAGCTGAAGGCGCTGGCCCGGCGCGTGAAGGCGCGTGGCTCGGCGACCACGTTTGCTGGACGGGTGTCGCAGGGCCTCAACGGCCACGACCTCTATCCCGTGCCGTACACGGAGGAGGGATTGCGGCACATGGTCTCGCGCGTCAAGGATCATCCAGGACTACCTCGAGCAGCCGCTGGTGCTCGAGAACCCCTCGACGTACCTCACCTTCGCGGCCTCCTCGATGCCCGAGGAGGAATTCATCGCACGGCTCGCCGTCGAGGCCGACTGCGCGCTGCTGCTCGACGTCAACAATGTCTACGTCACCTGCCGGAACCACGACCTCGACCCGGTGGCTTATCTGGAAGCGATTCCGGTCGAGCACGTGGTGCAGATCCACCTCGCCGGCCACACGGACAACGGCACGCATTGCATCGATACCCACGACGGACGGGTGATCGACGCCGTCTGGGACCTCTATGGGCGTGTGATCGCACGCGCCGGCGGGCGGGCGACGCTGCTCGAATGGGATGCCAACATCCCGAAGTTTTCCGTTCTGCAACAAGAGGTTAGGAAGGCCGCGCGGTTTCGCAGCGGGCTCAAGGAGGCGGCCGCGTGAAGGCCGTCGCAGCCGGCTCGAGTCGCTGGAGCGCTGGATGCAGGCGGTGGTCATGCATCCCGGGGGCGCACAGGCCGGATGGCGCTCGCGACCGGCGCAGCGGCTGTCTGCGGCGACGCGCGATCCTGCGGGCGTGGTCCTGCCGTCGAAGCAACTGAGCTCGATCGATCGCCTCGAGATCTACGCGCACATGTACTACGCGCGCCTGGTCGAAGTGATGGAGGCGGAGTACCCCACGGTGCGGCAGCTCCTGGGTCCGGCCGCTTTCGCGTCGGCCTGCCGGCGCTTCGTGGCGAAGCATCCGTCCCGGTCGCGGTTGTTGAATGGCCTGAGCGCGGGCTTCCCCGACTTCCTCGCCCGGACCCTGCCGCGCTCGCACCGCCACGGGCTTGCCGTGGATATCGCGCGCATCGAGCGGGCGATGGAGGACGTGTTCGACGCGCCCGCTGCCTTGCCGATGACGGCGGCGGAGTTCGCGGCGGTCGGCGCAGGGACACGGCTGCGGGTCAACCCGGCGCTCGCGTTGCTCGAGCTTCGCTACCCGGCGAACTCATACATGAACGCGCTGCGCCGCGGCGAGCGTCCACGCATCCCGCGCCCGCGGGCGACGCAGGTCATCGTCTTCCGGCGCGGGTTCCAGGTCCTGCGCCGCGAGCAGGAGCCGGAGCAATTCCGGCTGCTGCGGGCGCTGATCGCGGGCAAGCCGCTGGCGGTCGCCGTGCGCGCGAGCGTCGGCCGTCGCGCCACCAGCGCCGATCGCGTCGCGAAGCGCCTCGGCCGCTGGTTCGAGGAATGGGCCGGCGCCC
Organism: uncultured Gammaproteobacteria bacterium; assembly: GCA_963817195.1. GTDB lineage: Bacteria > Pseudomonadota > Gammaproteobacteria > Steroidobacterales > Steroidobacteraceae > SCUD01. The sequence continues at coordinate 31,243 of CAWFNJ010000011.1, forward strand.
ACCTGTTCGTAAAAGGGGACGCTCACCTTTAAAAGGTAACGTCCCCTTTAGGGCGCTCAAGATCAACTAAGATGGAACAGGCCGATCACCAACAAGGGGATGTCTATGAACATCCGTAGCCTGGCCAGGGGACTCGAGTACTGCGGCGTAGCGAAGGGCAAGCGGCAGACTTATTACGTTTTCGAGAGCGGCGCCGGCTACGTCGTGATGTCAGCCTCGCGCACCAAGCGCGCCAGCGGTTATTTCAACCTCGTGCGCCGCGATGCGGTGAACCGCATCCGCAAGAACTACGCCGGCAAGCAGGACGTCACCGCGAAACAGCTCGCGGCCCGCTCGCGCGGCGCGGGCGTGCGTGACGCGCTGCAGGCGCTCAACATCCTCTACGTCCTGGTCGCGACCGGGGCCGCAAAGCGCGACGACCGCTACCAGGACGCGCGGCTGCACTTCAACATCGCGCCGCGCTGAGGCCGCGCTCCGGCCGCGCTGCGCCTGCCGACAGCGGAATGAAAAAAGGCCCGCCATGTGGCGGGCCTTTTCACAGCCGCGTCCTGCGTTGCGTTTTCAGGGCTTGTAGCGCCTCCAGATGTTGCGCGCGATGATCATGAGCGCCGCGCCGGCCGCAAACACTCCCGCCGAGCTGAAGATGCTCGTCAGGTACGAGCCGAGATTCGGAATGGTCATCAGCACGCCGGACAGCGAGGCCAGCACCAGTGCGGAAACGAGCACCCGAACGTGATCCTCGGCTGCAATGGCATAGCCGGCTGCGAAGCCCAGCACCACCAGCAACGGGTTCGCGTACGGGATCTCGACGAAGGCGCCGAGCACCGCGATGGCAATGGCCACCCAACCCACAATCTTGAATGGATTCACTTTGCATCCCCCCTGAGTCGTTATGGACGCGGCCCTGTTAGCCCGGTACCGCTGGCCCGATGCTACCTGCAGCCGGCCCCCAAGGCATGGCGGGGCCCGGCCTATGGCCTAACGTATTGAAAAATAAGGATCTTGATCGATCGGAGCGAGCTGAGCTGGCCGCAAGATCACCGCAAGAAGCGGGTTGCGACCCACTCGCTGCCGGCCAATCCTATGCGCCATGAACTACCAGATTCGCGGACTCGAACCCGCCCTGTTCGAGCAGCTTTTCGACCTCGACGACGCGTCCCTGGCCGACCGCGGCATGCGGCGCGTGCGGTCTGACCAGCCGGTCGGCTATCCCTGTCGCATCAGCCTCGAAGATGCGCCGGTCGGCGAGGAGCTCCTGCTCCTGCCGTTCACGCACCAGGATGGCGCGACGCCGTTTCGCGCCTCCGGCCCGATTTTCGTGCGCCGCGGGCAGGCGCAGGCGGCGCGGGTCGTGAACGAGCTGCCGGCCTGCCTGACGCTGCGGCCGCTGTCCGTGCGCGCCTACGACGCGGCAGACGAGATGGTCGACGCCGAAGTGGTGGATGGCCGCGAAGCCGCGCCGCTCATTGAACGCTACCTCGCGCGCGCGGATGTCGCCTACCTGCACGTCCACTTTGCGCGCCGCGGCTGCTTCGCCTGCCGCGTCGACCGCGCCTGACGAAGGGGACGCTTACCTTGTGAAGGTGAGCGTCCCCTTTAGGAAAAGGGGACGTCACCTTTTCCGTTTTACACGGGGACGTCACGTAGCGCGATTAGAATGCGGGGATGTCGTCGCGCATCAGTCGCCGAGGGTTTCTTGCGGGCTCGGCGTCGCTGGTGGCGACGCTCGCCGCCTTGCACGCGCGCCGCGCCGCCGCCACGACCCGTGAATCGCGCTTCGTCCTGGGTCCTTACGGCCCGCTCCGGCCGGTCGCAGACCTCGAGACCGGCCTGTCGCTGATTTTCCTGCCGGAAGGCTTCGAGTACCGCACCTACTCCTGGACCGGCGACGCCATGTCGGACGGCTCCCCGACGCCGAGCGCCCACGACGGCATGGGCGTCGTCGCCACGCGGCGCGTCGACGGCGAGACGGAAGTCACCCTGGTTCGCAACCACGAGCGGGCGCTCGCGAGTCCGATCCTGGCGCCCGCACGCTATGACGCGATGACCCCGGCCGGCCAGGCGTTCGCGCCTGCGGGCGGCACGACGACGCTCACTTTCCGCGGCCGGCGTTGGGCGAGCGCACAGCCATCGCTCGGCGGGACGATCTACAACTGCGCGGGCGGCGCGACGCCCTGGGGCACCTGGCTCTCCTGCGAGGAAACGGTCATCGACCTCACGCCGCGCGGCGGGCGCAAGCACGGCTATGTCTTCGAGGTGCGCGCCGATCCCGCGGCGACGACCGGCCAGCCGATCGTCGGCATGGGTCGGATGCTGCACGAGGCGGTCGCGATCGATCCGGCGACCAGCATCGCGTACCTCACGGAAGACGAGGCCTACAACGCCGGCTTCTACCGCTATCGCCCGAAAGACACGCGCGGTCGCGCGGGAAGCTACGAAGCGGGCGGCCGGCTGCAGGCGGCGCGCGTCGCCGGCCGGCCGAACGCGGACCTGCGGGCGCCGGCGGTCGGGGACGTTCATCGCATCGAGTGGGTGGACATCGAGAACCCGGACGCTGATCCCGGCAAGCCGCCCGCGGAGATCACCGACGCTTCCCGGTCGGGCGAGCGGCCCCTTCCTGCAGGCCTGGGCGCAGGGCGGGCTGCTGCTGAGCCGCGGCGAGGGCATCTGCTACCACGACGGGCGGCTCTACATGGTCGACACCGAGGCGGGCCGCGATGCGGCGGGCACGCCGGGCCGCGGCGAGGGCGCGATCTGGGAATACGACCCGCAGGCGCGGACGTTGCGGGCCATTTTCGTGGCCGGCAGCCAGCAGGTCGGCGACAACGTCGACAACATCACCGCGAGCCCGCGCGGCGGCTTGCTGCTGTGCGAAAACGGCGACGCGATCGTCGACGAGTACGGGCAGGGCACGCGGCTGATCGGCATCACCGCGGAAGGGGACTCGTACGCCTTCGCCAAGAACAACATCGACCTCGCGCTCGAGGACACGGTCGGCGCCGGCAAGCGGATCGAGCCCGACTACTACCGGACCGCCGAGTGGGCAGGCGCCTGCTTCGACCCGTCCGGCGAAGTGCTGTTCGTCAACATCCAGGTGCCCGGCATCACTTTCGCGATCTGGGGACCCTGGGAGCGTGGCAACCTCTAGGCAGCTTCGCGACTGGCTGTGTCATCCGTTGCGAATTTTGTCGACGGACTTTGGCAAGGGCGTCCGTTTCCGTGAATTGCGACCCTAGATTTGTTGTCAGTTGTCGGTACACAGGAGCCATATGAGCAGCGTATTCCTGCTGCACGTGATGCCGGACTGGGAGCGCCTGAAGCCGGCGCCGCAGAACGAGCCCTATCGCCAATGGTTCTACAGCCATTGGGGCAGGGAGAATGCCGTCATCAGCGGCACCGACCGGAACGTCGTATACACCCCGTTCCGCCAGCGCCTTTCGATCAAGGTCGCGCGCGGCGGCCGCGAACGCTATTTCATCGACGGGCGCTCGATCGCCGTTGACGACGACAACTACCTGATCCTCAACGACAACCGCACCTACGGCAGCCGCTTCGAGTCGGAAGTCGAGATCGAGTCGTTCTCGGTCTTTTTCCGGCCTGGCCTCGCCGAAGAGGTCTATGGCGCGCTCAGCACGACCGTCGAGCGCGGTCTCGCCAACGGCACGGCCGAGGCGCCGCGGCCGATCGAATTCAGCGAGTCACTCCAACCGCACGATTCCGTGGTCACGCCGGTGCTGCGCCACGTGAAGTACGGGATGAACGCCGGCGTCGAGGATGCCGGCTGGTACGAGGAGCAGTTCCAGTTCCTGCTCGAGCGCATGCTCGCCAATCATCGCCGGCTCACGGAGCGCATCCAGCGCCTGCCGGCGCTCAAGGCGGCGACGCAGCGTGAAATCCATCGCCGTCTTGCGCTCGCCGTCGACCTCGTGCATTCGAGCTACGAGCGCGACATCGGCCTGGCGGAAATGGCCGCAGCGGCCTGCCTGTCGAAATTCCACTTCCTCAGGCTGTTCACCGAACTGCACGGCGTCACGCCGCACCTGTACCTGCAGCGCAAGCGCGCGCTCTCGGCCGCGCGCCTGCTCGAGAGATCCGACTTGACGAGTTCGCAGGTTGCGGCGCGCGTCGGCTTCCTGTCTCGGTCGACGATGGCGCGGCAATTGCGCCGCTGGCGCGTCGGCGACTCCTTGTCGGCAACTGCAAGCGGCAGCCAATCGGCAAATTAGCAATCCCTGCGTCACGAATCCGTTGTGGCCGGATCACAACAAAGATTCACAATCCGTGACGCAGCATTTCCGAACCTGATCTTCAGCATCGCGTCAGACTCCCTGCAGCACCTAAGCAGGAGGCAGCGCGGGCTATGACCGTCCGAAACACGATCGCATTGCGGACCTTGTTGGTCGACGGCGATGCCTACAGCCGGCGCATGCTGCGCCTGGTGCTTTCGTCCTGGCCGGAAGTCGGAATCGTCGGCGAGGCGCGTTCCGCGGCTACAGCCGCCCTGCAGCTCGAATCGCTTCGCCCGGACCTCGTGTTCATCGACGTGGCGCTTCCCGATGGCAATGGCCTCGATGTCCTGAAGAATGCGCGCGAGCGTCCCTGCCTCGTCTTCGTGACGAGCGACTCGGGGTTTGCCCTGTCGGCGATCGAGCTCGAAGCCGTGGATTACCTGGTCAAGCCGCTGCAGCGAAAGCGCATCGCGGAGAGCGTGGCGCGCGCCAAGCAGCGGATAGTGCTCAGAAGCGTGGCGGGCCTGGCCGCACAAATTGCCGAGGAAGCCTCCAGTTTCGGACACCTGGGGCACACGAGGAATGGCGCCGAGCCCCAATACCAGGAACGGATGGTCATACGGGTGCGTCGGCGGCTGGTTTCGCTCGAGGTCGGGGAAATCGACTGGATCCAGGGAGCCAGCCAGTACTGCCGGCTGCACACGCGGAAAGGGGAGTTCCTGCTCTCGCGGCCGCTCGGATCGATCGAGTGCGAGCTGGACCCCGACAAGTTTTTCCGGATTCACCGCTCGGCGATCGTCAATTCGGCTTACGTCAGCGAAATTCGCTCGAGCGGCGACGGGCGCTATGACGTGCATCTGCGCGGCGGGGAAGCGCTGCCGCTGGGGCGCGCGCGGCGCGGTGTCCTCGAGAAATTGCTGACCGGACTTCGAGAGCCGGCGCAGGTCGCATAAGAAGTCCGCACTGCTCGCGCAGCAGTTCGCTCCGCAAGTTGTTTCCCGACAACGACGCTCCCCGAACGCCTCGGATTCGAAGCGCTCATGGGCGATTTCGCTCGCGCAAACCGCCTTCGGGCGTCTCGCTCGAAAAAAATGCCGTGTTGTCTTTTTGCCTACGCGCTTACTCATCGCCGGCGGCGAACCTAGGCTACAGGTCGCTTCGCCCGACACCACGGAGAGTCAGCGTATGACACACCTGAAGAAATATCGGCGCACGACTTTCGGCGCGCTTGCAGCAGCGACAGTCAGCCTGGCCGCGAGCGTGGCGCTCGCGCAGGAGCAGGCGCTGGAAGAGATCGTCATCACGGGCACGCGCATCGCAAACCCGAACGCGACGAGCTCGAGCCCGATCCTCGGCATCTCGGCCGAGAACATGCGGCTCGAGGGCATCGTGGATGCGGGCGACCTGGTCGACAACCTGCCGCAACAGGTGACGAGCAGCATCGATCTCAGCAACACGAGCAACCCGCTGTCCGGACCTGGTGGCGTCACCACGATGAACCTGCGCGGCCTCGGCCCGCAGCGCACGCTGGTGCTGATCGACGGCCGTCGCCTCGGGGTCGGCGACCCGAATTCGGGCAACCCGAACTCGGCACCCGACCTCAACCAGATTCCGACGGCGCTGATCGAGCGCGTCGACATCGTGACCGGCGGCGCGTCGGCGGTTTACGGCTCGGACGCGATCGCAGGCGTCGCGAACTTCATCCTGCGGCGGGACTTCGAGGGCGTGCAGGCGGACGTGCAATACAGCTTCCTGCAGCACAAGAACGACAACAACTACATTCAAGAGCTTGTCGATGCCCGGGGCTACCCGCTGCCGAGCAGCAACGTCACGGACGGCGGCGAGTTGTCCGCGAGCCTGGTCGTCGGCGGCAACTTCGCCGATGGCCGCGGCAATGCCACCGGCTACCTGTCGTACCTCGACGCCGAGCCCGTCCGGCTGTCCGAGCGCGACTATTCCGCCTGCCAGCTCGGCGGGACGACGGGCAATGGCGACGTCTGCGCCGGATCCGTCAACTCGAACCTGTTCCAGGTCCTGGACGGGCCGGGAGCGGGCGGCGCGTTTTCGGTGGTCGGCAACGAGCTCGCGCCATACGGCACGACGCCGAACCCGTCGCCGCCGTCGATCTTCAACTCCAATCCCTACATGAACCTCAAGCACGGCCGCGAGCGCTACATGGGCGGCGTGCTGGCGAAGTACGAGTGGAGCGAGCGGGCGGCGCTGTACACCGACTTCATGTTCATGCGCGACTATGCTGAAACCGCCGTGGCGCCTTCCGGCCTGTTCACCACCAATGTGGCCCCGGTCTTCTGCAACAACCCGCTGCTGACCGCCCAGCAGGCGGCGGCGCTCGGCTGCGATGCCGCCATGATCGCCAACGGTGAGCAGGTGAACCTGCTGATCGGCCGCCGCAACATCGAGGGCGGCCCGCGAGCGTTCGAGTACGAGCACACGAACTACCGGGCGGTGGCCGGCATCAGGGGCGACATCAACGACGCGTGGAGCTACGACGCCTACGGGTCGCTCTATTACACCGACCTGTACCAGTCGAACAAGGGTTACCTTTCCATCTCGCGATCGGAGCTCGCCCTGAACGGCTGCCAGCAGAGCTCAGACCCGACCGACCTGGCCGCAGGCTGCGTGCCGTGGAATATCTGGCAGGAGGGCGGAGTCACGCAGGCGGCGCTCAATTACATCGGCGCTTACGGCATCTCGAACGGGACCGCCGAGCAGAAGATCGGCGCAGCCAGCATGACCGGCGACCTCGGCGTGTATGGCGTGAAGCTGCCGACGGCCGAAGGCGGTGTGCAGGTGGCGTTCGGCGCCGAGCATCGCGTCGACGAGTTCGCCTATCTGCCGGACGCAACGCTCGGCACCGGCGATCTTTCGGGCGCCGGAGGCGCCAGCCCAACCATCGATGCGGTCACGCGGGTCAACGAGGCCTATGTCGAGTTCCTGGTCCCGCTGGTGGAGGGCAGGACGGGCGCCCAGGACCTCCTGTTCGAGACCGGCTACCGCTACTCGGACTACGAGCTTTCAGGCGGCGTCGACACCTACAAGTTCGGCCTGCAGTGGGCGCCGGTCGACTCGGTGCGGTTGCGCGCCTCCTTCAACCACGCGATCCGCGCGCCGAGCCTGATCGAGCTCTACAACCCGCAGACGGTAACCAACACGTCCAACTTTTCGACCGATCCCTGCGCAGGCCCGACGCCGACGGCGACGCTGGAGCAATGCCAGCGCACCGGCGTGACTGCCGCGCAGTACGGGAACATACCGCAGTGCCCGGCCGCGCAGTGCGCGGTCCTGACCGGCGGCAATTCGGAGCTCACCCCGGAGGCGGCGGACACCGTCAGCATCGGCTTCACGTTGACGCCGACGGCCCTGCCGGACTTCACGATGAGCGTCGACTGGTACGAGATCCAGGTGGAAGACATCGTCGGAACGATTCCGCTGGGAGTCTCGTTCAATGGATGCCTCAACAATTCCAACGCCGCGTTCTGCGAAAACATCGTGCGCACGCCGTTCGGCGCCCTGTTCGGCGACACCATCGCCGGCGGCGGCTACATCGTCGGCACCAACGCCAACGTGGCCGAATCGACGTTCCAGGGCATCGATCTGCAGGGCACCTACCGGTTCGATCTCGGTCGTCTCGGCTCGCTGCTGACGACGCTGAATGCGGTGTACATGCTCGAGACGACCGCAGTACCGCTGCCTGGCCAGAACGAGTACGACTGCGCGGGGCTGTACGGCAACACCTGCGGGCCGTCGATTCCGGACTGGCGGCACACGCTGCGCATGTCCTGGATGCTGCCGGCGGACTTCCAGGTCTCGCTGCAGTGGCGATTCATGGACTCCGTGACCCACGAGCAGAACACCAACGACCCGACGCTGGGCGGTGCACCCGTCACCTTTGGGGGTGAGCTGAGCGGCAGGAGCTATTTCGACCTGGCCGGCACCTGGGACATCAACGATACCTACGGCATGCGTATCGGCATCAACAACCTGACTGACCAGGACCCGCCGCTGGTCGATACCCTATGGTCCGGGCCGGGCACCCCGAACACCTGGGGCCCCTATGACACTCTCGGCCGGCAGATCTTCTTCGCCCTGACCGGCAAGTTCTAAAGGATTGGGGGGAAAGGGGACGGTCACCTTTAAAGGTGTCTGTCCCCTTCCCCTTTCCCGACCTGGCAGCAAAAAGGACCGGTTGGTCGCATTTGCCGTTGTGCGCCGGCAACAACCGGCTATAAACAAGCGGGTCGCGTGCCGGGAGTTAAGGGCCTCAGGCGGCAGGAAAGTGGCGCCTGCCAAAACTTTCCGGCAGTTCGCAAGTTTTGCGGAACGAACGGCAGGGAGTACACCTCTCATGTTGCAGAATGCCAACGGCCTGACCAGGCGGCCTCACATGGCGGAGAACGGCACGAACAGGGTGCGCGCGCTCATCGTCGACGACGAAGAGCTGGGGCGGCGCATGCTCCGTTCGCTGTTGTCCGCCGACAAGGAAGTCCAGGTCGTCGGCGAAGCCGCCTCCGCCTCCGAGGCGCGCCGCCAGATCGCCGAGCAACAGCCCGACCTCGTCTTCATGGACATCGAGATGCCGGGCGGCAACGGCATCGAACTCCTGCAGGAGATGGGCGAGCCGCATCCCTACATCATCTTCGTAACCGCGCACCCGCAGTTCGCCCTGCCGGCCTTCGAAGTGCAGGCCGCGGACTATCTGGTGAAGCCGGTGCAGCAGCAGCGCTTCATCGGCAGCGTGATGCGCGCCAAGGAGCGCATCGCCGAGCAACGCGTCGCTGGCCTCGCGCGCCAGATCGCCGGAGCCGTCGGCGCCAACGGCGCGGCCCGCACCGACGGTCCGGCGCCCGCGCGCAAGTACGCCGAACAGATGACGATCCGCGTCCGGCGGCGCATGTTCGCGCTGGAAGTCAGCGATATCTCCTGGATACAGGGCGCGAGCCAATACAGCCGCGTGCACACCAAGAACGGCGAGTACCTGCTCTCGCGCACGCTGCCTCGCTCGAGGGCGAGCTCGATCCCCGCAAGTTCTTCCGGATCCATCGCTCGGCGATCGTGAATGCCGCGCACGTGCGCGAGGTGCGCTCGAGCGGAGACGGCCGCTACAGCATCCACCTGAACGGCGGGCTCGCGCTGCCCATGGGCCGCGCGCGCCGCGAGATCCTCGACCGGCTCCTGTCCGGCATCGGCAACCCGGCCTGACCCGGCGCCGAGACGAGGGCGGCGCTACTTCGCGTCGCCGTTCTTCCGACTCTCGACGAAATAGCTGATCAGCGTGGCGATGCCGAGCGCGGCCGGGATCAGGCCGAACAGCGCGACGTCCTCGTCCACCAACCGGTCGATCGCGAAGTACAGCACGGTGCCGATGAAGACGCCGGACAGGCCGGACTTCAGCGAGCTGGACTTCTTCACGCCGCCATCCGGTTCCGGGTCGGGCGCGAGCTCGATACCTTTCTCGATCGCGGCCAGCCGCTCGCGGTGGCGCAGCTCCACGCGCTTCTGCTTCTCACGATGCGCAGTCACGATCGCAATGATCGCGATGCCGACTCCCATGATGATCCCCAGGATCGGGATCATCAGCGCCATGTATTCGATTCCCATCGCCTTACTCCCTCGATCAGAGGCCCAACAAGGGGCGCAATAGCAGCCAGACCGGGCCCAGCGTTGCGCGGATGCCATCCGCCGCCAGCAGTGCCGCGACCGCCGCGAGCGCGCATTCGAGCGCCCTCGTGTCGATCGCCGAACCCTTGTCCCGCCGTTCCATATCCCTTGATACGCGACGGCAGGGCCGAAGGTTTCAGCGGCCGGCGATAAGATAGGGTGAAACCGGCTGCCACGCTGCTGCGTATCAACCGGGGAGAAGGTCCAACCCGAATGCCGGCCGACGAGGCGATCATCCAGTTGGTGCAGGCCGGGCGGGGGCAGGAGGCCTTCGAGCGGCTGGTGCCGGCGTACCGGCGCCGCGTGTTCGGGCTGGCGTACAGCATCCTGCGCGACCGTGCTGCCGCCGAGGACCTGGCCCAGGAGGTGTTCGTGAAACTCTGGCAGGCGCTGCCGCGCTACGATGGTCGGGCGCAGCTCTCGACCTGGATCTACGCGATCACGCGCAATGCCGCGGTGTCCGCGCTGCGCGCGCGGCGGCGGTCGGTTTCGCTGTCGGACGCGGCTGTGATGGCGGAAGTCGAGGGGCTCGCCGCAGAACCGGACGCTGCGCCCGGAGACGAGCAACTGCGGCGCCGTATCGAGGCGCTGCCCGAGAAGCAGCGCCAGGCCGTCACTCTTTATTATCTCGACGAGCGCACGGTCGACGAGGTCGCCGAGATGATGGGCCTGCCCGCCAACACCGTGAAAACACATTTGCACCGTGCCCGCGCGCGTCTCGCCGCGGCGCTCGGCGTCGCGGGCGGGGAGGTTGCATGAGCCTGCCGGGCGACGGCTACGACGCGCGGATGCGGCGGCACTTCGCGGACCTCGACACCTCGCCACAGTTCGAGGCGCGCCTCATGGCGCGTATTGCGGCGCTCGCCGCCGAGCCGGCGGAGGTCTTGCGCGCCCGCGTCGAGCGGCGACGCGAGGCCCTCGCGCGACGCCTGCGGCGCGAGACCTGGACCAACGCCGCCATTGCCGCGGGCGTCGGTGCGGCTGCGATCGCGGGGATCTGGCGCCACGGGCCGGCGGTCGCGGAGCGGATGGAAGGAGTTCTCGCGGTCGCCGCGAACCCGAACCTGCTCGGCAGCGTCGCGGTGGCCGTCCTGGCGCTCAGCCTCTGGCCGGTCCTGCAGAGGTACCTGCCGCGCTAGAATCGCGGGATGAAGAATCCCGCCGTCGACGCCTACATCGCGAAGTCCGCGGATTTCGCGCAGCCGATCCTGCGGCACGTGCGCAAGCTCATGCACAAGGGCTGTCCGCGCATCGAGGAAACGATCAAGTGGGGCGTGCCGGCCTTCGAGCGCGAGGGCATCGTCGCGATGATGGCGGCGTTCAAGCGGCACGTCGCCTTCGGCTTCTGGAGCGAGAAGCTGATCCGCGAGAAGCTGGGGCGCGAGGCGGAGCGCGTGTTCCCGAAGGATGCGAAGCTCGGCATGGGCGGCCGCCGGTATCTCAGCCGAGCGGAACTCCCGCCGGATGCGGCGATCCTGCGCGCAGTCAAGATGGCCGTGGCGCTGAACGAGTCGGGCGAGCGGCCGGTGCGCGTGCGCAAGCGCAAGCCGCCGCCGAAGGCGCCGCGGTACCTTGCCGCTGCGCTGAAGAAGAATGCGAAGGCGCGCACGACCTGGTCGCGGCTCACGCCTGGCCAGCAGCGCGAGTACGTCGAGTGGCTGGCTGAGGCCAGGCGCGAGGAGACGCGCGCGCGGCGACTCGCCGAGACGCTTGCCCTGCTTGCCGCGGGCAAGACGCGCCACTGGAAATACCAGGACTGCTGAACGCATGACCTACCGCATCCAGGAAACCGCGGACGCCGTCGTCCTGGCGCCCGCGGCGCCGGCCTCGGCGAGCGTGATCTGGCTGCACGGCCTCGGGGCCGATGGCCACGACTTCGTGCCGATCGTGCCGGAGCTGAAGTTGCCGCCGTCGCCGGGCGTGCGCTTCGTGTTCCCGCATGCGGGCGTGCGGCCCGTGACGCTGAACATGGGCATGCGCATGCGCGCCTGGTACGACATCAAGACGCTGACGGCGGAGGGCCGCGCGGACGAGGCGGGGCTGCGCGAGTCGCTGGCGCGGGTTGGCGAGCTGATCGCGGCCGAGCGGGCGCTCGGCGTCGCCGCGGAGCGCATCGTGATCGCGGGCTTTTCGCAGGGCGCCGCGGTCGCGCTGCACGCGGCCTTGCGCCATCCCGAGCCGCTCGCCGGCGTGCTCGCGCTGTCGTGCTACCTGCCGTTGCAGGCGACGCTGGCCGCCGAGCTCTCGGAGTCGAACAAGGCGACGCCGATCTTCATGTGCCACGGCCAGCAGGACCCGGTGCTGCCGCTTGCGCTCGGCGTCATGGCCTGCAACTGGCTGCGCGCGGCCGGCTACCGCGTGGAGTGGAAGGAGTACCCGATGCAGCACCAGGTGTGCCTGCCGGAGATCCAGGACATCTCCGCCTGGCTGCGCGCGCGTACGGCCACGGAGTCGCCGCGCTGACGGTGTATCATTCGGCCGTCTTTCAGGGAGGCACCCCATGGGCTGGATAGTCATTGTGGTCATCGTGCTGCTCGCGCTGTTTGCGGTCAGCATCTACAACGGGCTGGTCACGGCGCGGAACGCGTACAAGAACGCCTTCGCGCAGATCGACGTGCAGCTCACGCGCCGCCACGACCTGATCCCGAACCTGGTCGAGACGGTGAAGGGCTACCTCGCGCACGAGCGGCAGACGCTGGAGGCGGTGATCAACGCGCGCAACGCCGCGGTGAGCGGGCTGAAGGCCGCCGCCGCCAATCCGGGCGACCCGGCCGCGGTGCAGCAGCTCGCCGGCGCGGAGAACGCGCTGTCCGGCGCGCTCGGCCGCCTGTTCGCGCTCGCCGAGGCTTACCCGGACCTGAAGGCGAACCGCAACATGATGCAGCTCTCCGAGGAGCTGACGACGACCGAGAACAAGGTCGCCTTCGCGCGCCAGGCGTACAACGACTCGGTGATGGGCTACAACAACAAGCGCGAAGTGTTCCCGGGCAGCGTCGTCGCCAACATGTTCACCTTCCAGCCCGCGCAGCTGCTCGAGATCGAGTCGCCCGCCAAGCGCGAGGTGCCGGCAGGTGAAGTTCACCTGAGTCGCGCGACCAGGCAGGTCCGGCATGGACTTCTTCGCGCGGCAGGCCGCCACCCGGCGGCAGTCGCGCTGGATGGTGTTCCTGTTCATCATCGCGGTGATCGCGATCGTGATCGCGATCGACCTCGTCGTGGTCACGACCGTCGCGATCCTCTCGGTGCAGGACGACGGCGGCCTGCTGGCGACCCCGGACATGTCGCTGACCCGCTTCCCGCTCGTCATCCTGTTCTCGACCATCGTCGTGCTGGGCACGATCGGCTTCTCGAGCCTCGCGCGCACCGTGTCGCTCGCGGCCGGCGGCAGCAAGGTCGCCGAGCAGCTCGGCGGCACGCGCGTCGGCGCCGACACGGACGACCCGCTCAAGCGGCGGCTGCGCAACGTCGTCGAGGAGATCGCGATCGCCTCGGGCGTGCCGGTGCCGCAGGTCTACGTGCTCGAGCGCGAGGCGGGGATCAACGCGTTCGCGGCCGGCTACAGCGCCGGCGAACGCGGCGATCGCGGTCACGCGCGGCGCGCTCGTGAACCTCGACCGCGACGAGCTGCAGGGCGTCATCGCGCACGAGTTCAGCCACGTGCTGAATGGCGACATGCGGCTCAGCACGCGCCTGATCGGGCTGCTGTTCGGCCTCACCGTCATCGCGATGATCGCGCGCACGATCCTGCGTATCTCGCCGCGCAGCAGCGAGCGGCCGCAAGAGCGGCGGCGGCATCGTCGTGATCTTCGTCGCGGCGCTGGTCGTGCTCGCGCTCGGCTGGATCGGGCTGTTCTTCGGCCGCCTGATCCAGGCCGCGGTCTCGCGCAACCGCGAGTCGCTCGCCGACGCCTCGGCCGTGCAGTTCACGCGCGACCCGACGGGACTGCGTAACGCGCTGGTCAAGATCGGCGCGCTCGGCGCCGGCTCGCGCTTCTCCGACGCGGACGCGGAGGAGGTGGCGCACATGCTGTTCGCGCCCGGGATCCAGCGTGCGTTCGCGACGCACCCGCCGCTCGAGGAACGCATCCGCGAGATCGACCCGAGTTTCCAGCCCTCCGAGTTCGACGAGGTCCGTCGCCGCATGAGCGAGGCGCGGACCATGGACGAGGAGGAGCACGTGGCACGCACGACGGCCGGCGCCGCGCGGTCAGGCGGGCTGCTGCAGGGGGCGGTCGTGCTCGCGCCCGCCGCGGTCGTGGGGCTGGTCGCCAATCCCGGCACCGAGCACGTGCTGCAGGCGCAGGCGGTGCTCGAATCGCTGCCGACGTCGTTCCAGCGCGCGGCGCGCCAGCCGGAGCAGGCGACGGCGCTGTTCCTCGCGCTTGGCATCGACGTCGTGCCGGATGCGCGTGAAAGGCAGCTCGCGTTCATCCACCAGCAGTACGGCGGCGAGTTCCACGACAGTGTGACGGCGATGCTCGGCGAGGTGGACCGCCTCACGGCGGTGCAGCGCATGCCGGCGCTGCTGCAGGTGTTCGCGGCGCTGAGCCAGCTCGGGCGCGCGGAGCGGGTCGAGCTGCTCAAGTGCCTGAACGGCCTGCTGGTGCGCGAGAGCCGGGCCTCGGTTTTCGCCTATGCGCTGCGCAAGCTCGCGCAGGTGCAGCTGCAGGACAACCTGGACCCGCGGCAGGCGCGCGGCCGGCTACCTCAGTGCCCAGGGTGCGCGCGACGAGCTGCAGGTCTTGTTCTCGGTGCTCGCGACGCAGGGGAGCGAAGACGAGGCGGCGGCGCGCGCCGCCTACGAGGCGGGCGTCGAGCTGCTGCTGCCGGGCATTCGACCGCCGATGCTGCGCCTGCCGCACTGGCCGCCGAAGTTCGACCAGGCGCTCACGCGCCTGGACCGGCTGCAGCCGGCTGCGAAAGAGCAGCTCGTGCGGGGGCTCGTCACCGCAATCTCGCACGACCGGCGCATGACCGTGTCGGAGTCGGAGCTGCTGCGCGCGATCTGCGCGTGCTTTGCACTGTCCCTTGCCGCCGCTCTACGCCCGCACGCCAGACTAGATGAGGTCGTCGAGTCACTCTCGCTGCAACGCGACTGCATAAGGATGCAGAGTGGCGGTCATCAGTCCCGCCATGACGGCTGGATCGCATTGCATGAACTCGTCGCGCGGCAGCCTCGCTGTCGGCCTCGAAGATCACGAGTCCGAACGTCTTGTCCAGGGATTCCATTGTGCGACCGGCAAGGATGACCTGACCGGACTTCGCAGCCTTCGCCAGGCGTTCGAAGTGTTGCGCGACAACCGCATTTTCGGTGTCCGTCCACGACACCTCTTCCTGGTACCGAGGCGCTACCTGCAGGACGTAAACGTATTGCCCACGCGCTTGGCCTGCTGGGCAAAGGAATGGCCTGTGGGCAAGATCGCGATTGCGACCAGCGCAGCAAGGCATCTTCCAGCCAGTAGTCCATTCATTGGATTCGCCTTTCGTTGAGACGGATGACCCACGGCGTCCGTTCTCAGTGCCAGAGGCCGAGGATCAGGCCGTAGAGCGTGAACTGCAGCGTGTGGTAGCCGCCGTTCACCAGGAAGAGGCCGAGAGCGGCTTGCGCTCGAACAGGTAGTTGATGCCGAAGCTCGCCGCGACCCAGGTGAGCCCCGCGCACAGGCCGTAGGCGGTCGCCGTGCCGACCGGCAGCTTGCCGAGGAACATCGCGAAGGTCGCAGCGGCGATCAGCGAAAGCACGAAGGCGCCGCCGTAGATCTTTCCCGGATGCCCGCCCTTCTGGAGCTGCTCGTCGGTGAGCCCCGCGCCGCGCTGCCAGGCCTTCAGGAACATCGCCGGCGAGTACCAGAGCCCCCCGAGCACGAACGCCGAGATCGCCGCGGCCAGCACGGCGAGCCAGTTGACTTCAGGCATGTGACTTCCCCTTCTTTCTGCGTTGTGGCCTGCGTCGGGCCGGCGCTTTCGCCGGCTGCAGCAGGCGGTTGAAATGCTCCTTGAGCTGGCCGATGGCGCGGTCGAAGTAGCCGATGTCGCGGTAGCTCCGCGCCAGCATCACGCCGCCTTCCATCGTCGTCAGCACGAATTCCGCGAGTGCGCGCTTGTTCGCGCCGCGCGGCACGCGATCGCCGGCCGCGTCGAGGCATTCCTCGATCGCGTCGGTCCAGTTCGAGAAATTCTTCGCGAGGCGCTCGCGCACCGCCGGGTCCGGCTCGTGCAGCTCGAGCGCGAGGCTGCCGATCGGGCAGCCGTAAGTGCACTCGGTCTGCACCAGCGCGTCGCGATAGCCGTCCATCAGCTTCCAGATCTTCTCGATCGGGTCGTCGACGCCGCGCCAGTTCGGCTCGAGCAGCATCTGGCGGATGCCGCCGATGTAGGTGTCGAGCACCGCGATCAGCAGCTCCTGCTTGCCGGGGAAAAAGTGGTAGAGGCTGCCGCTGTTGACGCCCGCGCGGCCGAGGATGTCGGCGACCGAGGTCGAGCCGAAGCCCTTCTCCCAGAACAGGTGCATGGCCGCCTCGAGGATCCGCCAGCGGGTGTCGACCGGGCCTTGATTGATCATTCAACCAAGTCTGCACCATTTGCCCCCGGGTGCGCAAGCCGGCCCGCACGGCGCGGCTATACTGCGCCGCGTGCGCAGGCTCAACGAGTTCGTCTACCGGCTGCGCTGGGGCAAGCTCGAGGACGCGTCGGCGACGCGGCCTGATCCGCCTGCACGAACTGCTCGCCAGGACGCCTTCGCCGACCGCTACTGGATGATCATGGGCCTGCTGCTCGGCTGCATGCGCGACGGCCGGCCGATTTCCTGGGACCGCGACTCGGATTTCGGCTTCCTGGACCGCGACCTGCCGCTGTTCCTGTCGGCGATGCGCATGCTCCGCGCCGAGGGCTACAACCTGCGCCCGCCGCAGGTGAACAACGACGGCCGCACCACCATGTGGACGTTCAAGTACGAGGCGGTCAAGTACGACTTCTTCCTTTTCGACCGCAACGGCGCGAACATCCGCTGGTACTTCCACCAGCGCAAGCCGCCGCTCGAGATGATCAACGAGGTCCCGGCGCACGGACTCGCGGCGATTCGAGCTGTACGGCAAGCGCTGGCAGATCCCGAACAACGCGGAGGACGTCCTTACGCGGATCTACGGCGACTGGCGCATGCCCAATCCCGATTACGTCTACTGGCGCGACTGCCGCGCGATCGTGGAGCGCTACCCGTGGACCGGCGAGCGGAGGCCGCCCGATTGAGCCTGCGCGACGACATCGAGCAGACGCTGCTGCGGATCGCGACGACCGGCATCGTGCCGGCGCGCTGGTTCCTCGTCGCCGCCGCGAGCCGACCACGCTGCCGGCGCGCTCGGAACCCTCGAGATCGAGATCGTGAGCCACTGCTGGCAGTACGCGCACCTGCTCTGCTACCAGCTCTCCTCGCTGGTGAACTTCCCGCCGACGAAGGCGCGCGTGCGCATGACGGTCTTCCATGCCCGCGAGGACGCAGCGCACCCGCGCGATGCTCGACTACTTCAGCGGCATCTCCGTGCCTGGCGTCACCTGGAACTGGCAAGGCTCTGCCGCCGCCCGAACTGTTCCGCCGCTCGATCGGCCGCAACCGCGTCGCGCGCGCGACCCAGGCGGACTGGGTCTGGTTCACCGACTGCGACATCGTGTTCCATCGCGGCTGCATCGACACGCTCGCCGGACGAGCTGCAGGGCCGGCAGGACCTGCTCGCCTATCCGACGCAGGAACGCATCACGCCGATGCTGGAGGAGACCGACCCGGTGCTGGCCGCCGAGCGCGACCGGCCGCGGGTCGCGGACATCGACACCAGCCAGTTCGAGCTGGCCGCCAACCCGCCCAAGGCGAAGGGCGCCTACCAGGTCGTGCACGGCGACGTCGCGCGGCAATGCGGCTATTGCGAGCAGATTCCGCTCTACCAGCGCCCGGCGCCGCGCTGGGCCAAGACCTACGAGGACACCGCCTACCGCTGGCTGCTCGGCACCGATGGCGTCGGACTCGACGTGCCCGGCGTGCACCGGATCCGCCACGTCCACAAGGGACGCTACGGGGACAACCAGGCTGCCGCTGCGCTGCGCGGCAGCATCCGCCGTGCCAAGGAGAAGGTGAGCTTCATGAGCAAGAGTCGACAGCAAGACCTGGACGATCGCCGAGGCGGGCGCCGCGCTCGCCGAAATCCGGCGCCACCTTCGTGACGCTGTTCAAGCAGGGCACGCTCGAGGTCGAGATCTACCGGCCCGTCGGCGTCGACCGACAGCAGCCTCACAAGAAGGACGAGGTCTATGTCGTCATCGCCGGCAGCGGGCAGCTTCGTGCACGGCGGACAGCGCACGCCCTTCCACGAGGGCGATACTCTGTTCGTGCGAGCGGGCGTACCGCACCGTTTCGAGGATTTCAGCCCGGATTTTGCGACGTGGGTATTCTTCTACGGACCGGAAGGCGGCGAGTGAACCG
Organism: uncultured Gammaproteobacteria bacterium; assembly: GCA_963817195.1. GTDB lineage: Bacteria > Pseudomonadota > Gammaproteobacteria > Steroidobacterales > Steroidobacteraceae > SCUD01. The sequence goes on from CAWFNJ010000011.1 coordinate 49,618, forward strand.
TCCCGCATGCTAGCTTTCGGCCATCGCCAGATTGAGCAGAGGTTCGCCATGCGCATGGATGGAATTCGTCGGAGCTGCGTAGCGCTCCTCAGCCTCTCCGTGATCGCGCTCGGCCTGCAGCAGCCGGCCCTGGCGGGAGTCGTCGGAACCGCCGAGGCGGTTGCCGCCGCCCGCGGCGAGAGCCCGCGCGCGGTCGTCGATGCGGCGCTCGCGCGACAAGACGTTCGCCAGCAACTCGCGGTCCTGGGCGTCGACCCGGCCGACGTCGAGGGCCGGCTTGCCGCGCTCTCGGAACAGGAGATCGCCTCGCTCGCGGACCAGATCGAAAGCGCGCCCGCGGGCGGCGACGCACTCGCGGTGATCGGCATCGTGTTCCTGGTGCTGCTCATCCTCGAAGTCGTCGGCGTCATCGACATCTTCAAGAAGACGTGACCCGGCCGGGCGGCGGGCGCGGCGCTCGCGTCGCTGCTCGCCGGCTGCGCCACCTCGCCGCCGCTCGCCGACGGGCTGCCCGCGGCGGCACCGCGCGCGATCGAGCTCGAATCGACGCCGTTCTTTCCCCAGGAGGAATTCCAGTGCGGCCCGGCCGCGCTCGCGACGCTGCTGGTCGCGAGCGGCATCGGCGTCACGCCGGACGCGCTCGTCGCCCGAGGTCTTCATTCCCGACCGTGAGGGCAGCCTCTCGCTCGAGCTGATCGGCGCCGCGCGGCGCCACGGTCGCTTGCCGTACGTGCTCTCGACGACTGCGGAAGAGATGGTCGCGGAGCTCGAGGCGGGCCGGCCGGTGCTGCTGCTGCAAAATCTCGGCGTCCCGCAGGTCCCGATCTGGCACTACGCCGTGCTGATCGGCTACGACGCCGACCGCAACGTCGCGATCCTGCGCTCCGGCGAGACGGAGCGGCTCGAGATGAAGTGGCAACGCTTCGCCGGCCGCCTGGCACCGCGGCGGCCGCTTCGCGCTCACGACCCTGGCGCCCGACGTGATCCCCGCACATGCGGAACCAGCGCGCTATATCGAGGCGGCCGCCGGACTGGAAGCGGCCGGGCAGCGGCGACGCTGCGGCCGCGGCCTACGACGCCGCGATCGCGCGCTGGCCGGACGAGCCGCTCGCCTGGCTCGGCCGCGGCAACGTCGCCTACGCCGATGGTGACCGAGAGGGCGCAGCCGAAGCATGGGTGCAAGCGATCCGGCTGGACCCGGACGGTGCCGTCGCTCGCAACAACCTCGCGGGGCTGCTGCTGGATGCGGGCTGCCTGGACGAATCCCGCCGGCAGGTCGAACGCGCCGCGGCGCTTGCTGCGGGCACGCCGCTCGAGGCGGCCGTGTCGGACAGCCGCGCGCAGATCGAGGCGACCGTGGCCGCCGCCGCGCGCTGCAAGCTCGCCGATCGCACCTGGCCGGACTGAAGCTGGCTGTCAGGCCTTGGGCGGCACGTTTGCGTTCAACCGGAACAGGTTCGTCGGGTCGTACTTCGCCTTGAGCGCGACCAGCCGCTCGAAGTTCGCGCCGAAGTTCTCGCGGTAACGGCGTCGGCTCGTGCCTTTGCCGTCGTAGTTCGTGTAGAAGCCCTGCGTCAGCGGCTCGAGCTCGCGCCAGATGCCGCGCATCTGTCTCCACCTTCTGCTTCGGCGCCATCGGCATTCGGCCAGTCGCGCCCAGATCGCGAGGATGAATGCCATGTCGCGGCGCGGGAACGCCGTCGCCTCGCGCGGCACGCGCGCGTAGGCGCCGCCGCAATGGTCCATGAACATGTCGTACAGGCCCGGCGTGCGCCGGAACACGTCGAGCATCAGGTCGATGCCGTCGTCGGTGAGCGCACCGAGGAACCCGTTCTTCGCGTAGGCAGCAGGTGCCGGCCGGTGCCGCAGCGTCGCCGGACGGACTGGACCTTCACGAACGGAATCGGTGCGATGTCGTCGAAACCGGGCTTGCCGAACGAGCGCAGCGGCTTCAGCCAGGCCTCGCCGCGGGCATGGTCGCCGGACCAGCACGGCCTCGACGCCGAACACTGGCTCGTTCTTCCTCCCAGAACCACACCGGCAGCAGGTTGACCTCGTTCGGCGCGTCCATCGCGAGGTCGCGGTAGAAGCGCACGGCGTCGCGCGCCTGGTCGATCGGCCAGGCGACGACGCCGCCGAGGACGATCGGATTCACCGGGTGCAGCGCGGTACTCGATTGGCGGTCACGACGCCGAAGTTGCCGCCGCCGCCGCGCAGCCCCCAGTACAGGTCCGGGTTCTCCGCGTCGTTCGCCTCAGGAAGCGCCCATCCGCGGTCACGACGTCGAACGACACGACATTGTCGCAGGCGAGGCCGAAGCGCCGGCCGAGCCTGCCGAAGCCTCCGCTCAGCGTGAGCCCCGCGGCGCCCGTGATCGAGTAGGTGCCGACCGGCGTCGCAAGCCCGTGCCGGCGCACTCGTGGTCGAGCAGGCCGAGCAGGGACCCGGCCTGGAGTATCGCCCGCCGCGCCGCGGGATCGACGCGCACGCCCTGCATCTCCTGCAGGTCGATGACCAGCCCGCCGTCGCAGGACGACTTGCCGGAGACGCTGTGCCCGCCGGCGCGGACTGCGGTCAGCAGGTCCTGCTCGCGCGCGAAGTTGACGGCTTCGGCGCACGTCGTCCGCGCCGGTGCAGCGCGCGATCAGCGCCGGATGCCGGTCGAACATGCCGTTCCAGACGTGCCGCGCATTCTCGTAGTCCGGGTGGCCCGAGATCAGCACGTCGCCGCGCATGCCGCGCGGCGAGGTCCGTCACCTCGGATCCGCGCAGGATCGAGATCGCCGCCGTCGAGCGACTTCGCGGCGACGTCGCCAGCGTTCCCGAGCACGGCGGACCAGCCGGTGAGCGGCCAGGTCGAAGCCAACGTAGCACCCGCACCCACGAATTCGCGTCGTTTCATGGTGGCTTCCCCCCGGCTCGCACTGTACTCCCGGCCTGAAACCTGCGCACCAGGGCGCGAATCGCGAAGCCGACGACCAGGACGATGCGCGACGTCACGCACGGCCTGCCAGGACGCCGTCGTCGACGATCGCGACACAGGCACGCGAGCGCGAGCACGGCGATGATCGTCCCGCCCGGAATCGGCAGCGGAGCGGGGCCATCGCGCCGGCGCAGCGCGATCAGCGCCGCGGCCGTGGAGCCATGGGACAGCATGCGCGCGATGACGAAGATCGCGAGCAGGTACTTGAACGTGCCGGTGACGGCAAGCAGCCAGGCGAGCAGGGCGTTGACGATGATGGCGACGTGAGGCGTGCGATAGACGGGGTGCACGGCCAGGAACTGCCGCGGCAGGTCGCCGGCCTCGGCGAGGGCATAGATGTTTCGCGGCGTCACGAGCAATCTGCACGATGTTGCCGCCGAAGCAGGACAGGACGGCCGCAGCGGCCATCAAGGTGGCGCCCGTCGGGCCCGAGGAAGGCCTGCGCGAGATCGGTCAGGGGCAGCTTCGAGGCGGCCGTGTCAGGCAGCACGCCGAAGCAGGCGAGCATCAGCAGGATGTACAGCAGGCAGCAGAACGCGAGGCCGGCGAGGATGCTGATCGGCAGGTCGCGCCGGGGATTGCGCATCTCGCCGGCGAGGATCGACGCGACGTCGAAGCCGAAGCAGGCGAACAGCGCAAGCTGAAGCGCGTTCGCGAGGCCGTCCGGCGCGCGCGGCTCCGCCACCGGCAGGTTGTTCCAGCCCGCGAACCAGAGGCCGGCGAGGGCGATCGGCACGAGCGGCAGAGCTTCGCGATGGTGATGAAGTTTCCCGACCAGGCGGCCAGCTTGACGCCGCGCACGTTGACGACCGCGAACACGAGCGCGTACAGCGTGATCCCGGCCGCGCGCGTCCAGGCGTCCTCGAGCGCCGGCCAGAGCACAGCCGCATAGTCGAACATCACCTGCGCGATCAGCGCGAAGGAGGCGAAGCGCGAGAGCGGTGAACAGCCAGCCGACGGTGAACCCGGTCAGCGGTCCGAAGGCGATCTGCGCGTAGACCTGCGGCCCGCCGGTGACCTCGAAGCGGCTCGCGACCTCGGCCAGCGCGAGCGCCATGAAGCCGATGACGACGAAGGCGAACAGCACGACGGCGAGGCTCCAGCGGCCTGCGTCGAGGGCGAGCCCTGCCGGCAGCGCAAGCACGCCGGCGCCGACGACCGAGTTGATCGTGAGCAGGGTCGCGTCGGACCGCCCGAGGCCGCGAGCAGCCCGGGCGATCCGACGTGACCGGAAGCGCTCAACGCGCGTTCAGCGCGTTACTCTTTGGCTTTCTTCGCGTTGTCGGTGCCGGCGTCGGCAACCACGCGCCAGGCGCCGTCGACCTTCTCCCAGACCGTCACGAACGCGCCCTGCGTCGCGGGCTTCTTGCCTTCGGCACCGTCGGGATCCACGTTGATGTCGCCGGTCTCGAGCGCCAGGTCACCGGACGCTGCGACCTTGACCGAGGTCGTCGACCAGGTCGATGACGCTTTGCGGCTCGTCGGCCACGTCGCCTTCTCCGCGGCGGTCTTGATCTCGGCCGTGCCGCGCCGCACGTTGCCGTCGTAGATCGTCACGACGTCGGGCGAATAGACGGTCATCACCGAGGTGACGTCGCTCGCGTTGATGAAGTTCATCCATTCGCCGGAGCGGTTGCGGATCGCCGCCTCCTCGGCCGCGATATCGACTGCCGGTGCCGCCGGCTCGGCCGGCGCAGCCGGCGTCTCTTCCTTCTTTGCGCATCCTGTTGCGATGATTCCAGCCACGAGCGCTGTAAGCGCGATTTCACGTGTTTTCATAGGGCCTCCCCAAGGCGTTGTTGTGGGCCGGTAGTATACTCGCGCCCCGAAGCCGCATAAGCACAACGAACCAAGGGCTCCCGGGTGGTCTTCAATTCGCTGACTTTCCTCGTCTTCTTCGCAGTGCTGCTGGTCGCTGCACCACCTGCCGTTCCTGTCCTGGCGGGCGAAGAAGGTGAACCTGCTCATCGCGAGCTACATCTTCTACGCGGCCTGGAACCCGCCGTTCATCCTGCTGCTCTGGGCCTCGACCATCGTCGACTGGTTCATCGCGCGCGGGATCTGGGCGAGCCGCGACAAGAGCCGCGCCGTGCGCCGCTCCTGGCTCGTGATCTCGGTCGCCGTCAACATCGGCTTCATCGGCTTCTTCAAGTACGGCGAGTTCCTGCTGCAGAACTGGCAGGCGCTGATGCAGGCGTTCGGCGTCACCTGGGTGGCGCCCGAATGGGACATCGTCCTGCCGGTCGGCATCTCGTTCTACACGTTCGTCACGCTCTCCTACACGCTCGACGTCTACCTCGGCCGCTCGAAGCCGATCGGCAGCTTCCTCGACTTCGCGCTGTTCGTGACCTTCTTCCCGCAGCTGGTCGCGGGCCCGATCGTGCGCCCGACGCAGCTCGTGCCGCAGTTCTACACGCCGAAGCAGGCGATCACGGCGACCAGATGCTCTGGGGCCTGGGCCTCATCGTCGCTCGGCCTGTTCGAGAAGGTCGTGCTCGCCGACGGCGGCCTCGCGAGCGCTGCCGACGCGGTGTTCGCGGACGAAAGACCCGGTCGGCGCTGCCGATGCCTGGCTCGGGACGCTCGCGTTCTCCGGACAGATCTTCTGCGACTTCGCCGGCTACTCGACGGTTGCGATCGGCACGGCGCTCTGCCTCGGCTTCGCGCTGCCGGACAACTTCCGCATGCCGTACGCGGCGATCGGCTTCTCGGACTTCTGGCGTCGCTGGCACATGTCGCTGTCGACGTGGCTGCGCGACTACCTGTACATCCCGCTCGGCGGCAACCGCGGCACCGAGGTGCGCACCTACGTCAACCTGATGCTGACGATGCTGCTCGGCGGCCTCTGGCACGGCGCGAGCTGGACCTTCGTGGTCTGGGGCGGCCTGCACGGCCTCTACCTTGCGGTCGAGCGCTGGCTCGCGCGAACGCACGGGAGTATCGGGAGATCCCGTCTCCGGCTGGAGCCGGCTGTCGCTGGCGCTCCTGACCTACTTCCTGGTCAACATCACCTGGGTGTTCTTCCGCGCCGAAGACTTCGGCGGCGCGGCGCGCGATCCTGGCGGGCATGTTCGGCGGCGCGCCGGATGCCGCCGCCGTACTGCCGACCATCTACATGATCAAGGTCGCGGTGATCGTCAGCGGCATTCTGGTCGTGCAGTGGCTGATGCGAAACCGCACGCTCGAGGACGTCGTCTCGCGCGCGCCCTGGTGGGCGACCGGCGCGGTGCTGGCGGCGATGCTCTTTGCGGTTATCGTCACGCAGGGATCGGGCGAGGCGTTCATCTACTTCCAGTTCTAGCCGGCAGATGGCACACCACCACGAACAGGACGACATGACGGTGCGGGAGATTCCCTCCACGCGTCTCGGTGCGATCGGCTGGCTGGTGCTGGCACTCGTGGTCGCCGGCATGGGGGCCTGGGAATTGAGGATGCGCACGCTGGGGTTGACGACCCGCGACCTCGACGACAGCAAGTCGCACTGGGCGGTGGAGCGACGCAAGGTTGGCAGCCCCGAGGACCAGGGCGTCGTGATCATCGGCTCGTCGCGCATCCTGTGGGACAGCAACCTGGACGTGTGGGAAGAAATGACGGGCCGCCGCCCGATCCAACTCGCGTTGCCGGGCACCAACCCGCGGCAATTCCTCGAGGACTTCGCCAACGACGAAAGCTTCAAGGACTTCCTGGTTGTCGGGGTCACGCCAGATCTCTATTTCGGCGACTGGCCGGGCATCCCGCAGTTTTCCGGCCTGACGACGTTCTGGCGCGAGGAGACGCCTTCAAAGCGCTTTGGCCATCGCGTCGGGATGCTGCTCGAGCGCCAGTTCGCATTCCTCGACGGGGCGTACTCGCTCGGCAATCTCGTCGACCGGGTGCCGGTGCGCGACCGGGAAGGCGTGCGCGGTCCGATGCGGGACGTGTGGAAGATCTGGGAAGTCGGGCCGGATCGGCAATATTACCTCTGGCCACGCATCCAGACCGACGAACGTCTGCGCGAGCACGCCCGGTGGGTCTGGGGGCCGTTCGACGGCAAGCGCATGCCCGACGACTCGATTGCCCGCGCCATCGAGCAATCGAAGCGCGACGTCGCAAGGATCCGCGCCCGCGGAGGCGAAGTCGTCTTCGTGCGCTCACCCTCCGCGGGCCTCTACCATGAACACGAGCTACAGTCGGTACCGCGACAGAAAACCTGGGAACCGCTGCTGCGCGAGACCGACTCGTTCGGGATTCACTTCGAGGACTATCCGGAAATGCAGAATCTCGAAGTGCCGGAATGGTCGCACCTCTCCCGGGATTCGGCGGTGAAGTTTACGCGCGCCTATGTGGCCGTCCTGCAGCAGCGGTTTCTGCAACTGCAAGATCGATGAGCGGAGTCCACGAGCAAGACCTCGTCACGGTCCGGAAGATTCCGCGGACCCGCCTGCCCGCGATCGGCTGGCTCGTGCTGTTCGTCGTGGTCATGGCAGTGGCGGCCTGGGAGTGGCGCATGCGCGGGCTCGGGCTCGTCGCCGGCGACCTCGACGACAGCAAGTCCGCCTGGTCCGTCGAGCGCCGCCGGCTCGAGACCGGCGATCACGACCGCGTGGTCATCGTCGGCGGCTCGCGGATCCTCTTCGACACCACCCTCGACGTGTGGGAGGAATTGACGGGCCAGCGCCCGGTCCAGCTGGCGATGCCGGGCATGAGCGGCCAACCCTTCCTGAGGGACATCGCGGACAACTCCCGCTTCGCTGGTCTCGTGCTGATCGACGTCACGCCAGAACAGTTCTTTCGGGCGGGACCCGGGAATCCCGAGTTCGAAGGCGTGCTCGACTACTGGCGGGACGAAGGACCCGCGAAGCGCGCGAGCCACCGGATCGGCGAGTGGCTGTCGCGCCACCTGGCGTTCCTCGACGACCAGTACTCGCTGACCGCGCTCGTCGACCAGCTCGACCTGCCGAATCGCGGCAAGGTCGGCGGGCCCTACCTGCGGCCCTGGAAGCTTTCGGAGAGTTACGCTGGGCGCCAATACGTGCTGTGGCGCGAAATCGAGAGGAACGAGCGGCTGCGCAGCCATGCGATCCGCGTCTGGACGTATCGGGAGCGCCCGCCGCCGGACGAAGAGCTGATCGCGCGGATCTGCGCCGACGTGCGCGATGCCGTGGCGACGATTCGTGCGCGCGGGGGCGAGGTGGTCTTCATCCGGCCGCCGTCCGCCGGCGCCTACCTCGCGCGCGAGGAGCGCAACGTGCCGCGGTCGAAGGGTTGGGACCGCCTCCTGCGCGAGTCCGGTACGTTCGGAGTCTATTTCGAGGACTACCCGGACATGCGGGGGCTCGACACGCCGGAGCTGTCGCACCTGACGCGCGAGGACGCGGCGCGCTTTACCCGGGCCTACGTCAGCGTGCTGCTACGTGAGGGGTACGTAGGGCTGCGGCCGGGTGCGGTGGTACATCCGGCCACCTGAATCCGACGGCTTCACCGGGGCGCGCACGAACAGCTGGTGATAGCCCGGCTTCCAGCTCATGCCGCCGTCGTAGCTCGTCTCCATGCGCGACTCGAAGCGATCCGCGCTGACGCGGTAGCGCGTGTGGCGCTGGACCTTGCGGCGACCGTCGGGCAGTGCGACGACTGGCGTCGAGCGCGACTCCGTCCCGGCCGGCCCGCTCATGACTACCAGCTGCCCGTCCGCGCCGACCTGCGCCATCTCCAGCGTGATTAGCCGTTCGTTCAGGTAGAAGAGCATGCCTTCCGACTGGTTCCAGTCGGGGATCACGGCCTTGCCCGTCAGTACCCGGTCCGGCACCACCCAGTCAAAGCTCCAGGTGCCGCTCGCGACCGCGGCGACCGCGCCGTTTTCCGCGAAGCGCGTGGTGGTCACGTTCCAGCGCCCTGCGGCCTGGCGCAGTTGCTGGACTGCGGTCGAAAGTTCCGGCGGCGCTGCCTCGGTAGCTTCCGCCAGCGGCAGGACCAGGAAAGAAAGGACAGCTGCAAGGAGTTTCATGGCAATGCCTCCACCGGGCCGGCGAAACCCGGCCGCGTCCATCATATCCGCCGTTCGGCGCCTGTCACGGCCGGCTGGACCCGGGTGGTCAACGCTTCGGCGCGCTGCCAGGAGATCCGCGGCCGCGGGTACCATGGGAGCCGACTTCCAAGGGGATGAGATGCCCAGCCGATCGCTGCAACGCCGCCAGCTCAGCCGGTCCAAGATCGAGCTATTCATCAACTGCCCCCGCTGCTTCTGGCTCGACGTCGCGCGCGGCATCCCCCGGCCGAGCGGCCCGCCGTTCACGCTCAACAATGCGGTAGACGCCCTGATGAAGGCTGAGTTCGATCGCTACCGCGCCGCCGGGACGCCCCATCCCCTGTTCGGCCCGGCGGGACTCGATGCCGTGCCCTTCCGGCATGCGGACCTGGACCGCTGGCGGTACAACTTCACGGGCGTGAGGTGGCTGGACGAGGCGACCGGCTGGACGCTGTTCGGCGCGGTGGACGATCTCTGGCAGGCGCCCTCGGGCGAGCTCATGGTCGTCGACTACAAGGCGACTGCGCGCCGCGAGATGCCGACCGCCCGGACTTTGTATCCCTCGTACCGGCGCCAGATGGACGTCTACCAGTTCCTGGTGCGGCGCCAGGGCCTCGAGGTCAGCAACCGCGGCTGGTTCGTGTACACGAATGGCGACGGCCGGGCCGCCGAGTTCGGCGAGAAGCTCTGCTTCACGACCGCCCTCGTGCCCTATGACGGCGACGACGCCTGGGTGCTGGAAGCCTTCCGCCGCGCGGTCGACACGGTCGCGCAGGTGAGCCCGCCGGTGGCGAAGGAAGAATGCGAGTATTGCGGCTACGTCGCGCGCGCGGCGCAGCCGGGCTGATGGACGCGCCTGGCGACGTCGTGTGGGAGGCGGCGCGGCTCAGCCTCGCGGTGGCCGGGCGCAGCGTGCTGTTCAGCCTGCCGTTCGCGGTGCTGATTGCCTGGCTGCTGACGCGCCGGCGATTCCTCGGCCGCACGATGCTCGATGCCTTCGTGCACCTGCCGCTGGTGCTGCCGCCGGTGGTCGTCGGTTACCTGCTGCTGGTCCTGTTCGGAGTGCGCGGGCCGATCGGTGGCTGGCTCGACCGGACTTTCGATGTGCAACTCGTGTTCACGACCGCGGGCGCCGCGCTCGCGACGGCCGTGATGTCCTTCCCGCTGATGGTGCGCGCGATCCGGATCTCGCTGGAATCCGTCGACCGGCGGCTCGAGGAGGCGGCCCGCACGCTGGGCGCTGGTCCCTGGGACCGTTTCCTGAGCGTCACGCTGCCGCTGATGCTGCCCGGCGTGCTGGCGGGCGGCGTGACGGCTTTCGCTGCGGGCCTTGGCCAGTTCGGCGCGGTGATCACCTTCGTCTCGAATATCCCGGGCGAGACGCGCACCTTGCCGCTCGCGCTCTACACCGCGATCCAGTCGCCGGGCGGCGATGCACTCGCGGCGCAGCTCGCGGGCCTCTCGATCCTGCTCGGGCTCGGGGGTCTCCTTTTGTCCGAGTGGCTGGCGCGGCGCCTCGGGCGCTTCCTGGGGCAATGATGCTGGACGTTTCGGTCACGAAGCAGCGCGGTGACTTCAGGCTCGATGCGGCGTTCCGCATCCCGGGGCCGGGCGTCGTGGCGCTGTTCGGGCGTTCGGGCAGCGGCAAGACGACGCTCGTCAACGTCATGGCCGGGCTTCTCGAGCCGGATCGCGGCCACGTGCGGCTCGGCGAGGTGACGCTCGACGACGTGGCGGCCGGCATCCACCTGCCGGCGGAAAGGCGCCGGGTCGGCTACGTATTTCAGGACGCGCGGCTGTTTCCGCACCGCAACGTCGAGGGCAACCTTCGTTACGGCCTTGCCCGTGCCCCGGCCGCGGAGCGTGCGATCCGCTTCGAGGAGGTTGCGGCGCTGCTTGGGCTCGCGCCGCTGCTCGGCCGGCGACCGAACGCGCTCTCGGGCGGCGAACGGCAGCGCGTGGCCATCGGTCGCGCGCTGCTTGCCCAGCCGCGGCTGCTGCTGCTCGACGAGCCGCTTGCCTCGCTGGATGCGGCTCGGCGCGAGGAAGTGCTGCCGTTCCTGGAGCGCCTGCGCGACTGGTTCAGGATCCCGATCGTGTACGTGAGCCATCAGTTCGAGGAGGTCCTGCGCCTCGCGGACAATCTCGTGGTGATGGAAGAGGGCCGCGTCGCGGCCAGCGGTCTCCTGTCCGAGGTGAGCCTCGACCCTGCGCTGCGTGCGATCGTCGGCGCGGACTCCATCGGTGCCGTGCTCGACGGCGAGATCGTCGGCCGTGACGAGGACACCGGTCTTGCGTCGCTCGCGCTCGGGGCGAACGTGCTGCGCATCGTGTCGGACCATCCGGTCGGGCGCCGCGTCCGGGTGCAGCTCCTGGCCCGAGACCTCATCCTCGCGATTGGGGATCCGGTGGGGCTCAGCGTCCGCAACTCGCTCGCGGCGACAGTCGTGTCGATCGCGCCCGATGACGCGCACACGGACCTCGTGCAGCTCGACATCGGCGGCCCGCGCGTCCTTGCGCGGATCACGCGCGCCGCGACCCGCGACCTCGGCCTGAAACCGGGGCTGCCGCTGCGCGTACTGGTGAAATCGGTTTCGGTTCGGGGGCAGTCGCTGGCAGGACCGCAGGAAGGCGCGAAGGCGCAGGCGAACTTCGCAAAGCACGTTTTCACGGCCCCCTGACGCCGCCTTCCGCTTCCGGCGCCAGCAAGTACTCGATCAGCGCATCGAGCAGTTCGAAGTTGCTGGTGAGCGCATCGTGATGGGCGCAGACGAATAGTTCGCGCTGCGGCTCGAGCCCCTCCTGTTCCTGCTTCGGCACCTCGCGGGACAGGTCCTGGTGCGAGACGAGGGAGGATCGCGTCACGCTCCCGTCGCCCGGCGCGAACATCAGTGCCTCGTAGTCGATCCCCGGCGTCGGCAGCAGGATCTGCTCCGGCCGCAGGCGTGCGATCGACTCGCCGCCGATTTTCTCGAACACGAGCCGCCGCGGCGTCGGCACGCAGTCCGCGCCGAGCAGCAGCGGCTTGACCAGAGGCACCGGGCCCGACGGGACCATCAGCGACCACACGAAGCGGCGGCCGCGCTCGAGGCGCTTCTCGAACCAGCGCTCGAACACGTCCTGCTGCGGCCACACGTCGCGGTGCCGGTCCATGCGCCGCTGGATGCGGTGGTCGAAGATGGACCACTCGTAGCGGCGCCAGAACTCGACGTCGAATACGTCGAACTCGAGCCGCTTGCCGTTCATGTTGACGACCCAGTCGACGAGCGGGTGCGGAAACAGCTGGTAGGTGGAGGGCATGGTCGCGACGCCCTCGGGCGGCAGCGCCCCGACGCCGACGCGGTAGCCGTTCAGGAACCTGTGCACGGCGGTCACCGTGCCCTGGTTCGGCGTGCCGAGCAGCACCACGCGGCGGAGCTTCGAGCCGCCGAGTCCCGTGACCTGGAACGTGTTGCCGCCCAGTACGTCGACCGTCCCGTAGCGCTCGTAATAGCGGGCGATAAGCCCCCCCATGCTGTGTGCGACGATGTCGACGCGCAGTGAAGGGTCGTCGTAGTCGAGGCGGATCTGCTCGATCAGCGCGTCGAGCTGCTGCACGGTCTTCACGTTGTCCTGGCGCCAGTCGTAGGTGAAGACGTAGAGCCGCGCCTTGTGCTGCACCACGCGCTGTCCCGGCCGCGCGAGCTGATAGCCGCCCGCGATGCGCAGCTCCTGGACGATGCGCCGGTAGAAGTCCTTCCCGACCGCGCCATCGAACAGGCGGCTCGGGACCAGGCCGTCGTCGATTGGCTCGAGCGTGTCCGGGTCGATGCGCAGCGCAAGGTCCCGGTAGTCGCTGGTCAGCAGCTTGCGCGTGCCGCCCGGCCAGAGCTCGATGTCGTCCTTCGCCCGGACCAGCCGCGAGCCGAGCAGGCCCGGGATCAGGATGACCGGCACGCGTTCGTACGTCGCCGAATGGGCCGCGTAGAACTGGTCGGCCGCCGGCCCCATTGCCGAGCAACCGGAGAGCAAGACCGTCAACAGGAGGAGCGCGCGCCGCATGAAGGCTGCGGAGGTTAACATTGCGGACGCCGGCCGATGCCGGGGGATGGACACGTGACCGCAGAACTCGGAACCCGGCTCGCCAACCGCATCCTGTGGGGACTCCTGATCGGCGCTGCCGCCGGCGGCGTCACGCTGCTGATCGGCGAGGCCTATCCGCCGCTGCTGGAGGCGGCCCGCAAGTTCGCGACGCTGGTGCTCGAGCCGATCGGGCAGGTGTTCCTGCGGATGCTGTTCTTCGTCATCATCCCGCTCATCTTCGCCTCGCTCGCGACCGGCGTTGCCCAGCTCGACCGGCTGTCGCAGCTCGGCCCGATGGCGGTGCGCACCTTCATCCTGTTCTTCCTGAACATGGCGATCGCGGTGACGCTCGGGCTGGTCATGATGAACCTGCTCGAGCCGGGGCACGCCATGGATCCCGAGTCGCGGGCGCGGCTTCTGCAGGAGTACGGCGGCGATGCCGCGGCGCACGTCGCGAAGCGCGCCGATGCACCGGACGTTACGCCGATGGCGATCGTCGAGATGTTCATGCCGAGGAACCTGTTCGGCGCCTTCGTCGGCAACAACCGCAATGCGCTCGGCGACGTGCTGCCGCTCATCCTGTTCGCGATCCTGGTCGGCGCGGCGGCGCTGAAGCTGGCCCCCGCCCGCCGCGAGCAGCTTCGATCCGGGCTCAGCCTGGTCAACGACCTGATGACCGGCATCGTCCACTTCGCGCTGAGGCTCGCACCCTTTGCGGTGCCGGCGATGATCTACAGCGTCGTGGTCAAGATCGGCTGGGACATCGTGATCGCGCTCGGCGTGTTCGTCGCCGGCTGCATCGCGATGATGCTGTTGCACCTGTTCGGGACCATGTCGGTGTGGCTCCGGCTGCTCGCGCGGCGTAACCCGCTGGAGACCTTCAAGCTCATGCGCCCCGTCCTCGCGACGGCGTTCTCGACCAGCTCGAGCGCGGCCTCTCTGCCGACCGCGCTCGCGGCTGCGCGGGAAGACCTCGGCGTGCAAGGCGCCCGTCGCCGGCTTCGTGCTTCCGCTCGGCACCACCATGAACATGTCGGGCACCGCCCTGTTCGAGGGCTGCGTGGTGCTGTTCATCGCCCAGGTGTTCGGCATCGAGCTCGGCTTCGCGCAGCAGGTCACGCTGGTCCTGCTCGCCGTCCTCTCGGCGGTCGCGGTGTCCGCGATTCCGGGCGGCGCGCTGCCGATGGTCGCGGGGCTGCTCGCGGCGTTCGGCATCCCGCCCGAGGGCATTGGCATCATCCTCGGCGTCGAGCGCCTGCTCGACATGACGCGCACCATGGTCAACGTGGGCTCTGACGTCGTGACGACGATCGTCGTCGATCGCTTCACGAAGCTGGAGCACGCGCCCGCTCCGGTCGGCAGCCATGCCTGAGATCCAGCGGGCGGACGCGGCCACCCGCCGGCGCGCATTGCTCGCGGCCGGCGCGGTCGCGGTCGCCGGTTGGGCGGCGTACTTCGTCCTGTTGAACTGGCTCTCCGGCCTGCGCGGCATCGACCCGGTCGCGACGCGCCTGGCACTCGAGGACGCAATGATCTGGGGGAGCTGGGCTGCCTGCCTGCCCGTCGCCGTGCTGGCAACCTGGCTGTGGCTGCACGGCGGGAGGATCCACGACGCCGGGCGCTATCCGCCGCCGGGCGCGAAGGTGATCCGCGACACACCGGTGCTGCACGGCGATGCGGCGCGGTTGCGTGGTACGGCGCTGCGCGTCCTCGCTGTGCTCCTGGGTCTCGTCTGCGCGGGCACGCTGATCGCCGTTTACCGTCTGGTGGCGAGGCTCGAGGGATGATCGAGGCCACGTGCCACTGCGGGCGGACGGGACTCGAAGTCGCGCGGGCGCCGCGGCGGCTCACGGACTGCAACTGCTCGATCTGCCGTCGCTACGGCGCGTTGTGGGCGTACTACCGGCCGGCCGACGTGAAACGGCGCTACCGTAAACGGGACGTCCAGCACTATGCGTGGGGAGACCGGATGCTGAGCTTCGTCCGGTGCCGGAACTGCGGTTGCGTCCTGCACTACGAGCGGTCGCGGCAGGCGCCTGCGGGCAAGATCGGCGTCAATGCGCGGCTCTTCGACCCGGCAGTCGTCGCGCGGGCACGTATTCGCCGCCTCGATGGCGCGAAGACCTGGAAGTTCTTCGACTGAGAGTCAGTCGACCCGATTGCGGCGACCGCCGGACAGAAACGACTGGACGTTGAGAGCGAGCTCATCGAGGCAACGCTGACGCGCGTCGCGCGCAGCCCAGGCGACGTGCGGCGTGACGATGAGATTGGGGATCGACGGATCGAGGAGTGGATGGTCGGGCGGTGGGGGCTCGCGCTCCAGCACGTCGATGCCGGCACCGCCGAGCCGGCCTGACTTGAGCGCCTCGGCGAGCGCGCGCGTGTCGACCAGCGCGCCGCGGGCGGTATTGATGAGCACGGCGTCCGGCTTCATGCGCGCGAGCCGTTCGCGGCTGACGAGCCCGCGCGTCGCATCGGTGAGCGGGCAGTGCAACGACAGCACGTCAAGCTCGGGCAACAATGCGTCAAGATCGCGGCGGCCCGCGGCCGGCGCGCCGCCCGGCCGGTTGGCGATCTCGACCCGCATGCCGAATGCGCGCGCGATGCCTTCGACCGCGCGTCCGAGCGTGCCGTGACCCACGATGCCGAGTACGCGGCCACGCAGCTCGCGGATCGGGTAGGGGAACACCGAGAACTGCCCGGCTTCCTGCCAACGGCCTCCCGCGACCAGGGCGTGGTAGTCGGCAACCCGGTGTGTCAGCGCGAGCAGCAAGGCAAAGGCGTGCTGCGCGACCGCGTCCGTGCAGTAGTCGCGCAGGTTGCAGACCGCGACGCCTGCCGCGCGCGAGGCCGCGATGTCCACGTTATCGACGCCGGTCGCGGTCAATGCGACCAGCCTGAGTTGCGGGTTCGCGGCGATCGTCGCGCCGTCGATCACCGACTTGTTGGCGAGTACCACCTCGTGGCCGGCGATCCTCGCCGGTACCTCGGGCTGCGCCGTCCGCTCGTGCAGCACGATGCCCGGCAACACCCGCTCGAGCGGGCCCGTGTCGAGGTCGCCACTGCTGACCGTGCCGAAATCCAGGAACACCGCGCGCATGAAGCCTTCAGTCGCGGAAATTCTTGAACTGGAGCGGCCTGTCGAGGCCGGCTTTGCGGACCAGTGCCATGGCGCTCTGCAGGTCGTCGCGCTGCTTGCCGGTCACCCGCAGTTGATCGCCCTGGATGGACGCCTGAATCTTCAGTTTCGAGTCCTTGATGAGCCGCTGAAGCTTGCGGCCGCTCTCGGCATCGATGCCGTGGCGCAGCACGAGCTCTTGCTTCGCCGCATTCAAGGCGATTTCCGGCTCGCCGGGTTCGAGGCAGACGACGTCGATGCCGCGCTTCGCGAGCTTCAGCTTCAGGATGTCGAGCATTTGCTTGAGCTGGAAATCGACCTGGGCGTGCAGGGTGATCAGGTGATCGGCGAGCTCGAAGTTGGCGCCGGTGTCCCGGAAGTCGAATCGCTGGGACACCTCGCGATTCGCCTGGTCCACCGCGTTCGCCAGTTCGTGCGAGTCGATTTCAGAAACGACGTCGAAGGAGGGCATGTCAGGCCGGTTCGTCCAGGAGCGCGTCGACGAGCGCGGTGAGCTCGCGGTTCTGCTCCTCGTGGCGGGTGCCCGTTGCAGGTCCCATGAAGCCCGTGTGCACGGCCCGCACGACGCCCTTGCGGTCGATTGCGAACAGCGTCGGATAGGCCTTGAACGCTGAGATCTGCGGCAGCTTCTTCAGCACGTCGTCGTCCGAGGTGGTGCCGGCTATCAGCACCGGGTAGTCGATTGCGAACTTGGCGGCGAAATCGCGCGCGGCCTCTGCCTGGCTCGCGAAATCCGGCGTGCGCTCGAACATGAGCTGGATGACCTCGAGCCCGCGTTCGCGGCGGCTCGCCAGCAGTTCCTTCAGGAACACCGCCTCGTCGTGGCAGTTCGGGCACCAGCTTCCGCCGACGGTGATCAGCACGACCTTGCCGGCGTAGCGGTCGTCCGGAAAGGCGTGCGGGTTCCCGTCCACGTCCGGGAAGCTGAATTCGAGACGTTCCGCCCCTTCCTTGAGCGCGGAGCGGCTCGCCGGATCGTCGAGCTTCGCCGCGGGATCGCGCCGGCCGCTGAAGGTATCGTGCGAGCCGCCGCCGGTGAACTGCTCGCCGGTCAGCACGCCGTCGCTGCGCAGCCTTGCGAGGTAGAGATAGGCGGTGCCGCCGTCGAAGCGCGAGAGGAACAGCGTGTCGCCGCGCGCCTCGCCGGCGATGTAGCGGTCGTCGCCGCTCGGGCGCAGAACCGTGCCGGTGACCCGATGGCCCTCCTGCGTGAGCTCCGCGATCGCCGGGCTTTCGGCGCCGCTTTCGTCGCGGAAGCTGAGCGCCCAGCGCCCGGCGAAATCCATCGGTGCCGCGTCGGGCGCCGGGAAGAAGCGCCAGTCCTGGCCCGGCATCGCGACGAAGCGCAGGTCGCGGATCACGCCCCGCGGGCGCAGCAGCCGCAGCGTGCCCTCGAAGCGGCCGTCGCTCCAGGTGGCGTCTATGCGCTGCTGGTAGCCGGGCATCTGGATGGCGAGCGTGTTGCCGTCGAGGTGCACTTCGGTCGCGCGCACGCGCTCGGGCCCGTTGACCAGGTAGGCGACGGTTGCGCCGTCTTCGTGCGCGAGCTCAAGACCGAACGGCAGGTCGCCGCCATCAACCTGGACGACCGCGCGGTAGCTGCCAAGCGGTGGAGCGTCTTCCCGCGCGCACGCGAGCACGGCAGCGGCCAGCACCACGAGCGCAAAGCCGCGCAGGAATCTGTGGGCAGCCAGTCGCGTCTTCACAGGGTCGAGGCCGGCCGCGGGAAACCGTCAGCGCCCGCGCGCCAGGGTTCCCAGGCGATGGCGACGCGGCCGATGGCAATGTCGGACTTGCGCGGCGCGATGCGGATCTTCTCGAGCGCGACGCTCGCCGGGTCGAGGCCTGCCGCGAGCGCCGCAGCCTCCTGCTCGAGTCCCGCGAGCAGCGCGTCGCGCTCGGCCGTGAGCGTCTCGAGGCTCTCGCCGGCGCGCGCGACGTCACCGCGCTCGCTGAATACGCGCCCGGCCGAACGCGCAGCGGACCCGGCCCGCGTCGTCGCCGTGCTGCGGCCGCCGAAGATCGCGCCGAGCACGGAAGTGCCAATCGAGATGGCGGTATCGAGCTTGCGCTGGCTGTACTGGGACTGTTCACGTTCGACGCGGTCCGAAGCGCGGCGCAGGCGCTCCTCCAGTGACTTGAGCTTGGCGGCGTGCTTCTCGCGCAGCTTCGCCACTTCGCCGTCGCGAAACTCGCGGAGCGCCTGGGCGAGCCGTGCGCGGAAGTCGCCTTCGCTCTCGCCGGGATTCGAGGTGAGCTTCAACGCCTTCGCGGACAGGAGCTCGACGGAGCCCTTCTGGTAGAGAAATGCGGCGAGCGCGCGGCTCCACTCCGCGTAGTTCTTCGCAGCGAGCGCCGCTGCCGGCAGCTCGGCGAAGGTCGCGCCGTCGACCGGGCCCGGCGCGGTCACCGCATCGAGAGCGGGGATCGCGGTAGCCTCGGCCCACTGCGGCTCGCCGGCGCCGTCGGCGAGCGGGGCGAGCCAGGCGCTGCGTGCCCAGCTATCGACGCCCGCCGGCTTGTCGGCGTAGTGAAGCTCTGCGGTCGCAACGATGCGCGGCCGGTAGACGAGCGCCCCCTCACCGGGCTTTGCCGCGAGGAAGAGCTCTTCGACGCCGGCCGGCAGCGTCGGCCGCGCCGCCACCGCGGGCGGGGAGGCGACCCCTCCGGTCGGCTTCGCGTCGGCCGCGGGCTTGTGCGCAGCCATCAATCGCGCGATCTCGGGCAACGTCAGCGGCCCGCGCAGCCACGACAGTGCCCACCGAGTGCGGAACAGCGTGGGAGCGTCGTCATTGACATTTCGCATCAGGAAAACACGCGGCGCGATGCCCGCCATGAGCGCTGCGAGCTCGCTGCGGTCGAAGCCGGCGCCGGCCTGCGCCGAGAGCAGCCCGTCGATGACCCGCTCGCGGTCGCGCTCGGTCTGCAGGCGGCCGATGAACCAGGTACCGGCGTTGCCGAGCCCCTTGTAGTCGAGGTCCACGGGATTCTGCGTCGCGAGCACGACCCCGAGGCCGAAAGCGCGCGCCTGCTTCATGAGCGTCAGCATCGGCAGCTTCGACGGCGGCATGGCCGTGGGCGGGAAGTAGCCGAAGATTTCGTCCATGTAGAAGAGCGCGCGCAGCGCGGCGGTGCCGGGCTGGCGGCGCATCCAGGCGACCAGCTCGTTCGCGACCAGCGTCACGACGAACATGCGCTCCGCGTCCGTGAGGTGCGCGATCGAGATGATGGAGATGCGCGGCTTGCCTTCGGGCGTGAACAGCAGGCGCTGCACGTCGAGCGGCTCGCCCTCCAGCCAGACGCCGAAGCCCGGCGAGGCAAGCAGGTTGTTGACCGCCATCGCGAGCTCGAGGCGGTCCTTGGCGGGATAGAAGGTCTCGACGTCGAAAACGCCGACCTTCGCGAATGGCGGCTTCTGGATGGCGCCGATGAGGCCGGCGAGGTCGAGTGCGTTTCCCTTGCTCCAGGCCGAGTCGACGATCGCGGACAGCAGGATGTGCTCGCGGCTCTTGAGCGGGTCTGCGGCGACGCCGACCAGGCCGAGCAGCCCGGAAACGGCCGCGGAGATCCGGTCGCGCGTCGCGCCGGCCTCGCTGCCCGCGGGCGGCGGCGCGAAGGAACGCAGGATCGAAAGCGTCAATCCCGCGTCGCTGCCGGGCGTGTAGATAGCGATGTCGACGGACTCGCGGAACCGGCGGATGCGCTCGCCGTCCTCTCCCCACTCGGCGAGGCCGTTCTTCCAGGTCTCCGCAGTCTTGGCGGCGAGCGCTTCGGCCGTCGTGCCCTTGCGCGCGGCCTCCGCCGGGTCGATCCACGGCTGGAACTCCGCGGCCGAAAGGCCTGGGAAGGTCAGCATCAGGTTTGCGATGTCGCCCTTGGGATCGATGACGAGGGCCGGAATGCCGTCGAGGGCCGCCTCTTCGAGCAGCGAGATGCAAAGACCCGTCTTGCCGCTGCCCGTCATGCCTACGCAGACCGCGTGCGTCGTCAGGTCGCGCGAGTCGAGCATCAGCGGATCGGCGGCGAGCTGGTCCTTCGCCGGGTCGTAACCGCGGCCGAGGTAGAAGGCACCGAGCTTTTCGAAGTCCGCCACCCGGCGATTATACGCAGCGGGCAACCGTGGTACTTTCGCGGACTCCATGAAGCCCGAAGTGCAGCCGTTCCTCCACGAGTCCACCGGGACCTGGAGCTACGTGGTCGCCGACCTCGCGGCGCGCAAGTGCGCGATCGTCGATCCGGTCCTCGATTTCGACCCGAAGTCCGGGCGGGCGAGCGCGGCGAGCGCCGACACGATCGCGACCTTCGTGCACGAATTGGAGCTGACCTGCGAGTGGATCCTCGAGACCCACGCTCACGCAGATCACTTGAGCGCCGCGCCCTGGCTGCAGGCCGCGGTCGGCGGAAAAATCGCGATCGGCCAGGGCATCCGCGATGTGCAACAGGCCTTCCGCGCGATCCTGAACCTCGAGCCGGCCTTTCCGGTGGACGGCCGCCAGTTCGACCGTCTGCTCGCGGACGACGAGCAGTTCGCGATCGGCTCGCTATCGGCGCGCGTGCTCGCGACCCCGGGCCACACCAGCGACAGCCTGAGTTACCTCGTCGGTGACGCCGTGTTCGTCGGCGATTCAATCTTCATGCCGGACAGCGGTACGGCGCGCTGCGATTTCCCGGGCGGCGACGCGGCCGTGTTGTACGCGTCCATCCGGCGGCTCTACCAGCTGCCGGGGGAAACGCGCGTCTTCGTCTGCCACGACTACCGGCCGGGCGGGCGCGAGGCGCGCTGCGAGACGACGATCGCCGAGCAGCGCGCGGCGAACATCCATCTCAAGGAGAGCACCGGCGAGGACGAGTTCACGGCGATGCGCCGCAAGCGCGATGCGACGCTCGAGATGCCGGCGCTCATCTATCCGGCCGTTCAGTTCAACATCCGCGGCGGGCGGCCGCCGCCGGCGGAAGCGAATGGCCGGAGCTATCTCAAGATCCCGCTGACCGGGCCGTCGTCATGAGCGAAGACCATGGAGAACAACACATGCGTTCCATCTCGCCCGTCTGGATAGCGATTGTGGCGGCCGCCCAGCTCCTGGCCGCATCGAGTGTTGCGGCGCCGACAGCCGAAGATGAAAAGGCGGCCCGAAATGTCCTGAACGAATACGTCGCAACCTGGAACCGGCATGACATGAAGTCGTTTGCGCAACTGGTTAGTCCAGATTGCGACTACATTGTCTGGACGGGCAAGCAGCTGAAGGGACGCGAGGAAGTTTTCAGCTACCACGACGAACTGCACCGCGGCAAGTTCAAGGATCGTCAACTGTCTGCAGTCTGGAAGGATTTCCGGTTCGTAAACGACCATGTTGCCGTGGGTCATGTAAGCTTCAGCGGCTCCGGGCCTTCGAGCGACGGGCGCGGTAAGACCGCTGCGCTCGCTACATTTGTGTTGACGAAGAAGGACGGTACCTGGCTGATCGACGCGTTTCACAACACGCTCTTGAGTTCGGAAGGCAACATCCAGGCGCCAGCCAATCGGTGAACCCTCGACTGCTGCTGGTCGACAACTACGATTCCTTCACCTACAACCTGGTGCAGGCCTTCCTCGTGCTCGGCGCCGACGTGCGCGTGCACCGCAACGACGAGATCTCTGTCGCGGCGGCCGAGGCACTCGCGCCGACGCACCTGTGCATTTCGCCGGGTCCCGGCACACCGGCGGAGGCGGGCATGTCGAAGGAAATGATTCAGGCCTTTGCGGGTCGCATCCCGTTGCTTGGCGTGTGCCTCGGGCACCAGGCGCTGGTCGAGGTGTACGGCGGTTCGATCGTCCGCGCGGAGCGGCTGATGCATGGCAAGGCGTCCGAAGTCCTGCACGACGGGCGCGGCCTGTATGCGGGGCTTCCGAATCCCTTCCGCGCGGGCCGCTATCATTCCCTCATTGCGCCGAAGGCGAACCTGCCTGACGCGCTTGAAGTCACCGCCTGGACGGCCGAGGGAGAAGTCATGGGCGTGCGGCACAAGTCGCTTTCTATCGAGGGTGTGCAGTTCCATCCGGAGAGCATCCTGACTCCCGATGGGCCGCGGCTCCTCGAAAACTTCCTGCGCGACTGATCGTGACGTGGGAATTGCACGAATCCGCGGTCGGGGCCGGGATCCGGCTGTGGCAGCTGAACTCCGAGTCCGGCATCGAGCTCACGTTCGCGGAAGTCCTTCACGGCTGGTCGTCGAGCGACTCATTTCGTCAGCAGTGGATCACATGGCTGGCCGAGGTGCCATTCGACGCCTACGTCTGGGAATGCCCGCCGGTAACGTCCGCAAGCTTGTCGCGTGCGTTCGAATGCGTCTTCGTGTCGAGCCTGTCGCTTGCGCGCATGCCGCCGGACAAGGAGGCATTCGCCGAGCATTTTCGCCCCGGTTGCTACGCGGTCACTTTCGGAAACCTCGGCGGCGATGCGGTGCTCGTGGCGCCTTGCGCCGTGGCCGATGCCTGTGACTTTAGCCACCTTGGCAAGTTCGTGCGAACCGCACCGCCAGTGAAACAGGACGCGCTCTGGCAGGCCGTGGGAGAAGCCATGCTTGCGCGCGTGGGCGACGATCCCACCTGGCTCAGCACCGCGGGACACGGCGTGGCCTGGCTCCATGTCCGCCTCGATTCCCAGCCTAAGTACTATCGCTACCTTCCCTATGTCAGCCGCTGACGAAGTACTCGGATTCTGGTTCGAGGAAATCGAACCGAAAGCCTGGTGGACGCCCGATTCCGCAATGGACAAGCGGATCCGCACCCGATTCGGGAAGTTGCATGCACGCGCCGCGCTCGGGGAGCTCTACGCCTGGCGCGCCGCGCCGCGCGGACGCCTCGCCGAGATCATCGTGCTGGACCAGTTCCCGCGAAACCTGTTCCGCGGAACGGCGCGCGCCTTTGCGGAGGACCTGGCGGCTCTGGCGCTCGCCCAGGAAGCGGTTTCGGTCGGGGCGCACCTCGAGCTCCCGCCGGTGCAGCGTGTGTTCCTGCTGCTGCCCTACATGCACAGCGAGTCGCGGGAGATTCACGTCGTGGCTGAGCAGCTATTCCGCGAGTTCACTCCCGCGACCAACCTCGACTTCGAGTTGCGACACAAGGTGATCATCGACCGCTTTGGCCGCTACCCGCATCGCAATGTGGTGCTCGGGCGCGCCTCGACGCCCGAGGAGATCGAATTCCTTGAGCAGCCGGGTTCTTCGTTCTGAGGTCGCGGGCGGCCTACTGCTTCCGATAGAGGTGCGTGAAGCGGTCGGTCTTGCCGCGTATCGCCTCGTCGAAAACACCCTTCGTGTGATCGTCGGCCGAGTTGCGCAGGCCGTGCCAGGACTTCTCGAGCAGGAACCCATGGCCCGCGAAGTCCTTCTTCGTGAAGGCCTCGTCGATGCGATGCAGGGTCGAGGCCGCGGAACTGCCGGTTCCCGCAATGGCGGCGTGGTCGACGATCAGGAGCTTGCCGCCCGGCTTCAATGCATCGTGCAGCTGCGTGAGGAAGCGGTCTGCGTTGATCTTCGGCCAGCCTGAGTCTTCGTCGACCCAGTAGATGTCGTGATAGGACAGGTAGATCGTGATGAGGTCGAACTGATCGCGGCCAAGGTCCATGTTCGCCGTCTCGACCACGCGGCGCTTGACCTCCTTGAGCCGGCCGTCTGCGAAGCGTGCCTTGAGGTCTTCCTGGCCGTAGTTGAAGTAGGGCGCGTTGTTGACGAGCGTGACGCTGCCGGACGGGCCGACCGCGCGCACGATGATCTCGCTCCAGTAGCCGCCACCGCCGAACACGTCGGCGACCTTCATGCCGGGCTTCAGGCCCGCGAAAGTCGAGGAGCTCGGCCGGCTTGTCGCGGGCATCGCGCTCGCGGTCCTTCGCACTGCGCTCGGGGGCGGCGACGGCCGCGGCGATGTAGTCGGGAATCGTCTGCGCCTGCAGCGGCGCGGCGAGCAGGATGCCTGCAAGCAGGAATGCGAAGCGATGCATCGGATCCTCCAGTGTCTTATTTTCCGCCGCCCGGCACGCCCTTGCGGTAGTCGAGCGCCGGGGCGCGGTCGCCGAGCAGCGCTCGGTACTTGAAATCGGTACCACGCCGCCCGTCGAACTCGGTCCGGGCTTTTACGAGGATATCAGGGCGCAGGAAGAACTCCTTGCCCGTGAGCGCAAGAGTTTGCGAAGCGACGTTCATGCCTTTGTAACCGATGCTCATGCCGCCGGCGGCTGTCGCCTGCCAGCTGTGCGCCGGCGTGCCCGGCACCCAGGTCGCGGTGCGAAGCCCCACAGTCGGCACGGTCCAGCTCACGTCGCCGACGTCGGTCGAGCCGAGGCCTGGACGCTCGAAGTCGAAGGCCTGCACTTGCTGGTGCGAACCGACCTCCACCGAAGGCGACATGAGCGTGGCGTAGATCTTCTCCGCGAACGACTGTTCTTCGGGCGTATAGCCGAAGCCGCCGACCTCGTTCAGCTTCTCGTGCATCACGCGCGCGAGGGTGTCATTGGCGAGCAGGTTGTGCGTACCGCCGATGACCTCGTGCTCGACCGTCGTGCCGGTGCCGAGCGCGGCGCCCTCGGAGACCTTGACCAGCCGGTCGAAGATGGACTCGACGGTCGCCGCTTCCATGTGGCGCACGTAGTAGTAGACCTCCGCAAAGTCGGGCACGACGTTCGGCGCGGAGCCGCCGCTGGTGATCACGTAGTGCATGCGCGCGTCCGAGGGAATGTGCTCGCGCATCATGTTCGCCATCATGTCCATCGCCTCGACGCCGTCGAGCGCCGACCGGCCTTTGTCCGGCGCCCCGGAGGCATGGGCGGAAATGCCGCGGAAGCGGAATTTCGCGGACTTGTTGGCGAGCGCCTTGTCGATTCCGCCGAAGTTCACGTCCGAAGGGTGCCAGTGCAGCACGGCGTCGACGTCGTTGAACAGGCCCGCGCGCACCATGTAGACCTTGCCGGAACCGCCTTCTTCGGCCGGCGTGCCGTAGACGCGGATGGTCCCCGGTGTGCCGCTGCGCTTCAGCCAGTCCGCGATCGCGATGCCCGCCGAAACCGAGGCAGCGCCAAACAGGTGATGGCCGCAGGCGTGGCCGGAGTTCTTGCCCGCGATCGGCGCACGCTCTGCCACGGCGTCCTGGTTGATTCCCGGCAACGCGTCGAACTCGGCGAGCAGGCCGATCACCGGCTTGCCGCTGCCGGCGGTCGCGACGAAAGCCGTCGGGATCCCGGCGACACCGGTCTCGACCTTGAAGCCGGCCTTCTTCAGCTCCTCCTGCAGGAGCGCGGAACTCTTTGTCTCCTGGTAGCCGACTTCCGCCCAGTCCCAGATCGATCTAGCGACCTCGGCGTCGCGCGCAGAACGGGCGGCGAGGAATTCGCGCATCCCGTCCCCCGAGTCCGCCGCGTAAATCGCGGGCGCAAGCAGGGAGAAACCGAGGCAGAAGGCGACTCTGTTCATCTGGGCTTCCGTGGCCGGTGGCGGGGAACCGGAGCTTAGCGGCCCGGCCCGCCTGCATCCACTCCGATGGGCTAGGATGAAGCGGAGGTTCCCAGCATGACGGCGCATCACCTGCTCGTGATCTCCCGCCGATTCCGCGGCCCGCCGACCTCTGGCAATGGCGGATATACCTGCGGCATGCTGGCGGCGGCCGCTTCAAGACCTGTCGAGGTACGGCTCATCCAGCCCCCGCCGCTCGACCGGCGCCTCGAGATCGTCGACGACCCGGAGTCCGGCGGCCTCAAGCTGATGGACGGGGCAGACGCCGTCGCAACCGCAACACCAAAGACCTTCGACCTCGAGGTGCCCCCTCCGCCTTCCTACTCCGAGGCGCTCGCGGCGGTCGGCAACTACGAGGGATTCCAGGAGCACGCCTATTCGGATTGCTTCGTGTGCGGGCCGGTGCGCCAGCGCGGCGACGGCATGCGGGTGTTCGCCGCGCCGGTCGCGGGCAGGGAGCTCGTCGCCGCCGCGTGGATTCCCGACCGCTCGATTGGTCGGGGCGGACGGCAAGGTGCTGCCCGAGTTCATGTGGGCGGCGCTCGACTGCCCGGGCTTTTTCGCGACCGGCGTCGCCGTGCGCGGACCGCTCCTTGGCACGTACGCCGCGCGCATTGATCGCTGCGTGCACCTGGATGCTTCCTGCGTCGTCATCGGCTGGGCGCTGAAGCACGACGGCCGCAAGCACGTCGTCGGCACCGCGATCTTCGACAACTTCGGCGAGCTGTGCGGGCGCGCGCTCGCGACCTGGATCGAGCCGCGTTCTGCTTAGCGCGGCGCTGCGTGAAGAAGCTCGAGTCCCTCGGCGTGCTGGCGCTGGAATCCCTTCCAGAGCGTGACGCCGTCGCCTCCGCGACTGTAAACGGCATAGGGAAGTCCGTCCGGGGCTGACCAGGTGCCGTCGGAAGACTGCGGAGCGAGCCCGTCGAGATAGCTCGCGCGGCTCGCGACTTCCTTCACGTAGCGGTCGAGAAACGCCGTGATGAAGTGCAGGTTGATGCCGACGATGCGCTCCGCGCTCCAGACCGGGTCCTCGAACCAGTCCTGGTCCCACAGGCGCGTGCGCATCTCCTCGGGTGCCGGCCCGAGGCCGATGCGATGGCCCGCGCCCCTGAAAGTCAGCAGGTAACGGTTGCTGTTAACCGCCTGGTCGAAGAAAGCGCGCGCGCCCGTCCGGTAGTCCACGGTGAAGTCGCGATCGCCGGCGATGAGCAGCATCGGCACCATGATTGCCGCGAGGCCGTCGTTTCCCCACGCGCCGAGCGATCCGCCGGCCGGCGCAAGCGCGACGACTGCTCGCACCCCAGCAACGCGCAAAGAATCGCGCTGAGCGCCACCGCGTGCATAGGGGGCAAGCCCGGCGTCTGGGACGAGTTGCGCGAGCGAGCTGGCGGGATCGAGCTCGCCACCAGCAGCCGCCAGCACGCCGTAGCCGCCCATGGAGTAGCCGATCAGGGCGGTGCGGGCGGCATCGACGAATTGTTTCCCGCCGAGGGAACGCTGCAGAGCCCGCGCAATGAAAGCGACGTCGAGCGGCCGGTGCAGGACGGTCTCGTGGAACCGGGCGCGATCGGTGATCGGCGGGTCCGCGTGGCGGATCGCAGCGACCACGTATCCTTTTGAAGCGAGGTTTTCCGTGAGCCAGCTGAGCAGTACCGATTCGTTGTCGTACCCGTGCGAGACAACGACGAGCGGAAAAGGGCCGACCGCGCGCTTCGCGTCGCGAACGCCGATACCGGGCCGCGTGAATCGCGTGGGCTGCGCCGGCGGCTCGGCCGTCAGGCTGCCCCGGTAGCTTTCCGGCGAGGCGCCGGCGGAAGTCACCGCGGGATACCAAAGGTCGACCTTCAAACTGCGGTCGTTCTGCGCCGGGTCCGCGAACTCGAGGGTCGCGACGCCGACGGGGAATTTTCCGAGCTTCGCGAGCTCCGGCGCATCGATGCGCGGCACGCTCGGCGCTTCCGTGGCGCCCGCCGGCATGAAGATCGTCAGCCCGATCGCAAACAGGGCGGCAAGTTCGTGTCGCATGAGCTTCATCCCCCGGTGCCGCGGTTCACGCAACCGCCCACCGGTTAGTATGGCGCCTGCCATGCATCCGTTCGTCAAGGACCGGGAAGATTTCGACCGCCTCGGCGCGCGCACCGTCGAGATGCTCGGCGAGTACCTGCGCGCCCTGCCGGGCCAGCCGGTCGATCGCGTCGTACCCGAGGACGTCCGGCGCCGGCTGATGTCGCTGCCGATGCCGGAGGCGGGCCTGGCGCCCGAGGAGATCCTGGAGTTCCTGCGCCGCGAGATCCTTCCCTGGCCGGTCCCGATCGGGCACAAGCGATCCTATGGCTGGGTCAACTCGCCGCCGGCCCCGATCGCGATCCTGGCCGACGCGATTTCGACCACGATGAACTCCGGGCTCGACGGGTACGACCACTCGGCGCTGTTCCTGATGTCGAGCCTCGGCCGCTGGATCATGGAGCTCGTGGGATTTCCCGCGGAGGGGAGTCTCTGCCTGCTGCTGACCGGCGGTTCGGCGGCAACGCTGAACGCCCTCACCGCCGCGCGACACCGCGCCGCGGAGCGCGCGGGCTGGAACCTGCGCAAAGAGGGATTGCAGGGCGGGCGTGCGCGGCTTGTCGCCTACACGAGCGCGGAAAGCCATTCCTCGATCCAGAAGTGCGTCGAGCAGCTCGGCATCGGCACGGACAACTTGCGCGCAATCGAGGTGGACGATGCGTTCCGCATGAGGCCGGATGCGCTGCGCAAGGCGATCCAGGGTGACCTCACTGCCGGACACCTGCCGTTCGCCGTCGTCGCCTGCGGCGGTGCGACGAATACCGGCGCCATCGACCCGCTCGACGCGGTCGCCGACATCGCGCACGACTTCGACCTCTGGCTGCACGTGGACGGCGCCTTCGGCGCCTGGGCGGCGCTCAGATCCGGCCTACGCGGAGCGCTTCAAGGCCGTCGCACGCGCCGATTCGGTCACGCTGAATCCCCACAAGTGGCCGCAGGTGCCAGTCGACTGCGGCGCGCTGCTGACGCGGCATCCGCAGGTGCACCGCGCCTGCTTCTCGCTGACGCCCGATTACCTCGTGGCGGGGCACAGCGAGGTGCCCTGGCCCTGCGAGTACATGTTCCAGCTCACTTACGGCAACCGGGCGCTCAAGACCTGGGCGGCGCTGGCGCGCCTTGGTCGCAGCGGTCTCGCGGAGCTCGTGACGCGCTGCAACCGGCTCGCAGGCCTGCTGGATGCGCGCGTGCGCGCGGCGCCGGACCTCGAACTGCTGTCACCCGCGTCGCTGTCGGTCGTGAACTTCCGCTACCGGCCGGCGGGCAGGCAGCTCGACGACGCTGCGCTCGACGACCTCAATGCGCGGATTTCGGAGGCGGTGAGCGCAAGCGGCGAAGCGCACCTGCCGACCTCGCGCGTGAAGGGCCGCACGTCGCTGCGCGCCTGCTTCCTGCACTACGAGAACGACGAGGGCGACGTCGACCACCTCGTCGCACTCGTGAGCCGCCTGGGCTCTTCGCTCGCGTGCGCAGCCTTAGCGTCGAGTGAGCCCGCGCGCGAGCCAGGCCGCGCCGCCGGCGGCGAGAATCCAGCCGATCCAGGCCGGCTGCGTCGCGAGCGCAGTCCAGACGATCCCGCCCAGGAACACCGCGCCGGCCGCGAACACGGCATCGCTGCGCCGGCGCTGGCGCGCGATCTCATCGCGCAGCTTTTCGATCGATGCGGACTCGGTGCGGACGACCAGTTCCTCGTCGTAGGCGCGGCGGATCGCGCGGCGCGCGATGACCGGCAGCACCTTGACGGCTTCCGCGACGTCGGGCCAGTGCTCGCGCAGGCTGCCGAGCACCGTGCGCGGGCTCGCGCGCTCGCGCATCCAGTCGCGCAGGATCGGCAGCGCCGTCTTCCAGAGGTCGAGTTCCGGGTAGAGCTGCCGCCCGAGGCCCTCGATGTTGAGCAGCGTTTTCTGCAGCAGGATGAGCTGCGGCTGGACCTGCATCCGGTAGCGGCGCGCGATCTCGAACAGGTGCAGCAGCACGACGCCGAAGGAAATGTCCTTGAGCGGCTTGTCGAAGATCGGCTCGCAGACCGTGCGCACCGCGGACTCGAGTTCGTCCACGCGCGTGCCGGCCGGCACCCAGCCGCTCTCGAGGTGCAGCACCGCCACCCGGCGGTAGTCGCGCTCGAAGAAGGCGAGGAAGTTGCCGGCGAGGTAGAGCTGGTCGCGCGGGTCGAGCGTGCCGACGATGCCGAAGTCGACCGCGGCGTAGCGCGGGTTCTTCGGGTCGCTGGCGTCCACGAAGATGTTCCCCGGGTGCATGTCGGCGTGGAAGAAGTTGTGGCGGAACACCTGCGTGAAAAAGATCGTCCACGCCGTTCTCGGCGAGCTTCTGGATGTCGGTGCCGAGCTCGCGCAGGCGCGCGACTTCGGAGATCTGGATGCCGCGGATGCGCTCCATGACCATGACGTCCTGGCGGCACAGGTCCCAGTACACCTCGGGCACGTGCAGCAGCGGGCTGCCGGCGAAGTTGCGCTTGAGCTGCGAGGCGTTGCCGGCCTCGCGCATCAGGTCGAGCTCGTTCAGGATCGTCTTCTCGTACTCGACGACGACCTCTCTCGGGCGCAAGCGGCGCGACTCCGGCCAGTATTCTTCGGCGAGGCCGGCGAGGGTGTGCAGCACCTCGAGGTCGCGGTCGATCGCCTCGCGCATCCCGGGCCGCAGCACCTTGACGACGATCTCGCGCCCGTCGGTCAGCGTCGCCGCGTGCACCTGGGCAATCGAGGCGGCGGCGAGCGGCATCTGCTCGAAGCTGCCGAACAGGGCCGCGACGGGCTTGCCGAGCGAGGCCTCGATGCGAGCCTTTGCGAGCTCGCCGTCGAACGGCGGCACGCGGTCCTGGAGCTTCGCTAGCTCGTCGGCAATGTCCGCAGGCAGGAGGTCGCGGCGCGTGGAAACGACCTGGCCGAATTTCACGAAGATCGGGCCGAGGTCCTCGAGCGCGCGCCTGAGCCGCTCCCCGCGCGTGCCGCGACGGCGCGAGAACCAGGTCCAGGGCGACAGCCAGAAGATGAAGCGCAGTGGGCGATAGAGATGCGTCGCGCGGACGTAGTCGTCGAGCCCGTAGCGGACCAGCACGCGGTGGATCGTGAGAAGTCGGCCGGCGACGCGCAGCGTGCTCATGGCGCGCCCTTGGCGCGGGCGGCGGCCGCGACGCGCGCCTCGAGCCGATCCACCGCTTCGCGAAGGCGATCGACGCCCTCGAGGAACTCTTCGACCTCGACGCGGGTCGGTACGTCGCGGCTTTCCTCGGAGAGATACTCGGAGACGTTGCGCGCGAAGGCGTCGCCTGCGCGCCGGCCGAACTCCGTCGCATCGCGCGCGAAACCGGCGATGTAGTGCGCGGCCGCATCGCCCGTGAAGCGGGAGAGCTCTTCCTCGAGGTCGGGCCTGGCCGCCTCGAAGAGCCGTCGGAAGCCTTCCGCCACCTCGGCGTCGCCGCGCACGTCCATGCCGCCGGCACGGATGGACTTCGCGGCCTCGTCCGTCGCGAGCCTGAGGAAGGCGAGGGGCGTGCCCTCGATCACCGCATCCGCGGCCTCGTCCGTGCCCGTGCTGAGCGAGAGCACCTCGGCGCTTGCCGCGACGCGGATGCGGAGCGGCGTCGGGGAGAATCGCAGCTCCAACGAGCGGCCGGCCAGTCCCGCGAGCAGGGCGCGGGCGCGCGAGGATGCTGCGACGTGGCGGTTCAGCACGGACTCGAGCGGGCGCAGGAAGGCCGGCGTCATGCGACTCAGTGCACGACGCCGACGTGCAGCGCGACGATGCCGGCCGCGAGGTTGTGCCAGCGGGCCTCGTCGAAGCCTGCCGTGCGCATCATCGCCGCGAGCGTCTCCTGGTCCGGGTGCATGCGGATCGATTCCGCGAGGTAGCGATAGCTCGCCGCATCCCCGGCGACGATGCTGCCGAGGCGCGGCAGGATATTGAAGGAGTAGGCGTCGTAGACGGGCTCGAAGCGCCTCGACGGTCGGCTTCGAAAACTCGAGCACGAGCAGGCGCCCGCCGGGCTTGAGCACGCGCCGCATCGAGGCTAGCGCCGCAGGCTTGTCGGTGACGTTGCGGAGGCCGAAGCCGATCGTCACGCAGTCGAAAGCTGCGGTCCGGGAAGGGCAGGTACTCGGCATTCGCAATCACGAACGCGACTTGCGACGACAGGCCGCGGTCGATCAGGCGGTCGCGGCCGCGCGCGAGCATCTCGCGGTTGATGTCGGTGAGTACCGCGAGGCCGTCCTTGCCCACCTGGCGCGCGAGGCCGGCGCCGAGGTCGCCGGTGCCGGAGGCCACGTCGAGCGCGCGATGGCCCGGCCGGAGCCCGGTCTGCCCGAGGGCGAAGCGCTTCCAGAGCCGGTGTAATCCGCCCGACATCAGGTCGTTCATCAGGTCGTAGTTGCCGGCGACGGAGTCGAAGACGCCGCGCACGCGCGCGGTCTTCTCCTCGGGCGTGACCTTCTGGTAGCCGAAATCGACGGTTTTCACGGCCTCCCGATTCTACGGGAGCGGCCGCTCTGCGTCAGGTTGTGCGCGGCGTAACCGACGGATGTGCCGGTGATCGGCGCTGAATGGGCGGACAGTGAGCTTCCGGTGCGTATTGCCGTTGAGGTAATGGTCCCAGAAAAACAGCAAGTCTGATTGAGTGCGTCGAACCTGCGCAGGAAGTCGCATTCGTTCAGTTCGCCGCTTGCAACGGAAGGATTGTCGAGTTCGCCGGCTGCGGCGGTCGATCACAAGCAGATCCGCGTCTCGACGAGCGGCGCCTTGTGAAACCGGGATCTCCATCTCGAGCGCGTTCGGCTGGCAGCGACGGCATTGAGTGCGCTGCTTGACGCTATCGGTATGAACGCGCTGCTAGTGAGCGCGCAATCTCACTCTGACCTTGGAACTGATGCTGGGCAGGCGTGTAAGGTTCGAAAGGAACATTCGAACGTCACTTCGACAGGGGCCTGCTGGGCGCCGGCCGGCGCCGCGACGGCAATCGACGGCGAGCCCTATCATGCGTTGCGCGGGCGACTTGAACAGTCATGACCTTCTCCTCAGGGTACCGACCCGACGCCGGTCCATCCCGGTGTCTGGATCGTGCGTGAAGCGATGGGCGCCTGCGACGGCGCGGAACCGATCGCCCGTGAAACCGGCGAGCGCGATCGTGCGTGAGGCGATCGGGCCGGCCTGGCTGGCCGAGCCGATGCCTGCGAAGCCGGCAAGCGCAATCGTGCGCGAGAGCGCGTTGGGCGGCGGCGGCGGCGGTGGCGGAAGCGGTGGCGGCGGCGCTGCCGCCGCTCGCGGCCGCGACGGTGAACGCGTCGGCGGACGATCCCCAGCGCTGGGACGTGACGCGGATAGCGCTCCGTCCCCGGGTATTCCTGGGGCGCAGGCGCGCGGACGCACCGTGACGAGCCCGCCCTTCTCGGGCGTAATCGAACCCGTGTGCAGCGGCCGCGACGCAGATCGTCGAGTCGCGGGTATACACGTCGGTGCCCCAGATGGCGCTGCTTGCGTCGCCGCTCGGGCGGGCAGCTCACGACGATCGGGTCGGTGAAATCGTCGGGAATCCCGTTCCAGACGGTCTTCCAGGAAATGCTGCCGGGCTCGCCGTTCCTGCGCGAAACTGTACGAGTGATCCAGCGCCCCGTAGTCATGGCTCACGATGCGGTTGCGTTCCGATCCCCTGAAGGATTTCGCGCCGTCGCCGATCAGGATCGTAACGACGCCGGCACGGCCCGCTTTCAGCACGCCGGCATGGATGGCGGC
This sequence comes from uncultured Gammaproteobacteria bacterium, assembly GCA_963817195.1. GTDB lineage: Bacteria > Pseudomonadota > Gammaproteobacteria > Steroidobacterales > Steroidobacteraceae > SCUD01. Next base: position 83,095 of record CAWFNJ010000011.1, read on the forward strand.
CGCGCAGATGGGGGAGTCGTCCGTGTAGATGTCCGTGCCGTACAGGTTCGCCTTGCTGCCGTCGCTGGCCGGGCAGACGAAGCTGAGTGCCTGGCCGGTCTGGGCGCGGAATGCACCCGCGTTCTGGGTAGGCGCGAGACCGAGGTAGGTTTGCGCGTGCGCTGCCGCAGCGGCAAGCGCGGCGGCAGCAATGATGGCGGCGGCGCGGGTCACGCGTTCAGCGCTGGGGGGCGAGCGCGACGGTGACGGTCTTCTCTGCGACCTGCTCGACGAGCGGGCGCAGGAGGTCCTCGCCGTTCTCCTTCGCCTTGGCCTTCAGCGTCTCCTCGAGCACCGGCGTGCCGCCGGCGACGGTGACGAACTGGTAGGTCAGGGAAATCTCGTCGCGCGCTTTGACGCTGCCGGCCTGCGCCTGGGTCAGGCTCGCGATCGCGTCTTCCTGCGCGGACTGCATGGCCGCTGCGGAGATACGCCTGCGTGGCGACGGCCCCGATCATGGCGCTGCTCGCTCCACCCATCGCCCCGAGTCCGGGCAGCATGGCGGCGGCGGGTCCGAGCATGCTGAGCATGCTGCCCATTCCCTTGCCGGCCTTCTTCTGCTCGACGCTCGTGTACAGCACGTGCGTGCAGTTCTGCTGCTGGGCTTCAGCATTCACCTGGGCGGAGATCTTCGCCTGCGAGCGGGACGAGCTCGAGCAGCGGGCCCGACATGTAGCTGATGATGAGCTGGCGGACCGGCTCGCTCGACGTCCTGGCCGGAGTTGCCCTGGCCGAGCTGCGCCTCGGGCAGGACGATGCCGATGCGCACCGGCGCGGCAGGGTCGGACGTGGTGTCCTGGGCAAGGGCCGGCGCGCCGGTCAGGATCGCGAGCCCGATGAACGAAAGAAGAACCTGCTGCCGTGCCATGGTCTGCGCTCCTGTGAGGGGGTCTCTGATCACCAGCGCGCAAACCGCGGCCGAAAGCCGGCTCAAAGCCCCGGCTCAGGGGATGGTTACCGTGAGGGTTTCCTCGAACATTCGGGCACGCACGGCGTGAGAACTGCTGCCGGGAGCCGCTTCTCGACGGCATCGTCAGCGACGTTCCACGTAGCTCAAACGCGCTGCGGACGTGGACGCTGAGCTCGTCGCGGCCGACCATGGTGCACACCCAGAATCCCTCGCAGTGCATCGGTGAACATCGGCGTCACGTGCAGGCGCAGCGTTGCCGGCCGTCGAGTCCAGTTCCGCGGAGATGCTCCAGAGCTCGACTTGAGCTCGCGCCGGCCCGCGCATTTCGGCGTGATATGACCGACGCACAACTGGCGGACGACGGTCGTTTCGCCGCCGGAACTCTGCCGGGAAGGGTCGGGAAATGGTTCGAGCCGCGAGTTCGAAGCGGACCGTGCCGTCGAAGAGGGCGCCGTGCCGACCTTGGCGGACGGCGTGTCGCGGCGGCATCGAGGCGATGCTCAATGGCGACCTTGAGCCCGGTACGGATCTTCCAGTGTTCCTGCGCTAGCCCGGCCGCCGACCATGCGTGGACGAGCATGCCGTCGCCTTCCATAGGAGCGCTGCTGCTGCGGGCGATATAGCGAACGACGAACGTGCCGTCGTTGCCGACCTGTCCCTCGGCCTCCGCCACCCTTCCGCCCTGGACGACTTCTGCGTGCCAACCGCCGCGGCGGAATCGGCTGCTGGGCGTCGCGGGTGCGGTACTTGACGCGAACCTCCACGGTCTCGCCGGGCGTCACCGCGCGGGTCTCGCTCGGCGGGTCGAACTGCAGCTCCGCGCAGGCGTTGGGCTCGCGCCAGTCGCGCTGCGCACCGTATATGATCATGCTCGCATTCCACATGAGCGCGGCGGCGGCCATGTCGCCGGTCACCGCTACGGCGTCCATGAGCGCATTCAAATCCGGCATCCCTCCGCGCGGATCGCGGAAGCGGCGGCGGATCGGGGCGGGCCCGGTACGCACACCATCGAGGTCGGAGCTGAACTCGCCGTCGATCTCGGCCTCCGTCACTGTGAGGTCGTCTTTCACGAACGCCTTGATCCGCGCCGTGAAACGCTTCTCGTAGTGCTTGCGCGCGGTCGGAACGACATCGGTGTCCACCGTGTCGGCGACGATCGAGTACTCGAAGTCGCCCGGCACGACGAACTGCCGTGCGCGTCGCCTTCGGGCATCGGGCAGCGCTTCATGAACCCGCCGAGCGTCAGCGTGTGGTTCGAGGAATTGCCGTCGGTGTCCTCCGTGTTGCCGTCGCGCGTTTCGCGATCGATGGTCTTGCGGCCGACCTTGCCGGCGGGCACGGCACGACCGTCTGGCAGCGCGTGACCTCGTAGCCGTTCTCGTTCGTCGTGGTGGCGAACGCTCCCGGCGAAGCGAGTGCAAGGACCAGAATCGCGAGCGTACGTTCGGCATGAAGGCGCGCCCCGGTCGCCGCGAGTGGCGGCTCCCGATGACTAGCGCGCAAGGCGCGAGTGAAACCGGCTCAGCCGGCCGGCGGGGCAGCCGACAGCTTCGACGATCTCGGCCTGGCTGCGTGCCAGCCCGTCGCGGGCGCCGTTGACGGAGCGCATGTCCATGTAGTCGAGGGTCGCGACCGCGGTGATGCGCCCAAAAGCCGGTACGGCCGCAGCGAACAGGTCGCGGGCGCGTTTCCAGTGCTGCAGCCGGGCTCGCGCGGCGAGGCCGGGGCGGGTCGCGCGCGCGGTTTCGAGCAGGCCGAGCTGGGTTTCGCAGGCGGCGCGCACGAACACGACCTGCAGGTTGTCGTTCTCGAGGCCGAGCTTGCGGATCATCGGGATGTTGTCCGTCAGGACCGTTTCCGCTTCCTCGTCCTCGCCCAGTTCGCGCAGGTACCGGCCCTCCTGCCAGGCGGCCAGGACGGCGTCGAGCTGCACCTGGACGTCTTCGGGGTCCGCCGCCCGCTGATCGAGCAGGCTCTGGGCGCTGCGCAGCATCTCGAGCGCGCCGCGCACGTCGCCCGTCTCGTACAGGTGGACTGCGATGTTCTGCCGGTCGGCATAGAGACTGCGCAGGTAGTCCACGTTCTGGCCGCCGGACTCCGCCACGAGGCGCTCATCGATGGCGAGCGCCTTGCGGAGCAGTGCGAGCGATTCCTCCAGGGCGGCCCGGTCCGGCTCGGGCCCGGCGAGCGCCGATGCCAGCGTGGTGTAGGCAGCGCCCAGATTCTGCGCAATCTCGAGGTTGTCCGGATCGGCGCGCGCCAGCGCCTCCAGGATCGCAATCGCCCGCCGCGCATAGCCCTGCCGTTCTTCCTGCGACGATCCGCCGTAGAAGATGTTGACGACGTGCACCTGCAGGGCGCCGGCGAGTTCGGACTGCGTTTCGGGACCGGGTTGCGTCTGCACGATCGGTTCGAGCAGGCTGATCGCCCGTTGCGAGCCGGCGACCGCCGCCTTCGCGTTGCCCTGGAGCAGCAGCAGGCGGCTCTGCAGCAGGCTGAGGTTGGCGAGGGCACGCACGGCCTGCACGTTGCCGGGCTCGGCAGCGATGATCGGCTCGAGCAGCGCGATCGCCTTGCCATAGCTTGCGAGCGCGGCCGGTGCGTCGCCCTTGCTGGCGGCATACGCCTGGCCCTGCATGCTCGCTACTTTCTCGTAGGCCGCCGCCAGTTCGAGCCGGAGCGCGGTGTCGCCGCCGGCCTCGTTCGACAGAGCGTCCAGGTACTTGAGCGCGTTGCTGACGAGGATCTCCCTGCGCGCGCGTCGCACCGGGCAGCTGCTGGATGGCGTCATTGACGTCGAACAGGAGCGTGTTCGCGAGTCCGCGCACGCTCGCGAAGTGCCGCTCGGCCCTGGCGCGCTGCTCGTCGGCGATGCGCGCTTCGCGCAGCGAGAAGACTGTCGCGGCGACGAGCGTGACGACGAGCAGCGCGGCCGCAGCCACTTCCAGGCGATGACGCCGGACGAACTTGCCGGCGCGGTAGCTGAAGTCGTCGCCGCGCGCAATGACCGGCCGGCCGTCGAGGTAACGGCCGACGTCGTCGGCGAACTGGTCGACCGAGGCGTAGCGCCGCTCGGGCTCCTTGCGCAGCGCCTGCAGGATGATCGCGTCGAGGTCGCGGCCGAGCTGCTCGCGGCCCGGCGCTGGGGCCTCCGCCGCCGCGGTACTCGGCCGCAGCGGCTCGGTGCTGCAGATCTCGCGGATCGCGTCCTCCGCCGTATCGAGCGCATGCCGGTAGGGGCTGCGGCCGGTCAGCAGCACGTAGAGCACGACGCCGAGCGAGTACACGTCGCTCGCGGTCGTGATCGTCTTGCCGAGGATCTGTTCGGGGCTCGAGAAGCCGGGCGTGAGCGTCCGCATCAGGGTCATGGTCGGGGCGGCGGTTGCCTCCGACGCCAGGCGGCTGGAGCAGCTTCGCGATCCCGAAGTCGAGCAGCTTCACGTCGCCGTCGGCGGTCACGAGGATGTTGCCGGGCTTGAGGTCGCGGTGGACGACGAGGCGCTGGTGCGCGTAGCTGACGGCTGCGCAGACCTCGAGGAACAGCGCCAGGCGGTCGCCGCACGCGCAGCCCGTGCTCGGCCGCGTAGCGATCGAGCGGCTCGCCGTCGACCAGCTCCATGACGAGGTAGGGCGCGCCGTCCTCCGTGACGCCGCCGTCGATCAGGCGCGCGATGTTGGGATGGTCGAGGCTCGCGAGGATCTGGCGTTCCGCCCGGAAGCGTTGCAGCACGTAGCTCGCGTGGAACCCGCCGGGCACGAGCTTGATCGCGACTTCCTTTTCGTACTCGGCGTCGACGCGCCGCGCGCGGTAGACCTCGCCCATGCCGCCGTGGCCGATGAGCGCGGTGATCTCGTAGGGGCCGATGCGCCGGCCGAGCCAGCGATCCTCGCCGAGCGCGAACTCGGGGGCAGCCGCTCAGCGGCGGGCCGGTCGACGATTGCCTCTTCGGCGATATGCGCGCCGAGCAGCGACTCGACCTCGGCGCGCAGTTCCGCGTCGCCGGCGCAGGCGTCGTCGAGGTATTCGGCCCTGGCCGCGGCATCGAGGTCGCTTGCGGCGGTAAAGAGCTCCTTGACGCGCCGCCAGCGCTCGGGTGTCACGGCAGCGGACCGGTGGTCAGTTCGCGCTGGAGAAACGCGCGTGCGACGGCCCACTCGCGCTTGGCGGTCGCCGGGGAGATCTCCATGATCTCGGCGGCTTCCTGGATGCTGAGCCCGCCGAAGAAGCGAAGCTCGACGAGCCGGCCCTGGTCCGGATCCAGTGCTTCGAGGCGCTCGAGCGCCTGGTGGACGGCCTCGAAGTCGACCTCGGCCTCGGCGGGATCCACGCGCCGGCGTCTTCGCGCGGCGAGGACCGCGTCGAGATCGACGCGTGCCGGGTTCGCGCCTCGCTTCGCCGCGCCGCGCCGGCGCGCATGGTCGACGAGGACGCGGCGCATCATCTGCGAGGCGATGCCGAAGAACTGCGAGCGGCCCTGCCAGTCGACCTGCGTCTGGTCGACCATGCGCAGGAAGGCCTCGTGGACCAGGGCCGTGCGCTGCAGGGTGTGCGCGCCGCGCTCACGGTTGAGGTGCCGCCGCGCCATGGCGCGCAGTTCCTCGTAGACCAGCGGCACGAGCGCGGCGAACGCGGCCTCGTCGCCCGCGCGCCAGCGCAGCAGCAGTTGCGTGACCTCGCCGGCAGGAACGTCGCGTTCCATCGTGTCCCTGACCGGCCATCGTACGCGCCGCCGTAGCCGGCGATCATTCGCCGTCGCGGCGAGCGGCAACAGGCCAGGAATCAGGGCCGTCGCGCATCGTCTCGGGTTGTTCATCGGCGTATCCCCTCGTGGTTGAAGACTGCTGCCATGGCTCGTGTCTCACGAACTCACGCGCAGGACGCGGGGAAAGTGGCTCAGCCTGCGGTAGGGCGGTCAGGTCGCTCGCAGGCGCTGAAGAGCTTCATCGCGAGCACGGCGAGCCCGCCCGCGACGATGCCGACGACGGCGTTGGCCAGCGTCGGAGCAGCGCGCCGAGCACCGTGCCGGCGCCGGGCAGTGCGGCCGCGTCGACGGCCGCGTCGTGGATCCATTCGCCGACGGCGTGAACCCGTGGGTGAGGATGCCGCCGCCGACCAGGAACATCGCCGCCGTGCCCGCGACCGACAGGAACTTCATCAGCCACGGGGCGGCGCGCAGGATGCCGCGGCCCGAGGCCTGCCGCTGCCGCGTTCGCCATGCGGCTCAGCCGCAGGCCCGCGTCGTCGAGCTTGACGATGCCGGCGACGAGCCCGTAGACGCCGACCGTCATCAGGGCCGCGATGCCGACGAGCACGCCGACCTGCACCGCGAGCGCGCGATCGGCCACCGTGCCGAGCGCGATGACGATGATCTCGGCGGACAGGATGAAGTCGGTGCGGATCGCGCCCTTGATCTTGTCTTTCTCGATGGCGAGCAGTTCGCTCGCCGGACCGCGCCAGCGCGGCGCCGGATGCACGGCGTGGTGCGCGTCGTCCTCTTCCTTCGGTCGTGCAGGAACTTGTGGGCGACCTTCTCGAAACCCTCGAAGCACAGGAACAGGCCGCCCGACCATCAGCAGCGGCGTGACCGCCCACGGCAGGAACGCGCTGATCGCGAGCGCCGCCGGCACCAGGATCAGCTTGTTGCGCACCGATCCCTTCGCCACCGCCCAGACGACCGGCAGCTCGCGGTCGGCGCGCACGCCGCTGACCTGTTCCGCGTTCAGCGCGAGGTCGTCGCCGAGCACGCCGGCGGTCTTCTTCGCGGCGACCTTGGTCATCACCGACACGTCGTCGAGGATCGTGGCGATGTCGTCGAGCAGCAGGAGCAGGCTGGAGGCCATGAGCCGCCGATTCTAAGGGCATGCTCCCGTGCGGGGCGAGCGTCACTGCATGGCCGCTTACGCAGCTGAGCCACTTTCCCCGCGCCTTGCGCGCTAACTCTGAGAAGCCGCTTGAGGTGGCGGCTTCGGCTCTCTAGGAACTTCTTCAGCCTTCATACAAATCCGAGGAGATCGTCATGACGACCATGATCAAGAAGAGACTCACGGCCGCAGTGCTCATCGGGGCCGGCGGCGTCGCCATGGTCCACTCGGCCGAAACCAGTGCCGCCGAGGTGTACCTGCGAGCGACGAGCGCGAGCGTCAATCTTTCCAACAGCGGAGCGCCCGTCACTATCCGGCAGGTGACCATTCCTGCCGGTACGTGGCTTCGTCACTGCCCAAGGCGAATCCGGTCAACTTTGGCGCTGCCGACTATGTCCGCTGCCGCATTGTCGTCGGAGGTGTCCAGCGCGACGCCGCCGCGACCCTCATCGGCAATGCGGCGCCCGGTCCGCCCGGGAGACGGCACTGCCAGGGCCGAGAGTCGTGCTGCAGACTGCGATCAAGACGATCGGCGTCAAAGTTGTCGTCATGGCTCGACTCGCCTGCACGATTCGATTCACTGAGACTTCCGTGCGGTTGACCGGCTGCTGCTTCGACGCATGACGTCGAAGCCGGGGCACATCGGATAACAGCGCGTAGGCGGGCTTCCCAGTCGATCGCTGCGCAAGGCGCGCGGGAAGTCGCTCAGCGCGGCGGGTTCGAATGCTAGCCAGCGGCCCACTCGAGCTACGCCGGCTGGACAGCCGCGCGTCAAGCGGGCGGCTTGCGCTCGTAACCGAGCTTCTCGCAGCGCTCCAGGTAGCGCGCCCACTTGCGGTCCTGCTGCTCGCCCAGCTCGCGCAGGTATGCCCAGGTGTAGAGGCCGGTGTTGTGGCCGTCGTCGAAGTGCAGCCGCACGGCGTAGACGCCGACCGGCTCGACCTGCGTGATCCTGACGCTTTCCTTGGCGAGCTCGAGCTTGCCCTCGCCGCCGCCGTGGCCGCGCACCTCGGCCGAAGGCGAGTAGACGCGCAGGTACTCGAAGGGCAGGGCGTACTGCGACGCCGTCCGGCCAGCTCGACTTCGACGACGCGCGCCTTCGACTTGACCGTGATGCCGGTGGGCGCCTGCATCGCGGTCAGAGGATGTAGCGCGAGAGGTCTTCGTCCTTCGCGAGCGCGCCGAGGTGGTGGTCGACGAAGGCCGCGTCCACCTCGATCGTGGTGCCGGCGCGGTCCGCGGCTTCGTAGGAGGCCTGCTCGAGCAGGCGCTCCATGCACGGTGTGCAGCCGGCGCGCGCCGATGTTCTCGGTCTTCTCGTTGACCGGACCAGGCGATCTCGGCGATGCGGCGAACGCCGTCCTGCGCGAACTTGACGGTGACGCCCTCGGTGCGCGAGCAGCGCCGTGTACTGCGCGCACAGCGACGCATCGGGCTCGGTGAGGATGCGCTCGAAGTCGTCGACCGACAGCGGCGTCCAGCTCGACGCGGATCGGCAGGCGGCCCTGCAGCTCCGGGATCAGGTCCGAGGGCTTCGCCATGTGGAAGGCGCCCGAGGCGATGAACAGCACGTGATCGGTCTTCACCATGCCGTACTTGGTGCTGACGGTGCAGCCCTCGACCAGCGGCAGCAGGTCCCGCTGCACGCCTTCGCGCGAGACGTCGGCGCCCATGCGTCTCGGTGCGGCGGCAGATCTTGTCGATCTCGTCGATGAAGACGATGCCGTTCTGCTCGGCGTTCGCGAGCGCGCGGGTCTTGAGCTCCTCCTCGTTGACCATCTTCGCCGCTTCCTCGTCGGTGAGCGCCTTGAGCGCCTCGCGTGATGCGGAGCTTGCGCGACTTGCGTGCGGCCGCCGCCCATGTTCTGGAACACCTGCTGGAGCTGCTGCGTCATCTCCTCCATGCCCGGCGGGCCCATGATCTCGAGGCCGACCGGCACGGCGCGCACTTCGATCTCGACCTCGCGGTCGTCGAGCTTGCCCTCGCGCAGCATCTTGCGGAATTTCTGGCGCGTTTCGTCGCCGTTCTGTGAGTTTCGGCAGCAGCACGTCGAGGATCCGCTCCTCGGCCGCGTCGGTCGCGCGCGGGCGGACCTTCGCCGTCTCTTCCTCGCGCGTCAGCTTGACCGCGACGTCGACGAGCTCCTTGACGATCGAGTCCACCTCGCGGCCGACGTAGCCGACCTCGGTGAACTTGGTCGCCTCGACCTTGATGAACGGCGCGCGCGCGAGCTTCGCGAGGCGGCGCGCGATCTCGGTCTTGCCGACGCCGGTCGGGCCGATCATGAGGATGTTCTTGGGCGTGATCTCCTGGCGCAGCGGCTCGACGACCTGCATGCGCCGCCAGCGGTTGCGCAGCGCGATCGCGACCGAGCGCTTGGCGGCGGTCTGGCCGACGATGTGCTTGTCCAGCTCCTGGACGATCTCGCGGGGCGTCATGGTTTCCATGGTCAGCCCGTCGCCAGCTCGTCGATGACGAGGTTCCGGTTGGTGTAGATGCAGATGTCGGCGGCGATGCCGAGCGAGCGCTCGACGATCTCGCGGGCGGGCAGCTCGGTGTGGGCGACCAGCGCGCGCGCGGCGGCGAGCGCGAACGGACCGCCGGAGCCGACGGCCATCACGGCGTCCTCCGGCTCGATCACGTCGCCGTTGCCGGAGATGATGAAGGAGGTCTGCCGGTCGGCGACCAGCAGCAGCGCCTCGAGCCGCCGCAGCGCGCGGTCGGTGCGCCAGTCCTTGGCGAGCTCGATCGCGGCGCGCGTGAGGTTGCCGTACTTCTCGAGCTTGCCCTCGAAGCGCTCGAACAGCGTGAAGGCATCCGCGGTGCCGCCGGCAAAGCCCGCGAGCACTTTGTCGTCGTAGAGCCGGCGCACCTTGCGGGCGTTGCCCTTCATGACGGTGTTGCCGACCGTGACCTGGCCGTCGCCGCCCATGGCGACCGCGCCGCCGCGGCGCACCGAGAGGATCGTCGTGCCGTGCGGATCGAAGTGTGAATTGCCCATGAGATCAGTTATTTGCGCCTTCTCGCCCGCGGATGAGATTCGTCGTAGATGCGGGCCAGGTGCGCGAAATCAAGGTGCGTGTAGACCTGCGTCGTGCTGATGTCGGCATGCCCGAGCAGCTCCTGGACGCCGCGCAGGTCGCGGCTCGATTCGAGCAGGTGCGTCGCGAAGGAATGGCGCAGCAGGTGCGGGTTCACCGGCACGTTGAGGTCGCTGCGTCATCGCCCAGCGCCCGATCCGCCGCTGGATCGCGCGCGGGCCCAGGCGCCGACCGCCTTGCCCGACGAACAGCGCGCCCGCTCCGTCCTTCGACGAGCGACCTGCGCTCGGTGAGCCAGGCGCGGAGCGCGAGGATGGCCTTGCTGCCGACGGGCAGCACGCGGGTCTTGGCGCCCTTGCCGAGCACGCGCACCGTGCGGTCGGCCAGGTCGAGGTCGGCGACGTCGAGGCCGGCGAGCTCCGACGAGGCGCAGGCCCGAGGAGTAGAGCAGCTCCAGCATCGCGAGGTCGCGTCGCGAGAGCGCGTCGGTCGGCTTGCGCGCGAGCAGGCTTCCGACCTGGTCGACGTCGAGCGTCTTCGGCAGGCGCTTCGCGGCTTTCGGCGCGCGGATGTCGGCGGCCGGGTTCGATTCGATCACCTGCTCGCGGATCAGGTAGTTGAAGAAGCCGCGCAGCGCCGAGAGCCGTCGCTGGATGCTGCGCGGACCGAGGCCGCCCGGTGCTCGCGCGCGGCGAAGGTGCGGACGTGGAAGTTGTCGACCTGCTTCCAGCCGGCGATCTTCTCCGCCTCGCAGAACGCTGCGAGCGCGTCGAGGTCGCGGCGATAGGCGGATTCCGTGTGGGGCGAGAGCCGGCGCTCGGTCCGCAGGTGGGCCAGGTAGCGCCCGATCCAGGCTGCGGCTTTGCCCTGCATCAGTCCCGGGCGAGCGCGGCGGCGATCAGCTCCCCGATGTGCGCGAGGAAATCCGTACTCATGGTCGGGTTGAACCGCTGGCTGTCGTGGGAGCCGCAGGCCAGCAGGCCGAGGCGGCCCTTGTCGCCGAGCGGCACGAGCGCGACCGACCCGATCTCGGCGGCGTCGGCGCCGAACAGGAACTCGCGCTGCGAGTCTCGGAGCTGGCCGCAGCGCGGCTTGCCGGCGCTGAACAGCGTCTCGAAGGAGCGCAGCGCCGGCAGCTCCGCCGGGACGACCCGAAGGAACCGGCTTTCGGCGAGGCCGGCCGGTGCGTGGCCGGCGGTCAGCACCAGCACCGACTGGCCGGAGCCGAAATCCTCGCGCAGCGCCGCTTCGATCGCCTCGACAGCGGCGGCCTGGTCGGGCGCAGCGATCAGGCGGCGCGCCATGGCAAGCACGCGCCGCCGAGCGCGTCGTTCTCGCGCGCGACATCGACGAAGTCCTTGACCTTGCGCTCGAGCTGCCGATTGCGCTCGCGCAGCACCTCGACCTGGCGCTCGAGCAGGGAGACCGTGGAAGGCGCCGCCGCGCGTATCCGGCAGCCGGATCTTCGCGAGCAGTTGTGCGTGGCGATCGAAGAACTCGGGCGTCGCAGACAGGTAGGAGGCGACGGAATCCTCGTCGACCTCGGCGATCTCGACGCCGCGTACCGGTCTTGTCGTCATGTCTTCACTTCCCCCTCGAATGCGCGTTCAGCGGGCCCGGTCATCCAGATGGGCTCGCCCGGTCCGGCCCATTGTATGTCGAGCCGGCCGCCCGGCAGGTCTACCTGCACGTATTCGTCGAGCAGGCCGTGCCGGCGGCCGACGGCGACCGCGGCGCAGGCGCCGGTGCCGCAGGCCCGGGTCTCGCCCGTGCCTCGCTCGTGCACCCGCAGGCGGATGTGGCCGCGGTCCACGACCTCCATGAAGCCGACGTTGGTGCGATTCGGGAAGCGCGGGTGGTGCTCGATGGCGGGGCCGAGGCGCGCGACCGGCGCGTCGGCGACCGAGGGCACGCGGATCACCGCGTGCGGGTTGCCGATCGAGACGGCGCCGATCTCGACCTCGCTGGCGCCCACCGAGAGCGGGTAGACATAAGCCTCGCCGCTCGCCTCGAAGGGCAGCGACGCAGGTTCGAAGTCCGGCACGCCCATGGTGACCGACACCCGGTCGCCCTGCGTCCGGGTCTGCACCAGGCCGCCGGGGCTGTCGAGCACGATCTCGCCCCCGGCCGCGCCCGCTCGCTCGCGCAGGTAACGCGCGATGCAGCGCGCGCCGTTGCCGCACTGTTCGACCTCGCGGCCGTCGGCGTTGAAGATCCGGTAATACACGGCGGTGCCCGGCCGCCGGGGCGGCTCGAGCATGAGCGCCTGGTCGAAGCCGATGCCGGTGAAGCGGTCCGCGAGCCGGCGGATGGCCTCGGCGTCCGGGGCGCCGCCCGGTGGGGCGTCGAAGATGATGAAGTCGTTGCCGAGTCCATGCATCTTCGTAAACCGCATGCCGCTGATTCTACCGGTAAAATGCGCCGTGGCCAGCAGGATGCGCATTACGTCATGAACGTGGAGCCGACCCTGCGAGCCGTCCGCGCGGACATCACGACGCTCGCGGTGGACGCAATCGTCAACGCAGCAAACGAGACCCTGCTCGGGGGCGGCGGCGTCGACGGCGCGATCCACCGGGCGGCGGGGCCGGAATTGCTCGCCGAGTGCCGCCGCCTCGGCGGCTGTGCCACGGGCGACGCAAAGATCACTTCCGCCTACCGGCTGCCGGCCAGGCACGTGATCCATGCGGTGGGGCCGGTTTGGCGCGGCGGCGACCGCAACGAACCGGAACTGCTCGCGTCGTGTTATCGGCGCTCGCTCGAGGTCGCGGAAGGCGCGGGCCTCGGGACCGTCGCGTTTCCCTCGATCAGCACCGGCGCCTATGGCTACCCCGGGAAGCCGGCCGCGCGCATTGCCATCGCGACCACCCGCGAGTTTCTCGCTTCCGCGAGGAAGGTGCGCGAGGTCATCTTCTGCTGCTTCTCGGCAGTGGATCTCGCCGTGTATGAAGAGGTGCTGCGTCAATGATCGAGGGCGATGCCTTGCCGACGCTGGACGCGCCGCGCACCCGCCTGCGCTGGCTGACGGAGAGCGACATCGACGGGCTGTTCGCGATTTTTTCCGACCAGGAGATGATGCGCTACTGGTCGAGCACGGCCATGAAGGACCGCTCCGAGGCCGCGGAGCTGCTCGCGCGTATCCACCGGCAGTTCGCGGACAAGTCCGGTTTCCAGTGGGGCGTCGAACGCAAGGCCGACGGCGAGCTGATCGGCACCTGCACGCTGTTCAACATCCATCGCGCCAACCTGCGGGGAGAGGTCGGCTACTGCCTGCGCAGCACGCACTGGGGCCAGGGTTACATGGGCGAGGCTCTGGCGGCGCTCATCGACCATGCGTTCGGGGTCCTGAAGCTCCGCCGGCTGGAGGCCGATGTCGACCCGAACAACGCGGGTTCGCTGCGCATTCTCGATCGCATGGGCTTCCAGCGCGAGGGGCTGCTGCGCGAGCGCTGGAACGTCGCCGGAGAGATCCAGGACTCTGTCGTCCTCGGCCTGCTGGCGCGGGAGTGGAGGGCAGCGAGCGCATGAGCGGCATTCGCGTGATGCGCTACCGCCGCGAGCTCGCGGGCGACTTCCGGCGCCTCAACCTCGACTGGATCGAGCGCCTGTTCAAGATCGAGGCAGCCGACCTCAAGGTGCTGGACGATCCCGAGGCGGCGATCATCGCGAAGGGCGGCATGATCTTCTTCGCGCTCGAGGGCGACGCGGTCGTCGGCACGGTCGGCGATGATCCGCGTCGGCGACCGATCGCTGCGAGCTCGCGAAGATGGCGGTCGCGACCACGCACCAGCGCCGCGGCATCGGCGAGCTGCTCGGGCAGGCGTGCCGCGCCTGGGCGGCGGCCAGCGGCGTCGCGAGCGTGTTCCTCGAGACCAACAGCAAGCTCGACGGCGCGATCCGCCTCTACGAGCGGCTCGGATTCCGCCACGCGCCCTGGCCGCATCCTTCCGACTACGCGCGCGGCGACGTGTACATGGAAATGAGAGTCGAACCGGACAGGAGTTGAGCGATGCACAAGAGCAGGCTGGCGGGATTCATCATCGATTGCAGGACCGACGACCTGCACGGCGCGGCGCGCTTCTGGTCCGAGGCGCTCGGCATGGCGACCGAGATCCTGCCGGGCCAGGAAGGCGACAGCTACGTGAAGCTCAAGGTGCCCGACGAGCGGCTACACATCGAGGTGCAGGCGGTCGACCACGACAGCCGCGTGCACCTCGACATCGAGGCCGACGACATCGAGGCTGAGGTTCGACGCCTCGAGGCGCTCGGTGCGAAGCGCCTGAAGAAGGTGCACACCTGGGTCGTCATGGAAGCGCCGACCGGGCAGCGCTTCTGCGTCGTGCGTCCGCAGAACAAGGGCTTTCGAGAAGGACGCGAACGTCTGGAAGTAATGCCGCCATGGGCAAAGTATGTGCTGAAGACGAAGGCGAGCAGGGCGAGCGTCGCGGGCGTCATCGCCCGATAGGCGACGCCGAGCGTCGCGCGGACTGCAAGACCCTCGTGCGCATGATGAGGAAGGCAACCGGCCGGGCGCCCCGGATGTGGGCCACGATGATCGGCTTCGGCGACTATCACTACCGGTACGCCAGCGGGCACGAGGGCGACGTCTTTCTGGTCGGGTTCGCGCCACGCAAGCCGGACCTCGTCATCTACCTGCTATGCGGGCTGCCTGCCCAGAAACCGCTGCTCGCGAAATTGGGCAAGTACCGGACCGGCGTGAGCTGCCTCTACGTCCGCCGCCTCGCGGACGTCGACCTGCGCGTGCTGGAGAAGCTCGTTGCGGTGACGGTGCGCCACTTCAAGCGCCGCACCGCCTGAAGCATGTTCGTCAAGATCTGCTGCATCGCGGACATCGCCGAGGCGCGGCTCGCGATGTCGGCAGGCGCCTCCGCGCTCGGCCTCGTGTCCGCGATGCCGAGCGGGCCCGGCCCGATTGCTGAGGAGGAAATCGCGGCCATCGCGAAGGCCGTGCCGCAGCCGACGCAGACGTTCCTGCTGACCGCGCTGGTCGAGGCCGAGGCGATTGCAGCGCAGCAGCGCCGCTGCGGCACGACCGCGGTGCAGCTCGTGGATGCGGTCGAGGAGCCGGAGCTGCGGCGCCTGCGCCGCCTGCTGCCGGACGTGCGGCTGGTGCAGGTGATCCACGTGACCGGCCCGGAGTCGCTCGACGAGGCGCGCGCCGCCGCGCCGCTCGTCGACACGCTGCTGCTCGACTCCGGCAACCCGAAGCTGGCGGTCAAGGAACTGGGCGGCACGGGCCGCGTGCACGACTGGGCCACGAGCCGGCGCATCTGCGAGAGCGTCGACCGTGCCGGTGCTGCTGGCCGGCGGGCTGCATCCCGGCAATGCGCGCGAGGCCTTCGAGCGCGTGCGACCCGCGGGCCTCGACGTGTGCAGCGGCTTGAGGCTCAATGGGCGCCTGGACGAAGCGAGACTTCACGACTTCTTCCGCGCCATCCACTGAACATGGAGATCCCGATGATCGGATACGTATCGGTCGGAACCAACGACTGGAAACGCGCGCTCGCGTTTTACGACGCACTGATGGCCGAGCTCGGTGCAAAACGCGTGATGGACTTCGAGACCTTTGTCGCCTGGAGCACGGGCAAGGGCAAGCCCGGCTTTGCGCTCGCCCAGCCGCACAACAAGAAGGCGGCGACGGTCGGCAACGGCTCGATGGTCGCATTCGCAGGTCGACAAGCCCGCGCAGGTGGACGCGCTCTACAAGAAGGCGATGTCGCTCGGCGCGACCGACGAAGGGCCTCCCGGCGATCGCGGCGACAACTACTACGGCGCCTATTTCCGCGACCTCGACGGCAACAAGCTGAACTTCCACTGCTGGACATGAGCGCGAAGGCATTCGCGATCTCGACGTTCGCCGCCTGGGCCGACATGGACGCGAACGCGCACATGACGAATTTCGCCTACCTCAGCAAGTGCGTGGACGCGCGCATGGCTTCTTCAAGCAGCACGGATTCCCGGTGACGGAGTTCGCAAAGCGCAAGATCGGACCGGTCGTGCGCCGCGACGAGCTCGAGTACTACCGCGAAGATCGAGCTGCTCGAGCCGATCACCGTGACGCTCGAGCTCGCCGGGCTGGCCGATGACGGCTCACGCTTTCGCCTGCGTCAACGAGATCCTGAAGGGGAGGGCAGGCTCGCCGCGCGCATCACGAGCGAGGGCGGCTGGATGGACCTCGTGGCGCGCAAGCTGATCGCGCCGCCCGACGACCTCCGCGAGGCGCTCGCCGCCATGCCGCACGCAGCGGAGTTCGAGCGCCTGCCGTCGAGCATCCGCAAGTGAGCGCCTGGCGCGGGCGCTGCCATTGCGGCGCGATCGGATTCGAATACCGGACCGACAAGCCGGTGGGCGAGTGGCCGGTGCGCGCCTGCCAGTGCAGCTTCTGCCTCAAGCACGGCGCGGCCTACACCTCGGATCCCGCGGGAGCGTTGCGCTTTGCGCACGAGGACGCGACGCGCGCTCTCACGCTACCGCTTCGGGCAGAAGACCGCGGACTTCGTTTTCTGCGGCCGCTGCGGCGGCTATCTCGGAGCCGTGACCGAGGAGGACGGCAAGCCGCTTATGGTGATTAACCTGCGCGCGCTCGACCCGCAGCCGGAAGGACTGCCGGCGGCGCAGCCGATGTCATACGAGGGCGAGACGACCGGGGACCGCAACACGCGCCGCTCGGCGCGGTGGACGCCGGTCATTCAGTAGGGCTGGGGGTGAGGGTCGGCCAGGAAGGCGGCCCATCGTGAATCCCGATGCAGCACCTTTAGGAAAGGCGACAATCTGGCCTCGTGCTGGAGGTACCACGCGTGCCCCGAATCCGGGCCGTGCTCGCGGATCAACGACTCCATCTTCTCGGCTAGCGAAGCAAATGCCTGGTCAGCTTCGCCGCGATAGGCGTAAACCTCGGCAAGGCGGATCGTGTCGAAAATTTCCTCCTCCGAAGCTACCAGGCGGGCAATCGCCGCATCGGCTTCGCGGTCGCGGCCCGTCGCGACGTAAACCGGCGCCATCGCCTGGTCACGGACCTTGCCTGGCGGCAGCCCGCTGGCCTCGGCCTCCTGCCTCGTCGAAGCGACGAAGCAGGACCAGGACCGGCGCAATCTCGCGCGACATGCCTGCGTCGCTTTCCGGGTGAATCTCCTGCACCTTGCGAAACTCGGACAACGCCGCCTGGTACTGCCCATCGACGAGGAGACAAGACCGCGAGGTTGTGGCGGGCGATTCCCGACAGCGGGTCGCGTGCCACGATGCTTCGCTGCAGGGCGATGGCTGTCGGGAGATCGTCTTGGTCGACCGCCCGAGTCGGCCGCGTCGGCAAGCACCATGGGCTCGTCCGGGTCGAGCGCCCTGGCTCTCGCCATGTGTTCTTTGGCCTTCGCCGGATTTCCGTTCTCGTTGTAGAACTGGGCGAGGCGCACGTGGGCGATCGCGAGGTTGGGGTCCAGCTCGACGGCACGGAGCGCAGCCCGTTGTTGCTTCGCGAGAGTGGCGCGGGCTCGGGCCCGATTCGTCGAATCCGAGATAGGAATAGGCGCCCGCAAGGCTGGCCCACGCCCTCGCAAACTGCGGGTCCAGGGCGACGGCCTGTTCGTGTAGCCTGAGCGCGCGCTCGACGTCGCCGGGTGCGCGTCGGTAGTAGAAGAACTCCGCCTGCAGGAACTTCTCGTAGGCCTCGGCACTTGCGGGTGCCCGTGGAGTCGCGGAGTCTCCGGAAAGCGTGCACTGCGAGTGCCGTAGCGACGGCCACTGCAATTTCGTCCTGCACGGCCAGGAGGTCCTGGATCCTGCGATCGAAGGTCTCCGACCAGACGTGTGAGCTGTCGGAAGCCGCGATGAGCTGGGCCGTGACTCTCACGGTGTCGCCGGCCTTGCGGACGCTGCCCTCGAGGACGTGCGTCACCTGCAGGCGGCGGGCGATCTCCGCCACGTCGAGCGCGGGGTCCCGCAGCGCAAACGACGACGTGCGTGCGATCACGCGCAGGTCCCTCGATTGGGCCAGCCGATTGAGGATCTCCTCCGAGAGGCCGTCCGCCAGGTAAGCCTGGTCCTTGGTCTGGCTCATGTCGACGAAAGGCAGGACGGCGATGGAATGCGCCGCGTGCCGGCGGGGGAGGCTGTGTCTGCCGGCGGCAGAAGCCACCAGGCAGCCAGCGTGGTGATGAGCACGGCCGCGGCGCCGACGAATGGCAATGCCACGCTCCGCTTGGGGGCGGGTGGCGATTCGGGTGCAGGAGCATCGGGAAATGAAGCGGCGGCCTTGAGCTGGTAGCCGCGCTTAGGAAGCGTCTCGATCGCGTCCTTGAACTGTTCGTCGCCGGCCGCCTGGCTGAGCTGGCGGCGCAGCTCATAGATGCAGCGAGAGAGGACCTCGTCGGTCACGACGACGTTCGGCCACAGGCGCTCGAGAAGGTCCGTGCGCAGGACGACCTGGCCGGGTTTCTCCGCCAGCACGACGAGCACGCCCATGACCTTGGGATCGAGTTGCTGAGTGCCGCCGGGGCCGCGGACCTCGCCAGCCTTGGGATCGATGCTCGAGGGGGCCGAGGCGGAACCCACCTGCCGTACTCGCAATCGTAATGGACTCGGGCGGAGCGTTCATGGGCATCCCGCGATCC
The DNA here is from genome assembly GCA_963817195.1 of uncultured Gammaproteobacteria bacterium. Classification (GTDB taxonomy): domain Bacteria; phylum Pseudomonadota; class Gammaproteobacteria; order Steroidobacterales; family Steroidobacteraceae; genus SCUD01. The sequence continues at coordinate 101,572 of CAWFNJ010000011.1, forward strand.
CGGCGCCGGGCGGCGAGAAACATATTAGACCGATATCAGGGCCACATCATGTTTTCGGCCGCGCCGCTCTGTATCTGTCGGCGCGACCCGCACCCCCAATCGGAGATTCCTCCATGACTCGCGTGAACAAGTACTTGCTGATGGCCTACGTCGGCACCCTGTTTCCCGTTGCTCTCGCCGCTCCCGCAAGTGCCCAGACATTCACCGCCATCGACTGCCCGGGCTACGCGTATACGCACGCGTTTGGCATCAATGACTTCGGCGCAATCGTGGGGGACTGCGAGTTGCTGGACGGAAAGATCAGTGGTTATGTGCGCCATCGTGGTAACTGGACGATTTTCGATGGGCCCGACGCCCTGACGACATCCCATTGCACATTAACAACCGCGGCGCAGTCGTGGGCGACTACTTCGGGGCCGATGACCGCTATCACGGTTTCCTGTACGTGGATGGAAACCTGACTATCGACTACCCGGATGCGGTTCATACCTCCGCCCAGGGTCTCCGATGATTTCGGGCGCATCGTCGGAATCTTCATCGACGACACCGATACGTGGAGAGGGTTCGTTCTCGTTGGAAACAAGTTTCAGGCTATCGAGTTTCCAAATGCGGAGTACACGACAGCCGTCGGCATCAATCCCCTGGGCATCGTGGGCTCGACGGATGGCGATGGCGGTGCACGCGGCTACTTCCTGAGAAATGGCCGCTACTGGCCCATTGCCTACCCTGGTGCCTACGCCACGACGGCCAACCGAATCAACTACTCAGGCGAAATCGTCGGAACCTGGGGTCCCGGTCCGGAGTCAGCTCGCGCCTACATCCTGACGAAGCGCGGCTTCGAGTCCTTTGATTTCCCCGGGTCCACGTTTACCGTAGGGAGAGACATCAACGATTTCGGCCACGTTGTCGGATCGTACATCGATGACGCCGGCAATCATGGATACCTGCGAATCCCGCGGCGCGGAGGACATCATCGTTAGCAGAGCGGCTTGTGATTAGAGGTGGTATTAGTATCCGGCTCAGGGAGTTGGCGATTGGGGGAGGGGGTGTTCATGCGCCGCCTTCGTCTGGGCGCGTGGTGTGCGGCAGGCGCGCCCTTGTTGGCGGTCGCGCTCTCCGCACACGCGCAGAACCCGGCGCCGAGTGAGGCGCAGCTCGACCTCGGCGAAGTTATCGTTAGCGGCACGCGCATTCGTCGCGTCGAGGGCCAGGCGGCGACGATGGCCATCACGACCCTGGCGCCGGAAGAGCTGCTCGACCAGGGCGACATCAGCCTGGGGGATGCGCTCAACGACCTGCCGGCGCTGCGAGCGACGTGGGGCCAGGCCAACTCGTCTCGCTTCATCGGCACCGCCGGCATGAACTGGCTCGACCTGCGCGGCCTCGGCCCGGAACGGACGCTGGTACTGGTGAACAACCGGCGTCACGTGACGTCGTCGCCCGGCGACAACTTCGTCGACGTCAACTCGATCCCTTCGGGCCTGATCGAGCGCGTGGATCTCGTGACCGGCGGCAATTCGGCCGTGTACGGCTCCGAAGCGGTGGCGGGCGTCGTCAACTTCATCACCCGGCGCGACTTCGAGGGCTTGAGCTTGCGGGCCCAGTCCGGCCAGTCGTTCGAGGGCGACCGGGAGTCGCAGTTCGTGTCGCTCACCGCGGGCCGCAATTTTGCCGAAGGCAGGGGGAACATCGCGCTTGCGCTCGAGTGGGCCTCGTCGGAGGCGCTCTACTATCGTCAGCGCGAAGGGCTGACGGGGTCCCGGGGCGGCCGCAGGCTCTTCATGCTTTCCGAAGATTCGTCGGACGGGCCAAGCGGCTCGGACGGGATCGTCGACAATCTCTTCTACAACGGCGGATTGTTCGACGGCTCCATCGCGGTTGGCGGTCTCGTCGAAGGCGATGACGGGCGCATTTTCACTTTCGACTCCAACGGGAATCTCGTCGAAACCGTGCCCGACCTCGACCTGCGGCCTTTCGGCTCACCGGTCGTCAGGATCGGCACCAATCCGGGCGGGCTCGTCTCGTACACGGAAACCGGCCAGCTCGCGCCCGGGCTCGACCGCTACTCCGTGAACCTGCTCACGCACCTCGACGTGTCCGAATCCTTCCGGCCGTTTCTCGAAGCCAAGTTCGTCCACGTCGACGTCGTCAGGTGGCCGGGCCCAGCTTGTGGAGGGGCAGCATCCCTGGGTACTTCGAAACCATCAACGACGATTTTGAAATACCTTCCGAGTTGAGGTGCAGCAATCCTTTCCTGTCTGCGCAGGCGCTCGGCGTGCTGCAGATGCTCGGCAACTGCGCGACGCCTGACGCCACATTCCAAGATGAGCCGCTGGAATGCCGATTTCGGCAGCCGCGGCGAGCTGCACGATCGCGACACGATCCGGTTCGTCGCGGGCTTTGACGGAAACTTCCAGAATGGCTGGCGCTACGAGGTGGCGGCCAACTACGGCCGCCTCGACACCCGGATGCGTTCGCTCAACAACCTGGTGGCGTACGACCTCGACGGCAACCTGGACGGCTTCCTGCTCGCAATCGACGCGGTGCGCAACTCCGCGGGCGAGATCGTGTGCAGTGTGAATGCAGATGCAGACTCCTCCAACGACCGCCCGGACTGCGTGCCGATCAACGTCTTCGGTTCCGGGGCGCCGTCGCAGGCAGCGCTCGACTTCGTGAACACGACGGGCACTCGCGACGAAAGGGCCGAGCAGTTCGTCGTTTCCGCGTACGTATCGGGCGATCTGCCGCAGTTTAGGCTGCCGGCCGGCTCGCCCGGGTTCGCGCTGGGCGCGGAGTATCGCAGCGAGCGGGCATGGTCCGTGTTCGATGACCTGTCCGCGGCCGGCGCCACGTTCCAGAACGCGATCCTGCCCTTCCACCCGCCCGACCTGTCGATCAAGGAGGTCTACGCGGAATTGCGCTTGCCGTTGCTGCGGGACAGGCGGCTGGCGCACGAGCTGACCGCCGAGGCGGCGGGCCGGATATCCGACTACAACAACTCGATGGGCAGCGTCGGAGCATGGAACGTCGGCCTCGTGTACTCGCCAGTTTCCGAGCTCGCATTGCGGGCCAATTATTCGACGTCCGTTCGCGCGCCGACGCAGGGCGACCTGTTCAGGCCGCTGTCCCAGGATTTCACCCAGGTTCACGATCCCTGCGACGTCCGGTACATCGACGAAAACCCGCATCGTGCCGCCAACTGCGCGGCTCACCACGTGCCGTCACCACTGGTGAACGACGCTGCAGATCGGCTTTCTGCAAGGCGGCAATCCGTTGCTGGTCGAGGAAGAAGGCGAGAGCTACACGATCGGCGCCCGCTACACGCCCCCGTTCCTGGCCGGCCTTTCACTCGCGATCGACTACTACGACATCGAAGTCACGACCTGATCGCCCCGCCGAGCGCACAGGCGATTCTCAACGCCTGCTACGACTCGCCCTCAGGTGTCGTCGGCAACCCGTTTTGCGAGGTGATCAACCGCTATCCGGACGGCAAGTTCAAGCCCATCGCCCTGATCGCGACCGGCTTCAACTACGCACGCCAGGTGACCGAGGGCGTCGACCTCGACCTGACGTACACGGCGGAGCTTCGCAATGGCCATCGGTTGTCGGCACGCATGCTCGCGACGCGAGTCTTCGAGCTCAACAATTATCTGGACCCGGAGGATCCGGGCTTCGCCGATCGCGCGCTGGGTGAGCTCGGCGTACCCGGAGCTCGCGTTCAACCTGGACCTCGGTTACTCAGATCGGCGATCTCGGCCTGAGCTACGGCCTGCGCTACGTGGACGGGCAGACGATCGGCTTTTACGAGGAACAGCATGCGTTCAACGGCAACCCGCCCACGGACGCGGATATCTACCCGCGAATACGGTATCCCTCGGCAGGCATTCACTCGATCCGTGGCGAGTACGCGGTCGGCGAGAAATTGAGCGTATTTGGCGGGGTCGATAACCTGACCGACAGCCTCCCGCCGCTCGGGCTGATGGGCGACGCGCCGGGCGAGCCGTACGACAGCATCGGGCGGTTCTTCTACCTCGGCCTCACTTACGGTCTCTGAGACACCCTCGGCCAGCAGGCTGAAACGGGGATATCAAGCCGATATCAAGTATTCGTCAGGACGGCCGCTTCGGCCCCGACGTCAAATGGGCGCGTGCTCCAGGCACGAACCAAGGGGTCGCCCATGTCGCTCACAATCAAGGGATTCCAGTCGCTCGCGATTGCCGCGTTAGCGATTGCTCTTGGCCTCGATTCATCGCTGGCACAAGCCGGCACGGGCGACCTCGATCCGTCCTTTGCCGACCATGGCCGCCTGGGGCCAATCTCAGGTGCTGGCGGGGAAGCCAGGTCAGTCGAATTGCTCGAATCGGGCGGCATCCTGGTCGGCGGTGGCGACGTCGACGCCAGCGGGTACCCGACTTCAGAACCCCTCGGCAGGTGCACCTTGAGAATCCAAGGCTCGAGTTTTACGCGCCACCTCACCGAGGATGGAGCAACGGTCACGACTTTCAATCCTGCGCCGGCTCCCGGCGTTGAGCTGGTCGCCATGGCGCGTCAGGCGGACGGAAGGATCGTCGTGCTCGGGCGCAAGATCGAGCTCCTCTCGTCCTATCGTTGCAGCCATTCCTTCGATCCGGTCATCTTTCGACTCGCAACCGACGGCTTGCTCGATTCCACTTTTGGCGTAAACGGGATGCGGCAGTTGGAACGCCTGAGAGCGGCCCATTCGCTCACGCTTGATCCGAGGGGACGTATCGTCATCGCCGGCGTTCGCTGGGTCGATGACGACGACCCGGCCACACCGGGCAAGTACGAATCGACAATCCTGCGGCTGCGACCCGACGGAAGACTGGACGGATCCTTCGGCGTGAATGGCTCGTATGTCGGCCCAACTGCTGTTGGAGCCTTCTTCTTCTTTTACCCTCGCCGCGAATATGTCTTGGACGCGATCAAGCTCACGCCCATCGGCTCCGGCGGCTATCGCATCTCAGTGCCATCGACCGGCGGCTGTGTTATTGCCGGCATCACTTCGGACGGAGCGCCGGATGCCGCATTCGGCACCGATGGCGTCGCGACGCTCTCGAGTCCGATCGGGGGAAAAGTCACCTGCCATGCGCTTGAGACAGCGACCGACGACAGCCTGCTGGTCGCAGGTAGCGCCCGGAAGCATGGATACGTGACGCGCCTGCTTCCCAGCGGCGCGCCCGATCCTGACTTCGTCGCCGACGGCGCAATCTCCAGTTCCATGACCCGCGTAACGTCGGTCGTGAACGCAACCGACGGCAAGCTCCTCATCGCGGGCGTGGGTCCGAGAGGCGCATCGATCCTGCGCCTGCACGCCGCCGGCGAACGGGATACCGCATTCGGCGATGCCGGCCGGACCTGGATCGACCTCAACTCGGAAAATGTGCCGAAGCCGATCGTGCGCGACATGGCGATCCGCGACGACGGCAGCATCATCGCCGCGGGCGGTGACGCGAACTCCGACCATCCGTTCGTCGTCCGGCTGCTTGGCGATGCGGGTGGGTTGAGCCGCGGCGTCATTGGCTTTTCGAGGTGGCATGCTGCGCCCATGCCGGGTGGCAGCGCAGTACTCCGCGTGCGGCGATCTGGCGGCAGCGACGGCAATGTGAGCGCGAGGTACCGGACGGTGGCCGACCTGGATGCAAGGGGGCACCAGGACTTTGTGCCCAAGTCGGGCACTCTGACGTGGGCGGCGGGCGACACTGCCGAGAAAACTATCGCCATCGACATCGCCCAGCGAGGCAATTCGCCGGACGCCTTCGAATCCTTCCGCGTCATGCTCGCGGGTGCCCGCGGTGGCGCAGGTCTCGGGACACGCAGTGCCACGGTGGATATCCAGCCCGACGGTTCGCCGGGCGGCCAGATCGAGATCGACATGAGCGATCTTGACGCCGGTGAAAGCAGCCTGGACGGGCAGTACATCCTGCTCCGCAACCACTACTTTCAGGGGCGCGTTTGCGTGACGTTCACGGCGAAGTCAGGGACAGCGATCGCTGGAAAGGACTTCCGTGCCGATCCGATGAATGTCTGTTGGGACGACCAGGATACCGACTGGAAACTCCCCGAGATCGAAATCGTCGACGACAGCCTTACGGAAGGCAACGAGACGTTCACCCTGGAGCTTTCGAATCCGACCGGCGGCGCGATCATCGGACCCAACGGTTCGGCGACGATCACGCTCTACGACAACGACTGACGGGAAAGATTACGTTACCTCACCGGGAGCCGCCGATGTCACAAACTCAATTGCGAAACGTTGCTGCAGTATTCGCCTTGGGGCTCATCGCTACTTTCACCGCGCCGGTCGTGCAGGCGGGATCGGGCGACCTCGATCCGTCCTTTGCCGACCACGGGCGCCGGGCGCCGATCGCCAGCGCCAATGGTGCGGCCCTGTTCGTGGAGTCGCTCGATTCGGGCGGCATTCTGGTCGGGGGTGGCGACGTTGACGTAAGCGGAAGTTCACGCTCAGGCCCCGACTTTTGCACTTTGAGAATAAGCGGCTCGAACTTTGCGAGCCAGCTCGACGAAGACGGAGTCGCGTCCACGCTGCGTAATCCGCCAAAGGTCGCGGACATTGCGGCTCACGGCATCGCGCGTCAGCCGGACGGCAAGATTGTCGTCGTAGGGCGGAGGATAGTCCACATGGCCGGCTATGGCTGCCGCCATTCCACCACTCCCATGGTATTTCGTCTCAATGGCGACGGATCGCTAGACACAAGCTTCGGCTCAAAGACCTTGCGTACGTTGGCCGGCCCGATGACAGCAGCATCGGTCGTTGTCGACCAGGCGGGGCGAATCGTCATTGCCGGGGTTCGCGCGATTGAAGATGACCCTGAAGGCAGGAACGAACTAGCAGTTCTGCGACTGGGGTTGGATGGAACCCTCGACGAATCATTCGGGGTGGGCGGCTTCTACCTCGGCCCAGTGCTTGATGCATCGGGTGAAATCATAGTCTTCGACCGTATTTTCAAGAGACCGGAGATCCGCCTGATTCACATGAACTCGGGAAGCTATCGGGTCTTGGTGCCATCCGAAGGTGACTGCAAGATCGTCGGCGTTACGGCGGACGGCGCGGCGGACGCTGCATTCGGAAGTGCAGGTGTCGCGACGCTCCGCAGACCGGGCGGGGCCAAGGTGGCCTGCAATGCGCTGGAGTCGGCTACTGATGGCAGTTTGCTCGTCGGTGGGAGTTCGCGGGAGCATGGATTCGCGGCGCGCTTGCTTGCACACGGCGCGTTCGATCCCGGCTTCAGAACCGATGCGACGATCACCGAGTCCATGACCGAGATCACGTCGGTCGCCATCGCCTCCGATGGCAAGCTGCTGGTTGCGGGGTGGGGACCGCGAGGTGCGTCGATCCTGCGCCTGCAATCCACTGGTCGGCTGGATGCGGCATTCGGCGACGCCGGCCGGACCTGGATCGATCTGGACTCGGACCTTGCATCGAATGCGATCGTGCGGGATATGGCGGTCCGCGAGGACGGCAGCGTAATCGCCGTTGGCGGTATGGCATATTCTGATCGCCCGTTCGTCGTCCGCTTGCTCGGCGAGGCTGGCGGAATGAGTCGGGGCATCATCAGTTTTTCGCGAGGCCACGCCGCTCCGCTGGAAGCAGACGGGAAGGCGATCGTTCGGGTCCGGCGTTCAGGCGGCCACAATGGCAGTGTGAGTGCGACGTACCGAACACTGGCGTTCGGCGCGATGGACCATCAGGACTTCGTGCCCAAGTCGGGCAGGCTGCATTGGGCCGCCGGCGACTGGTCGGAAAGGGCGATTGCAATCGACATTATCGAAGGCGGCGAGCCAGCCGAAGCTCTTGAGACCTTCCGGGTCGTACTTGACGACATCCAAGGCGGTGCAGGCTTCGGCACGCGCGGCGCAACGGTAGACATACAGCCCGACGGATCACCCGGCGGGCAGCTGGAGATCGACCCCTTGAATTCGATGGCCCACGAACAGTACGACACGCATCAGGTGATCCTGCGCCGCAATTACTATTTCGGAGGGCGCGTCTGCGTGACCCTGACGGCGAAGTCCGGTACGGCGACGGCAGGACGGGATTTCAGCGGGGATCCCGTCACCGCGTGCTGGGAAGATCAGGAAGAGGACTGGCAGCTGATCGACCTCCCGATATTCGAAGACAACCGGCAGGAAGGATTCGAAACTTTCACGCTCGAGCTGTCGCATCCCACGGGCGGAGCCGTCATCGGACCGATCGGGTCCGTGACGATTACGCTGCGCGACAATGAATGAACTCAGGGCTGCCGCACGTACTCGCCCGGCGCTTCCCCGACCGGCGCATAACTCTCCGCGGCCGCGCCCATTGCCGGCGGCGCGGTGGACACCGGTCTACGGTTAGGACTGCGGCTTCAGCAAGCTTGCCCAGTGCGGCGGCCAAGCCCCTGATAACGATCGAATTGCGTGCCCTAAATTTGCAGTCTCACCCGGACTCGGCGCAAACTCCCGGCTGCGGGTCGGTCTGACCTGCAAGGGGGGATGTCATGCGCGTGGCGTGTCGGCCAGCGATGAACTTTCTGTTCGCAGTCGGCTGGTTCTCTGACTCGGCACACGCGGCTTTCGATCCCTGAGTTAAATCGCGCCCAGTCACGGATCCGATTACGGCGTCGGTTGCAGCTTTCGCACGAGGGGGAACTGCCATGAATCCGCTACTGATCGGGCGCCGCGTCCGCATTCCATCGGCGCTCCTGCTACTGCTGGGTAGCACGTTGATCGCCATGCCCGGCCATGCCGAGGTTGGCCTCAGAGTCGAGTCTCAGCCGATCGCCTCGCCGATCGACGCCTATGTTCGAGTGACGGCGGGCGGCGCCACGGTCACCGGCCTGACGGCAGCCGACTTCGCCGTCACGCTCGATGGCGTGCCCGTCGAGGAATTCACATTGACCTTGCCTCCTAACCAGGATTCGACACAGAAGGTGTCGGTCGTCATCGTCATCGAGGACGACCCGTTTTCTTCGCCACCCCCCACGTTCAGGCGTTTTGTCCGTCAACTGGGTATTGGCGACTTCGTGTCGGTCGTCAAGTATTGGGGTGACATCGAATTTCCGCGCTCAGGAGGCTTGTCGGTACTGCCCTTCACGGAACTAGACGATGGCCCCGGCACGGAGCAGGTGCTTGATTTCATTCGGGATCGACCGCCGCCCAATCAACGCGAGTACCAGCAATTCTTCTTTGACGGATTGATCGCGGCCCTGTCTCAATTCGAGGAGGCGTCGGCGACATTGCCGGATGGTCCCAAGGCGATCGTGACCTTGGACTGCTGTGGCGGTCGTCGGCAAAGCCTGAGCCAGGTAATCGCCAGTGCAAACGCCGGCGGTGTCGCCATCTTCGACACGGGTGGCGCTGGATGGGCCCGTTACACTCAAATGAAGGCGCTCGCAGCGAAGACTGGAGGTGTCCAGGTCAAGCTCCCGACCGGCGCGCCCCCGCAGGATGCGCTCCCGACGATGTCGTCCTGGCTCAAGGATGGCTATCGTGTTTCGATGCCTGACAGCACAATCAGCGACTGTGACCGGCACCGGCTGGCTGTCACCGTTGGTGGAGAATCGACCAATGTCACATTCTCGCGCTGCGATACGACACCGGAGCCATTCAGGTTCAGGGACAGGCTGGACGCTCCTGTCGCTAGGCGGGTCAGGTCAAATCCCGTCACCATCACCGGCATCGATACCGCGGTGCCCATTCGCGTGTCTGGGGGCGAATACTCGATCGGGTGCAATACGACGTTCACGAGCGAGCCTGGAAGGATTCTTCCCGGCGAGTCAGTCTGTGTCCGGCATACGACCGCTGCGAGCGGCGGACTTGAGGTCTATACGCTCCTGATCGTCGGCGCGGTTTCGGGCTCGTTCGCCTCCAGCACCGTGTTCTAGCGCTGCCGCACGTACTCACCCGGCGCGTCTCCGACCGGCAAGTAGCCCTCCGCGGCCGCGCCCATCGCAGGGGGCGCGACGCGGTCGGGCGAGGAATGGCCCTTGAGCCACTC
>CAWFNJ010000012.1:0-161591 GCA_963817195.1 uncultured Gammaproteobacteria bacterium
AGGCAACGGAACCGAACTTCTCGGCCCAGGTTGCTTCTTGATCGCGCATCATCTATCGGCTCGCTCCTGCTGGGTAAGTGTGAACGAGCAGCTTTCTGGGTGGATGAGCAATCAATTGGCACGGGATGCGACGAGTCGCAACCTTCCAGGCACCTCGAGTTCGATGGGAATCTTCAAGTCATCGATGGCAATGGAAAAGGGAGTTATGGGCAGCGTTTCCGCAGCAGGCATCGCGAGGAGCTGAGGATCAGCGGGCCGGCAACCAGCGGTAGTCAATATCCCGAGATGGCCACTGACTTGAATCTCGATTCCATGGCGATTGAGCGTTGTTTCGAACGGCTGCCCGGCCTCCATGTGTTTGACCGTGTCGTACAGGTCTTCGGGCCGCTTGACTGATGCTCCGTTGAAACCAATGAATCGATCCCCCGTCTTGATGCCGGCAACTTCGGCCGGCGAACCGGCGTCCACTTGCCAGGCGATGGCGCCCACAGGCGCGGAACGATCCGGTTCCGAGAAGCCCTGCTCTGCGGCGGACTGAGCGTTCATCGTAGCGACCCCCAGACAAACTGTTCCACTCAAAGGTAGTACTGCTTGCACGCCTGCCGCTTCCTTGGTCCAGGGCTCGATGCCGAATCGGCCATCGATGATGACCCGACATTCTTTGATCGCTGCTGGACACTCGATCGTCTGCTTGTCCCAGGCACAGCCATAGAGGCATTCGACCGGAATGGAAGCAGGCGTCGATGCGACCTTGCGCACCAGCACTTCGATTTCGAAAGCTAGCTGGCACCGACGATTCGGTCGCAGCTTGCAGAGTCATCATGGGCAACAAGAAGGAAGTCCCAAGAATCGATAGCTTCGTTCTCATGGCACGGTCACTTGCGTCGCCACCCGTATTGTTCTACCTGATTCTGCGCCCGCAGATTGGTGGCGTCTAACGCGTTATGGTGCCGGCACTGTGCCTACCGCGTTTGCTCCCAACGCGTTGCTAGACGGCAGGCTGTCGCCGCCACTCGGACTCGAGCTGCGCGAAAATAAGGTCCGTGGCCCAGGCACCCTTGAACCACGTGCTCTCCCGCAGTTCTCCCTCCCGCCGGAACGCAAGGCGCTCAAGGAGACGCTGCGCGCGAATATTGCGTACATCAGTCTGGGAAAAAACTCGATGCAGCGCGAGCTTCTCGAACGCGTATCGAACCACCGCTCCAACGGCCTCGGTAGCGAATCCCTGACGTTGATGGACGGTAGCGAACGTGAACCCAAGCTCGGCCTGGCGGGCGTCAGCCCCACGGGTGCGAAGAGCAACGTCCCCAATGAGAGTGCCCGTGGATTGGAGACTCACGGCGAACTGAAACCACGTGCCAGGCGTTCCCGGCGCGACGTCATGCAGGCTCGCGATGAACAGCCTCGCTTCGCTGAGTGGATATGGGCACTCCCAACTCTGATAGCGCGCTACCTCTGCATCACTGCGGTATGCGGCAAGGGCCTCAGCATCGCCGGAAGCGAAGCGCCGGATGACGAGGCGCCTGGACATGAAATGCTCGAACGACGGATCTTCCATAACTACCGCATGGGCTTCTTCATGCCGTATTCGCTAGCCCCGTAGCCGCCGTGCCGCAAGAACCGCGACTCTAACGACCGCAGTGAAAATTGCGCAGGCCGTGACCCACAGCGCCGTGTTGGCTACTGAAACCACAACATACCCGGCGAGATCAGAAGGGAAAGGCCTGGAACGCCTTCCCGATCGTCATCCACCAAACAGCGGCACCGGGCTCGATAAAGTAATCAAGAGTACTGGCGATAGCACGCGGCACAAGTTGCGGATACCCCGCCACACGCACGCCTATGGCAATCACACTCAGGACGAGCAAGCCGAACGACAGGGCAATCCACGGGCCCGTACGCCTCCTTCGCGTTTGCTCCAGCGCGACGCGGTGCTGCTTGCCGGGGCCGGCATGTCATCCCTTCCGCGTTTGCTTCAACGCTGGATGCCCATCAGCTTTCCTTCTTCTGCTGACGAGAAAGAGAATCAGCATCGCAGAGGCAAAGAATCGAAATGCATCCGGCAGCACATTCAATTGCTGGCTTTGCCACATCTCGAACCATTCACCGGCAATCACCAGCCAGCCGATGAAATAGAACGCCGCAGTGTACTCTGAGTCCAAGTCTTGCCACGCTTGCGGCACGTTGGAATGAAGCGCTCTCCCGTCGCGCCGCCCACATGCGAACAGCGCCGATCCAACACAGCGCCGCCGCAATCGCTTCGACCAGCACTAATGCACCCGAATATGGTGTACACCAGCGCCGGACTGGTGATGGCTCTCCACATAGCACCTGGAAATGCTTGAACGTGGTCTCCATACCCACTGTCGTTTGACCGCTCCGACGCCGACATCCGCATCGTGACGTTTCCGATACACTGGAAGGGTGAGCAACAGGGCCGTGCCTGCGACCAGGATGATCTTGATTATTTTCATTGTGGTATCTGCTCCGACGCATTGTTAGGGGTATAGATATATCACCCGGAAATTAGCATCAGCGATTCGGTCGTGCACGGTGACCTGGGCGATGTGATCGTTTTGTGGCGCGGGACAGACTTTCCGCTGTAGGCCGCCTACTGAGGATCCATGTACTTCCGGTCCCCGCCCGCAGCGGGCAATTGCAATGACAGTGCTGTTCGTTGTAAACGTTCCGACCGCTTGATTTTAGAGGAGACGCAGCATGGACCGATTCACCGGCGGTTGCCTGTGCGGCAACGTCCGAATTGTGGCGTCGGGACTCCCATACCGGGTCGGCCTTTGTCACTGTCTCGACTGCCGCAAGCATCATGGGGCCCTTTTTCACGCTTCCGCGGTGTTCCCTCAGGATGCGGTGACGATCGATGGCGAAACACGCGACTACGCCGGGCGGTTTTTCTGTCCCCGCTGCGGCTCGTCCATTTTCTCACGCAGCGCAGACGAAATCGAAGTGAACTTAGGATCCCTGGATGCCCCTGACCAACTGAGGCCAACCTACGAACTCTGGATCGTCCGTCGCGAGTCCTGGTTGCCGCCGTTTCCGCTCACGAGACGATACGACCGCGATCGTGACGCCACGGGTCGCTTTGAGGAGTAGGGTTGCGCGATCAATCTCTGCAGTACCCTTCGCCGGGCCGGATCGTCAGGCAGTCCGATTTGTCAGTAAGCCACTTCATTCCGGTTTCCATACCGTTTGTCGCGCGAATGAATTCCTTTGTGCCATTGCGGTCGAAGTGGATCTGACTGCCGACGGTGCTTCCTTGGTAGGTTCGCGGGCCGTCAAGATCCTGAATAGTGATTTCGTACTTACCCTTGCCCCCTTCGATCCGAAGAAATGTTCCCTCGGGTCCGTTCCATTGGCCAAGCCATTTGTCCGTTGCAGGATCGGAACTCGTGACGTTGGAACTCGCAGCGTTGCTTGAGCCAGTGTCGGGCTCGCGCTTGATACAGCCAAAGAGAACGACCGTGAACACAAGCAATGCAGCCAGAGAGTGGTGCCAACCTTTCATGCGGAGCGGCTTGAAGCATTGCGAGACAGCTGGGACCTGGCGGCCCGCAGGAGAACGCGCGAGTACAGTTTGTGAAACCCGAGCAGCGCGCTGAAAACAGGACCCAGGGTGGCTCGACCCGTCTTCGCGTTACGCATGGGGACCACCGCGGAACCGAAGAAGAGCCGGGTGCCGATGATGGATTGCAGGCTGTCGGGCGCAGTCGCCACCATCAGCCAGGTACGCGTGCGGCCCGTGTAGTCTGCGAGCAGCAACTGATTTGGGGAACGCGCTTCGACCGACCAGGCCGCGAAGGAACTGAGATCGCCGCGCGCGAGTTCACCCGCCTCAACGTCCGTGGAGGGTCGTGAGGCAAACACCCGAAGGATCAACCGCTCAAGCTTGAACACGGCGGTGGTGTAGAAGGCTTCAACGAACTCGGCATGAGAGACCGGCCGAGCTACTTCAGTGGCGTAGCAGTCCGCGTAGGCTCCTGAGGCGAGATAGCGGGTCAGCAGCGCATCCGATGGCAATTCGCAAGAGCGGATCACGGGCACTCTAACGTCCCGGTTCGGCGACTGGACGATGCGAGGGTGTGGCGCTGCGATACCCGGCCCCGCGCACGACTGTTCCTGGTAGCGCGTTGGTCATCTTGCCTTCCTCGATCACCGGCACGCCGTTCACCAGCACGTAGTGCATGCCGTCCGACAGTTGATTGGGTCTTCGAACGTCGCGAGGTCGCGCATCGTCTCCGGATCGAACACCACCACGTCGGCCCACATCCCCTGCTTCAGCACGCCGCGGTCGGCGAGGCGCATGCGCTGCGCCGGCAGCGCACGTGAACTTGCGGATCGCGTCCTCCAGCGTCAGCTTGTGCTCCTCGCGCACGTACTTGCGCAGGATGCGCGGAAACGTTCCGTACGCGCGCGGATGCGGATGCTCCTTGCCGAGCACGCCGTCGGGCGCCGTGCCCTGCGAATCGTTGCAGATCGAAACCCACGGCTGCTGCAGCGCCAGCGCGACATCGGGCTCGTACATGCCGAACATGCGCACCGTGGTGAACGCCTCGTCCTCGATCAGGATATCGAACACGGTGTCGATCGGATCCTTGCCGCGCCTTCGCGATCTCCGCGATGGTCTTGCCCTGCAGCGGAATCAGCTGCGGATTCTGCACGACGCTCATGAGGATCGATTCCGGCCCCGTAACCTCCTGCCATTCGTTGTTCCAGGCAGCATCGGCGTGTCCATGTCCTTGCGGATGCGCGCGCGCATCGCCGGGTCCTTCAGCCGCTCGATCAGTCTTCTTGTCGCCGCCGTCGTGCGCCCACGGCGGAATGAACGCCGAGAAGGTGTTGAACCACGCCGGATACGCGTAGGTGTCGGCGCCGACGTCGACGCCGCTCGACGCGCGCCGCCTCGATCTTCGCCACGATCTCCGGCATCCGTCCCCAGTTGCGGCTTGCCGGCCGCCTTCAGATGCCAGATCTCGACCGGGATGTTCGCCTCGCGCCCGATGCGGAACGCTTCGTCGAGCGCCGAAGATGGCGTCGCCCTCGTCGCGCATGTGCGTTGCGTAGATGCCGCCGTAGTTTCGCCGCTTCGCTCGCCAGCGCGATCAGCTCCTCGGTGCTTGCATACGGCGCCGGCGCGTACTGCAGCGACGTCGACACGCCCGACCGCGCCGTCCTTCATGGCATCGCGCACCAGTGCGCTTCATGCGCTCCAGCTCCGCCGCGTTTGGCGCGCGATCGTCGTCGCCCAGCACCATGCGCCGCACCTGCGTCGCGCCCACGTAGGTCGGCGAGGTTGATTCCGATCCCCTGCTTTTCCAGCCGCGCGAAATAGTCGCGCGAAGCGTGCGCCAGTCCGGCGTGAGCCGTAGTGCTCATAGGTCGACGCGGTCGGCTGCGATGATCGCGTCATTCAGCGGCGCAATCGAACCGCCCTCGCCGGTGATCTCCGTCGTGATCCCCTGGAAGATCTTGGACGGCAGGTGCGGATTCACCAGGATCGTCAGCTCCGACTGGCCCAGCATGTCGATGAATCCCGGCGCGACCACCATGCCCGCGCGCGTCGATCGGCGCGTCGCCGCTGCGCCTCGCGAGCTGGCCGATGGCCGCGATCTTGCCGTCGCGAATCCCGATGTCGGCCGCGTACCAGGGCGACCCGGTGCCGTCGATGATGTGCCCGTTCTCGATTACCACATCGAACGGCGTCGCAGTGCCCGCGCGCGCTGGCGACCACGCCGCGACGATGCCCAGGACAGCAAGCGCGAGATGGGCGGCCACTTTACTCACGGGTCGGACCATTGCGCGGTTCCAGTAATTCAATTCTGGTGCCGAACGGATCCGCAACGCGCCGCATTCTCCATCCCCGGCGGCATCGCGAGTTGAACGTGTTCGATGGCAGCTATTGGCACGTTGTCACACGCTGCCGAACGCTTCGTCATAGCGGACCACGCCAGACGCACCGCGCAACGCTCCGGCCACGAGCTCAGCGATCATGAAAACATCCTCTGGCACATCGAACTCAGATCGGATCGCATACCTGGCTGCCGGAACGAATCCGAAGCGCGGATAGTATTCCGCGTGGCCTAAGACGACCACGGCCTGGCAACCAAGCTGTTTGCACTGCTCCAGACCCTCACGCACGAGCGCAGACCCAATGCCTTTCCGTTGGTGGTCAGGCGCCACGGCCATCGGACCGAGTCCCATGATGTTCAAGTTGTCGTGCGCCGACAACGAGACTGGCGAGAACAGAACGTGCCCCACGACCGTGTCATCCACTTCCGCGACAAGCGAAACCAATTTACCGGCTTTAGGCCGCAAGAGGTCAACGAGGTCCGCCTCCGCTGACGTTCCGAACGCGGCCCGGTTCACTGCATGAACCGCCGCACGGTCGGCTCTATCTTCCTGTCGAATGTGCATACGCCACTAAGGCGTGCTCTGGGAGAAACCCGTGTTAGCCCCGCAAAGTCTTGCTATACACAAAGAAAGCTTCATCGCGCACCCAGTCGAGAGACTCGTAGAGCGATTGCGCGACGGTGTTGGTTCTTGCCGTCGAAAGATCCATGTGTGTGACGCCTGCCTTCGCGGCGTGTGCTTCTGCCGCAAGCATGAGTGACTTGCCCGCTCCTGTGCCTCGAGCTTCGGGGCTCACAAACAAGTCGTACAGCGTATATGTGGGCGCTGCCTTGACCGAGCAAAACGTCGGATAGAGCTGGCAGAACCCGACCAGCGTCTTCGTCGCGGTCTCGGCGACGATAAGAACCGACTCATTCCGTTGAAACCGTTCATTGATGAACCGCCGAGCGAGCGGCAGGTCAGGAGCCCGCTGGTAAAACTGCCGATACGCATCGAAGAGCAATGCGACAGCGTCGAGGTCGTCGAGTGTCGCAAGCCTGGTTGAGATTGTAGTCATTTGCAGTGACCCAGTATCACTCACGTTCCCTTTTCTCGGTCGCCGCGCTGAGGAGCCGGCCCGCTTCAGCGTTGCGCTCGGCGGGTTTCCCGCCGCTGCGCACGCATCGCATGATCGGCTCGCGCAATCAGGTCTTCAAGAGAAACATCGGACGCGCTTGGCAACACTTCGATGCCGAAACTCATCGACAACTGAAAGGGCCTCCCAGCTTGGTGATTGACCTCATCGATTCTTGCTTGCAGGTGTTTGCTGATGGCGATTGAAGCGGCGGTTTCGTCCACCAAAGCGAGAACTGCAAACTCATCGCCCCCGAGGCGCGCGATCACATCGCTCTCCCGAAAAACCCCGGTAAGCACCCGAGCCGCATCGACGATGAGCGCGTCGCCCGCCTTATGACCCTGCGTGTCGTTTACGTGCTTCAGGCCGTCCACATCGACAAATACCAGCAGGCATTTGGCATGGGTTCGGCGGGCTATTCTCAATCCTTGATCCGCGAGGAGAAGGAAGCCACGTCGGTTGCGAAGTCCTGTCAGTTCGTCGGTGAGCGCCAATTTTTCAAGTTCGACGCTGAGCTTTCGAAGCGATGCTTGCGATTGCTTGTGCCCCGTAACCGCCGCGGCCAGGGTCAATGCCGTCATTGTGGTCAGGCCCGTGAAGGCTTGCAGCAATAGAAGGGACTCATTGGTGGCGTCTTGGGCAAAGGGACCGTTGCCGTAGTACGTGGAGACGACTGCGATCGCGGACACGAGGCAGGTCGCCAGAGCCACGACGCCGGGACTAAAGCGACACGCGATCAACACCAGGCAGGGCAACGGCAGGAAAGACAGCGGATACGTGCCGTCCCCCGCAGGCGACTGGCCGACGAACACTAACGTGGTCAACGCCGCGAGCAGGACCAACGACCCGATGACCTCGGCGAACTGCCAGGGCCGACTGATGTGCAGTGGCTCGCGCCAGGTTAGAAGTACGGGCGCAATGACGAGCACGCCCATCAGGTCGCCGAGCCACCACGTCCGCCATGAGTCAAAATAGCCCGCAAAGTCCACGGCGCCCGCGAGATGCAGAGTCGTGACGCCCCAAGTGGGGGCCAGCAAGCAGCACAGCGTCTCGATGGCCGCAAAGCGGAGAACGGCCGGGCCAGACTCGAAGAGCCCGCCAACCCCCACCCAACGGTTGCAGCAGGAAGGCTCCGAGGAGTGCTTGCAGCGTAGAACCGACGCCGATGCTGGCCGCGATCCCCAGGTTCGTGGCGCTGAAATCCGCATTTGCCGACAACGCGACCCAGACATTGAGCAGAAACGACCCCAGCCAAATGCCAGGCCAGACGCGCGGACCCCACAAGAGGACTGCGGCCAAGGCGATGCCCGAGGCGGGCCAGACCGCCGTGGCATATCCCGGTGGGATGGCAAGTGATAGTCCAAGCCCACCGGTCACGCAATAGCCGAGGGCAAGGGCTACCACTTTGAGAAGGCGATCGACGGCGAGCGCGCCACCGCTCGCGAGGGAGGTGCTGGCTTTCGCCTGTCAACGCTTGAGAGTCAACGGTGTCGTCGGGCATGGATCCGTCACGCCTTCGTAGCACAGGCTATCTCGCCGCCTACCGTCCGCGTTGAGCGAGGCGCCGTTGTGTGGTGAATGCCGGCACTCTATCCATTCGCGTCTTCTCCAACACGTTGTTAGGCACCACCGACCGACCACTTCGCTCATGAGCGCCAACTGGTTGCCATCAGGGTCAGTGAACTCCGCCAACCATAGCTCGGATTTCGCCGTGCGGTTCACGACGTGAGGCTCCGCATTGAATTTGACGCCGCTGCCCTTGAGCGAAGAATACACAGCGCGGATGTCCGGGACCTGGAAGTAAATGGCAGACCCCCGCTGAGCCTTCTGGCCGGGCGGCATGACTCCTACAAGCAGCCGAACGCCCCCGCAATTGAAGAATGCCATTTGAGGGGGAGCAGTGAACAGAAACGGCACGCCTAAAACGTCTCGATAGAACGCCACGCCCTTCTCAAAGTCATCGATTGGGATCAGAAGCTGAACAACCTTTGCGTTCGCAAGATTCATTGCGCTCTCCCCGACAAATGCCAGCTGTAGTGGCGCCTAACGTCCGCGTTTGAGCACGCTCAGCGGTCACAGGCCCCGGTCGGCTTCCACTCCTCCGTCGGGATGGTCCACGGTTGAGCAGCGTCATGTATCACGATGAACAAGGCACGCCGGACTGACGACCCGCTATTGGTCAACCGCATCGGGGTCGTGGGCGGGGCCACTGCTCCTTCGCCTGCTCGGGCTTTTATTACCCTCTCCGGGGTCTCAAGACACTGCTCACCCGCTAACACGTACCAAGCCTCTGGCCCCGGGTGGGTGTGAACTACGGTGTACGCCTTCGGCGGCATCACCGCGAGGTAGGCCACTACCTCGTACGACTTAGCCGCAGGTAATTTATCCGAGGTCAACTCGAGCGGCCCGACGCTGGCGACTAATTCACCCTGCTTCGGCACGTCGTTCTTGCCGGCCGAAACTGAAGAGCCAGAGCTTGCCTTCCGTTTCGACCACCGTACCGGCTTGATTGTTGGCGGCTTCGGCGGTCTCGCTCGTCTGCAGCCTATTCACATGCCAGAAGAGCGGCCCTTCGGGGAACTGTGAGACTTGCACTTTGGCAAGGAGTTGACACCCGAACTCCTTCGACTTCAGGCCGTCCTCAAGACAACTAAAAAGCCCGGTGGTCGTGAGCGGCTTTGTCCGTCGCTTCTGTTTGCGCCACTGACACTGATGCTGTCATCAGGTACAGAGCCACGACGTGAACGGCACAAAGGTACGAACGCTTACTCTAATACATGTCGCCCACTTGAATGAGTCTCCACTCGACAGGACTGCATCAGTACAGACCACCGGGCTCTTTCGGATAGCAGAGCGCCTCATCTGGAATAGTCACGCCTGGTAGTTTGCTCGACGTCCAGATATGTACCGCATTGGTCAGGTCCACGGGCTCATCGAGTGAGCCTGCCTTGACGTTTAGCGTCTCGAGGTAACCAGAGCTCTGATGCCACAGTCGCGACCCGCAACTACGGCAGAAGGCACATTCCAGCGCATGTCCGGAGGCCGTTTGCCGTGTCCAGAACGCGGGATCACCTTGTACTACTTTGAATGTGTCTCGCCGGATAACAAATGAAATGCCAAACGCGGAAGAAGACTGCTTTTGACATTCAGTGCAATGGCAAACGTACAGCGCTAGCGGCTTCCGTGGGGCGCGGTACCGGATATGCCCGCACTGGCAGCCGCCACTTTGGCATTCGTCTGAATTCCCGATTGCCTCTGACATGGGCACGCTCATGATGCTCTCAGTTCCTCGATCGCTTCTTGCAGCTTCGGATAGCGTTGAATACAAGAATCGTAGGCGTGCGAGATCCACTCGGCGTCAGTCACGACCTCACATTCGGCTCTATTGAGTCCACTCTTGGTTCGAGTGAACCACCAAGACCTCGCCAGATGGCCGAATCAAGAGAACACCTCCCATATCCTCATACACAGGCAAGGCGCTGAGAGCGCGCGCGAGAATCACGAGCTCGGTGTCCAGGCCGACCTTGGTTGGATCCTGCAAATATTCCGCAAGCGCTTCTCGTACTTTCACTTCAGCGTCTGGCATATGGAACGCGCTCCTGCCGGCATTTAACGTCCGCGTTGAGCGACGCGCTGCGGCGCGATTGATGCTGGCACTTTATCTCTGTCGCGTTTGCTCCAATGCACTGTTAGACGACGAGCAACATTCAGCGCGCTACACATTACTCTTGCCTCTAAAGAAGCCGCACAAGATAGCGATGGAAAAAAAACGCTGGGATCAGCCAGAGACACGCAAGAACATACGATGACCAAAATGACAACCCGTATCGAAGCGCAAGAATAAACGGGAGGAGAAAGAGCATTATGACCGGAACGGCGATGAGGATACTTTTCGCAAATTCGACCGTCTTCTCTGTGTCGTGATGTTGAGCGTACGCCATTGGCAATACGAGCATGGTCGCCAAGGGCAGAGCGACCAAGAAACCGGCGGCTCGCGGAAATCTGCCAGACAGCCAAGCCGCGATACCAATGATCAATGCGGAAAGGACAACATTGAGGCCGAACGCCATATCAGCACCCCTCAGAACCAGAGACAAATCAGTCAGAGTTAGTGATCAGGTCGGATTCTATCGAACGTTCTCGTGCCCTGGCGGCAACTGCACCCACGGGTGCCTGCGGCTGTCGTAGACGGAAACGCTGGCGGCGGAAAGCTTAGGGTCGGCGAACGCGCCCACTGCGACGCTCACGGACTCCTCGTGACCTTCTTCGGTAGTGGAAGACGGTCGTGCCGCACACGGGGCAGACTGAAGCTGAAGCTTTGCGCCTTGGTCTCCGATGCGGATGTATTCGGTGGCGGTACCAAAGACTTCGAACGGCGCACGAAGCTGGCCAGTGCTGCGAAGATGCTCCCGGTCCCTCGCTGGCAGGCAAGGCATGGCAAATGCCAACGCCTCGTGGTTCGCCTTCGACGTGGACCCGCAATCGTCCGCAGGAACATGAGGCTGTTCGGGAAGCCATTGATCACCTCGTCGGAGACCTCGTTACGCCTAAGGTCCGCGTTGAGCCATCGTCACTGTCATAGCCGGGTCTTCGTCTTCACACCGATCGCCTTGTCCCATTCGTCCGAGCGTCATGTGCTTCACCGTCTGGCCGAAGGTCCAGATGTGGCCCTCGGGATCGACGGCGCGATAGGTGCGGTCGCCGTAGAACTGCGTCGTCGGCTCCATTGCGATCGTCGCGCCGCCTTGCGCGCGCGTTCGCAATGGGCGTCGACGTCCGTGGTCATCTGGACGTGCACCGTCTGCGTGTTGAAGCCGTCGATCGTTTGCGGGGCTCTTGTGCATCGGGCTCCATTCGGTGCCGACCATGACGATGCCGTCGCCGAAGCGCATTTCGGAATGCATCAGCTCGTCGTTCGGGCCGAGGATGACCATGGACGGCTCGAAGCCGAACGCTTCCTCGAGCCAGCGCAGCGCCGTTTTCGGATCCTTGTAGCAGACGGCAGATGAGACGGACGGGCGGGGTTCGGCGTTGTCCATGACGCACTCCATTGTTTCCGACGGAGGTCATATTTTACCTCCATTAGACGGCGATAGCAGTCCTGCCGCCCGATCCTGATCTCCTCGGTCCGGGTCAACTCGCCGTTCGCCATACCAGATATCCAAGCCGCCCCCGCCCGCGCACGCCCTTCCGCCCAGCGAGGGCCAGTCGTAGCAGGATGCCCAAGAGCCTCGCGTCCCGAGTGTGCCCGCAGCTTTCGCCCGGACGTCGTCACGAACTCCCGGAGAATCACGAACCGACCTTGACGACGCAGCGCTTGGCTCATGGCCAACTCTTCCGCACCGAACAGCGTCTCATCGAAGCCACCGACGGCGAAGTAGGCCTCGCGGGTGCAGAACAGGAAGCAACCGCTCGCCAACCGGAGTACCCGGTAGAGAGGGACGGCGACGGCAGCCAGAGCGCGTCCGTAGCGCGGCAAGGGCCCGTCGAAGCGAAACGCGCAGCCACCGCCGACCGCACCTCCACGCATGGCCGCGATCGCCGCTCGCACAGCGGCCTCGGTGACGATCGTGTCGGCGTCGACGAATATGAGCATCTCACCATCCGCTTCTCTCGCCCCCGCGTTGCGTGTCGCGGCGATTTGGCGGCATTTCACCGAGACCACCCGCGCCCGATGCTCTTGCGCGATCGCGGCGGTCCGGTCGGTCGACGCGTCATCCACTACGATGACTTCGACTGGCTCGCCCAGTGCCTGCGCCGCGTGGTCGATCGCGCTCAGCGTGCGGCCGAGGAGCCGCTCCTCGTTGTACGCCGGGATGATGAATGAGATTGATACTGGCACTCAATCCTTCACTAACGCGCTTCGCGCTCGTTCGATGATGAGCTTCACGGCTTGGACGAACACCAACGCACCGGTCACGACCTCTACAAGAATCGTCATGTTCATCCGACCGGGGTGTGCGCTGAGAACGGTGCTACAACGTAGTGGCCGAGACTGTCGAGTCCCGCACGCGTAGACGGCCAACACGAGCGACCCCGCAATCTGGTAGCCGCGCGATAGCACCCACCAACCACACACTCCCACGGCCGTCATTCCAACCCACGCGAGGTACACACCTCCACGAGTCCACGACGTCGGTAAGCCTGGGTAGTCCCCTATGAACTCAGCATTGTGGGCAAAGTGCACGAGGCTTGCTGCGCCATACACCAGAAGCAGAACCAGCAAACTGCGATATTCAGAGTTGCGCATTGCCGCCTTGAGGATCATACGCGTGACCACGCCCCGATTTCCGAGCGGCCGATGATCACGCTGCCGTTCGCGGTCACCTCCGACGCAACCGCTCGGCCAAGGTTGCTAGCTCGACCTCGGCGGCCGTGGCCACACCCATCTGCTCGATGGTCGGCAGCAGCTTCCGACCAGGTCGGCGAAGGCCGGCAACCAATCCATGCACTCCGCACCGCCGCCGATGAATGTCTGCATTCGCATCGTCGGCGCCGTCAGTCCTGCACCGACGAACGCCTGGTGCAACCGACGGCCATGTTCGTTTCAGGGGTGCCGGCAGGCGGAACGACTCGTCGATCCACTCGCCGGCATCGGTCGTAGGTCGGCGCCGGCGGAATCGATCGGGTGCTAGTCCCAGTCCGGCTCGTGAAAGACGATCACGCCGCCCCGGCGGAGATGCTCGGTGAGCCTCCGCACCATCGCCGCGGGGTCGGCTTGGAACAGCAGGACGTATCTGCCCGACAACGGCATCGAAGGGCCGATCGAACGCCATCTCCGTGGGATCACCCTCGCGGAAGGACACGTTGCGCAGTCCGCGGGCTCTCGCCCGTTCCGTCGCCGCCAGCGACCGCCGCTGCCACCCTGTCGGTGCCGATCACCTCGCCCGATTCGCCGACCAGGTCGGCGGCCAGGAACGCGGTGTGCCCCGCCCCGCTGCCGACATCGAGCGACGCGCATGCCGGCGCCGATCCCGGCCTCACGGAAGAACTGTCGCGTCACCGGCCCGATGAGGCGCTCCTGCGCGCTCAGGCGCTCCAACTCCCGATCTGAATGACCGAGTGCGTAGATGGGACTCACCATTTGCGATTCTCCTGACCGCTGCGTCGCCCAGTTACGCAACCCGCCGATCGTTGCGCGCGCGCAGATTAGCGTACCACTGGCCGGAAAAGAGAAATCGCCAGAAATTGCAAAATTGCTCTGCATACAGCCGCCGCACGAAATCACGTGGACCCGTGAAGGGCGGCACCTGTTGCCGTTCCAGGGAATGGCCGAAGCCCTGCAACATGAGTGTCGCGATGATGCACACCAGACCGACAACCAAAAACCACCAACCAAAGACGATGGCCGCAAGCAGGAGCACATGTCCGAACACGAACAGGGGCACTGCAAAGACATGTATCAACAGATTCGCGATGTGTTTGTGCACCGGCGGGGTCTCGCTCCAGGCCCAGGCCAGGAGTTCGCGGAAGGACATCGAGTCTCGGTTCTCGAAGGTTGATTGCGGCATGGCCGAACCGGAATCCCTTAGGACTTCAACTTCTTCGAAGATTTCGACTTGCTAGAACTGTTGCGGAGACTGCGTGGCGAATGAGTGCCTTGAACGCGGTCGCGCTGACTTCCTCGTCTTCGTGGATGTCTATGGCACGGCGCACTTTCCCGTCCAGGCTCGAATTGAACAGTCGGCCCGGATCCTTGAGGGACGCGCCTTTGGCAAAGGTAAGCTTCACCACACTCTTGTAGGACTCGCCAGTACAGATGATGCCGTCGTGCGACCACACCGGCGTGCCCATCCACTTCCACTCCTCGACCACGTCAGGATCGGCTTCCTTGATGAGCTGGCGCATTCGCTTGAGGGTTTGACCTCGCCACCCACCCAGCTCGGTGATCCGCTTCGAGATAAGCTCCGATGCCGACTGGCCTTGGCTCGCGCCCGACCTTTTCATGATCTCACCTCCGACAAACTCAAGCCACAGAACCCCACTACTTGCCTTGACCTTCACGTTCATTGGCCAGTTGCAACCTTGCGTCCTGCGGGCAGCGTTCGGCCGCGATCAGACACAGCTCGAACGGCCGGCTATCGAGCGCGAGGCAATTTATTCCCAAAAGGCAAACCTGCGCACCTGAGTGTTCGCGTTCGAACTCATCAGGCAGGAGATTCGCCAGGCGTTGCTCCTCTGCAGATCGCTCGCGCCGCTCTTGGGAAGGGGGTGCGGACGGCCGCTCCGAGCAGCCCAAGCTCGCGCCGAGAAGCGCGGCGTAAGCGGCTCCGCGCACCAAAAGTATCAAGCCGCGCATGGCACAACCGTCATAGGACACTTTAACGTGGCGTGTTTCTGTTACGGGTTGACCAGGCCGACGCCGGCAAGCATGACAGCCTACAAGTGCTTAAAGAATTCCGGCGGGGTTTGCCATACCTGTCCGTTCCGACCGTTGACATAGGTGATCGGAGGCTCGAGAGTTCCTCGTCCGTTACGCCCTCTAGGCAGCCGACGTTGACGCCGTACATCTTTCCAATCGGCGTTTCGTTTCCGACACCGAAGGCGCGCACACCGCAGTGCTTGCAGAAGAAGTGCTGGTTCTTCCTCGTGTTGAAACAATACTCGGTGAGTTCGGCCTCGCCGGCGAGCAAACGAAAGCCGTCGGGCGTCGCGACAGCGGGCCAGAAGCGGGTTCGTCGGCAGATCGAGCAGTTGCAGCGGTACGTGCTCTGCGAGAGGTCGAGTTCGGCCTCGAACTTGACCGCTCCGCAGTGGCAACTGCCGGTATAGGTCTTCAGCATGATAGGGATTTAGCAATTAGCAGCATCGTGGCCCTTGCAATGCGATCTGTCATGACAGCCCCGTCCTCAGAAGCTCTGCCGGTCAACAAGCGGCACTTCGACATGGTCTACAGCCACATGAAGTACAGCGACAAGTGCTTCATGGGCTCCGTGACCCACCCCGAACGGGCGACGGACACGGTCGAAATGGCGAAGATCCTGTTCGGTGACGCCTGGCTCGACCCGGCGACCGGCAAGCCGAAGACCTTCGTCGTCAGCCTCATCAACGTCAACTCGCCCATGACCTACGACGCGACGATGCTCGGCGCGCTCAAGGTCTACGCGCGCGCGAACCAGGCCTGCATCGTCACGCCCTTCATCCTCGCGGGCGCGATGTCGCCGGTGACGATCGCGGGGACCGCCACCCAGACGCTCGCGGAAGCCCTGGCGGGCATGGCGTTCATGCAGCTCCTCAATCCCGGCTGCCCGATGGTGCTCGGCAGCTTCGCGTCCTCGCTTTCGATGCAGTCGGGCGCGCCGACCTTCGGGACCCCGGAGCCCGCGCTCGTGCTCTACATCATGGCAAGCCTTGCGCGTCGGCTCGGCGTGCCCTTCCGCTCGGGCGGGAGCCTGTGCGCCGCCAAGATCCCGGACGCGCAGGCGGCGTTCGAGTCGGCGCAGACGCTGCTGCCGACCTGCCTCGCCGGGGTCAACTTCGTGTTGCACACGACTGGCTGGCTCGAGGGCGGGCTCGCCATGGGCTACGAGAAATTCGTCATGGACGCGGACCAGGCTGGGATGATGCACACGCTGCTCGCGGGCGTGGACCTGTCGGAGAACGGCCAGGCGCTCTCGGCGATCCGCGAAGTCGGGCCCGGCAAGCACTTCCTCGGCTGCGCGCACACGCTCGCGAACTTCGAGACCGCTTTCTACCGCTCGCCGCTCGCGGACAACAACAGCTTCGAGCAATGGGCGGCGGAGGGGCGCAAGGACATGGCGATGCGCGCGAACGAGCGCTGGAAGAAGCTGCTCGAGGAGTACGTCGCGCCGCCGCTCGATCCCGCCGTGGACGAGGCACTGCTCGACTACATGAACCGGCGCAAGGCCGCGTTCCCGGATTCCAACGTCTGAAGTAAGAAGGGGCGCCTCGTGGCGCCCCTTACGGTCACAAAACGCCCGCGCGTCAGAAATTCTGCGTGAACCTGAGCGCGAACGTCGTCGGCGCGCGGCGCAAGGCGTACGGCTGCTGGCCGCAGGCGGGACTCCCGAACGCCGAGTACACTGCGCACTGCACGCCGATGGCCAGGGGTGCATCCTCGTCCGTCGCGTTCTTGACGAAGAGCTCCAGGGCCCAGGAATCGCGGCCGATCCCGAAACTGAGGTCGAGGACCGTGCTCGACGGGATGTCGCCGCCCTTCAGTGCGTTGTCGGCGGGGTTCAACTCCGTAGAGCGGCTGCCCTCGATACGCCAGCACGCCCTGTACGTGGGCATCGAAGCCGCCGATCGGGAAACCGTAGCGCCCGACGTAGATTGCCCTTGAATTCCGGCGTGATCGGCAATGGCGTGCCCGCCGGCGCCGAAATCTCCGGCAGGCCGGTCGACGCATCGATCTCGACATAGTCGGTCGTGAGCTCGGTGTCGTAATAGGCCATCGCGGCCGAGAGCATGAGATTCTCGGTCGCCGCCCACTGCACCTGCACCTCGGTGCCGAGGATCTCGGCGCTGGGGGCGTTGTCCACCTGCGTGATGCCGTTGGCGCCCGCGAAAGCCCGCTGCAGGTCGTCCCATTCCAGGAAGAACACGGCGCCGTTGAACAGCACCGAGTTGTCCGCCCACTCGGTCTTCCACCCGAGCTCCCAGTTCGTGAGGAAATCGGGCAGGTAGTCGCCGACGAACGGATTGCGGTTGATGCCGCCGGGCCGGAAGCCCTCCGACCAGGTCGCGTAGAGCATCGCGTCGTCGGTCATCCTGTAGTTTAGGTTGATGCGGCCGACGTGGTCGTCGCTCTTGATGTTCCGGTCGACGTTGACGCAGGGGGCATCCTTGTAGTCCTCCTGCGACGGGCAGCGCCACTCCCCGTTGCGCGACCAGGCCTGACCGGGGCGTGCCCAGCCCGCGCCCGGGTCCGCGAAGGCGCCATCGCCGCCGTTGGCCACGCAGCCAGGCTCGTCAGGCAGGTCGTCCGGGTCCGTGCACGGCGCATGGTCCGGGCCGAAGCCCAGCCCGAAGCCGAAGAAGCCTTTCACGCTCGTCTCGCTCTCGAAGAACCGGACGCCGGCCTGCAGTTCCAGCTTGTCCGTGATGTCGAAGCTGACGCTGCCGAAGATCGCCTCGTCGATGTCCTCGCGGTCCATGCTGTTGAGATACACGACGTCGGCGTACAGCGGATTGGTGCCCAGGTTCGGCAGCATCGTGTCGGCGAGGCCTGCCACGAGGAATCTCTGGAAGAAGTCGTGCTCGTGCTTCTGGTAGAAGAGCCCGAGCAGGCCGCGCACGCGCCGGTCCTGCGGCGAGGTGAGGCGCAGCTCGTGGCTCTGCCTCGTGTAGCCGTCGTCGTTAGTGTACCGGTGGACCGGCGGGATGTTCTCGAGGTTGTTGTCGACGAACAGGCCCGAGAAATACCCGGTCGTGTAGATGCTGTCGTAGAAATACGAGTAGTCGGAGTAGTCGAACGAGGCGTCGACTTCGCGATCGAGGTAGTTGCCGGAATAGGTCAGCTCGAAGTTCGAAATGTTGCCTTCGATCGTGAGGGCTGCCTGGTACCACTCGTCGTCGGTAAATTCCTCCGTCATGTGCGCCACGTCGTTGTCGCCGGGCGCCATGATGTCGTTCAAGTCGTCGCCCCAGGACCCTTCAGCCTTCTGGTTCTGGTACATCAGGGCGGGTGTAATCGCCCAGTTGTCGTTCAGGTCCACGCGCAGCGTCGCGCGCGCACCGTAGGTCTCGACGGTGTTGTAGTTGTCCCTGGCCAACTGCGCGTTGCTCACCGTGATGTCGTCGTCGGGATCCGCCTGGTTCGCAAAGAACGTGCGCGTCGCCTCGACGTTGTCGACCCAGCCGGCATCCTCGCGATACCAGCCGACCAGGCGGACTGCAGCCGATTCGGCCACCGGTACGTTGACGAAACCCTCTGCGACGTAGCCGGTGTCGTCCCCGTCGACGATATTGCCTTCGAGACCATAGCCCGCCGCAAACGCCGTCGGGTCGGGACGGTTCGTGATGATGCGGATCGTGCCGGCTTGCGAGCTGGAGCCGTACAGCGTCCCCTGCGGCCCGGCCAGCGCCTCGACGCGTGCGATGTCGTACATGTGGACGTCGAGGTTGCCCTGGATGGTCGAGATCGGCTGCTCGTCCAGGTACACGGCGACGCTCGGCACCGAGGTGATGGCCTGGCCGTCGCCGCCCGTCGTCACGCCGCGCATGTACACGGTCGAGAAGCCGGGCCCGGCCATGGCGCCGCCGCCCTGGCCGGGCGACGTGGACACGGACGGCAGCATCTGCACGTAGTCCTTGAAGTTCCGGATGTTCAGCTGCTGCAGGCTCTCCGTATCCAGCGCCTGGATGCTGATCGGAACGTTCTGCATGTTCTCCGCGCGCTTCTGCGCGGTGACGATGACCTCCTCGAGCTGCTGTGCCATCAGCGTCGGGCAGGCCAGCGCCATGGCGATGGCGAGCGGCGTTCGCGGCAGGCGATACGGGACGGGTCTGGACCTGGAGCCGGCGACTCGAGGCTTGCCGAAACTGGAACGCTTCATCGCGACCCCCCCAGCAGATTGTCAGTTGGTATCAGCCTACAACGAGATCCGCAACATGCCAAGCAATCGCTGACACTGTTGCAAGGCAACAACGCCGGCACGGCGCTCGTCACGGCGCAGGATTCGGCGCCCGGGAGCCGGGCGCCTCCGGGTATGACTCGAGCAGTGGCCCCAGTGCGTGCCTGAGCGGCCCGAGCCATGGTTCGTAGTTTCGCCACTGCTCGACGCCGTCACGGTAGATCGGCTGGCGCACCTGCTCGGCGCTGGCGGTGCGCACCGGACGGTCGTTCTCGAAGAAGCGCAGACAGGCCGGCTCGAAGGGCAGCCCGCAGTAGTCGAGCAGCCGGCGCACCTCGGTCTCGGTGTCGTCGACGGTGCGCTCATAGAGCACGCGATGCACGCGCCCCGGCAATACCGCGTCGAAGTGTGCCATCAGCTCGACGTAGTCCCGGTAGAACCGCCCCATGTCGCCGAGCGAGTAACTGAAATTCTGGCCACGCGCGTAGTACTGCTTGAAGTTCGAGAAGCAGCAGCCCAGTGGATGGCGACGGGCGTCGATGATCTTCGCATTCGGCAGGATCGCGTGGATCAGGCCGACGTGCAGGAAGTTGTTCGGCATCTTGTCAATGAAAAATGGGCGGTCGGTCTTGCGATGGATGCGCGTGCGCTCGATATATCGCTCGCCCATTTCCCTGAGTTCGGCGTCCGTCCGGCGCGCCAGCACCTCCGCGTAGACGGCGATGTCAGTGGATTCGGCCTGCGCGCGCAGGTCCTTCGCCATCGTGATGATCTCCGGGAGCTCCGTGGTCCCCTCGACCGCCGGGTGACAAGACAGGATCTGTTCGAGCAGTGTCGAGCCCGCTCGCGGCATGCCGACGATGAAGATGCCGTCGGCCGCAGGACAGCCGGAGCCGGCACGCTGCCCGAAGAAGTCCTGGCTGAAGACGGTCTTCAGCCGCGCGAGCCGCCTGGAATTGAGCTCGGCATCGTAGGGGTGCGCAGCGCGGTGCAGCGCGTTGCCGCGGTCGTAATGCTCGAACGACTTCGCGTAGTCCCTGGAATCCTCGAAGGCCTTGCCGAGCGCGAAGTGAAATTGCGCGCGGCTCGCGGAGTCGAGGCCCGGGCGCTCGACCTGCGCCTGCATCTCGGCAAGGTCGCCTTCACCGAACCGAAAGGTCTTCAGGTTCGCGAGGCTCCAGTAGGCTTCGCCGAAGGACGCATCGTGGGCGATGCCCTGCCGATAGGCGCGCACGCTGTCGTCCTGGCGGCCCTCGGTCTTGAGCACGTGACCGTAGCTGAGCCAGAGCTTGGCGTTGGTCGGGTACTCGGCGAGCAGTTCGGTGTACGCCTGTGCCGACCGCCCGTATTCGCCGACACGGCTCAGCACCACGGCATGAAGGTTTCGGTAGCTTGGATTGCGCGCACTCGCCGCAAGCAGCCGCTCGACCTCGGCGAGCGCGCGCTGTGGGTCGTTGAGTCGATGGAGGAGGACGGCATAGTTGTAGCGCGCGGCGCTGAAACCGGGCGCCAGTTCAAGGCAGCGCTCGAGCAAGTGCAGCGCATCCTCGTTGCGACCGCAGCGGGCTGCCACTTCGGCCAGCATGCGTATCGCAGGGACATCGGTCGGCTGCTGCTGCAAGTGGCGCTTCAGAAGCGATTCGGCTTTCGGGACGTCGTTCCTGACCATCGCGGCAGCGGCCTGCTGCAGGAGTGGATCCCGCACCGAACACTGGACGTAGCGCGCATAAGCGGCGTCGCCAGCCGCGTAATCGCCGATCGCAAGCAGGTGCTCGGAGAGCATGTGCCATGCCTCCGCGTGGTTGCCCTGCAATGCCACGGTCCTGCGCAAGGCCTGTATGACGTCGTCGCCGCGCCCCGCGTCGCCCAATGCCTGGCCGTACTCGAACCACGCAGCGACGCCGCCGGCCGGCGTGCGGAGCAACGGCTGCAGAACCTCGATCGCGGCGGCGGAATCGCCCGAGCGCCGGCGCGCCCTTGCGAGCAGCACCATCGCGTCCGGATGGCTCGGCAGTACCTTCAGGATCTCGAGCGCCTGCTCGGCCGCGAGCGCCGGATTCGTCTCAAGCAGCCGCGTTGCATGAGCAAGGGCCACTTGCAGCGTGCCCGTCGCTTCGGATGCCGCGCTCATGTTGGTGGCATTATAGTTCGCCATGCGTTTGCCCCGCCCGTTCTATCGGCTGCCGGTACGCTTCGACGCGGCGCGGCTGCAGGCCGAGCTCGAGGCGCTGCCGGACTCGACCTGGGCGCGGCATCCGAAGGAATTCACGGGCAACGCCTCGATACGGCTGATCAGCGTCGATGGCGGCGAGAACGACACGATGCGTGGCGCGATGCGTCCCACGCAACACCTGCAAGCCTGCCCGTACGTGAGGCAGGTGCTCGCGAGTTTCGGCGTCGTCTGGAGCCGTTCGCGGTTCATGCGGCTCGACGGCGGTTGTAGCGTCCCCGAGCACGCGGACACGAGCTACCACTGGTTCAATCGCGTGCGACTGCACATCCCGGTCGTCACCTGGCCCGAAGTCAGGTTCACCTGCGGCGACGAAGTCGTGCACATGGCGGCGGGCGAAGCCTGGGTCTTCGACAACTGGCGCCGTCATTCGGTCGTCAACCTGAGCGACAGGCGGCGCGTGCACCTCGTCGCCGACACGGTCGGCAATTCCCGGTTCTGGCAATACGTGGCGGACAGCACCGCGGCGTCGCAGGTCGAGAAACTGCCGTACCGGCCTGAAGTCGACGCGCGCGTCTTCACGGAGCTTGCCGTCCCTCGGCCCCTGCTACCGCCGGCGGAGGTCGATGTCCTCGTCAACGACATCATCGGCGAGCTCTGCGTCGGGCCGGGTGCGCAGGTGCCTGCGGCGCAGGTGCGTGAGTACGCCGGTCTCCTGCTTGCCTTCTGCCGCGACTGGCGTCAGCTCTACGTGTTGCACGGCGAAGGCGCCGGCGGCATCGACGCCTATCGCGGGCTGCTGGTCGCCCTGCAGAATGCCTCGCGCAAGCACTCCGACGGTCTCGTCATGAGGACCAACCTCGGCGCGGCGCACGGCGTCCTCGAAAGCCGCGTGCTGAGCCACGCCCTGCGCGCCGAAGAGCTGGCAAGACCGCCTGCTGCGCGTCGCTAGCCGCGCCGCTACCGGATGAAGGCCTTGCGCATCCGCGCGATGCCCTCGTGGATATCCGAGACTGAATAATGCGCGAACGACAGGCGCAGGCAGTGCCGCTGGCCGCCGGCGTTCGAGCAGGCGATCCCGGGCAGGAAGCCGGTGCCGGCTGCGCTGGCCGCCGCCGCGAGCGCTTCCGCATCCGCGCCCTCCGGCAACTCGAGCCAGAAGAAGTAACCGCCGCCCGGCTTCTCCCAGCGCGCGACGCCCGCGAGGTGCTTGCGCAGCGCCGAGTCCATCGCCTGCGCGCGCTCGGCGTAGCGGGTGCGCAGCGTCTCGACGAAGGCGGCGAGCTCGCCGCTCTCCATGAGCCGCCGCACGAGGTGCGACGTGAAATGGTTGAAATTGCCGCCGCTCACGAGCGCACCGCTCGCGAGCAGCCGCTGCATCAGCGCCGGGGTCGTCTGGATCCAGCCGAGGCGCAGGCCCGGCGCGAGGATCTTCGAGAAAGTTCCGAGCGAGAGCACGTTGCCGGCCGCGCCCAGGATGCCGAATGACGGCGGGGGCGGCGCGCCGTGGTAGAGGAGCTGGTACACCTCGTCGGCCACGACCGTGAAGCCGTGCTCGCGTGACAATTCGATGAGCCGGTCGCGGCGCGTGCGGTCGAGCACGCGGCCGGTCGGGTTGTGGAAAGCGGGAATCGTGTAGACGAGCGTCGGGCGGTGCTGCACCAGCAGCCTCTCGAATTGCGCGACGTCCATGCCGCCTGCGTCCACGGGCACGCCGACGACCTCGAGGCCGTGGTCGCGGAAGATCGGGAACGAGTACGGGTAGGTCGGTTCCTCGACGAAGATCACATCGCCCGCTTTCGCCAGGCGGCCGCAGACGAAATCGAGCCCCTGCGAAATGCCGCCCGTGAGCATCAGCGAGTCCGCATCGACTGGCGCGCCGTAGGCTTTGGCGAGGAAGTCCGCAAGCGCCGCACGGAAGCGCGGGTCGCCCTGGCGCTGGCCGTAGTTCAGGTCGAAGGGCGCGGCGTCGGCGAAGAAGCGCTCGCCCCCCGAGGCCAGCAGCTTGAGCGGCAGCAGGTCGGCCGAAGGCTGTCCGACGCTGAAATTGATGACGCCGCGCTCGGGCGCGCCGTCGAAGCTCCCTCCGGTGCTCATGGGCCGCCCGCTGCGGGCGTGACGAGGCGGAACACGTCGCCCGGCCGCCGGTCGAGGAACGCGCGGATGTTGGCTGCCGAAATGCGGCTCAAGTCCTTCAAGGCCGACTCCGAATAGAAGGCCACGTGCGGCGTCAGGAGCACATCGCGGCGGCCGACCAGCGGATGATGCCCGAGGTCGGGGGAATCCTCAGCCAGCACGTCGAGGGCCGCGCCCCGGACCCGTCCGCCGTCGAGGGCCGCGACCAGGTCGGGCTCGACTACAAGGCCCCCGCGGGCCACGTTGATCAGGAGGGGGCGGCGCCGCATCTTCGCGAAGGCGTCGCGGCCGATGAGGCCGCGGCTACCCGTGTCGAGGTTGCTGTGCAGGCTCAGGATGTCCGCGCGCGCGAGCAGGTCGTCGAAGCCCACGGGCTCCGCGCCGTGGTGACGGACCGTGCCTGCGTCGACACGCGGATCGCAGGCGATGACTGCGAGCCCGAAACCGCGCGCCCGGCGGCAGACGGCCTGGCCGATGCGGCCGAAGCCGACGAGTCCGAGCGTGCGGCCGGCGAGGCGCTCGATGCCCTGGATGTCGTTCCAGCGCCAGCTGTGTTCCGCCTGCACCTGGCGGTCGTAGTCCCGCAGCCGGCGCTCGAGCGCGAGCAGGAGCGCGAGCGCGTGGTCCGCGACCTCGTCCGTGCAGTACTCGCCGACTGCCGCGACGGCGATGCCGCGCTCGGCGGCGGCCGCGACGTCGACGCAGTCCCAGCCGGTGGCGGCGACCGAGATGATGCGGCAGCCCTCGAGCCGGGCGAGCATCGCGCGGTCGAACGGGACGTAGTCGGTCAGGATCGCCGTGGCGCCGCGGCAGGCGGCGGCGAGCGCGTCGGCATCGCCGCGGTGCGTGTAGGTCTCGACGTCCGCGCCGGCCGGGAGTTCGCGCCGCTCGATCGAAATGTCGCGGCCCGCGGCTTCCGGCATCTCCGCGAAGACGATCCTCACCGCGCGCGGGCCGAGAGCGCCACCAGCAGCAGCGCCGAAACCGCGAGCCCCGGCCACAGCGGATCGATCGCGAACAGGCCGCCCGCACCGGCGTCTTCGGCGATGCGCCAGGCGATCACCGTGACGAGCGAGGCTGTCGTGCTCCAGAACGCGGCGGAGGCTGGAATCCGGTTGGTCCACAGCGCCGCGATCGTCGGCAGGAAGAGGCCGGCCGAGTTCAGCGTGAAGCCGAACTGCAGGATGTCGATGATGTCGCGCATCTTCCAGGCGAGGAGCAGGCCCAGCCCGCCCGCGCCGAGCGAGGCGAGCGTGCCGGTCCGCAGCATCGCCGCGGGCGTCATGTCCGGCCGCAGGTAGCGCTGGTGGATGTCCCGCGCGTAGTTCGCGGAGGCCGTGAGCACGCTGATGGAAGCGACCGACATCACCGCCGACAGGATGCCGATGACCATCAGTCCCTTGAGCCCTACCGGGAAGCGGTCGAGCACGAAGGTCGCGAGGATGCTGGCGCTCGACGCCGGGTCCGGGTAGAGAACGGCCGCGGCGAGGCCGAGCCAGGCGACGGCGAGCGCGATCGGCAGCATCAGGAGCGGCGCGAGGAGCGCCCCCCGCCGCGCCGTCGCGGCGTCTCGCGCGGCGAAGCTGCGCGAGAAGCTGTCCATCGCGACGAAGAAACTGAGCACCATGGAGACCACGAGCGCAGCGACGCGGTCCCAGCCCTGCGCCCCGAAGTCGTAGTGCGTGGCCGGCAGGGCGGTTCGCATGTCGGCCCAGCTTCCCGCCTGCGAAATCGCGACTGGAATGCCCACCGCCACGATGCCGACGATCACCAGCGTGACCTGCACGCGGTCCGTGTAGGTGACCGCAAGGTAGCCGCCAGCCGCTGTGTAGAGCGTCACGATCGCGCCGGCGAGGAGTAGGCAGCTCCCGTAGCTCCAGCCGATCAGCACCTGAAGGATGGCCGCGGCGGCGGCGAACTGGCCCGCGGAGTACGCGGTGTAGGCCAGGACCGTCGTGATCGTCGCGACCGCGCGCGTGCGGTTGTCGTAGTGCCGCTCGATGAAGTCCGGGTAGGTGAGGTGGCGGTCGCCGTCACCCAGTTCCTTCACGCGTTTCGCGACCGTTAGTCCAAATAGACAGCAGCCGATCGCGATCCCGATGACGTACCAGATGCCGGTGATGCCCTGCGCGTAGACGCGGGCCGACGTGCCGACGATCGAGGCCCCGCCGATCCAGGCCGCGACCCACATGCAGGCGATCGTGGCCGGCCCCATGCGCCGTCCCGCGACGAAATAATCGTCGACGTCCGGCTTACGGCGCTGGGCGTAGATGCCGATGCCAACGAGGAGTGCGAGGTACGCGAACAGGATGACCGTATCCACGACGCCCATGCGACCCGCCTCCCCGCCTCAGGTACTGACCGTCCTTCGTCCGCGCCTGCCAGTCCCGCCGCGCCCGCGCGTGCCGCCCGATTCCGCAGCCGTGCGGACGGCTGGCAGCGTTACGACCTTGCGAAGCTCAGTATAGGCCGCGGTCTTGTGCGGGATCGCCATGGCCTCGACGAAATGCGCCTGGAAGCGTGGCTCGATTGCGGTCTCGATCTTCTCGACCCGGCGGACCAGGTCCTCGATGGCGGTACGGGCCGTGGCATCAAGCAGCGCAATGCGCGCGCCGGCGCCGGCGGCGTTCCCGACCGAGGCGACCTGGCCGAGGTCGCAGTCCGGGATCATGCCGAGCACCATCGCGTGCTTGGTGTCGATATGGCTGCCAAAGGCGCCCGCGAGGCCGATCCGGTCGACCTTCGTGATGCCGAGGTTGTCCATGAGCAGTGCGACGCCGGCGTAGAGGGCCGCCTTCGCGAGCTGGATGGCGCGCACGTCGTTCTGCGTGATCTTCATCGGCACGTCGCCGCGGTGCAGGACGTAAGAGAAGGTGCGGCCGTCTGCGACGATCCGGTCGGTGCGCGCGGCGACCGAGCCGTCGATGACACCGTCCGGCAGGAGAATGCCTGCGAGGTACATCTCGGCGATGACCTCGATGATGCCGGAGCCGCACACGCCCGTGACGCCGGTGCGGGCAGTCGCCACGGCGAAGCCCGGGTCGTCCGACCACAGGTCGCTGCCGATCACCTTGACGCGCGGCTCGAGGGTCGCAGGGTCGATGCGCACGCGCTCGATGGCGCCGGGCGCCGCGCGCTGCCCGCAGCTGATCTGCGCGCCCTCGAAGGCGGGACCGGTCGGGCTCGAGCAGGCAAGCAGCCGCGCGCGGTTGCCGAGCACGATCTCGGCGTTGGTGCCGACGTCCACGAGCAGCGTGATCGGGTCCCCGAGGTCCGGTCGCTCGGCGAGGATCATGCCGGCGGCATCGGCGCCGACGTGGCCGGCGATGCACGGCAGCACGTAGACGCGCGCGTTGGGGTGCACCGCGATGCCGAGCGCCGAGGCGGGAAGAGTCAGCGCCTGGTCGACCGCGAGCGCGAACGGCGCGCCGCCGAGCTCGACCGGGTCGATGCCGAGCACCAGGTGATGCATGATCGGGTTGCCGACCAGCGTCAGCTCGAGGATGTCGGCGGTCTGGACGCCGGCCTCGCGCGCGAGCTCGGCCGCGAGCTGGCCCAGCGCGTCGCGGATCGCCGCGGTCATCATCGCCGCGCCACCCGGGTTCATCATCGCGTACGAGACCCGGCTCATCAGGTCCTCGCCGAAGCGGATCTGCGGGTTCATCGTGCCCGCGGCGGCGACCAGCTCGCCGGTCTCGAGGTCGCAGAGGTGCGCGGCGACGGTTGTGGAACCGACGTCCACCGCCATTCCGTAGGCCTTGTCGTGGAAGCCCGGCCACAGCGCGATCACCTGCGAGCCATCGTGCACCGCGACCGTGACTTTCCACTCGCCCTTGCGCAGGGCCGCCTGCAGCTCGCCGAGGATCGTGAAATCGCAGCCGAGACCGGTGAGCTGCCACTCGCGCTCGAGCGCATCCAGCAGGCGACGCAGGTCGCCGGAAGGGTCGTGCATGTCCGGCTCGCGCACCTCGACGTAGTGCAGGCGCACGACCGGGTTCAGCTTGATCACGCGCGCGTCGGCATCCTTGCGCACTACCTGGCGATGGACCTGGCTGCCGGGCGGCACGTCCACCACCACGTCGCCCTCGACCCTGGTGGAGCAGGACAGGCGATGCCCGGCAGGGAGGCCACGCCGCTTGGCGTAGCGCTGCTCGGTCTCGCTGACCGGCGAGACGCTCGCGGCGCCCGATCGCACGCCGTGCTTGGCGAACTCGCCCTCGGCGATCAGCACCTGGCAGCGGCCGCAGATGCCGCGCCCGCCGCACACCGAATCGACGTCGACGCCGAGCGTGCGCGCGGCGGAGAGCAGCGGCGTGCCGATCGGGAAGCGGCCACGCTTGCCCGAGGGCGTGAAGACAACCAGCGGATCCCGGGCGGTCATGGGTTGCCGCTCAGGCAGGAGATGCGCTACGCACGGGGCCGGCGGCCCCGCTCGCGGCGGCCGCGGCCGGCCTCGCCGTTGGCGCCCAGCGGCGGCGGTTCGCGGAAGCGCGCGATCCAGCGGTCGCAGTGAGGATCGTGGCCCATCATGACGTCCGCGCCGAGGCAGGCCTGGATGGTCTCGGCGTGCAGCGGGTTGGTGATCGCCGACGTGAGGCCCGAGGCGATCGCCATGGTCAGGAAGGCGCTGTTGATGCCGCCGCGGTTCGGCAGGCCGAAGCTGACGTTCGAGGCGCCGCAGGTGGTGTTGACCTTCAGCTCGCTTTGCAGCCGCTGCACGAGTCGCATTACCTGTACGCCCGCCGTGTTGATGGCGCCGATCGGCATTACCAGCGGGTCCACGACCACGTCGCTGCGCGGGATGCCGTGGTCCGCGGCACGTTCGACGATGCGCTTGGCGACGGCGTAGCGCACGTCCGGATCCTCGGAGATGCCGGTCTCGTCGTTCGAGATCGCGACCACGGCTGCGCCGTATTTCTTGATGAGCGGCAGCACCGACTCGAGCCGCTCCTCCTCGCCGGTGACGGAATTGACCAGCGCCTTGCCCTTGTAGACGGCGAGCCCGGCCTCGAGCGCCGCCACGATCGAGGAGTCGATCGACAGGGGCACGTCGGTGATGGACTGCACGAGCTGCACGGCCCGGGCGAGGATCGCCGGCTCGTCGGCGAGCGGGATGCCGGCATTGACGTCGAGCATGTGCGCGCCCGCCTCGATCTGCGCGAGAGCGTCTGCCGCGACGCGGCTGAAGTCGCCCGCTGCCATCTCGGCGGCAAGCAGCTTGCGCCCGGTCGGGTTGATGCGCTCGCCGATGATGACGAACGGGCGGTCGAAGCCGATCACGACCTCGCGGGTCGCGGACGAGACGACGGTATCGGTCATTCGGCTGCCACGGCGAGGCCTTTCGCGCGCACCATGCGCTCGAGGTCCTCGTCGCTGTAGCGTTCCTCGATGCGGCGTGCCTCGGCGGCGGCCTCCTGCTCGATGTCGTCGCCGCAGGGCTTGGGCTCGGAACGCTTCCACTCGGCGAGGTAAAGGTCGGAGCTGCCCTTGCCCGCACGCATCGCCGCGCGGTCGATCGCTTCGTGGAAGCGCCCGGAGAGCTTTGCTTTCGCCGTCTCCCGTCCGCGCTTCACGATCACCTGGGCAGGGATGTCCCGCCAGGAGATCACCGTCAGGCTGGCCATGCAGGCATCCACGGCCGTCCGGCGAACCTGGCCAGGCTCGAGCCGAGCCCGCCGTAGCCGGTCTGGCGCACGACCAGTTCCAGGCCGAGGCGCTCGGCGACCTTGCGGGCAGCCGCTTCCGCGTCGGGTTTCGGCGCCTGGGCGAGATAAACGAGGCGGCGGTAGTTGCCGAAGTAGACCTGCTGCAATTCCGGATGACGGTCGATGCCGAGCGACTGGATGACCAGGCGGTCGAAGTGCCGCAGCAGGAAGTCGGTCAGATAGAAGGTGCCGGGCTCCGCTTCCGCCAGCGCGGCGAATGCCGCGGGCTGCGCGAAGAACTCGTAGCAGTGCGCGCCCGGGATGCGCTCCACGCCCTCCTCGGCGAGCACCGCGTCGAGCGCCCCGCCCGTGCCGCAGTCGCC
The DNA here is from genome assembly GCA_963817195.1 of uncultured Gammaproteobacteria bacterium. Lineage (GTDB taxonomy): Bacteria > Pseudomonadota > Gammaproteobacteria > Steroidobacterales > Steroidobacteraceae > SCUD01. Next base: position 29,850 of record CAWFNJ010000012.1, read on the forward strand.
GTAAGCGACGAAGATGCCGTCGTAGTCCTTCCGGTGCTCGCGGATCTTCTCGCGTACCGCGCCGGCAATCCTCTCGGGTCGGTTGTGCAGCTCTGGAGGCAGGCAGACGACGTCCAGGGTGGACCAGCCGTTCGCCTTGCGCAGCGCCGCGATCTCGCGAGCGAGCGCGCCGCAGGCGATGACCAGCCGTTTAGGCTGCATGGGCGGCCGCGCGGCGCTCGGCGAGCAGCCGCTTGGCGGTCTCGACGGCGATCGCCGCGTCGCGGCAGTAGGCGTCGGCGCCGATGGCCTTGCCGAACTCCTCGTTGAGGGGCGCGCCGCCGACCAGCACGATGTACTTCTCGCGCAGGTTTCTCTCTTTCAGCGTGTCGATCACGACCTTCATGTACGGCATGGTGGTCGTGAGCAGCGCCGACATGCCGAGGAAATCCGGCTTGTGCTCCTCGAGCGCGGCCAGGTACTTCTCGACCGGGTTGTTGATGCCGAGGTCGATGACCTCGAAGCCCGCGCCTTCCAGCATCATCCCGACCAGGTTCTTGCCGATGTCGTGGATGTCGCCCTTCACCGTGCCGATCACGATCTTGCCGATCGGCTCGGCGCCGGTCTCGGCGAGCAGCGGCCGCAGGATCGCCATGCCGCCCTTCATCGCATTGGCGGCGAGCAGCACTTCGGGGACGAACAGGATGCCGTCGCGGAAGTCGATGCCGACGATGCGCATGCCCTCGACCAGGGCGTCGTTCAGCGTCTTGTCGGGCTTCCAGCCGCGCTCGAGGAAGATGTGCGTCGCTTCCTCGACCTCGGCCTTGAGGCCGTTGTACATGTCGTCGTGCACTTGTTCGACGAGTTCGGCGTCGTCGAGCGAGCGCAGGTCGAACTCGCCTTCTGTGGCGTCAGCCATCTACGCGCTCCGGTGGGCGTTATTGAACGAATGTTAAACAAAGGCCGCCCTGAGAACTAGTCCTTTTGCGACAAGGACTTGTCGTAACGCGACGAGAGAAGCGGAACTGGGACCCAGTGCAGGCGGGCTAGCGCGGGACGCGCCGTTCGGCGCTGGGAGGGTGGCCAAACAAGGCGCGGTAGCAGCGTGAGAAATGGGGGGGCGACTTGAAGCCGCAGGAGGTCGTGACGTCCATGATGGGCATGGCCGTCTGGAGCAGGAGCTCGCGGGCCCGGCGCAGCCGCATTTCGAGGTAGTAGCGCTTCGGCACGCAGTCCAGGTGGCGCCGGAACAGGCGCTCGATCTGCCGCCGCGAGAGGCCGGTCGCATGCGCAATCCGCTCGAGCGACAGCGGCTTCTCGATGTTCTCCTCCATGAGCTGGGCGACCTCGATCATGCCGCGGTGCGAGCTGCCGACGACGGCGCGCAAGGGGACGACCTGGCGGTCCTCGGCGCTCCGGACGCGCTCCAGCACGAACTGCTCGGATACCTGCTGTGAAATCCGCGGCCCCTGCTTCAACCGGATGAGGTTAAGCATCAGGTCGAGGGGGGCCGTGCCCCCCGATGCGGTGTAGCGGTCGCGGTCGATGCTGAACACCTGGTCGTTCAACTGCACGCGGGGGAATTCCTCGCGCAGCGACGACAGATTCTCCCAGTGGATGGTGGCGCGGTAGTGGTCGAGCAGCCCGGCGCGCGCGAGCGCGTAGCCGCCGGTGCAGAGTGCGCCGAGACCGACCCGCCGCTCGGCGAGGCGCTTGAGCGCGATGAGGAGCGGCGGCGTCACAGCCTCGCGAACGTTGATGCCGCCGCAGACGAACAGGATCTCGACCTTGCCGAGTTTTTCGAGCGCGATCGTCGGCTCGAGGTCGAGGCCGCTGCTCGCCGCGACCGGGCGGCCGTCGAGGCTCACGATGGACCATTCGTAGACCGCCTGGCCCACGACCCGGTTGGCCATGCGCAGCGGTTCGAGCGCGTTGGTGACCGCGATCAGCGAGTAATTCGGCAGCGTCAGGAATGCGTAGCGGGTCGTCTCCATGCGCGTTTCAGTATGCCACCCGCGCAGCCCGGGATGTCTGTTTCCGACATAGGCAAGTCGCATTCAGGGCTGCTTGCGATCCGGCAGCGGCTACACTGCCGCCATGAAATCGCACGCTCGGGTGGTCGTGATCGGCGGCGGCGCCGTCGGCGTGAGCACCCTTTACCACCTGGCGCACAAGGGCTGGTCCGACGTCGTGCTCATCGAGCGTGCCGAGCTGACGGCCGGATCGACCTGGCATGCCGCGGGACTCCTGCCGCTCTTCAACATGAGCTACACGGTCGGCCAGCTCCACAAGTATTCGGTGGACCTCTACAAGCGCCTGCCGGCCGAGACCGGCCAGGAGGTCAGCTTTCACGCGACCGGGAACCTGCGGCTTGGGACCTCGCGCGACCGCATGGACGAGTACAAGAAGTACTGCGGCACGGCAAACACCATCGGCGTGCCGTTCGAAATCATCGGGCCGAAGCAGGTGAAGGAGCTGTGGCCGCTGCTCGAGCTCGGCGGCTCCGCGGACACGGCCGCCATCATCGGCGCGCTCTACCATCCGCAGGACGGCCACATCGCGCCGGCGGACCTCACGATGGCGCTGCGCAAGGGTGCTCGTGCGAAAGGCGCGGAAATATACGAGCACACGGAGGTGACCGCAGCCACGCGCGGCCGCTCGGGCGAGTGGAAGCTCACGACCACGAAGGGCGAGATCACCTGCGAGCACGTGGTCTGCGCGACCGGCAACTACGCGCGCCAGACCGGGAAGATGTTCGACCTCAACGTGCCCGCAATCCCGGTCGAGCACCAGTACATCGTGTACGAGGAATCGCCGGAGCTCGCCGCCTACCGCAAGGGTGGCGGACGTGAACTGCCCGTGATGCGCGAGCCCGACCAGTCGTATTACCTGCGCGAAGAGCGGCTCGGCTGGATCCTCGGGCCGTACGAGGCGGGCGCGCCGGCGCGCTTCGCCGACGGCGTGCCGTCCTGGTTCGGCAAGAACCTGTTCGAAGGCGACCTCGAGCGCCTCGTGCCGCACGTCGAGGGTGCGCAGCGGCGCGTGCCCGCGCTTGCGAACTGCGGCATCAAGGACATCATCAACGGCCCCATTTCCTACACGCCGGATGGCAGCGCGCTGATCGGGCCGGCCTGGGGATTGAAGAACGTCTGGCTGAACGAGGGCCACAGTTTCGGGATCACTGCGGCGGGCGGCGCCGGCTGGCAGCTCGCGGAATGGATCGTCGAGGGAGAGCCGGGCATCGACATGCTCGCGGTGGATCCGCGCCGCTTCGGGCTCTATACCGGCAAGCGCTACCTCGTGACCAAGAACGAGGAGACGTACCGCAACGTCTTCACGGTCCACTACCCGGACGAGGAGCGCCCGGACGCGCGGCCCGCCAAGACCAGCCCGGTGTACGAGAAGCTGAAGCGCATGGGCGCCGTGTTCGGCCAGCGCTACGGCTGGGAGCGCGCGAACTGGTTTGCGCCGTCCGGCGTCAAGGGTGAGGACGACTGGAGCTTCCACCGCACCAACTGGTTCGAGCACGTCGGCAACGAATGCCGGCGGCTGCGCGAGCGCGTCGGCGTCATCGACCTGACACCCTTCACGAAGCACGTGGTCGAGGGTCCCGGCGCCGAGGCCTGGCTCGACTCACTGGTCGCCAACAAGGTGCCGGCGAAGACCGGGCGCATGGCGCTCGCGCACGCGCTGACCAGGCGCGGCGGCATCCGCTCGGAGTTCACGATCACGAAGCTCGGCGATGAGCGTTACTACCTGGTGAGCGCGGGAGCCGCCGAGCGCTACGACAGCGACCTCCTGGCGAAGTGCCTGCCGGCCGACGGCTCGGTGCGGCTCGCGAACATCACGACCGCGCGCGGCTGTTTTGTCATCGCCGGACCGCGATCACGGGACGTCCTCGCGAAATTGACCGACACCCCGCTTGCCAACGACGCCTTCCCCTGGCTGACGGGGCAGGTCGCCGAGGTCGGACTCGCGACCGACGTCTACCTGCTGCGCGTCAACTTCGTCGGCAGCCTCGGCTGGGAGCTGCACTTCCCGATCGAGTATGCGAACCACCTGTTCGAGGCGATCTTCGCCGCCGGCGAAGAGTTCGGGATCGGCATGGCCGGCATGCGCGCGATGGAGTCGCTGCGCATGGAGAAGTCCTACCGCATGTGGGGCAGCTGACCTGACCCGCGAGAACACGCCCTTCGAGGCGAGCCTCGACCGCTTCGTGCGGATGGGTAAGGGCGACTTCACGGGCAAGGCCGCGCTCGAGGCGCAGCTCGCAAAGGGCGTGCCGAACCGCTTCGTCACGCTCGAGGTGCACGGCGTCGGGGATGCCGATCCGCTGGGCAACGAGCCGTTGTTCGACGGGAAAGGGCGGATGATCGGCCGCGCGACCTCCGGCTTCTACGGCCACGTGTTGAAGAAGAGCCTCTCGATCGGCTACGTCAGGCCGGAATTCGCCGAAGTCGGCTCGCAGCTCGCGATCGAGATCCTCGGCGAGCGGCGCGAGGCCACGGTGCTGGTCGACTCGCCCTACGATCCCGAGAACAAGGAGCTCCGCGCCTGAGGTCTGCATCCGCGCAGCGCCAATCCTGGTCCGGTCTCGCGCTGCTGTGGCGAAGCCTCGCACGCCATCGCGACTGGCGCGAGCAGTGGCGCAAGCCGGAGCCGAAGCCGGCGTACGACGCGGTCATCGTCGGCGGCGGCGGCCATGGTCTCGGCACGGCCTACTACCTCGCCGCCGAACACGGGCTCACGAACATCGCGGTCGTGGAGAAAGGCTGGATCGGCGGCGGCAACACCGGCCGCAATACCACGATCATCCGCTCGAACTACCTGTTCGACGAGAGCATCGCGATCTACGAGCACGCGCTGAAGCTGTGGGAGGGGCTCTCGCAGGCCCTCAACTACAACGTCATGTACTCGCCGCGCGGCGTGATGATGCTCGCGCATTCCGTGCACGACGCGCAGATGCTGAAGCGCATCATGCACGCCAACCGCGCCAACGGCGTCGACAACGAGTGGTTGACGCCGGAGGAGGCGAAGGCCTTCTGCCCGCCCCTCGAGATCGGCGGGCATGTCCGCTACCCGGTGGTCGGTGCGACGCTGCAGCGGCGCGGTGGCACGGCGCGGCACGACGCCGTCGCCTGGGGCTACGCGCGCGCTGCCGATGCGCTCGGCGTCGACATCCTGGAGAACTGCGAAGTGACCGGCATCCGCCGCGGCGCGGGCGGGGCGGTGGAAGCGCTCGAGACCACGCGCGGCCTGATCCGCACGCCGAAAGTGGGCGTGGTCGCGGCCGGCAACTCCAGCGTCGTGATGGGCATGGCCGGGATCCGGTTGCCGCTCGAGAGCTTCCCGCTGCAGGCGCTGGTCTCGGAGCCGGTCAAGCCGGTGTTTCCGTGCGTCGTGATGTCGAACGCCATCCATGCCTATATCAGCCAGTCGGACAAGGGCGAGCTCGTCATCGGTGCGGGCACGGACGCCTACACCTCCTACACGCAGCGCGGCGCGCTGCACGTGAGCCTGCACGCGCTGGAGGCGATCTGCGAGCTGTTCCCCTGCTTCCGGCGCCTCAGAATGCTGCGCAACTGGGGCGGGATCGTCGACGTGACCGTCGACCGCTCGCCGATTATCGGCAAGACGCCGGTGCCGGGCATCTACCTGAACTGCGGCTGGGGCACGGGCGGCTTCAAGGCGACGCCCGGCTCCGCGCATGTGTTCGCGTGGACGATGGCGAAGGACGAGCCGCATCCCTACGCTTGCCGTTCGCGCTCGAGCGCTTCCGCGACGGAGCGTTGATCGACGAGGCGGCCGCCGCCGGGGTCGCGCACTGATGCTGCTGATTCCCTGCCCGTACTGCGGCGAGCGGCCGGAGATCGAATTCTCCTACGGCGGCCAGGCGCATCTCGTGCGCCCGGCGCGCCCCGCGGAGCAGAGCGACGAGGATTGGGGCCGCTACCTGTACGTGCGCGAGAACCCGCGCGGCCGCCACGCCGAGCGCTGGCGGCACCTGCGCGGCTGCGGGCGTTTCTTCAATGCGATCCGCGACACGACGACCGACCGGATCGCGGCCACCTACCGCATCGGGGAATCGCCGCCGTGAGCGCGCACCGCACTGCGAGCGGCGGCCGCGTCGACAGGGCGCGGAGGCTCCGCTTCACGTTCGACGGCCGCGCGTACGAGGGTCTGCAGGCGACACGCTCGCCTCCGCGCTGCTCGCGAACGGCGTGCACCTCGTCGGCCGCTCCTTCAAGTACCACCGGCCGCGCGGCATCCTGACGGCGGGCGCCGAGGAGCCGAACGCGCTCGTCACCGTGCGGCGCGATGCGGCACGCGAGACGCCGAACCTGCGCGCGACCCAGGTCGAACTCTACGAAGGGCTGGTCGCGCAGTCGCAGAACCGCTGGCCCAGCCTCGGATTCGACCTCGGCAGGCTGAACGACTTCCTGTCGCCGCTCTTCCCGGCTGGCTTCTACTACAAGACCTTCATGTGGCCACGCTCCGCCTGGGTGAAGCTCTACGAGCCGCTGATCCGCCGCGCGGCGGGCCTGGGGCGTGCCCCGGCGCTTCCCGACCCGGACCGCTACGCGCAGCGCTACGCGCACTGCGACGTGCTGGTCGTGGGCGCCGGGCCGGCAGGGCTCGCGGCCGCGCGCGCGGCCGCGGACGCCGGCGCGCGCGTCGTGCTCTGCGACGAGCAGGCGGAATTCGGCGGCTCGCTGCTTGACGGCGGGCCGGCGCAGATCGACGGCCTTTCGGCCGGCGACTGGCTGTCGCAGACCAACGCCGCCCTCGTTGTCGAATCGCTCAATAGCCGGGGCCGCGTGCCGCTGCTCCCGCGGACGACCGCCTTCGGCTATTTCCCGCACAACAACGTCGCGCTCGTCGAGCGGCTCACGGATCACCTTGCCGAGCCGCCGGCAGACAGCGCGCGCGAGCGCCTGTGGCAGGTGCGGGCGCGCGAGGTCGTGCTCGCGGCCGGCGCGATCGAGCAGCCGCTCGTGTTTCCCGGCAATGACCGGCCGGGCGTGATGCTCGCCGGCGCGGCCCGCAGCTACCTCAAGCGCTATGGCGTGCGTGCCGGCACCCGCGCGGTGCTCGTGACCGCGACCGATGCGGCCTACCTGGCGGCACTCGATCTGCATGCCGCGGGCGTCGAAGTCGCGGCGATCGCCGACCTGCGTCCCGCGGCGTCCGGATCCTGGGCAGAGGCTGCGATGCGGGCCGGCATCGAGGTCCTCGCGGGCGCCACGGTGAGCGGCACGCAGGGCGGGCGGCGCGTCTCCGGCATCACGATCGCCGGCGCGGCGCATCGACTGCGACCTCGTGCTGATGTCGGGCGGCCACGCGCCTTCCGTGCACCTGTTCTCGCAGTCGCGCGGGCGGCTCACCTGGAGCGATGCGGCGCGCTGTTTTGTTCCGTCTCATTCCGCGGAGCGCGAGCGTTCTGCGGGCGCCTGCCGCGGGATCTACGGGCTGTCCGCGGCGCTCGCGGACGGCGCGGCCGCGGGCCGCGCGGCCGCGCAGGCTTGCGGGCTGGCGGGAATGACCCGTCGCTACGAGGTTGCCGGCGAGGCGGTCTTGCGCGAGGCGCCGGGCGCCGCGCCGCGCGATTCCCTGGACGGCGGGCGAGAAGGCGTTCGTGGATTTCCAGAACGACGTGACGACCCGCGACCTCGCGCTCGCCGCGCAGGAAGGGTTTCGTTCCATCGAGCACGTGAAGCGCTACACGACCGTCGGCATGGCGACCGACCAGGGCAAGACCTCGAACCTGAACACGCTCGGGAAGTCGCCGCGCGCCTCGGCAGGACCGTGCCGGAGATCGGGCACACGACGTTCCGCATGCCGTACACGCCGGTGACGTTCGGCGCGTTCGCAGGCGCCGCGCGCGGCGAGCTGTTCGACCCGGTGCGCACGACGCCGATGCACGAGGCCGCGGTCGAACGGGGCGCGGTCTTCGAGGACGTCGGACAGTGGAAGCGCGCGCGCTTCTTCCCGCAGGCCGGCGAGGACATGCACGCCGCGGTCGCGCGCGAGTGCCGGGCGGTACGGAGCGCCTGCGGCATGTTCGACGCCTCGACGCTCGGCAAGATCGCGGTGGTCGGCCCGGATGCCGCGGAGTTCCTGAACCGCCTCTACGTCAACGATTTCTCCGGCCTCGCCTCGGGACGCTGCCGCTACGGCATCCTGCTGCGCGAGGATGGCTTCGTCCACGACGACGGCGTCATCGCGCGCCTGGCGCCGGACCGCTTTCACGTCACGACGACCACCGGCGGCGCTGCGCGCGTGCTTGCGATGATGGAGGACTACCGCCAGACGGAGTGGCCGGAGCTTGCGGTATGGCTCACTTCGACCACCGAGCAGTGGGCCGTGATTGCGGTCCAGGGCCCGCTCGCGCGACGCGTGATCGAGCCGCTCGCGCCCGGCATCGACCTTTCGTCGTCAGCGCTGCCGCACATGGCGGTGGTGCGGGGACAGTTCGCCGGTGTCCCGGCGCTGCTGTTCCGCGTCAGCTTCACCGGCGAGCTCGGCTACGAGATCAACGTGCCGGCCTTGCACGGCCGCGCGGTGTGGGACGCGGTCTGCGAAGCCGGCCGCGCGCACGGCATCACGCCCTACGGCACCGAGACGATGCACGTGCTGCGCGCGGAGAAGGGCTACATCATCGTCGGCCAGGAAACGGACGGCACGGCGACGCCCGATGACGCCGGACTTGCCTGGGCCATCGGCCGCAAGAAGCCGGACTTCGTCGGCAAGCGCTCGCTCGAGCGCGCGGCGATGCGATCGCCACGACCGCAAGCAGCTCGTGGGCCTGCTCACGCGCGACCCGAAGCTCGTGCTCGACGAAGGCGCGCAGCTCGCGGACCGGCCCGGCTTGACGCCGCCGATGAGACCGATCGGGCACGTGACTTCCTCGTACGCGAGCGCCGCGCTCGGGCACTCGATCGCGCTCGCGATGGTCGCCGGCGGCCGCGCGCGCATCGGCCACAGGCTGTACGTGCCGATGCCCGGCGGCGAGGTCGAAGTCGAGGTGGCTGGCCCCGTGTTCTACGACCCGGAAGGGGCGCGGCTGCATGCCTGAGCGCCAGCGAATCGCTGCGGCTGCTTCCGCCATCGACGCGCTTCATCCTGCAGTGCGGGAAGGACGCGCGTGACGCAGCCGGCCGCGGCTTCGGGCTGCCGATGCCCGAAATCCCCTGTCGCGCCGAAGCGGCGGCGGGGCGCGCTGCCCTGTGGCTCGGCCCCGACGAACGACTGCTGCTTGCGCCGGACGGCAAGGAAGATTCCCTTGCTTCCGAACTCGAAGCGGCGCTCGGCGAGCTGCCGCACTCGCTGGTGGACGTCGGTCATCGCCAGGTCGCTATGGCAGTCGCCGGGCGCGAGGGCGCGCGAGTTGCTGGCGAGCGGTTGTCCGCTCGACCTCGATCCGGACGCCTTCCCGGTCGGCATGTGCACGCGCACGGTATTTGCTAAGGCAGAGGTCGTTTTGTGGCGGCGAAGCGCGGAGGAGTACCATCTGGAAACGGGCCGATCCTTTTCGACCTACGTGATGGGATGGCTGAGGGAAGCGGAACGAGGGGGTTGACCATGCATCGCAGTCAGTCGACGGAAGTCCGAGTGGCAGTTCGCGCAGCGCTATGCGCGGCGCTCGCGTGCGGTGCGTCGCCCGCCTTGGCCGACCAGGCGGAAACGCCGCCTCCGACCGCCGCCGCGCAGCCGCGCGAGGTCACGCGCATCGAGGAGGTCGTGGTCACGGCGCAGCGCCGCGAGCAGAATATCCAGGACGTCGGCATCGCGGTGACGGCGCTCGACGAACGGACGATGCAGAACCTCAACATCACGACCGCCACCGACATCGTGAAGGCCGTGCCGAACCTGCGCATGAACGCGTACTCGAGCGCGCAGGTGGTGTTCAACATCCGTGGCGTCGCGCAGAACGACTACGGCGACCAGCAGGAACCGCCAGTCGCCGTGTACCAGGACGACAGCTATTCGAGCACGATCAACCTCGCGAGCTTCCCGGTTTTCGACCTCGCGCGCGTCGAGACGCTGCGCGGGCCGCAGGGCACCCTGTTCGGCCGCAACGCGACCGGCGGCGCGATCCAGTTCATCTCGAACGCGCCCACGAAGGAATTCGAGGGCTACGCGAACCTCACTTACGGCAGCTTTAACCAGATTGTTGCCGAAGGCGCCATTTCGGGCCCATTCACTGACAGTCTGCAAGGCAGGCTCGCCGTCATCTCCAACCAGGACGACGGCTGGATGGAGTCCATCGTCCCCGGCGTGCCGGACCGTGGCGGCAACGACCACTATGCGCTGCGTGGCCGCATGGCCTGGCAGCCGGGCGATTCGACCGACGTCGACCTGATCGTCCGTTACCTCGAGGCAAACGGCGAGACGCAAGCGGGGCTCTACTCGCACGAGCCGGCTTGCCCGAATGACAATTTCCAGGGCGAGTTCACGGACCCCGACGAAATCTGCGAGTACTGGTCGTGGAACCCGGACGTCTTCGAGGGCTCGACCGGCACGGGCTTTGAGGACGATTCCATCATCCCGAGCCGTGGCGGCGATCCTTACAAGACTGCCGAGACCGAACCGTCGTACGTGGACCGCGAGGTCTTCGGCGCCCAGATCCGCCTCGTTACCGACGTCGGCGCGGGCACCCTGACCTCGATCACGGATTACCAGACCTCCGACAAGTTCTACACCGAGGGCGGCGACGCATCGCCGGACGACGGCGTGTACTTCTTCCAGGGCGCCGACCTCGACCAGATCTCGCAGGAGTTCCGCTATGCGTGGACGGCGGGCCGGCACGAGGTGGTCGCGGGCCTGTTCGGCATGAACGTCGACGGCGACTACATCGGCAAGTTCGCCAGCCGATTCTACGGCTACGATCCGGACGTCTCCTTCACGCAGGAGACGACCTCCTTCGCCGCGTTCCTGCAGGACGAATGGAGCTTCGCGGAGCGCTGGAAGCTGATCGCCGGCCTGCGCTACTGGGACGACTCGCGCGAGGGCTCCTATTTCGGCAACGCGCCTGCAGTCCCGGTCGGTCAGCCCGAGGTCACGATCATCTTCAGCCCGGAAGAGATCTTTCCGTTCACGGACACGGTCACCACGAGCGACGCCGACCAGTCGTTCGACGACATCACCGCGCGGCTGCAGCTCGACTACCGGCCGAACGACGACCTGCTGTGGTACCTGTCGTACAACCGCGGCAGCAAGAGCGGCGGCTTCAGTTTCTCGACGGGCACTCCGTTCGACCCCAACCAGATTCCGTTCCTGGAAGGGATCGTGTACGAGCCGGAGACGCTGAATGCGTACGAGCTCGGCATGAAGTCGAACCTCGCAGGCGGCACGATGATGCTGAACCTCGCTGCCTTCTACTACGACTACGAGGACTATCAGGCCTTTGCGCAGCTCGGACCGATCCAGACCATCGTCAACCAGGATGCCGAGGCCATGGGACTCGAGGTCGAGCTCAATGCACAGCCGACGGATCGGCTGTACCTGCAGCTCGGCGCCTCGTTCATGGACAGCGAGGTCAAGGACATCGCGCTGCCGAGTGGGAACGTCGCGGACCACGACATGCCGCAGGCGCCGCCTGTCTCTGCCAACGCGCTCGCCCGGTACGAGTTGCCGATCGGAAACGGCATCGCGTCCATCCAGGGCGACGTGTACTACACGGATGACTTCTGCTTCTCCGCGCTGTGCGCGCCGGTCGAGCAGGAGGACTCGTACACGGTCGCGAATGCGCGTATCGCCTACGGGGCCGGGGACGGCCGCTGGGAGGTCGCGGCGTTCGTGAACAACCTGTTCGAGGAGGAGTATCGCGTCTACGCCTTCGACAGCTCGCTGTTCGCGGGCGTGGTCGCCGGTGTCTACGCGAAGCCGCAGGACCTACGGCGTGACGGCCAGCTTCCGCTTCGGCGCGGGCTACGAGTGACGCGGGCGGATTGAAGCTACCCAAGCCATTCTTCCGCCTGCCGGTCCGCTTCGACGCGGAGCGGCTGCGTGCCGAGGTCGAGGCGCTGCCCGCGAGCGCCTGGTCGCGCCACCCGCAGGAGTACGCAGGCAATACCGCCGCGCGCCTGATCACGGTCGGCGGTGCCCAGAACGACCTCGTTACCGGTGCGATGCAGCCGACCCCCGCGCTGCTCGCGAGTCCGTACCTGCAGCAGGTGCTGGCGTCCTTCGAGACGGTCTGGTCGCGCTCGCGCCTGATGCGCATCGACGGCGGCGGCAGGGTGCCGCCGCACAGCGACACGAACCACCACTGGTTCTACCGGGTGCGGGTGCACATCCCCGTGATCACGCGGCCCGGAGGTCCGATTCTTCTGCGCCGACCAGAAGTCCACATGGCGGCCGGCGAGGCCTGGGTCTTCGACAACTGGCGCACGCACCGGGTGGAAAACCCGGCGCCCGATGCGCGGGTGCACCTCGTCGCGGACACGGCGGGCACGTCGGCGTTCTGGCGGCTGGTGATGCAGGGCCAGTCCGGCGGGTTTCGAGCGGCCGGGCCGCCCAACGCGCGACTGATTCCCTTCGACCCGGCCGCGCGGCCGACAGCTCTGATGATCGAGCGCTTCAACGTCGCGCCGCTGATGCCGCCTTCGGAAGTTGAACAGCTGACGCTCGACCTCCTGGCCGACCTCGCGCCCGCGGACGAGCGGCCGGAATCGGCTGCGGCCGTGGCAGCGTTCACCAACGCGGTGCTCGAGTTCTGCCACGACTGGCGCTCGACCTGGTACCTGCACGGCGATGTGCCGGAGGGTCGAGCCCGGTTTGACAGGCCTCGTGCGCGACACTCCGCCGCAAGCTGCGGCAGTTGCCGCCCGTGCGGGTCGCCAGCATCGGCAACCTCGCGCTGACGGTCCTCCATGCGCGGGTGCTTGCAATGTCGCTCGGCGACACGGCCGGCTCGCCGCAGGAGGCCGCCGAGTTCGACGTCGCTGGCAACGGCGCCGCCGCAGCCAGGCTGCCGACACCGCCGGCGAGCGACGAGCCGACGCTCAGCAGCCTGCCGACCGTGGAGCTGCCGCAGATCGAGCTGCCGACGGTGGAAGTCCCGAGGATCGAGGTCCCGAAAATCGAGGCGGTCGCTAGCGCGCCCGAGCCGGCGCCCTTCGTGCCACCCGCTCCCGAGCCGCACAAGCCACCCGTGATCGAGCGGCCGATCATCATCCTGAGCGCGCCGCGCGCCGGCAGCACGCTGCTGTTCGAAACGCTTGCCCAGGCGGCGGGCGTATACACGATCGGCGGCGAGAGCCACCAGCTCATCGAGAGCATCGCGGCGCTGCGACCGGGCCGCGGCGTCGTTAGCTCGAATCGCCTGACGCGCCGCGACGCCACGACGGCCATCGTCGCGGAGATGCGCCAGCGTTTCGCAGGAAGAATCCAGGACCGTGACGGCCAGCCGCCGCCGTCAGGCGCATCCGTGCGGCTGCTCGAGAAAACGCCGAAGAACGCGCTGCGCGTGCCGTTCCTGCTCGAGGTATTTCCCGACGCGCAGTTCGTGTTCCTGCAGCGCGAGCCGCGCGCGAACCTCTCCAGCATGATGCAGGCCTGGCGAGGGAAAGGCTGGGTCACCTACCGCCAGCTTCCCGGCTGGCCCGGGCCCTGGTCGCTGCTCCTGCCGCCGGGCTACGAGCGCCTCAAGGGCCGGCCGCTGGAGGAAGTCGTCGCCTACCAGTGGCGCATCGCGAACGAGACGATTCTCGACGATCTCGCGGACCTGCCGCGCGAGCGATGGACGACGGCGAATTACCAAGCGTTCGTCGCGGATCCGCGGGCGGAAGTCGCGAAGCTGCTCGAGTTCGCAGGGCTCGCGATGGACGCGCGGCTCGAGGAGTATCTCGCGAAGCCGCTGCCGCTCTCGCGCTATACGCAGACCAAGCCGGATCCGGAGAAGTGGAAGCAGAACGCGGCGGAGATCGAGCGGGTGATGCCGTCAATCGCCGCCGTCAGCGCGAGGCTCAGCTCGTAGCGATCAGGCGCGCACGTCGATGACGAACACCTGCGTCCTGCCGCCGAAGCCCCAGTCGGCGTCCAGTGCGATCCAGTACGACCCGGGTGCGGACGGGGCCACGAATCCGAAACTGGCTGCCGCCTCGGGACGGAGCGGGATCGGTGATCCCATGCTCTCGATGTCGACTTCAATGCAGCCGATCATGACGTTCCCGAAGCACGGCTCCGGGGCATCGGACATGTAGATTCGTGCGCGGGCAGTGCGAGGCAGGCCCAGCGGGGAGTTCGTGTAGATCCGCACCCAGTCGTGGGGCGAGACCTCCAGGGCATGTAGAGGCCCGACCAGCGACGGGCTCCGATAGAACTCCTGGTGGTCCTGGTCGTAATTGAAGTGAACGGCCTGCTGGAAGTCTCCGGCCACGCTGAGGTTCAACGTCGGCGGCTGGCGCTCGACTGAACTGACATCTTGCGCATCAGGAGCTTGCGCCCACATCCCGCTGAACAGGATGAGGGACATGGCGGATCCGAAGGTTGCGAGCTCACCAACCGGCCTGAATACGTACCGTTGCATCAAGGGATGACGAACACTGGAGGAGAGCATCGCCCGCATGTTTTACGCCGATTGCGCCGGGCAATCACCTGAAAATTGCAGGTTGTTGAATCGGAAGGAATGAAGTGCCGCGGCGTCTGTAGGACTACAGCCGGCCGCGCACGTGGTCCGCGGCTTTCTCGGCCAGCATGATCGTCGGCGCGTTGAGGTTACCCGTGGTGATCGACGGCATGATGGAGGAGTCAATCACGCGCAACGACTCCAGGCCGATCACGCGAGCCTCCGGATCCACGACCGCCATCGGATCGATGCGCGTGCCCATTCTGCAGCTGCAGGAGGGGTGATAAGCGCTCTCGACTTTCGCGCGCACGAAGGCGTCGATCGCGTCGTCGGTGACGACGTCCTTGCCGGGCTGGAGCTCGCGCCCGCGGTAGGGATCGAAGGCGCGCTGCGCGAAGACTTCGCGAGTGAGGCGCACGCAGGCGCGGAACTCGGCCAGGTCGTCCGGGTGGCTGAGATAGTTGAACAGGATTTTCGGCGCCTCGCGCGCCTCGCGCGAGACCAGCCTCACATGGCCGCGGCTCTTCGAGCGCATCGGCCCGACGTGTGCCTGGAAACCGTGCTCGCGCGCGAGCGAGGAGCCGTCGTAAGTCACGGCCAGCGGCAGGAAGTGGAACTGGATGTCGGGATAAGGCGTGTCGGGACGACTGCGGATGAAGCCGCCGGTCTCGAAGTGATTGGTCGCGCCGAGACCGTCCTTGAAGAGGAGCCAGCGCGCACCGATCAGCGCGCGCGCGAAAAGCCCCATGGACGAGTACAGCGTGATTGGCTGCGTGCAGGCAACCTGGAAATAGAACTCGAGGTGGTCCTGCAGGTTCTCGCCTACGCCGGGCAGGTCCTGCACGACGGGGATGCCATGCTTGCGCAGTTCCGCAGCAGGCCCGACCCCCGAGAGCTTGAGGAGTTTCGGCGAGTTGATGGAGCCGGTGCTGACGATGACTTCGCGACGCGCGACGACGCTTCGAACCTCATCTCCACGGCGATACTCGACACCGCTCGCGCGCCTGCCTGCAAAGAGGATTCGGGTGGCGAGCGCCTGCGTGCGCACGGCGAGATTCGGGCGCTTCATGGCGGGGCGCAGGTAGGCGTTCGCTGCGCTCGAGCGACGACCATCCGGACCCACCGTCATGTCGAGCTTTCCGAAGCCTTCGTGCTGCTGGCCGTTGATGTCGGTGGTCTGCGGATAGCCCGCCTGCCGGCCCGCCTCGAGCCAGGCCGCGTGCAAGGGGTTCGAGAGCGTGCCGTAGCGGGTCTGCAGCGGCCCCGAATCGCCGCGATATTCGTCGCCGCCTGCGGCGCGTGTCTCCGCGCGGCGGAAGTAGGGCAGCACCGATGCGTAGTTCCAGCCGGTCGCGCCTTCGGCTTCCCAGCGATCGAAGTCCTGCGCGTTCCCGCGCACGTACACCAGGCCGTTGATGGAAGACGAGCCACCGAGCACCTTGCCCCGCGGCGTGTGCAGGCGGCGCCCGCCGAGACCGGGTTCGGGATCCGTGTAATAGCGCCAGTCGTATTGCGCCATGCCCATGGGAATGGAGAGGGCCGAGGGCATCTGCACGAAGATGGAGCGGTCCGAGCCGCCGAATTCGAGCAGGAGCACGCTGTTCTTGCCGTCCTCCGTGAGCCGGTTCGCAAGCACGCAGCCCGCGGAGCCCGCGCCGACGACGACGTAGTCGAACGCCTCAGTAGGGGGCATCGATGTCGCCCTTGGCGACGTACACGCTCTTCAGCTGCGTGTAATGCTCCATCGCCGCGCGGCCGTTCTCGCGGCCGAGCCCGGAGAGCTTGACGCCGCCGAAGGGCAGCTCGACCGGCGTCACGTTGTAGTGGTTGATCCAGCAGGTGCCGGCCTCGAGCCGCGCGATGACGCGATGGGCGCGGTCGAGGTCGTTGGTGAAGACCCCGGCGGAGAGGCCGAATTCGGTCGCATTCGCGCGCGCGACGGCCTCGTCCTCGTCCGCGAACTCGAGCACCGACATGACCGGCCCGAAGATCTCCTCGCGCACGATGCTCATGTCGTCGCGGCAGCCGTCGAAGACCGTCGGCTCGACGAAGAATCCCTTCGCGAGCGCGCCATCCGTGCGGCGCTTGCCGCCGACCAGCAGGCGCGCGCCTTCCTCGCGGCCGCGGGCGATGTAGCCGAGGACCCCCTGCATGTGCTCCTCGGAGATGAGCGAGCCGACCTGCGTCGCCGGGTCCATCGGGTCGCCGATCTTCATCGCGCCGACGCGTGCAACGAGCTTCTTCAGGAACGCATCCTTGACCTTGCGGTGCACGAACACGCGCGTGCCGTTCGAGCACACTTCGCCCGCGGAGTAGAAGTTGCCCAGCAGCGCGCCGGACACGGCCTGGTCGAGTTTCGCATCGTCGAAGACGAGGATCGGCGACTTGCCGCCGAGCTCGAGCGTCACCGCCTTGACGACGCTCGAAGCATCGCTCATCACCGCCTTGCCGGTGCCGACCGAGCCGGTCAGCGAGATCTTGCGGATCGCCGGGTGGCGCGAGAGCAGGCGGCCGGTCGGCGAATGGCCCTGCACGACCTGGAACAGCCCCGGCGGCAGTCCGGCCTCCCGGTAGGATTTCTCGAGCTCGACGGCCGTGAGCGGCGTCAGGCTCGCCGGCTTGAAGATCATCGCGTTGCCGAAGGCGAGCGCGGGCGCGGATTTCCAGCAGGCGATCTGCAGCGGATAGTTCCAGGCGCCGATGCCGGCGGTGATGCCGATCGGCTCGCGGCGCGTGTAGCCGAAAGCGGCGGGGCCGAGGTCGATGTGTTCGCCGGAGGCGCTTTGCGCGAGGGCGGCGAAGTATTCGAGGCACTCGGCGCCCGAGATCACGTCGACGACTCGGGTCTCCTGGATGGGCTTGCCGGTATCGCCGGTCTCGAGGGCCGCGAGCTCGTCGTTCCGCGCGCGCAGTATCTCGGCCGCGCGGCGCAGGATCCGGGCACGTTCGGCACCCGCGAGCGCCGCCCAGGCCGGCTGCGCAGCGCGCGCCGCATCAATTGCCGACTCGACCTCGACAGGACCTGCGACGGGCAACTCGGCGAGCTTTTCGCCGGTCGCGGGATTGATCGTTACGAGCAATTCGTCAGCCATGGCGAGTTCTGCGAGACTAAAGCCGGTTGCGGGGGGAAGCGAACGTGCGCAGAGAATGTATCATCGCCGTAGGCGCCCTGCTGCTGGTGGCGCTGCCCTGCGCCGCGCGGGCCACTGCCGAGCCCGAATCCTGCCGCGTCGTGCGCTTCTCGGACATCGGCTGGACCGACGTCACGGCGACGACCGGGCTTGCAAGCCATCTCGTGCGCCTGCTCGGCTACGAGCCACGGGTCACCGTGCTCTCGGTGCCGGTGACTTTCGCCTCGCTCAAGAACCGCGACATCGACGTGTTCCTCGGCAACTGGATGCCCGCCATGGCGGCGGACCTCGCGCCCTACCAGGCCGAGGGATCGGTCGAAGTCGTGGGCGCAAACCTCAACGGCGCCAAGTACACGCTGGCCGTGCCGGCCTACCTGCACGAGGCGGGCCTGCGCGATTTCGCGGACATCCAGCGCTTTGCGAAAGAGCTCAACCACGAGATCTACGGCATCGAGCCGGGCAACGACGGCAATCGGCTCGTGCTCACGCTGATCAAGGAGGACCAGTTCGGGCTCGGCGGCTTCAAGCTCGTCGAGTCGAGCGAGCAGGGCATGCTGGCGCAGGTCGAGCGCGCCATCGCCGCGAAGCGGCCGATCGTGTTCTTCGGCTGGGAGCCGCACCCGATGAACGCGCGCTTCGACATGCGCTACCTCACCGGCGGCGACTCGAGCTTCGGCCCCAACTACGGCGGCGCGACGGTCTACACCAACGTGCGCGCCGGCTACCTCGAGGAATGCCCGAACGTCGGGCGCCTGCTGAAGAACCTCAAGTTCACGCTGCACGGCGAGAGCGAGATCATGGCCGGCATCCTCGAGCGCAAGCTTGCGCCCGAGGCAGCAGGCAGGGAGTGGCTGGAGCGCAACCCCGATACAGTGCCCACCTGGTTCGCCGGCGTGACGCGCTTTGACGGAAGCCCGGCGCCGCTCGCGGGAGAGAAGGTCGCGACCGCCGCGGGCAAGCGCGGCTTCGAAGCCTGGATCACGGCGCACAAGATCCCGCTCGGGCCGGCGGTCGAAGCCGCGCATCGACTACGTGAAGGCCAACGGCAAGGCTTTCTTCGCCGGCATTTCGACCGTGGTCCAGGGCTCGGTCGATGGCGCGAACGCGCTGCTGGCGGCGATCCCGGGCCTGGTGCTGATCCTCGCGGTCGCGGCGATCGCCTGGCTGCTGCACCGCTCGATCCCGCTCGTCGTGTTCGTCATCGCCGCGCTGCTGTTCATCATGAACCAGGGCTACTGGGCGGCGACGCTCGAGACGCTTTCGCTGGTCATCGTGTCGGCGGCCTTCTCGACACTGATCGGCGTGCCGGTCGGCATCGCGGCGGCGCACCGCCCGCGACTCTACGCCGCGCTGCGGCCGGTGCTCGACCTCATGCAGACGCTGCCGACCTTCGTCTACCTGATCCCGACGCTGGTGCTGTTCGGGCTCGGCGTCGTGCCGGGACTGATCTCGACGGTGATCTTCGCCGTGCCCGCGCCGATCCGGCTGACGCACCTCGGCATCTCGTCGGTGCCGCGTACGCTGCTGGAGGCGGGCGATGCTTTCGGCGCGACGCCGATGCAGCGGTTGTGGAAGATCGAGCTGCCGAGCGCGCGCCTGACCATCCTCGCCGGCATCACGCAGTGCATCATGCTGTCGCTCTCGATGGTCGTGATCGCGGCGCTGGTCGGCGCGGGCGGACTCGGGGTGCCGGTGGTGCGCGCGCTCAACAGCGTGCAGGTGGACATCGGCTTCGAGGCCGGCATCGCCATCGTGCTGCTCGCGATCATCCTCGACCGCATCAGCCGGCCGGGCCACGGGCCGAACGAATGAGCGCGGCACTCGAGTTCCGCGACATCGACATCCTGTTCCCGCGCGAGCGCGGGCGCCGCGGGGAGCGCGCCGTGCAGGCGGCGCTGGCGCGCCTCGATGCGGGCGCAAGCCGCGACGAGCTGGCGGCAGAGCTCGGCGTCATCGTCGGCGTCGCCGGTGCGAGCCTCGCCATCGCGCCGGGCGAGATCTGCGTGATGATGGGGCTCTCCGGATCCGGCAAGTCCACCCTGCTGCGCGCCGCGAACCGCCTGAACCCCGTGACCCGCGGCCAGGTGTTGATCGCCGACGGCGGCGGCCCGATCGACGTCGCCCGCTGCGGCGCGGAGGATCTGCGGCGCATCCGGCGCGAGCGGGTCGCGATGGTGTTCCAGCAGTTCGGCCTGCTGCCGTGGCGCAGCGTCGCGGACAACGTCGGGCTCGGCCTCGAGCTGCGCGGGATGGCGCCGGAGGAGCGCCGTCGCGTCGTCGCGGAGCAGCTCGAACTGGTCGGCCTTGCGCAGTGGGCGGACCGCGACGTGGGGGAGCTCTCTGGCGGCATGCAACAGCGAGTCGGCCTCGCGCGCGCCTTCGCGACCAATGCCGACATCCTGCTGATGGACGAGCCGTTCTCCGCGCTCGATCCGCTGATCCGCGACAAGCTGCAGGACGAGCTGCTGGCGCTGCAGGCGCGCGTGAAGAAGACCATCCTGTTCGTGAGCCACGATCTCGACGAGGCGCTCCGGCTCGGCGACCGCATCTCGATCATGCGCCACGGGCGTATCGTGCAGACCGGCACGTCCCAGGACATCGTGCTGCGCCCGGCGGACGACTATGTCGCCGAGTTCGTGCGCCGCATGAACCCGCTCAAGGTGCTCACCGGCGCGATGATCATGCGCGTCCGCGAGGCAGATGGAGCGCGGCGGACGGCGAGATCTTCCTCGATGCCGCGCGGCGCTATCGCCTGCGGCTCGATGCCGGCGGTGCGCCGGCCGCGCTCTCGCTCGACGGCGCGGCGCATCCGTTGCGCGCCGTCGACGACGACGAGGCCTGCCCGGAGGGCGAGCGCTGCCGTAATCGTGGCACCGGCCTCGATCACGCTGCAGGGCGCTCATCCACCTGCGCCGGCGAACCGGTCACCCGGTGCTCCTGGCGGACGGCGGGCAGGTGCTCGGCGTCGCGGGAGAAACGGAAATCATCGCCGCCCTGGCGGCGCGCAACCGCGGAGGAGACACGGCATGAACAGAATGCACACCGCGATCCTGGCCGGCGCACTCGCGCTGACACCGCTCGCCTCGGGCGGCGGAATCCTTCGACCTGCAGGGTCATCGCGGCGCGCGCGGCCTCGCGCCCGAGAACACGCTCGCGGGCTTCGCCCGCGCGCTCGCGGTCGGCGTCACGACCCTCGAGCTCGACTGCGGCGTGACGAAGGACGGTGTCGTGGTCGTGAGCCACGACCGGCTGCTCAATCCCGATCACACGCGCGACGCCGGCGGCAAGTTCCTGGCGGCGCCGGGCCCGGCGATCGTCGACCTCACGTACGAGGAACTGCGCCAGTACGACGTCGGCCGCATCCGGCCGGGCAGCGAACTGGCGGCGGCCTTTCCGGACCAGCAGCCGGTGGACGGCGAGCGCATCCCGCGCCTCGCCGACGTGTTCGCGCTCGCAGGACGGAGCGGCAACCAGGCCGTGCGGTTCAACATCGAGACCAAGACCGACCCGGCGCACCCGGAGCAGACCCTGTCGCCGCTCGCCTTCGCCCGGGCGCTCGAGGCGGCGATCCGCGAGGCCGGCATGGCGTCGCGCGTTACGGTCCAGTCCTTCGACTGGCGCACGCTCCGGCTGCTCGGCGTGCTGGCGCCGGATATCGCGCTGGTCGCGCTCACCGACCAGCAGCCGGGAGAGGACACAGTCGAAATCGGCAAGCCCGGTGCCTCGCCCTGGCTCGGCGAGCTGGACGTGGACGATCACGGCGGTTCGGTGCCGAAGCTCGTACAGGCGCTCGGTGCGAAGACCTGGTCGCCGCCGGCCCTCGACCTGACGGCGGTGCTGGTCGCCGAGGCGCATTCGCTCGGTCTCGCCGTCGTTCCCTGGACGGTCAACGACCCGAAAGCGATGGCGCTGGCGATCGACGCGGGGGTCGATGGCCTGATCACCGACTACCCGGACCGCCTGCGAGCGCTGCTGCAATCGAAAGGCATGCCCGTGCCTGCGCCAACGCCGGTGAAATGATCGGATTGCTGAAGCCGGCAGCCTTCGTCCCTGAGCTGCCGGCCGAGCGCATCGATCCCGAATACCGGCGCCTGCGCCGGCGCGTGTACGCCGGCATCTTCGTCGGCTATGCGGGTTACTACCTGGTCCGCAACAACCTCGCGCTCGCGATCCCGGACCTGCTCGCCGAGCACCCCGGGTACAGCAAGGCGGCGCTCGGGACGGCGCTCACCGCGCTGTCCATCGCCTACGGCCTCTCGAAGTTCCTCATGGGCTCGGTCTCGGACCGCAGCAACCCGAAATACTTCCTGCCGCTCGGGCTACTGCTCTCCTGCGCGCTGATGGCGGCCTTCGGGCTGGTCGAAGCCCTTTCCGCGTCGCTCGTGGCGATCATCGTGGTGATGGCCGCCAACGGCTGGGTGCAGGGCATGGGCTGGCCGCCCTGCGGCAAGACCATGGTGCACTGGTTCAGCGTCAGGGAGCGCGGGCTCACCGTGTCGACCTGGAACGTCGCGCACAATGTCGGCGGGGCGCTGGTCGCAAACCTCGCGCTCGCCGGCGTCATCCTGTTCAACGACTGGGGCGCGAAGTTCTATTTCAACGCCGCGATCGCCGCGGCGATCGCGATCGGCATCTTCTTCCTGGTGGAGGACACGCCGCAGTCGCGCGGCCTGCCGCCGGTCGAGCGCTGGCGCAACGACTATCCCGAGAGCTACAGCGAGGCGAGCGAGGCGACGCTGCCGTTCCGCGAGATCTTCCTGAAGTACGTGCTGCCCAACCGGTTGCTGTGGGCGATCGCGATCGCGAACGCGTTCTGCTACTTCGTGCGCTATGGCGTCGTGAACTGGATCCCGACCTACCTCGAGACGGCGAAGGGATTCTCCTTCCACCAGTCGAGCACGGCCTGGGCGCTGTACGAGTACGCGGCGATCCCCGGGACGATCCTCTGTGGCTGGCTTTCCGACCGCTGGTTCAAGGGGCGCCGCGCGCCGATGACCATGATCTTCATGGCGCTGACGCTGGTGGCAGTCGTCGTCTACTGGATGAACCTGCGCGGGCCGCTCTGGATCGACTACGTCGCGCTGTTCGCGATCGGCTTCCTCATCTACGGGCCGATCATGATGATCGGCCTGCATTCGCTCGACCTGGTGCCGAAGAAAGCGGCCGGCACGGCCGCAGGGCTCACTGGTTTCTTCGGCTATGTGTTCGGCTCGGCAATCGCCGGCACGGGAGTCGGCTGGATCGCCGACCGTTGGGACTGGAACGGCGTGTTCATCACCATGGTCGCCTGTTGCCTGCTGACGATCTTCTTCATGTCGCTCACGCTTGGCCACCGCGCGACGAGCGCGGCGCGAGATAGACCCGCTTCAGTTCAGGAGGACTCGGCGCAACGCGACCTGCCAGCCGGCGAGCAGCGCGTTGCGGCGTTCCTCAGCCATTGTCGGCTGGAAAGTCGCGCCGCATTCCCAGGTGGCGGCGACTTCGTCGAGAGTCTTCCACACCCCGGTCGCGAGCCCGGCAAGCAAGGCGGCACCGAGAGCCGTGGTCTCGACCCCGACCGGCCGCTGACGCGCGCATCCAGCACGTCCGCGAGGAACTGGCAGAACCAGTCGTTGGCCGCCATGCCGCCGTCCACGCGGATCGAAGTGGCGCGGGCCGTGCCGTCGGCCGCCATCGTCGCGACCAGGTCGTGCGGTCTGGAAAGCGACCGACTCGAGCGCCGCGCGCGCAAGATGGGCTGCGGACGTATCGAATGTGAGCCCCGAGATGAGCCCGCGCGCCTCCGGCTTCCAATGCGGAGCGCCGAGGCCCACGAACGCCGGCACGAGATGGACGCCGTGGCGGTCCGGGACCTGCCGCGCGAGCGCCTCGGTCTCGGCGGCTTCGCGGATGACGCCGAGCCCGTCGCGCAGCCACTTGACCGCGGCGCCGGCGACGAAGATCGAGCCTTCCATCGCGTAGGTCGTGCGGCCGGCGATGCGGCAGGCCGGCGTCGTCAGCAGCTTGTTGCGCGACTCGACCGGCGTCGTCCCGGTGTTGAGCAGCAGGAAGCACCCGGTGCCGTAAGTCGCTTTCGCCATGCCGGGCTCGAAGCAAGCCTGGCCGAACAAGGCGGCCTGCTGGTCGCCAGCGATGCCGGCAACCGGCACCGAACCGCCGAGAAGCGCCGATTCGGTCGCGCCGAACACGCCGCTGCTGTCACGGATTTCGGGCAGCAGCGCGCGCGGCACGCCGAGCAGGTTCAGCAGCTCCCCGTCCCAGTCGCCGCGGTGGATGTCGAAGAGGAGCGTGCGCGAGGCGTTGGTGACGTCGGTGGCGTGAACCCGCCCGCCCGTCAGCTGCCACAGGAGGAAACAGTCCATCGTGCCGAAGGCAAGCTCCCCTTGCTCCGCGCGCGCCCGCGCGCCCGGCACGTTGTCGAGCAGCCACGCGATCTTCGTGCCGGAGAAATAGGGGTCGAGCAGCAACCCCGTGCGCCGGCGCACGAGATCCGCGGCACCGTCATTCTGGAGACGTGTGCAGGCATCCGCGGTACGCCGGTCCTGCCAGACGATGGCGCGGTGGATGGGCTTGCCGGTGGCGCGCTCCCAGATGACGGTCGTCTCGCGCTGGTTCGTGATTCCGATCGCGGCCATGTCATGCGCGCCAAGGCCGGCGCGCGCGAGCGCCTCGCGTGCCGTTGCGAGCGCATCGCGCCAGATGTCCTCCGCGTCGTGCTCCACCCAGCCGGCGGCCGGGTAGTGCTGCGCGTGCTCGCGCCGGGCGAGCGCCACGGCGTGGCCGCGGTCGTTGAAGATCATGCTGCGCGTCGAGGTCGTGCCCTGGTCAATGGCGAGGACGTGCCGGGGCCGGGTCACCAGGCACCGAGATAGTCGGCCAGCCGCCTGCGGTCGGCGGGCGTCGCGCGCAAGCCGGTCTTCGAGTGCAGCCAGTAGACGTCGTGTGCCGTGCGCGCCCACTCCTCGCGCACGAGGTAGTCCACCTCGCGCTGCGTCATGCCGCCGCCGAAGTCCTGGCCGAGGTCAGCGCGCGTGCGCACGCCCTCGAGCCAACGGCGCGCGCGGGTCCCGTACGCGCGCGCGATGCGGCGGGCATCGGCCTCGCCGAGGAACGGCCAGAGCCGGTGCAGCGCAGCACCCAGGAAATCGACGTCGCCGCCCAGGATGTCGCCGCCCGGCAGCGGCTCGCCGGAGGTCCACGACCCGCGCATCGACGGCAGGAAGGGCGCGAGCTCTTCGAGCGCCTGTTCTGCGAGCCGGCGGTAGGTCGTGATCTTGCCGCCGATGACGGACAGCACCGGCGCCCCGCCACCCGCCGCATCGAGTTCGAGCGCGTACTCGCGGGTCACCGCCGAGGAACGGGAGGCGCCGTCGTCCTGCAAGGCGCGGATGCCCGCGAAACTCCAGACGACGTCCGCGGGAGCGATCCTGCGCTGGAAGCTGCGGTTCACGATCTCGCAGAGATACGCGACCTCGGCGGCGTCGATGCCGGCGGCCGCGGGCTCGCCCGGCCAGGGCACGTCGGTCGTCCCGATCAGCGTGAAGTCGTCGAGCCACGGGATCACGAACACGAGCCGCCGGTCGCTGTGCTGCAGCGCATACGCCTGCTCGCCCTCGTAGAGACGCGGCACGACGATGTGGCTGCCCTTGACGAGCCGGACCGGGTGCCGGCTGCGCGTGCCGAGCCGGCCGGTCAGTACCTCGCCGACCCAGGGACCGGCCGCGTTGACGATGGCGCGCGCGTTCACCGCACGCGACTTGCCGGTTGCCGCGTCGTGCACGTGGGCGTGCCAGACGCCGCCTTCGCGCGCCGCGTGGAGGAAACTCTGGCCGACGCGCACCTCGGCGCCGCGCTCCGCCGCGTCCTTTGCATTCAGGATCACCAGCCGGCTGTCGTCCACCGCGCAGTCCGAATAGGCAAACCCCGAACGCTGGCTCCCGTTTAGCGGCGCGCCAAACGGCGATGCATCGAAGCGGATGCGGGAAGAGCCTTCGAGGCTGCTCTGGCGGCCAAGCTGGTCGTAGAGGAAGAGGCCAAGTCGGACTGCCCAGGCCGGCCGCAGACGGTTGCGGTAGGGCAGCACGAAGCGCTGGCGGCGGACCAGGTGCGGGGCGATGGCGAGCAGGTTCTCCCGCTCGGAAAGCGACTCCCGCACCAGGCGCAGCTTGAAGTACTCGAGGTAGCGCAGGCCGCCATGCACGAGCTTCGAGGAGGCGGAAGAGGTGTGGGATCCGAGGCTGTCCTTTTCGAGCAGCAGCACGGAAAGCCCGCGGCCCGCGGCGTCGCGCGCGATGCCGGCGCCATGGATGCCACCGCCGATGATGAGCAGGTCGTAAGTCATTTTGTCGATCCTGCCAACAGCCGCTCGAGCGTATCAGCCGCCGGACGCCCATACCGGCGGGTGACTCGCCTCAGGAGGTCGAGATCGAGCCGCCGGTCCGCTGCATGGATCGCCTCCTGCGCATCCGCAATGTCCTGCGGGCCGCCCGCGAAGCATTTCATCGCGATGAAGTCCTCCCTCCCGATGATGCGCAACACCTTGCCGGAAAACGGCACGGCGAGGGTGCGCTCGAAGGCCACCGGATCGATGCCGCGGAGCCCGCCGAGAAGATCCACGCGATTCCCGAACTCATCGCCGATGGCGAGCAGGGCGGGAATCGGATCGTCGGCATCGCCCCGATGGAGCTTAGCCGTGAGTCCCGTCCGGCGCAGTTTCTTCTCGAGGCCGGCGAGCCTGGACGCCGGGATTGAAACGAGCGCGTCCGCGTCGGTCGTGGCGCGAACGGTGCCGTACACCGAAGCGGCGAGGGCGCCCACGACGGCGTACGCGATGCGCTCAGCATCGAGCAGCGTAACGACTCCCAGGAGCAGAAGCAGCGACTGGCCAGGGCCGGTCGCGGTCACCGGCTGCTCCGGGAACGAGTGCCGGATGCTTCCGCTCCCGCGCGATGCAGGGCGGTGACCAGCTCGCTGTGCCGCAAGTGGGCTTCGAGGCGCTTCTCTGGCGTCAGGGATCGAAAGCTCTCGCTGGTCGCCTGGCGAGCCTGCTCGGCCAGTCGGGACTTGCTGTGCGCGAGACCTGGCGGGTTGACGCCGGTGACGTACGCCCCGGCTTCCGCCGGGTGTTCGCCGGTCTGCAGCAGGACGGAAAGACCGGCGCGCATCGCAATCTTGAGCATCAGCTCGAGCGACACGGCCTCCACCTGCCCGCGCATGATCTTGCTCATCGTGGGCTGAGGAATGCCAAGGCGCTTCGCCATCGTGGCCTGGGTCTGCCCGCCTCGACCGACGTGACGCGCGATCTGCAGGGCGAGATCGCTGCGCAGGGACTGGATCGCCGACTGTTCCGGCCGTTTCATGAACGCGGGACCTGCACGTGGGGCTTATATGCAATTAACTATACTATAAGTGTATTAGCTATGAGCAAATTCACGGTTTATCCTGCCGCATGACCGAAGAACAACTAAGGTCGCTGCTGGCGACGGCCGTCGCGGCGGCCGAAGAGGCTGGGGCGGTCATCCGCCGCTATTTCGGCAGCGACCGGCTCGGGCTGGAACGGAAAGACGACGGCTCCCCGGTGACGCTTGCCGACCGCGAAGCGGAGTCGGTGATCCGCGCCCGCCTCGCCGCGGCGGCCTTCGGGGCACTCGACGTGCTCGGCGAAGAGGAGGGCCTGTCCGGTGCGGGCACGCGCTGGCGCTGGACCGTGGACCCGATCGACGGCACCCGCTCCCTCGTGCGCGGCATCCCGCTCTGCGGCCCGATGATCGGGCTCGAAGATACGGCCGACGGCAGGGCGCTGCTCGGCGTGATCCACCTGCCGATGCTCGGCGTGACCTACGCCGGCGGGCCCGGCCTCGGCGCGACACGAAACGGCGAACTGGTCCGCCTGCCGGAATCCGTCGCGCTCGAGGACGCGATTATTGCCACCGGCGACGTGGCGGCGTTCTGCGAGGCCGGGCGCGAGGGCGACTTTCGGCGCCTGACGGAATTACATGGCTACGTGCGCGGCTACACCGACTGCTTCGGTCACGGCCTCGTGATCGAAGGCGCGCTGGGCGCGATGCTCGATCCCGCCCTCAATCCCTGGGATATACGGCCGACGCAGGCACTCCTCGAGGCAGCGGGTGGCGTGGCGATCGTCACCCGCTCGAAGGTGCCGGGCAAGGTGGACGCGCTCATCGGCAACCGGGCGCTGGTCGCGCGGCTCGACCGCGAGCTCGGCTTCTCGGATCGTTAGACGCCGCGCCGGCGGTCAAACCGCGCGAGCAGGCCGGTTGCGACCGTGGTCAGGAACACGATGACCACCAGCAGCAAGAACACCGAATCGAGGCCCTGGGTCTTCTTCAGCCAGCCGATGACGGGTTCCTGCACGATCGGCCCGATCGACCCAAGGCCGTTGATCACGCCGGCCGCAACCGCGGCCTGCCGCCGGGTGCCGGCGTCCATGGCGCTTGGCCCGGCGAGCAGGGAATCCGGACCCATGGCCATGAAGCCGATAAGCCCGAGCAGCGCGACGAACAACACGGGCGACGTGAGTCCGACCATCCACATCGCGGTCACGGCAATGAAGCATCCGCAGGTCATCCAGAAGATCACTGGCGTGCGGCGCGAGCCTGGGAGGCGGTCGGACCAGTAGCCGGCGACGAGCACGCCGAGGAAGCCGACCCAGTCGAAGGCAGTCGAGAAGTAGGCGGCGAAGGTCGCGGACATCCCGAAGTGCTCGCCCAGGATCAGCGCGGACCAGGAGTCGAGCGCGTAGCGCAGGAACTTGAAGCCGAAGTAGATGAGGCCCATGGCCACGACGGACATGAGGAAGGCGCGCGGCAGCGCCCCGGATCGCGCAGCACCGCCGCTCGCCTTCGCAGGTTCCGGCTCCGGCTCGGACTCATCGTGGAGCGTGAGGCCGGCCGACTCGGGCCGCTCGCGCGCGCGCAGCACGAAGTAGACGGTGAACGCGAGCAGCACGAGGCTCGAGCCGTAGAACGACCAGGCGAGCCCGAGCCAGCCGAGCAGGAAGCCGGCGAGACCCTTGCCGAACACGGCGCCGAACTGGTAGCAGGTGCCCCAGACGGCGAACAGGGTTCCGCGCTCGGACTTGCGTGTCCAGTTGGCGAACAGCGCGACGTTGTGTGGCCAGCCGGTCGCCTGCGCGAAGCCGAGGATGGCCATGGTGACGCAGATCCACAGGAACGCGCTCGCGACCCCGGCGTCCACCAGGTAGCCGAGCACGAGATTCGCGACGGCCGCCACGCTCATGCCGATCGCGAGGATGCGCCGGCTCTCCATGCGCCGGCCGAGCCAGGCGGCGAGGAACTGCCCGAGCATGTAGGTGACGAGGTAGATCGTCCACGGCCAGGCGATCTGCAGGTCGTCGAGGCCGAAGTGCTCCTTGAGCGGCAGCTTCACGACGGCGTAGACCTTGCGCACGACGTAGAAGCCGAAGTACGAGAGCCAGGTCGCGACGAAGAGCTGCAGGCGGTAGCGGCGGAACAGCTCCGGGTCGCCGGCGTTCACGCGTACACCTGGCCGGCGACATCGAGGTTACCCGCGGCGATGTGCGCCCAGAAGTGCGACGGCAGGCGCGTGTAGTCGGTGAAAGACGCGGTTGCGAGTGCCGTGTTGCCGGGAATGTCCGTCGCGCAGCAGCGGATGAACATCGAGCGCATGCCCGCGGCGCGCGCGGCCAGGAGGCCTGCCTGGCTGTCTTCGAAGACCAGGCAGTCTGCGGGCACGACCCCGAGCGCGCGCGCGCCCTGCAGGTAGCCATCCGGGTCGGGCTTGGAGGCGCGCACGGCGTCGCCACCGATGCGCGCGGCTGGCGCGATGAGGTCGGCAATGCCGATCTTGCCGAGGAAGCTGTCGATCACGGCGCGCGGGCTCGAGGAGACGACGCCGAGCCGGAGCTGCTGCGCGGCTTCGCGCAGGGCTTGCGGTGCGCCGGGCACGGGCTTGACGTCCGCGGCGATCTTGGTCCAGTAGGCGAGCATCTGGTCGGCGAGCGCCGTCTCGTCGACGGCGATGCCGGTGCGCGCAATCATGATGCCCGCGACGTACGCCCAGGTGCGGCCGCGCGTCTCGATGTGCGGCAGTGCGAAGTTCGCGACGCCATGACGCTCGCCGACGACGCGGATGGCCGTGTCCGTGTGGATCTCGCTGTCGACCAGCGTGCCGTCGAGGTCGAAGAGCGCGGCGCGCACCGGCCGGGTGCTCATGCGCGTACGGTGAGCTCGGCGAGCGGCAGGTTCCAGGACATGCGCGGACGGCCGGTCGCGTCGGTGATGCCGAGCGAGAGCGTCGTGGCCGCGCCGCGCCAGTCGATGTCGATCCAGCCGAAGTTGGCGTCGGCGACGACTTCGCTCGCGCGGTTCGCGTTCGGCGTGGGGACGCGCCATTCCTCCGTGAGACCGCTGGAGGTCAGGTCCCAGAGCGGGTAGGGCACGTTGACGTCGAGCTTGCTGAGCTCCGCGTAATGGATGTCGCCCGACAGGAACAGCACGCCGTTCGCGCGCTTCCTGCGGATCACGTCGAACAGCCGGTCCTGGTCGCGCGCGAAGTTTGCCCAGGCCTCCCAGCCCGTGGCGTCGGCGAGCACCTGCACGCTCGAGCCGAAGAGGCGCAAATCCGCCGGCACGTCGAACTGCCGCTCGAGCCAGGCCCACTGCCGCTCGCCGAGCATGGTCGCCGCGTGGTCGGGATTGCGAACATAGGGGCCCGGCAGCGGCAGGCCGGCGGCGACCTGCCTGCGCCCCCAGGCCTCGTATTCGGCGCCCTGGAGCGCCATCGGCGTCATGGCCGTGCGGTTGAAGCGCAGGTCCGGCAGGATCACCTGCACGCGCTCGCCGGGCGGCCCGAACACGTAGGAGGCGTAGACGCCGTCGCGGTCGCGCCGCGGCGAGCCGGCCGGCTCCCGCCAGAAATCGAGGAAGATCCGGCGCGATTCGTCCTTGTTCGGGTAGTCGCCGCCGGCGTCGTTCTCGCCGAAATCGTGGTCGTCCCACATTGCGACGAGGGGCGTCGTTTCGCGGAGCTTTGCGAAGCCCGGGATGGCCGCGAGCTTCGCGTACTTGGCCTTCATCACCGCCATGTCGCGCGTGTCGGCGTAGATGTTGTCGCCGAGGAAGATGAAGAGGTCGTTGTGCCGGGCGAGCACGCCGTCCCAGACCGGCTGGGCCTTGTCCTGGTCGGCGCAGCAGCCGAAGGCGATGCGCGAGAGCCGGCGGTCGAGCGCGGGATGCGGGTCGGTAGATGGCCGAAGCGGTTTCCGTGCCGCGTGCGAAAGGCGGCAGTCCGGCGAAGTGCCGCGCCGCCCGCGAGCGCAAGCGACTGGCCGAGCAGCCGGCGCCTGCTCGGGTCGTGGTCTTGCCGTCGCTTCTTGCCCATGGCCGGCCGACTCCCGCTATTGGTAGGTCCGGTCCCGGTGCCGGAGCCAGCCCGCTGCATGTTCGCCTTGCGGGTCGTGGTGGGTCCAGTGAAGAACGCCGCCGCGGTCGTTCCATTCGTAGACGCCGTTGAACGCGACCGAATCGCCGACCTGGAGCGAGTCGATGCGTGGCGCGAGGTCGATGTTGTGCGCGACCAGCAGGGTCTGTCCCGAATCGAGTCGCAGGATGAAGCGCTGATGGCGGCCGCCGTCCTCGTCGTCGTCGAGAATCCGGGACACCGTACCCTCGCCCGACACCTGGATGCCGCTCGCCCGGTTCGCATAGGCCTCGCCGATGACGTCGGTGCCCGCATCGGGTGACGGCGCTGCGCTCCGTGGGGGAATCCGCATGTTCGGCAGGAGTTTCCGCGGGCTGGCGATTGAAGAACCAGACCACGGCCAGGATCGCCGCGAGCAGCAGCACTTTCTTCATGCGTTCGCTTCCCGTTCAGGCGTCCGGGGCGGGGGCAACGGCTGCCAATAGCCGGTGACGAGTGCGATGCCGGCGAGGATCACGGCCATGCCGGCGATCTGCACCCACGACAGCGTCTCGCCGAGCAGCAGCCAGCCGGCGATCGCCGCCACGGCCGGGCAGACATAGCCGTAGGAACCGACCACGACCGGCGTCGCGTGCACGGTGAGCCAGGCATAGGCGGCATAGGCGAGGCAGGAGCTCGCGAGCGTCAGCCACAGGAAGGCGGCGATCGCTCGCGGCGTCCAGTCGAGCGCGAACGATTCGCCGGCGAGCGGGGCGACGGCGAGCAGCCCGAGGCCGCCCGCCAGCATCTGCAACGCGACGAACATGAGCGGCGGATTCGCAACGCCGGCGTTGCGGTGATAGATCGTGCCGAGCGACCAGGCGAGGCAGCCGAGCAGGATCAGGAGTTGCCAGCCGATGCCGGCGGCGTGGAACCCGCCCTTCGGCGCGAGGATCAGGAGCACGCCGGCGAGGCCGACCAGGAGCCCCGCCTGCTGCGCGCCCGAGAGCGGCCGGCGCCTGGGGCCGAAGGTGCCGAGCCAGGCGATCCAGAGCGCGGGCGTGACGTTCAGCAAGGCGGCGGTGTTCGACTGCACGTGCTGCATCGCGATCACGTGGCAGGCGTTGCTGAACAGCACGGCGAGGAAGGCCATGACCAGGATGTGCCGCAGCTCCCGGCGCGCGAGGTTCGGGCGTCCGTAACGGAAGCAGGAGAACGCAGTCAGCAGGATGCCGGCGATCGTGAAGCGCAGGCCCGCGGCGAAGAGCGGCGGCTGGTCCGTCACCATCACCTTGGTGGCGATGTAGCTCGTGCCCCAGACGAAGTAGACGATCGCGAGGGCAGTGGCGATCCGGCCGCGGGGAGCGGAAGCTTCGATCAGCGCTTGGCCTTCTTCGTGGCGACCGAGTACATCCACCAGCCGACCAGCGGCGAGCGCCGCGAGACCGGCCCACTGGCCCGGCCGCAGGTTCTCGGCGACCGCGAGCACGTCCGCATCGCCGCTCGCGACGATCGGGATCGCGATGAGCACGCCGACGATGGCCTCGCCCGCGATCAGTCCTGCCGAGAACAGCAGGCCCGTCTGCTTGAGCAGCTCCGGATCCTTGCCCGGGTTCCTGCGCTGGTGCCAGCGCGTCGCGAGCTCGGCGATCAGGCCGCCGGCGAAGATCGGCGTCGACAGCTCGAGCGGCAGGTAGATGCCCACCGCGACCGCGAGCACCGGCGCGCGCCAGCTCTTGCCGCTGCGCTTCAGGTGTTCGTCGAGCGCGATCACGATCGCGCCGACCGCGGCGCCGATCGCGACCATGTCCCACGGCAATCCCTTGCCGAAGATGCCGCTTGCGACCGCCGCCATCAGCGTCGCCTGCGGGGCGGCGAGGGCATTGACGCCCTCGCGCGCGGGCGTGCCGATGCCGTAGGCCTCGAGCAGCAGGTTGAGCACCGGCGCCATGACCGCCGCGCAGGCGATCGCGCCGATGCCGAGCATGACCTGCTGGCGCCACGGCGTGGCGCCGACGATCTGGCCGGCCTTCAGGTCCTGCAGGTTGTCGCCCGCGACCGCGGCGGCGCTGCAGATCACGGCGCCGATCATGATCGCGGCGACCGGACCGACGGTGGAGCCCTTGCCGAGGATCGCGACCAGGATCAGCGAGGCGAACAGGATGGTCGAGATCGTGATGCCGGAGACCGGGTTGTTCGAGGAGCCGACCAGGCCCGCCATGTAGCCGCTCACCGAGGAGAACACGAACCCGGCGATCACCATGATCACCGCCATCGCGAACGCGATGCCGATGCTGCCGACCACCGCGTGGTAGAGCGCGAACAGCGGCAGCACGAACAGCACGATG
The DNA here is from genome assembly GCA_963817195.1 of uncultured Gammaproteobacteria bacterium. Lineage (GTDB taxonomy): Bacteria > Pseudomonadota > Gammaproteobacteria > Steroidobacterales > Steroidobacteraceae > SCUD01. The sequence goes on from CAWFNJ010000012.1 coordinate 63,281, forward strand.
CCGGCCAGGATCGCCTTCATCGGCAGGTCGCGCTCGGTGTGCGGGACATCGGCGGCAGCGCCGCCCTTCATCGACATGCCGGTGCGGATCCCGGACAGCAGCGACTTGCGCAGCGACCACAGCGACCAGAGGCCGCCGATCAGCATCGCGCCGACGCCGATGTAGCGCACCTGCTGGCCCCAGATCAGGCCGGCCGCGGCGTCGGCCGGGAGCCCGACCAGCCGGGCGGCGAGCTCGGGGTTGGTGTCGATGAAGAAGGTGTTGTAGATCGGGATGAAGATCCACCAGGACAGCGCGCCGCCGGAGAGCATCAGGCAGCCGATGTTGAAGCCGACGATGAAGCCGACGCCGAGCAGCGCCGGCGAGAGGTTGATGCCGAAGAAGCCGATGGTGCGCTCGCCGAAGAAGCGCGCGACCGCGAACGACTCCGGCGACACGCGCAGGCCCGAGAGCGCGAGCTTGAACAGCGCGCCGGTGGCGGCGGCGATCGAGAGCGACTTCAGGCCGTGGCCGGGGTCCTCGCCGACTTTCAGGACTTCCGCGGTCGCGACGCCCTCGGGGAACTGCAGTCCCTGGTCGAGGATCAGCGTGCGGCGCAGCGGCACCGAGAACAGCACGCCGAGCAGGCCGCCGAGTCCGGCGATCGCCAGCACCCACCAGTAATCGAAGCGCGCCCAGTGGCCCATGATCACCAGCGCCGGGATCGTGAAGATCGTGCCGGCCGCGATCGACGAGGCCGCCGAGGCGCCGGTTGCGACGATGTTGTTCTCGAGGATGTTCGAGCGCCCGAGCAGGCGCAGCACGCCCATGGAGACGACCGCCGCCGGGAATCGCGGTCGCGACGGTGAGACCGGCGAACAGTCCGAGGTAGGCATTCGCCGCGGCGAGCAGCATGGCGAGGATCAGCGAAAGGATGATGGCGCGTACGGTCAGCTGCGCCGGGATCGTGCGCACTCATGGGCTATCCCCCGTTGTCAGTTCGTTATCGTCAGGTCCAGCCGCACTCGCGGCCGCTATTCTGCTCGTCGAGCCACTGCATGAGCGGCTGGAAATACTCGAGGATCGCGGACGCGTCCATCTCGCGCTGTCCGGTCAGCTTTTCCATCGCGTCCTGCCAGGGCTTGCTGCGGCCGAGCGCGAGCATTTCCTGGTAGGCGCGGCCGGCGTCCGTGTTGCCGTAGATCGAGCATTCGTACAACGGCCCGGTGAAGCCCGCCTTTTCGCACAGCGCGCGGTGGAACTGGAACTGCAGCACGAACGACAGGAAGTAGCGCGTGTACGGCGTGTTGCCCGGCACGTGGTACTTGGCGCCCGGGTCGAAGTCGTCTTCGCTGCGCGGCACGGGCGCGTCGATGCCCTGGTACTTGCGGCGCAGTTCCCACCAGGCCTCGTTGTATTTCGCAGGCTCGATGGCGCCCGAGAAAACGCCCCAGCGCCACTGGTCCACCAGCTTGCCGAACGGCAGGAAGGCGATCTTGTCGGCTGCGACCTTCATCTGCCGGTTGATGAGCGCCTCGCGGCTTGACTTCGCACCTTCGGGGAGCAGGCCGACGCCCGCGAGGTAGCCCTCGGTCATCGACAGGTTGATCGTGTCGCCGATCGCTTCGTGGAAGCCGTCATGCGCGCTCGTCTGGTACAGGTACGGCTGCCCCATGAAGCTCAGGCTGTAATAGATGTGCCCGAGCTCGTGGTAGGTCGTGTACAGGTCTTCTTCGGTCGGGCCGATGCACTGCTTGATGCGCACGTCGCCCTTGCCGTCCATGTTCCAGGCGCTCGCGTAGCAGTCCACCTCGCGATCGCGCGGGCGCGTCAGCATCGAGCGTTCCCAGAAGCTCTGCGGCAGTTCCGGGAAGCCGAGCGAGGTGTAGAACGACTCGGCCGACTTGGTCATGCGCACGGCGTCGTAGCCCTGGCGCTTCAGCTCGGCGGTGACATCGAGCTGCGAGACGCCGGGATAGGGCTCGAGCAGGTCGTAGATGTTGTTCCACTGCTGCGCCCACATGTTGCCGAACAGGTGGGCTGGCACCGGCTTGCCGTCGGGCACGAGCTCGGTACCGTACTTCTTCTGCAACCGGCCGCGCGCGTAGCAGTGCAGGCCGACATAGAGGGGCTTCACCTGCGTCCACAGGCGTTCGGCTTCGGCGTCGAACTCGGCCGGGCTCATGTCGTAACCGGCGCGCCACAGCTCGCCGAGGTTCGCGTAGCCGAGGCCCACTGCGCCTTCGTTCGCCAGCTCGACGAAGCGCTGGTAGTCCTTGCGGATCGGCTTCGCGATCGCGTGCCAGCCGGTCCAGGTGTCGAGGAGCTCGGCGGGGTCGCGGCTCTTCGCCATCGTCGCGGCGAGCTGCTCGAAGTTCTGGCAGCTCTCCGGGCCCTGCGGGCAGTGCTTGCCGGCGCTGTAGACGGAGACCATGCGGGTCTCGATGTTCGACAGCTCCGAGCGCTTCGCGGGATCGTCGGGCGCAGGCGCGGACTGGCTCAACTTCAAGAGGCTGATCGTGCGCGCGGCGTTCTCCGAGATGTCCTTTCCCGCAAACGCCTTCGATTCCCCGATGAGTCGGGCGTAGACCGCCTTCTCGCGCTCGTCGGCCTTCGCCGCCAGCGCCTCGGTATCGGGCGTGATGTAGGTGCTCTGCACCCAACCGGCATAGCCGGATTCCAGGTCGGCCTGGTACAACTCGCTGTTGACGCGGTCGGCGAACTCGTCGGCCGTCTCCGCGGGCTCCCTGGCGCCGCCGCAGGCGGCTAGGAGCGCCGCCAGGCAGGCCGGCAATACGATGAGTCGCGCGCCGCTCCTCATTTCGTCGTCTTCTCGGCGCCGTGCATCCAGGAGACGATGCGGCCCGAGATGGCCCAGAGGACGAGGCTGAAAACCAGCAGCACGACCGCGAGGCCGCCGAACACGCCGAGCAGGCCCGCGTGCTCGGGCCGCACGTCGAAATCGCCCGCGAGGCTCACCATCCACGGGTACTGGCCCATGTTCTCGGTGAACGCGCCGATGTAGCCGGCGAGCGTGTTGCCGAACAGATTCACGAGGAACCAGACGCCCATCATCAGCGAGGCGAGCCGAAGCGGCGCGAGCTTGGTGATCATCGAGAGGCCGACCGGGCTGATGCACAGCTCGCCCGTGGTGTGGAAGAAGTAGGCGAGTACCAGCCAGATCATGCTGGACTTCATGTCCCCGGAAGCCTGCATCTCGAACACGGCGATCACCAGGCAGACGAAGCCGAGCGCGACCTGCGCGAGACCGAGGTACATCTTGACCGGCGTCGCGGGATTCCTGCCTCTTCGCGCCGAGCCGGGTCCAGAGCATGGAGAACGGGACGCCAAGCAGCACGATGAACAGCGGGTTCAGCGACTGGAACCAGCCGGTCGGCACCAGGAAGGATCCCATCTCGCGATTGGTGTACTTGTCGGCGAACAGGTTCATGAGGCCGCCGGCCTGCTCGAAGGTCGCCCAGAAGATCACGACGAAGGTGAAGATCACGAAGATCACGCGCAGGCGGTCGCGCTCGACCTGGGTGAGCGGCTGCTTGACGCCGCCCGCCATCGCGAGCGAGCGCTTCGCCGCCGGCACGCGACCGACGTCGCCGATGTAGCGCTGCGCGAAGGCGAGCTGGATGATCACCGAGAGCAGCATGCCGATGCCCGCGGCGAAGAAGCCCGGCGCGCCAGCCGTAGGCCGGATCCTCGCCGAGCGTCGAGCAGACGAGCGGCGCGAGGAAGGCGCCGACGTTGATGCCCATGTAGAAGATGACGAAGGCGCCGTCGCGGCGCGCGTCGCCCTGCGGGTAGAGGTCGCCGACCATCGTCGAGATGTTCGGCTTGAAGAAGCCGTTGCCGACGCACATGAGCACGAGGCCGAGGTAGAAGCTGGTCGGCGTTTCCGGAAAGGCGATGCCGAGCAGCGGCAAAGAAAAGGCACCTGAGGTGCCCAGTGTGTCGAGCGGCGCGGCGAGCATGAATTGCCCGGCGGCCATCACCAGGCCGCCGAAGATCACCGCCTTGCGCTGGCCGAGCCAGTTGTCGGCGATCCAGCCGCCGAATATCGCGGTGCCGTAGACGAGCCCCAGGTACCAGCCGTAGAGCTTCAGCGCCTGCGCGTCCGCCCAGCCGAGGCCCGGATTGACCGCGTGCGTCGCGGCGGCGGCGTACAGCACGAGCAGCGCGCGCATGCCGTAGAAGCTGAAGCGCTCCCACATCTCCGTGGCGAACAGGAGATAGAGGCCCTTCGGGTGGCCGAGGAAAGTGCCCTGCGGGATGTTCAGGTCCTGGCTCATGCGTTCCGCACTCTGGCTGGAGTCGCGCGAGTCTCCGCCATATTGCGGTGCAACATCAAGCGGGATCGTGCTCCGTGTCCGGCGCCTTTGCGCGCACCAGCAGTCGCGACATGAGCGAGGCCCAGCTTCGTAGAGCGCGTACATCGGCAGCGCCATCAGCGTCTGCGACACCGGATCGGGCGGCGTCAGGAAGGCCGCGATGATGAAGATCGCGAGCAGGACGTAGCCGCGATTCTTCGCGAGCGTCTCGCGCTTCACGAGCCCGGTGCGCACCAGCAGCACGGTGGCGACGGGAATCTCGAACGCGAGCCCGAATGCGAAGAACAGCAGCACCGCGAAGTCCAGGTACTGCGTGATGTCGGTCAGCATCACGACGCCCACGGGCGTGGTGTTGACGAAGAAGCTGAAGATCGACCGGGAACACGACGAAGTACGCGAAGGCGGCGCCGGCGTAGAACAGGATCACGCTCGAGACGAACAGCGGCAGCGCGAAGCGCCGCTCGTGGCGATAGAGCCCGGGCGCGATGAAGGCCCAGACCTGGTAGAGGATCACCGGCATCGCGAAGAAGACCGCCGCGAGCAGCGCCAGCTTGAACGGCGTCATGAACGGCGCGACGACCGAGGTCGCGATCAGCTGCGCGCCCTCCGGCAGCTGCGCCCGCAGCGGCTCCGAGAGCCAGGTGAAGATGTCGTTCGCGAAGTACAGGCAGGGGATCGCGATCACGAAGGTCGCGATCAGCGCGCGCAGCAGGCGGTCGCGCAGCTCCAGCAGGTGGGAGAGCAGCGTGCTCTCGGTCAGCGTCTCTTCGCCCGCGTCGCTCATGACGCGGGCGGCGGGTCCTGGCGATCTTCGGCGGCGGGTGCGGCAGGTGCTGCAGGCGCGCGCGGTCGCCGGCGGCGGCGGTGCCCGCGGAAGGCGTGCCCCTGCAGGCCTGCCCGGCGGGCGGCGTACTGCCGGGCCGAAGTCGTCCTTGCCGATGATCTCGACTTCCTCGTCGAGCTGCTGGCGCAGCTGGCGCGCCATCGAGCGGGCGCGCCCGGCCCAGCGGCCGACCTGGTTCGCGAGCTTGGGAAGTTTCTCGGGGCCCAGCACCAACAGCGCGATGCCGAGGATCAGGATGATCTCGGTGAAACCGACCTCGAACATCGGACCCTTACGCTTGCTTCGAGGAGTCGGCGCTGTCGCGGTCACCCTTGCCGGAACTGAAGTCCGCGTCCGGGCGGCCGTCCTGGGCCAGCTTCTTGCCGGATTCTTCCTCGTCGCCCTCGTTCATGGACTTCTTGAAGCCCTTCACCGCGGCGCCGAGGTCGGAGCCGATGTTGCGCAGCTTCTTCGCGCCGAAGATGAGCAGCGCGATCGCGAGGATGATCAGCAGTTCGCGAAAACCGATTCCCATGTCGATGACTCCGGCCCGCCCAGTCGGGGGCGTGAAGAGTCATGATACGCCAATCACTCCGGGGCTTCGTGCGGCGGTACGCGGATCCAGAACGTCACCGGACCGTCGTTGATGAGCGACACCCGCATATGGGCGCCGAATCGGCCGGATTGCGCGCCCGGAGAGGCGCTTTTCGGCGCGCTTTGCCATATATCCGAACAGCCGCTCGGCCTCGGCCGGCGGCGCCGCCCGGCTGAATCCGGGCCGCAGGCCCTTGGCCGTGTCGGCCGCGAGCGTGAACTGCGGGACGAGCAGCAGGCCGCCGCCGGCGTCCGACAGCGGACAGATTCATGCGGCCCTCGGCGTCGGCGAACACGCGGTAGGTCGCGAGCCGCTCGAGCAGGCGATCGGCGACTTGCCTCGTCGTCGCCGCGCTCGACGCCGACCAGCACGAGCAGGCCCTTGCCGATGCGCGCGATCTCGCGGCCGTCGACCTCGACGGACGCGCCGTCGACCCGCTGCAGCAGCCCGATCATGCGCGGCGCCGCCTCAGTCCTTGTCGAGGTGAAAGCGGTGCAGCACGCGATGGACCACGGGCGCGAGCGACGAGCGCGGCCGTCGCAATGAAGACGAGACCGGCGTAGAGCGCGAAGAAGGCGGCGAACAGCTTGCCGGCGTCCGTCTTCGGCGCGTGCAGCGGGCCCATGCCGCCGAGCAGCATCGATGCCTCGAGGAATGCGTCGAGCGCGGAGAGCGCCTCGAAGTGCATGTAGCCGGCCATGCCGATCGCGATCGAGCCCACGATCAGGACGAGCGCCGCGGCGAGGTGCGACCGAGTCGCCGGCGCAGGAAATCGGCGGGCGAGGAGCGGCTGCCGCGCTCGATTCGTACATGGGTCTACCCGACGGCCGACCGACATGACGAGGTCGCGCTGCCGCTCGTTGCCGAGCATGAAGGCCTGCGTGCCCACGACCTCGAAGCCGAACTTCTTGTAGAACGCCATCGCCTTCGGGTTGTGCTCCCAGACGCCGAGCCAGAGACGGTCGCAACCGGCCCGCGCGGCGTCCGCGAGGGCCCGCTCCATGAGCGCACGCGCGACACCGCGGCCCTGCCACTCGGCCGATCACGTAGATCCGGTTGAGTTCCGCGGGCTGTCGCGCCGTGACGGCGGGCGAAGGCCGCGCCAGGCGCAGCTGCGAGAAACCCGACCAGGCGGCCCGCTTCGTCGGCGAGCGTCGTCACGAGGCCCCGCTCGCCGATTTCGCGCAGCTGGATGTCGGGACCGAAGCATCTTGCGCAGTGCAGGTCCATGTTCTCGGGCGAATTGCGCGCGCCGAAGGCGTCGCGGAACGTGCGCTCCGCGAGCATGGCGAGCGACGGCGCATCTCCCGGAAGGGCGAGGCGCAGCGCCGGCATCAGGTCCCCTGGCGCGGCTTGCGCAGCCGTTTCAGGAACACTTCCATCTCCTTCGCGGCCTGGATGTCGCCGGCCTCGCGTGCGGCGTCGATGCCGCGCTCGTACACGTCCGCGGCGCGCTCGGCGCTGCCGGCGCGCGCGTGCGCCTCGCCGAGCGCCTTCCAGGCCGCCGAGTAGCGCGGGTTCTGGTCCACCGCCTGGCGCAGGTGGTCGATCGCCGTCACGAGGTCGCCGGTCTTGAGGCATTCCTGGCCGAGCGCGAAGCGCAGCAGCGGCGAGTCCTGGCCGCGCTCCAGCATCAGTTCGAGGTTGCGGCGCAGCACCATTCAGCGCTCCCAGAAAGCCGGGGTCAGCAGCAGCAGGAGCGCGAAGATCTCGAGGCGCCCGATCAGCATGGCGATGCGCGCAGACCCACTTGGCGGAGTCCGAGACGTCCTGGAAGGTCATGGTCACCTCGGCGAGGCCGGGGCCGACGTTGTTGAGCGACGCGGCGACCGCGGACCAGGCGGTCACCTGGTCCATGTCGAACATCATCAGGAGCAGCATCAGCACGGCGAACACGATCAGGTACATCGCGAAGTAGCCGCCGACGCCCAGGATGATCCGCTGCGGCACCGGCCGGCCGGCGAGCTTGACCGGGCATCTCCGCGCTCGGGTGCACCAGGCTGCTTGAGCTCGGCAGACGCCCTGCCGGAAGACGATCAGCCAGCGGATGACCTTCATGCCGCCGGTGGTCGAGCCGGCGCAGCCACCGACGAACGCGAGCAGCACGAGCAGCGCCGGTAGCGCGCCCGGCCAGTGCGCGAAGCCCTCGGTCAGCAGCCCGTGCGTGGTCTGCATCGAGACGACCTGGAAGGCGGCATGCCGCAGGCGAGCTCGACGAGCGTGTCGGAACTCGCTCATGACGTAGAGGTAGAGGCGTGGCGAAAGCCGTGACGACGGCTGTCAGCAGAAATAGGCCTTGAACTCGGTGTCGCGCCAGTAGCCGGCCGCAGGTCGCGCCGCTTCAGCACCGAGAAGTGCAGCGCGAAGCTCGCGCCGCCGAGGAACATGAACACGCGTCGCGATGACGTCGATCGCCGACACTGTCGAAGTGCGCGAGGCTCGCGTCGTAGGGCGAGAAGCCCGGCGGTCGACACCGTGCTGAAGGCGTGCGCGACGGCGTCGAACAGGTTCATGCCCGCGAGCCAGTACGCCGCGACGCAGGCGGCGGTCAGCGAAAGGTAGATGGCCCAGAGCGCCTTCGCCGTCTGGGTGATGCGCGGCGTCAGCTTCTGGTCCTTCATCGGCCCGGGCGTCTCGGCCTTGTAGAGCGACATGCCGCCGATGCCGAGGATCGGGAGGATCGCGACGGCGAGCACGATGATGCCCATGCCGCCGAACCACTGGATCTGCTGGCGGTAGTAGAGGATCGACTTCGGCAGGAAGTCGAGGCCGACGATGACCGTCGCGCCGGTGGTCGTGAACCCGGAGACGGCCTCGAACACCGCGTCGGTGAACGAGAGGTCGGGCACGTCGCTCAGGAACAGCGGCGTCGCGCCGGCGAGGCCAAGGAACATCCAGAACACGGACGACGATCAGGAAGCCGTCGCGCAGCCGGAGGTCGCGCGCGCACGTCGCGCGCGGGCAGCCACAGCAGGCAAGCCGGCGGCGGCGATGATCGACGACCGAGGCCGCGAACGGCGTGCCAGTGACCGTCGCCGTACGAGGAACGACACCCCGATCGGCGGCAGCATCGTGCAGGCTGAAGATCATCAGCATGAGGCCGAGGATCCGCTGCACCATCGCGAGGTTCATGCGCGGGTGCCGGCCTGGAACAGCCGGCCGACGTCCTCCACGTGACGGCGGTCGGTCAGGAACAGGATCACGTGGTCCTCCGCCTCGATGACCGTGTCGTGATGCGCCATGATCACCTGCGCTGCCGCGCACGACCGCGCCGATCGTCGTGCCCTCCGGCAGGTCGATCTCCTCGATGCGCTTGCCGGCGATCGGCGAGCTGCGACCGTCCGCATGGACGATCGCCTCCATCGCCTCGGCGGCGCCGCGGCGCAGCGAGTGCACGCGGACGACGTCGCCGCGCCGCACGTGCTCGAGCAGCGCGCCGATCGTGATGGTCTGCGGCGAGATCGCGATGTCGATCGGGCCGCCCTCCATCAGCTCCGCGTAGGACGGCTTGTTGATCAGCGCCATCACCCGCCGCGCGCCGAGCTTCTTGGCGAGCATGGCGGAGAGGATGTTGGCCTCCTCGGCGTTGGTGACGGCGACGAACACGTCGGCGTCGTCGATGTTCTCCTCGAGCAGCAGGTCCTCGTCGGCCGCGTTGCCGGTGAGCACGAGCGTGTTGCGCAGCCGCTCGGCCGCGCGCCGCGAGGTGTCGGGGTTGCGCTCGATCAGCTTGACCCGCAGCCGGTCCTCGAGCGCGTGCGCGAGGCGGAAGCCGATGTTGCCGGCGCCGGCGATCACGACGCGGCGCACGCTTGCCTCCTCGCTCGAGAACTCCTTCATGACGAGGCGCATGTCCTCGCGCGCGGCGACGAAGAAGACCTCGTCGTGCTCCTCGATCGTGGTGTCGCCCTCGGGCAGGATGCTGCGGCCGCCGCGGTAGATCGCCGCGACGCGCACTTCGGTGTTCGGGATGTGCGTCGCGCAGCGCCTGGAGCTGGTGGCCGACGAGCTTGCCGCCCTTCAGCGCGCGCATGCCGACCAGCAGCACGCGCCCCTCGGCGAACTCGAGCACCTGCAGCGCGCCCGGGTAGCGGATCAGGCGCTCGACGTAGTCGGTGACGAGCTGTTCCGGGCTGATCGCGAGGTCGACGGGAATCGCGTTCTCGCCGAACAGCTCCGGGCGCCCGTAGTAGTCGCCGGAGCGGATGCGGGCGATCTTGGTGGGCGTGCGGAACAGCGTCCAGGCGATCTGGCAGGCGATCATGTTGACCTCGTCGCTCGAGGTCAGCGCGACGAGGAGGTCGGCGCCCTTGCTGCCGGCGGCGAGCAGCGTCGAGGGATGGGCGGCGTTGCCGGAGACGGTGCTGATGTCGAGGCGGTCCTGCAGGTCGCGCAGGACCTCGTCGCGGGTGTCGACGACGGTGACGTCGTTCGCCTGCTCGCGCGCGAGCTGCTGCGCGGCGGTGCTGCCGACCTGGCCCGCTCCCAGAATGATGATTTTCACGCGTTCTCCCGGTCGCGGCGCGGATTCTAGCGCACCGGCATCCCCTACCGCGCCACGCGCGGGATCCGGCGGGGTTCCTCGCTCGCGAACGCGGCCGGAACTTTACGCGTTCGCTCGCGAGGACCCCGCCACCTCGCGCGTGGCCGGCGCGGAGGCGCGTCGCCCGCGTGCAGCGGCCGGCGTGACTGCGCACGGCCGCGTCACTCAGAGATCTGCTCGAGGCGCGCAAGCTCGTACATCAGGATCTTGCGCCCGGCGCTTTCGAAGTTGACGTGGACCTGGCGCGCACTCGCCCTGGCCCTCGAAGCGCAGGATCGTGCCCTCGCCGAACTTCGCGTGCCGCACGCGCGCGCCGAGCCGCATCGGCAGGTCTTCGCCCGGCACGGGCATCGCGCGCGAGCGGCGGCGCGGCGAATCGCCGGCTCCGGGGCGGCGAAGGCCGATACGCTCGGAGGCATACAGCGGCCGGCTCACCGAGATGCGCGGGCGGACGTCCTCGACCGCTTCGCTCGGCAGCTCCGACAGGAATCGCGAAGGGTCGCGGTACGAGGTGCGCCCGAAGATGCGCCGGCTCTCGGCGTGCGTCAGGTAGAGCCGCTGCATCGCGCGCGTGAGGCCGACGTAGCAGAGCCGGCGCTCCTCCGGCAGACGGTCGGCGTCGAAGGCCGAGTGCTCCGAGGGGAACAGGCCTTCCTCCAGCCCGACCACGAACACGGTCGGGAACTCGAGGCCCTTGGCTGCGTGCAGGGTCATGAGCTGCACGCAATCGAGGCCGGTCGCGGCCTGGGTCTCGCCGGACTCGAGCGTCGCGTGCGCGAGGAAGGAGCCGAGCGGCGAGAGCCCGTCGTCCCTGTCCGGGGCGAAGGCTTCGGCGGCGTTGACGAGCTCGTCGAGGTTCTCGACGCGCGCCTCGCCCTTGGTGTCCTTCTCCTTGGCGTGGTGGTCGCGCAGCCCCGAGTGCTGGATGACGTGCCTGACCTGCTCGTGCAGCGGCAGCTCTGCGATCTCGACGGCGAGCCGGTCGATCAGCGTGAAGAAGCCGCGCAGCGCGCCGGCCGCGCGGGCGGGCAGGGCGGACTCGAGCTCCCGGCCCGCGCGCCAGAGGCTGCGTGCGTTGTCGCGCGCGTCATTGCGCAGCAGCTCGAGCGTCGCGCCGCCGATGCCGCGCGCGGGCAGGTTGACGACGCGCTCGAAGGCGATGTCGTCGTCGCGGGACTGGGTGAGGCGCAGGTAGCTGAGCGCGTCCTTGATCTCCGCGCGCTCGAAGAACCGCAGGCCCCCGTACACGCGGTACGGGATGCGCGCGGCCATGAGCGCCTCCTCGAAGGCGCGTGACTGGGCGTTGCTGCGGTACAGCACCGCGGCGGCGGCCAGCGGCAGGCCGCGGCGCTGGTGCTCGCGGATGCGGTCGATGACGAAATCCGCCTCGTCGCGCTCGTTGAACGCGGCGTAAACGCGGATCGGGTCGCCGCCCTTGACCGCGGTCCAGAGCTCCTTGCCCATCCGGTCGGTGTTCTTCGCGATCACCGCGTTCGCCGCAGCGAGGATGACGGCCGTCGAGCGATAGTTCTGCTCGAGCTTGTAGACCGTTGCGCCGAACTCGCGGCGGAAGTGCTGCATGTTCTCGACTTTCGCGCCTCTCCACCGGTACACCGACTGGTCGTCGTCGCCGACGACGAACGGCGCGCCGGTCTTGCCGACCAGCTGCCGGAGCCAGTCGTACTGGATGCCGTTCGTGTCCTGGAACTCGTCGACGAGCACGTGCCGGAACCGTTCGCGGTAGTAGTCGCCGAGCTCCGGCACGTCGCGCAGCAGCTCGAAGCTCCTGAGCAGCAGCTCCGCGAAATCCACGACACCCGCCGCTTCGCAGCGTTCCTCGTAGAGCTTGTACAGGTGGATCAGCTGCTTGCGCGTCGGGTCGTTGCGATCGGCGAGGTTCTTCGAGCGCCGTGCCCTCGTCCTTGTTGGCATTGATGAAGCCCTGCACCTCGCGCGGTACCCAGCGCTGCTCGTCGAGCTTCTGGTCGCGGATGATCCTGCGTACCAGGCGCTCCTGGTCGTCCTGGTCGAGGATCTGGAACGACTGCGGCAGGCGCGCCTCGCGCCAGTGGCGGCGCAACATGCGGTGCGACAGGCCGTGGAAGGTCCCGATCCAGAGCGCGTCGGCGGGCAGGTTGAGCAGCGTCTCGATGCGCCCGCGCATCTCGGCGGCGGCCTTGTTGGTGAAGGTGACCGCCATCAGGCCGTGCGGGGACACGCCGTGCTCGAGGATCAGCCAGGCCGCGCGATGCGTGAGCACGCGCGTCTTGCCGCTGCCGGCTCCGGCAAGCACCAGCACCGGCCCGAGCGGCGCGGTGACGGCGGCGCGCTGCTCCTCGTTCAGCGACTGGAGGAGATCCTGGGACGACATGGGAGGGCGGATTCTACAGAAAAAGGGGACGCTCACCTTTTACGAAAAGGGGACGCTTAGAGCCGGGAAAAGGTGAGCGTCCCCTTTTAGGGGCGCTTGTCTCGAGCGAATTCGAGCAGGGCGAGCACCAGCGCCATGATGACCGGGCCGACGAACAGGCCGATCAGCCCGAAAGCAGCGAGACCGCCCAGCACGCCGATGAAGACGGCCAGGGTCGGGAGCGGCGAACGGCCGGAGATCAGGATGGGCTTCAGGAAGTTGTCCACGCTGCTGACCATGACGCCGACGACGAGGACGCCCGCGGCCTGACCCAGACGGCCCTGAATCAGCAGCATGGCGAGCGCAGGCACCCAGACCAGCGCCGTGCCGCCGAACGGGACGACGGACAGGACCGCTGCCAGCACGCCGAACACCACCGGCGCCGGCATGCCGGTAAGCGCGAAGCCGATCCCGAGCAGCAGACCCTGCACGATGGACGTCAGCACCGTTCCGCGGACCACCGCCCGCGTCACGGATGCGAGCCGCTGCGCCAGGGCCTCGCGCCGGTCTGACGGCAGCGGCACGACGGTCGAGCCGAGCCGCGCGATGGCGCGCCCGTCGCGGATGATGAAGAACAGGATGAACAGCATCACGGTGAAAGCGAGCACGGTGCCGACCGCGCCCAGGAAGGCGATGCCGCCGTAGCTCGCGAGCTCCTGGAACAAGGTCTTGCTGCCCTCGACCAGCCAGGTCTGCACGTGGGCCGTGCTGATATGGAGATTGGTGTCGAGCCACTGCAGCGTGGGCCCGATCACCGGTACCTGGTCCAGGTCGGCAAGCGTTGTGTTCTGCCGTCCTGCCAGCCAGTCCTGCAGCTTGCCCGCGAGCTCAGCCGCCTGCCGTGCAAAGGCGATCGCAAGCGCGGTCAGCGGGCCGAGGAAGAGGAACAGCACCAGCATCGTCAGCGTGAACGCAGAGGCCGACTCCCGTCCGCGCAGCAGGCGGGCGAGGCTCGCCTGCGCCGGCTGCAGCAGGAAGCCGAGGAACAGCGCCCAGGCGATCGGGCCGAGGAAGGGCTCGACGATCAGGAACACCAGGTACGCGATGATCGCGAGCCCGGCAGCGCCCAGCAGCCGCTGGTAGAACAGCGCATTGTCGTTCGCGGCCATGGAGGCCCTCAGAGCGCCGCGCGGATGCGCGCCGCGTGCGCGGCGAGCGCCGCGGGATCGGCGGGTTCCGCCGCGTGGATGCCGAGATCCTTGCCCGTGTAGCGCGGGATCACGTGGAAGTGCAGGTGAAACACGCTCTGGCCCGCGGCGGGCCCGTTCAGCTGCGCGACCATGATGCCCGGCGGCGAAAACGCCTTCTTGATCGCCCGCGCAACCTTCTGCGTGGTGCGGATCGCGGCGGCCAGCGACTCGGGAGGCGTCGTGAAGATGTCTTCGCCTGCCGCCTTCGGCACGACCAGGGTGTGGCCCTCCGCCTGCGGCATGATGTCCATGAAGGCGAGCGTGTCCGCGTCCTCGTAGACCTTGTGGCAGGGAATCTCGCCGCGCACGATGCGGGCGAAGATGTTGTCCTTGTCGTAGGCCATCTCAGGTCTCCCGGTCGAGCTCGATCGAGATCACGCAGTGATCGGGCCAGCGGCCGCCCTCCGGATAGTCCCAGACCCGCAACGAGCCCGGCACCAGCCGGCCTGCCAGCCGCTCTCCGAGAATAATGTAGTCGATCGGCATGCGCTCGCCGTGGCCATTGTTGCAGCCGATGGCCCCGTGCTCGACGCCCGGGTTGACGAGGTCTGCGCCCGCCGGGTCGCCGTCGTCGATCTCCGGCCAGATCGCGACGATCGCGCCCGCCTCGTCGCGCGCCGCGGACCGTTCCCGGTCGAACCGGCGGTTGAAGTCGCCGACGACGCCGAAAGCCTCGCCAGCGCGCGCCCGGCGGTCGATCCAGTCCTCGAGCACCGGCACCTGCCGCTGGAGGGTCCTGCAGTCGCCGCGGCTGTCGGTCAGCGGGTCGCGGTTGCAGGAGGCCTTCAGGTGCACGGCGAGCAGCCGGAACTCGCGTGGCGTGCCGGGCTCGATCGTGACATCCGCACCCCAGCGCACGTCGTTGCCCGGCAGCCCGAGCGCGCGATAGTCGCGGTTGCAGCGGTACTTGAGCCCCTTGCGAATGGCGAACCCGACGTTCTGCACCTGCCGGCGCTTCGTGAAACAGAACGAATGCGCCGGGAAGATCTCGCGCGCGACGTCCTCGCCGTCGATTTCCTGCAGCGCGATGACGTCCGCGGGCAGGGTCGCCGCGAAGCCACGCAGCCGAGCCAGGTCCGCCTCGCTCCAGCGCCCCTTGGGCACGAGGTCGCAGGGGATCGCGCGCTCGCTGCCGCCCGGCCGCGCATCGCGCCCGAAGCAGGACGGTGCCAGGGCATCGAAGACGGCGGGCGTCATCATCCACTCGAGGTTCCAGGTCCCGATCGACAACCGCTCGGTGGCGCCGGCCGCGGTCGAGAGCGCGAGTGTGATCGCCGCGGCGGCGAGCCGCGTCACGCGCCGGGCTGCCGGCGGTTCGCGACCAGGTCGGTGACGACGGCGGGATCGGCGAGCGTGGAGGTGTCGCCGAGCTGGTCGTGCTCGCTCGCGGCGATCTTGCGCAGGATCCGGCGCATGATCTTGCCGGAGCGCGTCTTGGGCAGGCCCGGCGCCCACTGGATGAAGTCGGGCGTCGCGATCGGGCCGATCTCCTTGCGCACCCACTGCGTCAGCTCGGCGCGCAGCGCTTCCGACGGCGTCTCGCCGCTCTTCAGAGTCACGTAAGCGTAGATCCCCTGGCCCTTCACCTCGTGCGGGCAGCCGACGACTGCCGCCTCGGCGACCTTCGCGTGCGCGACGAGCGCGCTCTCGACCTCGGCGGTGCCGATGCGGTGGCCCGCGATGTTCATCACGTCGTCCACGCGGCCGGTGATCCACCAGTAGCCGTCCTCGTCGCGGCGCGCGCCGTCGCCGGTGAAGTACTTGCCGCGGAAGGCCTTGAAGTAGGTGTCGATGAAGCGCTGGTGGTCGCCGTAGACGGTGCGCATCTGCCCTGGCCAGCTGTCCTCCAGCACGAGGTTGCCCTCGGTCGCGCCCTCGAGTGCCCGGCCCTCGCCGTCCACGAGTGCCGGGCGCACGCCGGGCAGCGGCAGCGTTGCCGAGCCCGCTTTCAGCGTCAGTGGCGCCTGGCAGCGGCGAGATCAGGATGCCGCCGGTCTCGGTCTGCCACCAGGTATCCACGATCGGGCAGCGCCCGTCGCCGACCACGCGGTGGTACCAGGCCCAGGCCTCCGGGTTGATCGGCTCGCCGACCGAGCCGAGGAGGCGCAGGCTCTTGCGGCTCGCGGCCTTCACCGGCGCGTCGCCGTCGCGCATCAGCGCGCGGATCGCAGTCGGCGCGGTGTAAAAGATGGTGACCTGGTGCTTGTCCACCACGCGCCAGAAGCGCGAGGTGTCCGGGTAATTCGGAACGCCCTCGAACATCAGGCTGGTCGCGCCGTTCGACAGCGGGCCGTAGACGATGTAGCTGTGCCCGGTCACCCAGCCGACGTCGGCCGTGCACCAGTAGATGTCGTCCTCGCGGTAGTCGAAGACGATCGCGAACGTGTAGTTCACGTAACGTCAGGTAGCCGCCGGTCGTGTGCAGCACGCCCTTGGGCTTTCCGGTCGAGCCCGAGGTGTACAGGATGAAGAGCGGGTCTTCCGCGCCCATCCGCTCCGGCTCGCAGGTTGCGGGTTCCCCCGCGACCAGGTCCTCGTAGCGGACGTCGCGCCCCTCGAACCAGTCGCCCTCGTGGCCGGTGCGGCGCACGACCACCACGTGGCGGACCGAAAGCCCGTGCGACGCGATCGCCGCGTCCACGTTCGCCTTCAGCGGTATCCGCTTGCCGCCGCGCACGCCTTCGTCGGCGGTGATGACCAGCTTCGAGTCGCAATCCTGGATGCGGCCGGCGAGCGATTCTGGCGAGAAGCCGCCAAAAACGACCGAATGCACCGCGCCGATACGCGCGCAGGCGAGCATCGCGACCGCGGCTTCCGGGATCATGGGCATATATATGGTGACGCGATCGCCTTTCCTGACGCCGAGCCTGCGCAGCGCATTGCCGAGGCGGCAGACGGACTCGTAGAGCTCGCGGTAGCTGACGTGCCGCGCGACCGACGGATCGTCGCCCTCGAACAGCAGCGCCGTCTTGTCGCCGCGCTTCGCGAGCTGCCGGTCGAGGCAGTTGACCGAGACGTTCAGCTCGCCGTCCTCGTACCAGCGGATGCGGAAGTCGTCCGGGTCGAAGGAGACGTCCTTGATGCGCGTCGGGAAGCGGTACCAGTCGATGCGCTCCGCGACCTTTGCCCAGAAGGCCTCGGGGTCGCGGATCGACGCCTGGTAGAGGGCCTGGTAGTCCGCCGCCTTGACGACGGCGCGCGCCGCGAACTCCGGTGGAACGGGATACTTGGGGGCGATCAGAGGTCGGCCGCCTTGAAGGTGTCGCAGGCCTCGAGGGAGCCCGACTGGAACCCGGTCGTGAACCAGCGGATGCGCTGCTCGGAACTGCCGTGCGTGAAGGCATCCGGCACGACGGCCTGGCCGGCATTGCGCTGCAGCGTGTCGTCGCCGATGGCGCTCGCGGCGCCGAGGCCTTCCTCGATGTCCCCGGGCTCGAGGAAGTTCGACGCCTGGTTCGCGTCGTGCGCCCAGATGCCCGCGAAGCAGTCGGCCTGCAGCTCGAGCCGGACGGAAAGCTGGTTCGCTTCGACCTGGTCGACGCGCTGCTGCAGCTCGTGCACGCGGCCCGAGACACCGAGCAGGGTCTGCACGTGGTGCCCGACCTCGTGCGCGACGACGTAGGCGCGCGGGAAATCGCCGTTGGCGCCGAGTTGCTGCTCGAGCAACTGGTAGAAGCGCAGGTCAACGTAGAGCTGCTGGTCGACCGGGCAGTAGAACGGCCCGGCCGCCGACTGCGCGAAGCCGCAGGCGGACTCCACCGCATCCGCGAAGAAGACGAGCGTCGGCTCCTGGTACTGGCCGCCGAGCTCCGAGAAGACCCGGTTCCAGGCGTTCTCGGTCTCCAGCAGGACGACGCCCGTCTGTTTGCGCCACACCGCTTCCTCGGGAGACTCGACGTACGGCTCGTTCGTCGTCTGCACGGTTCCCGGCGCGTTTCCAGCCTGCTCGAGCACGGCCGTCGGGTCGCCGCCGAGGAACATCACGAGGAGCGCGATGGCGAGGGTGCCGAGGCCGCCGCCGACGAGCCCGCCGCGGCTGACGCGCATGCCGCGCCGGTCCTCGATGTTGTCGCTCTGCCGGCGTCCTTCCCAGCGCATGGTGGAATCCTTTTGCGAGACTCTGCCTAGAAGATCATCCGCGGCAGGTAGTGGTCGACGAGCAAGGCCGCGAACAGCAGGGCGAGGTAGTTGATCGAAAAGCGGAACGCACGCATCGGCAGCTCCGCGCGCTCGGATTGCCGGAGCTGCCAGGCCTTGTGCAGGTACAGCGCGTCGAGGACGAGCGCCGCGGCGAGGTAGAAGAGTCCCGCCATGCCGGTCAGGAAGGGCAGCACGGTGATGACCGAGAGCAGCACCGTGTAGTACCAGATGAACTGCTTGGTGTAGGCGATGCCGTGCGTCACCGGCAGCATGGGGATGCCGACGCGCGCGTACTCGTCGCGGCGCGCGATCGCGAGCGCCCAGAAATGCGGCGGCGTCCAGGCGAAGATGATGAGGAAGAGCAGCAGCGCGTCCGCATGTCACGGCGCCCGTGACCGCGGTCCAGCCGAGCACCGGCGGCGCCGCGCCCGCTGCGCCGCCGATGACGATGTTCTGCGGCGTCGCGCGCTTGAGCCAGACGGTGTAGACGATCGCGTAGCCGATGATCGAGAAGAAGGTCAGCACGGCGGTCAGCGCGTTGACGAGCAGCGCGAGCATCAGCATCGAGCCCGCGCCGAGCACGAAGGCGAAGGAGAGCGCGTAGGCCTCGGACACCGTCCCGCGCGGCAGCGGGCGCATGCGGGTGCGCGACATCTCGGCGTCGATGCGGGCGTCCAGCACGTGGTTGATGGCCGCAGCCGAGGAGGCGGCGAGCGCGATGCCGATCGTTCCCCAGAACAGCGCCGCCGCCGGCGGGAAGCCGGGCACGGCGAGGAACATGCCCACGATGGCGGTGAACATGATGAGCGAGACGACCTTGGGCTTGGTCAGCGCGAAGTAGTCGCGTGCCCGGGCGGAGACCCTGCCGGCAGTCGCTTCCGAATGCGCTTCGCGGACGCTCATGAGCCCCAAAATGCTACCACCCGCAGAGGGGACGCTCACCTTTTTCCTAAAGGGGACGCCTTAGCATGCGGAATAAAGGTGAGCGTCCCCTTTTCGTCAGGGGATGGGTTTCAGGCCGGTATGGGCCGCGGCGCGCTGGACGACGTACTCGCAGAGCCCGCGCAGGAATTCGGAGAAGACCCGCACGCGCGCCAGGCGCTGCGCCGCCGGGGTGTGGACGATGGACAACGCCGGCCCCAGCCGCGTGTGCTCGGGCAGGACGATCATGAGGTTGCCGTCGACGAGCTCGCGCGCCGCAAGCAGGTCCATGGTCTGGGTGATGCCGACGCCCCGCGCGGCCGCAAGCATCACGGCCTCCGCCTCGTTGACCGTCATGCGAAACCGAACTCGAAAGGTAGCGGCTCGTCGTTCGCGAACAGCCAGGGCCGCGGATGCGTGCCGCCGGCCGGAATCGAGCCGATCAGCACGTGGTCGGCGAGGTCCGCGATGCGTCTGCGGCCGCCCGTGGCGGGCGAGATAGGCGGGCGAGGCGCAGGTGATCCAGCGTGAACCGGATACCCGGTGCGCGACGACGTCGGGGTCCGTCACCGTGCCGGCGCGCACGGCGAGATCGACGCCTTCGCGCGACGAGGTCCACGACGCGCTCGTTGAATCGCAGGTCCAGGTCGATGCCGGGATAGCGCGACAGGAACTCGGGCAGCGCCGGCAGCAGGATGTGCCGGCCGAACGAACCGGGCACGTCCACCCGCACGCGGCCCGTCGGCTGCTCCTTGCCGCGCCTCAAGGTTTCTTCTGCGGCGGCGAGTTCCACGAACACGCGACGGCAATGCTCGAGGTATTCGCCGCCTGCTGGCGTGAGGGCCACCTTGCGCGTGGTGCGGTTGAGGAGCTTGAGGCCGAAACGGCGCTCGAGCCGCTGCACGTGGGTGCTGACCATCGCGCGCGACAGGCCGAGTTCGTCCGCCGCGCGCGTGAAGGAACCGAGCTCTGCCACCTTGGCGAAGGCCTGCATGGCCTGGAGTGTCTTCCATGGCTCTATTAGTACGTTCTATTGACCAATAAAGTCAATATTGAGTGGTTTATCGAAACAATATTCGCGCGTACTTTCTCTCCCGTACACAGCAGGAGAGCCGACATGTTTCTCTTCAATCGTTCGGGTATCGCGGTTTGCCTGGCGCTCGTGGTCGCCGCGTTCCCGGTCCTCGTCCAGTTGTCTCTGAGCTCAGCGCAACGACGGCCGGTAGCGGCCGACTTCCGAGCGCGGACTGAGCGCCCGCAGCAGCGCGACCGCCGCGAGCACCAGCAGCGCCGCGCCGGCGTTGTGGGCCGTGCCGAGCCACAGCGGCCAGCCCTTCCAGATCAGGTTCATCCCGATGAGCAGCTGCAGCACCAGCGCGACCGCGAGCGCGATGGCGGCCAGCTTTGCCGCATTCGATTGCCCGCGCCTGCAGCGCGCCCGACGACCACGAGCGCCGAGCACGATCGCCGTCAGGTAGGCGCCGAGCCGGTGCGTGTAGTGGATCGCGACGCGCGCCGGCGCGTCGAGCACGCCGCCCTCGTAGTCGATTCCGAGACCGCGCCACAGGATGAACGCATTCCGGAAGTCCATAGGCGGCCAGTAACTGCCCTGGCAGGTCGGGAAATCCGGGCAGGCCGCGGCCGCGTAGTTGGTGCTGGTCCAGCCGCCGAGCGAGACCTGCACGAGCAGGACGAGCAGCCCCGCGATCGCGAGCCGCCGCAGCGGGCGCTCCGACGGCTTTCAGTTCACGCCGCGCGGGCGGCAGCGCGAGCCAGCACAGAAGAGCCGAGCGTCGTGAGCCCGCCCGAGCAGGTGCAGCGTCACGATCAGCGGCTTCAGCGAGCAGCGTCACCGTCCACATGCCGAGCAGCGCCTGCACGGCGAGCAGGGCGACGAGCAGCCAGGGCAGCACGCGCGGCTGCGCCGGGTCGCGGCGGTTCACGACCGAGAAGACCGCGAGGCCGATCACGAGCAGGCCGAGCGCGCCGACGATGTAGCGGTGCACCATCTCGTTGATGGCCTTCTGGTAGTCGAAGGGCCGGCTCGGGACTTGCCGCGTTGATCTCGGCGACGCGCTCCGCCGCCTGGGCCGGATGGATGTGGCCGTAACAGCCGGGCCAGTCGGGACAGCCGAGGCCGGCATTCGTGAGCCGCACCCAGGCACCGACCACGACGACGATCGCGCACAAGCAGCGTCGCGGCGAGCGCGGCGCGGCGGAACCAGATCAGGCCGCGGGTTTCGGGCATGCGGATCCCCTAGCCGATGTTCGACAGCCGCAGCAGCCGTTCGAGGTCCTTGAGCAGCCCGCGCGCGGAGCCGGTCGCAGGGTAGCTCATCATCAGATTGCCGTGCGGGTCCACGATGTAGATGCCGGGAGCACCGTCCACGGCAGGCGGGAACGCAGGCGAGCGAGCGCCTCGCCGTCCGGCCCGGTCGCCGGTGAGCACGAGCAGATCCGCGTCGCGCGCGGCTCGGCGCCCGGCCGGCGCAGGCGCCGGCATGCAGCAGGACGCGCGCGCACGCGCGGCGCGTCCTTGTCGAGCGCGAGCCGCACGCGCCCAAGTTCGTCGAACAGCGCTTCCGTGCGCGCGTCGCAGGCGGCGGCCGGATGCACGATGGACCAACGGCCTTGGAAGACGTCCGCGGGCGCGGGCTGGCCGTCGGGCAAGGCGAGACCGGAGGCCGTGAGTGTCCGCGGCGGATCGATCAGCGTGCCCTGCGAGTTGACGACGGGCCGCCAGTCGGATGAGAAGTACAGCAGGATCGCCGTCACGACCGGCACGATGAAGAGCGAAGCCACGAGCAGGAACTGACGGCGGCCCGAGCGGCGCGACTCGTCCGGCGTGGTCATGGGGACTCCCCGTGTTTGCGGCAGCTGAGCACGAGCCAGATCGCGACGGCGACCGCTGCGAAGGCGAACCACTGCACGGCGTAGCCGAGGTGGCGGTCGGCGGTCGTGCCCGGCACGACCCAGTCGCGGACGTAGCCGTCCGGCACGGCCGGATCGAGCAGCACCTGGCGCGGCGCGAGCTCGCGACCGAACGCCGCGGCGAGCTCATCCATGCGCGGATACTGCACGAGCCGCGGCCAGCCCGTGGCAGGCGGCGCCTTGAGCCAGATGCCGGGCTTCGGCAGCTCGTCGATGTCGGCCGACGACCGTGCGCTGCTCGCCGTCCACGGCGACCGGGCAGATTCTTTCGCGTCGCGCCCCAAGGCAGCCAGCCGCGGTTGACGAGCACGGCGCTGCCGTCGTCCAGCAGGAGCGGCGTCAGCACCTGCAGGCCCGCGACGCTCTCGTGGCTCATGTTGTCGAGCAGGAACTGGTGCGCCGGGTCGTAGTGGCCGCGCAGCGTCACGCGCTGGTAGCGCGGCGCATCGGGCGGGAGCTGCCGCCACTCGATGGCCGGGCCGCCGCCGGCGAAATCCGCCGCGAGCGCACGCTTTTCGCCTGCGCGTCCGAGTTGCCAGGCGCCGAGCATCGCGAACAGGACGACTGCCACCGCCGTCAGGAGGGTCGGCAGCGGGCGTGGGGCAAATCGCAATCGGCGCGGATTCAGCACCGGGATATACTCGCGCATCCGCAGAGACGGGACCGAACCATGACTGGCGTGAAGTGGCTGGTGCTGCTCATCTTCTTCGCGATCGTGCTGAGCCTCGGCTCGGCCATGGTGCAGCTCGTGCACGACCACAAGGGCGAGTCGCGGCGCATGGTGCGTGCGCTCACGGTGCGCATCGGTCTTTCGATCCTGCTGTTCGTCGTCCTGTGGTGGACCTGGAAGATGGGCTGGATCGAGCCGCACCGCGTCGGCGGCTGATCCCGGCGCTCAGTCGGCAGTCTCCACGAGCGCGCGGATCGACGGCAGGTTGCGCCAGCGGCCGCCGACGTCCATCCCGAACCCGAACACGAACCGGTCCGGCACCCGCAGGCCAGTGAAGTCCGCCATGACCCTGGGCAGCGATCTGCGGACCTTCACCGCGAAAGCGGCGAGCAGCACCTCGCTCGCGCCGAGCTCGAAGAGACGCGAGCGGATGGCGAGCAGGGTTTCACCCTCGTCGAGGATGTCGTCGAGCAGGAGCACGGTGCGCCCGGAGACCGATTCCTGCGGCCCCGCGATCCACACCAGCTCGCCGCCCTTCGTCTCGCGCCCGTAGCGGCGCACGTGCACGTAGCTCACCTCGAGCGGGAAGGCGAGCCGCGGCAGGAGCTGGCCCGCGAACACCAGGCCGCCATTCAATACGGTGATGACGAGCGGGTTCCGGTCGGCGAGCCGGGCTGTGATGTCGCGCGCCATGCGGTCGAGGGCGGCTTGCACCGCCTCGGCGCTGACGACTTCTTCGGAATGCGGGACGTCTTGGGTCATCCACGCATGGTACGGGGTTCAGGGACGGATCACGCAGCGCACCGCGTCCCCGAACGCCTCGAGGCCGTCGAGCACGGCATTGACCGCTGCCGCCTCGAGCGGGATCACTCGAGTCACCGCCTGGCCGAGATCCAGCTCGCCGCGCGCGATGAACTGCATCAGCTCGCCGATTTCCGAAGCGAGGTGGTCCGAGACGCCAATGATCTCGGCCTCGCGCCCGAGGAGGTCGCGATAGGGTGCGACCGAGAGCCGCTCCTGCGTGAGACCGGCGAGTGCCGCGCGCCCCTGGGGAGCGAGCGACTGCACGGCCTGCTCCATCGCGTGCGCCGAGCCGATCAGCTCGAGCGCGGCGTCGACGCCGCGGCCGCCGGTCGCGTCGCGGATCGCCTGCACCGGGTCGACGATTCGGCGTCGATCGGCGACGGCGCCGAGGCGGCTCGCCAGCGCGAGCTTCGCTCGGGTTGAGGTCCACTGCGTAGACGGCGCTCGCGCCGAGCGCGCCTGCGAGCTGCACCGCGGACACGCCGAGGCCGCCGATGCCGAAGACTGCGACCGTGTCGCCCGGGCTGACGCGCGCCTTGCGAAGTGCATGCAGCGCCGTCGCCGAGGAACACATCATGATGGCGCCCTGCTCGAAGGGGATGGCGTCCGGCAGCGGATGGGCGTTGCGCGCCGGGATACGGATCAATTCCGCAAAGCCGCCGTCGCGGTCCTTTCCGATCATCTCCCCGGCCGCGCAGAACTGCTCGCGGTCCGCCCGGCAGTCTCGGCATTCGCCGCAAGTGACGAGGTAGTGCAGGCAGACGCGATCGCCGACGCGCGGCGTCGCGACGCCGGCGCCGGTCGCGGCGACGGTACCTGCGACTTCGTGACCGAGCGTAAGCGGGTGGTTCGTGGAGCCCCTGCCTGCGCGGTAGTGCGCATCCGAGTGACAGATGCCCGCCGCCCTCACGCGCACCAGCACTTCACCGGGACCCGGCGCCGAGACTTCGAGGCTTGCATCTTCCAGCGGGCGGCCCGGGGCCACGAGGCGCACCGCCCGACATCTCTCTTGCGCCGCGGCGTCGCTCATCGGCTCATTCTACGGAAAGGGGACAGTCACCTTTAAAGGTGACTGTCCCCTTTCAAAGCGACGAAGCGGGCGGAGGCCGCGCCGGGGCGTTGCCCGCGGTAACCCGGGCGCAACACCCGATTCCTAGAATGGGCTTCCAGCACCGGAGGCTCGCGTGAACCTGACCGATAGAGCGCTGAAGAGCCCGATCGGCGTCGCCGTGGGCGTGGGCCTCATCGTGGTGCTCGGCATCGTCGCGCTCATCCGCCTGCCAGTGCAGCTCTTCCCGGACATCGAGGAGCCCGTGATCTCGATCTTCACGGCCTGGCGCGCCGCCGCGCCGACCGAGGTCGAGTCCGAGCTGATCGAGCCCCAGGAACAGGCGTTGCGGGGCTTGCCAGGCCTGCAGGAAATCCAGTCCTTCGCCAACGCCGGCGGCTCGTTCGTCAACCTCGAGTTCGCGATCGGCACCGACATGGGCCGCACGCTGATCGACGTGATCTCACGCATGAACCAGCTGCCGCCGCTGCCGCGTGATGCCGAGGCGCCGCGCATCGATCTCGGCGCGGGCTTCGGTGGCAGCCCGAACGAGACGCTGTCCTGGTTCTTCGTGCAGCTGAAGCCCGGTACCCCGGGCCCGGTCGAGAACTTCCGTCGGGAGGTCGAGGACCTGATGCGTTCGCGCATCGAGTCGATTCCCGGCGTCGGCACGATTACGGTCCACGCGGGCGCGCCCGACGAGCTGCGCATCGCCTTCGACGCAAACCGCGCCGCGGAGCTCGGCATCCCGATCCCCGCGATCGTCGGCGTCGCCGGCAGCGCGAACGACGTCTCCGGCGGCTTTGCAGAGCTCGGGCGGCGGGAATACACGCTGCGCTTCGCCGGCCGCTACCAGCCCGAGCAGCTCGGCGAGCTGGTGCTCGACTGGCGCGACGGGCGCCCGGTGCGCCTCGCCGACGTCGCGACCATCGCGGTCGAGCGCGGCGACCGCAACTCGCTCGCTGTGCAGAACGACAATCCGGCGATCGCGATCGAGATCAAGAAGGAATCCGGCGCCGACGTGCTGGCGACGCTGAAGGCGGTCAGGGCGGAGATCGCCGAGCTGCGCGAGGGCCCGCTCGCCGACCTCGGCCTCGCGATCGAGCAGTCCTTCGACCCGTCGGTCTTCATCAACCAGGCGCTCGGGCTGGTGGGCGGCAACCTGGTGGCGGGCGTGATCCTCGCGATCGGCGTGCTGTGGCTGTTCCTGCGTCAGTTCCGCTCGACGCTCCTGGTCGGGGTCGCGATACCGGTCAGCGTGCTCGCGACCATGCTGGTGATGATGGTCACCGGTCATTCGCTCAACGTGATCTCGATTGCGGGCATCGCCTTCGCCGTCGGCATGACGCTCGATGCCGCGACGATCGTGCTCGAGAGCATCCTTGCGCACCGCGAACGAGGCTTGCCGCCGGCGCAGGCGGCGCTCGACGGCGCGACGCGCGTGTGGCCGGCGTTGTTTGCCTCGACGCTGACGACCATCATCGTCTTCCTGCCCGTGATCTTCATGAACAATGCCGAGGGCCAGCTTTTTGCCGACCTCGCGCTGACGATCTCGGTCGCGATCGCCATGTCGCTGGTGGTCGCGGTAACCGTCCTGCCGGTCGCCGCCGCGCGCTGGCTGAAGCCCACGGCGGAGACGCGCAAGGCGGCCGAGTGGCCGCGCCGGCTCGGCGAGCGCATGGCCGCGCTCACCGACAGCCCGCGGCAGCGCCAACTCACGATCGCCGCCTGCCTGGTCGCGCCGGCAGCGCTCACCTGGCTGCTGCTGCCGCCGATCGACTACCTGCCGCCAGTCAAGCGCGACGCGATCGACGGCTTCTTCCAGTTCCCGCCCGGCATGAACGTGAATGCGATCGAGGAAGAAGTGGTGCGCCCGATGGTGGCGCGTCTCGCCCCCTACATGGCGGGCGAGAAGCAGCCGGCCCTCAAGAACTACTACATATTGATATGGCCGGACGGCGGCGGAGCGATCGGCGTGCGACCGCTCGACCCGTCGAAGATCGACGAGCTCGGCCGGATCGTGAACGAGGAGATCACCACCGGCTTCCCGGACCTCAACGTCTTCGCTCAGCAGGGCAACCTGTTCGGCGGCTTCGGCGACGGGCGCAACATCGAGGTGCGGCTGCAGTCCGCGGACTTCGACGCGCTGCTCGCGACGGCGCGCGCCGCGCAGGACGTCATCGTCGAGAAGATGCCGGGCGCGCAGGTGCGCAGTTTCCAGGACCTCGAGCTGTCCGAGCCCGAGCTGCGCCTGGTGCCGGACGACCGGCGCATCAGCGAGTCCGGCTGGACCCGCGCGGAGGTCGCGACCGTGGTGCGGGCGCTCGGCGACGGCATCTGGGTCGGCGAGCACTTCGACGGGGATCGCCGCCTCGACATGATCCTGCGCGCCGAGGGCTGGGACAGCCCCGATGCGCTTGCGGCCGTGCCGGTCGCGACGCCGACCGGCGGCGTCGTCCCGCTCGGCGAGCTGGTGTCGATCGAGCCGACGGTGACGTCCACGGGCCTGCGGCGCGTGGACGGCCGCCGCACGATCGGCATCAACGTGATCGCGCCGCCGGGCGTGTCGCTGCAGCAGGCGATGCGCCAGCTCGAGACCGAAGTCGACCCGGCGATCCGTCCGCTGCTGCCGCCGGACGGCGGCATACGTTACGCCGGCGACGCGGGCAGCCTGGAGACCGCGCTCGCCGACATGCGCGTCAACATCGCGCTCGCGCTGTTCGTCCTGTTCCTGCTGATGGCGGCGCTGTTCCGCTCGGCGCGGGACAGCGCGCTCGTGCTGCTGACCGTGCCGCTCGCGGGCCTCGGCGGCGTGCTCGGCATCCGGCTGCTGAACCTCTTCACGCCGCAGACGCTCGACATGCTGACCATGGTCGGCTTCATCATCCTGCTCGGCGCCGCGGTCAACAACGCGATCCTGCTGGTCGAGAGCACGCGCGCCGCGGAGCGCGGCGGCATGGACCGCAGGAGCGCAGTGCGCCACGCGCTCGAGGAGCGCACGCGACCGATCTTCGCGACCTCGCTCGGCCAGCTCGCTGGACTGCTGCCGATGATCATCGTGCCCGGCCCGGGGGCCGCGCTGTACCGCGGCCTCGCGACAGTGATTGCCGGCGGCATGCTGCTCAACACGGTGTTCATGCTCGTGCTCCTGCCGGCGCTCCTGCGTCTCGGCGAGCCGGCGGCGGAATCGTCTGTCGAGCCGGCGGGGCGCGCGCTCGAGGAAGGCACATGATGAATCGCAGGATGCGCTCCACTGCATGGCGCGTGGCGTGGGCCGCGCTGGCCGTTTCCTCCCTGGCGGCCAGCGCGGCCCGGGCGCAGGATCAGGCGCCGCCGCCGGCGCCGGTCACCGTGGCGCCCGTGGTCCAGGGCAACGTCGCCGCGACGGCCGCGGCCACCGGCACGGTGGTTAGCCGCAACGATGCCCGCCTCGCCGCGGAAGTCGCCGGTCGCCTCGACTGGGTCGCGGAACCGGGCGCCCGGATCGCCAAGGGCGCGCCGCTCGCGCGCGTGGATGCGCGTGCGCTCGAGCTGCAGCTGCGCGAGAACGACGCGCAGATCTCGCGGCTCACGGCCAATGCGGACTTGCTCGACACCCAGCTCGCGCGCCTGAACGCGCTGCCCGAAGGCATCGCCTCGCAGAGCCAGATCGACGAGGCGGCGGCCCGGCTCGCGATGGCGCGCCACGAGCTCGACCAGGCCCGCGCGACGCGCGAGAGCACCCGCCACTCGATCGCGCGCGCGACCATCCGCGCGCCGTTCACGGGCTACGTCGCGGAGCGCATCCGCCAGCTCGGCGAATTCGTCGCCGCGGGCACGGAAGTGCTGCGACTGACCGACACGGAGAACGTGGAAGTCGTGGCGCGCGTGCCGGTCGCGGAGGCAGGACACCTGACCGTCGGCCAGGGAGTCCTGGTGCACGGCAGCGGCGTCGACCAGCCGAGCAAGATCCGCGCGATCGTGCCGGCCGGCGACGAGCGCTCGCGCATGAGCGAGCTGCGCATCGCGATGAGCGGCGCGCCCTGGCCGATCGGCTCGGCGGTGCGGGTGGAGCTGCCGGCGGCGCGGAAGGGCGCAGGTCTCATGGTGCCGAGGGACGCGGTCATCGTGCGCGCGGACGGCGCCCACGTGTTCCGGGTCGGCAAGGGCGACGTGGCCGAGCGCATCGCCGTGCGGGTCGGCAATGGCGACTCGCAGCGCGTGGAAGTGACCGGCAGCCTTGCCGCGGGCGACCGCGTCGTGGTCCGCGGCGGCGAGCGGCTGCGGCCGGGCCAGTCGGTCAAGGTCGCGGGCGCGACGGTCCGCAAGTCCGCGGCCGCCGCCGAAGTCCCGCGCGGCTAGCCCCGCGTACTCCGCCCGCCGCATCGCCGGCGCGCGTGCTTCGCCGGCGGGACTCCGCTCGTTCGCTCAGCAGATCGGACATTCGCTCACTCGGGGGTCCCGCTACGGCTCGCACGCGCGCGCGATGCCGCGGACGGTTCACGTGCGCGCGCGGCCGGGCGGGTCCCCGAGCGAGCGCGTAAGTTCCGGCGGCGCGAGCGAGGGATCCCCGCCCGGCCGAGCGCACGCGTGAACCGATCGAGGGTCAGTCGTCGTCGACGATGTCGACGCGCAGCTCGGCGCCGCCGTCGAGCAGGACGCGGAAATCCCGCGCCGGCTCAGCCACGGCGTCGTTCGTGAGCGGCACGTAGACCGTGCGGCTCGTCTCGCCCGGCTCGAAGCGCTCGATGCGCGCGCCGAGGTCGGCATACTCGCGGTCGGCAACGGCCGAGCCGTCAGCCGTCCACCAGGAGATCGTCGAGGCGCCCGACAGGTCGCCCGATCGGCGGATCACGATGCGCGCCGCGACGTCGCCTTCGCGCACGGACAGGGCCTGCTGCTGGAAAGCGAAGCGAGCCGGGCCGACTGCTCTGCCGGACGGCACGGCGGCGACGGGCGCCGGTTTGAGCTGGCGGCGCGGGCGCGGGCGCAAGCGCAGGACCCTGGACAGCCTGCGCTGGCTGGGAACCGGAACCGGCAAGCGGACCTTCCGCCGGAGGCGGGACGGTTGCCTGGGGCGCAGGTCGCTGCTGCAACCGGCGCTTCGGTCACAACGGTTTGACCCCGGTCATCCGCAATCACGGTCGCGGGCGTGTCGTCCGTCACCGCGGGCGCCTGCGTCAGCGGGGCGTCGGCCGCGGGCGCGACGGCAGCTTTGTCCGCGGCGCGGATTCGGCCGACCTCCGTGTCGACGGTCGCCATGAGGTCGGTACCGAAGCTGCGTAGCGGCTCGCGGTAATACCAGGCCGCGGCGCCGATGCCGATCAGCGCGAACAGGAGGAACAGCGTGCGGAACACGCTTCCACGCGCGGGTTCAGCCGGCAGCATGCGCGTCGCCATGACCCGCGGGGCCATCGCGGGTGCCGCGGCCGGTTGAAATGCCGCCGCGGGCGGCGCGGCGATCTGCTGCGGCTCGTTGCCCGCCGCGACCACGACCTTGAGCTTCTCCGCAGGCGACACGCCGAACTCGTCGAGGAACTGCGCGACGTTCGGCGTGCGGTCGTCGCGATGGACGGCGAGGGCGTTGGCGAGCGCTCGCCATTGCCGTTCGGGAATTTCCGCGATCCGCGCCGGCTCGAGGCCCGCCCGGTACGCTTCCTGCGCGTTGTTGCCGTTGTAAGGATGGCGACCGGCGATCATCTCGTAGCCGAGGCAGGCGAGGCCGAAGACGTCGTCGCGCTTGTCGGGCGTGCGCGCCGGAACGCCGAGCGCGTCGGGCGGGTTGACGAGCCAGCCCGCCGGCACGATGTCGAGCAGCTTCACGTCGTAGCCGAAGGTGACCAGCACGTTCTCCGGGCGGAGGTCGCCGTGAACTATGCCCTTGGCGTGCAGGTACTGGAGCGCGTCACCCACGGCGCGCAGCACGGCGACGGCCTCGTCGGGCGGGCAGCGCGCTGACGTCGTTCAGCACGAAGCGCAGCGACGCGCTCTCCAGCATCTCGTTGACGAGGTAAAAGTGGCCGCGCTCGCGGCCGTACTCGAGGAGCTTGACGATGTTCGGATGCGCGATGGACTTGAGCTCCGCGGCGCCGCGCTCGAAATCGGCCGCGAACCCGACGCGCCCGGCGATCTTGGGGTCGATCAGCGTGACCGCGGAAAAATGCCGGCTGCCGGAGATGCGCGACAGCTCGTCCTGCGCCTCATAGACCTGGCCGAGGCGGCCATGGCCGACCCGCGCGCGCAACCGGTAACCGGCCTCCGAGAGGCGGTCCGGGGGCGCCGTGTCGAAGCTCGGGTCCTGGCGATCCGAGGGGTCGATTGGGACCTCCTCCCAAGGCGTCGGTTTGCCCTGGTACATGCGCCAGGACAGGGGTTGGGTCTGGGTCGGGTCAAACATTTTCTTGTCGCGCAATATGCCATTGGACAGCCGGGCTGTCCCGGGATTCATGGTCGCATTCCGGCCGATTCCGGCCCCTCGGGGTCAGTCTCCGTTCGGCGACGTGGGCGGCAGTCGGGCTACACTCCGGCCGTTGGCCGGGG
Organism: uncultured Gammaproteobacteria bacterium; assembly: GCA_963817195.1. Taxonomy (GTDB): domain Bacteria; phylum Pseudomonadota; class Gammaproteobacteria; order Steroidobacterales; family Steroidobacteraceae; genus SCUD01. The sequence continues at coordinate 94,194 of CAWFNJ010000012.1, forward strand.
TATCCGACGACCATGGCGTACATAAGAGAGCGGACCGTGCACCAGAGCAGGCTTGTCAGCGTGCGGGACGTGCGCTGCCGCTGCCCTGCGGGCCGGCATGCCCCCATGGAATGCTCCAGCGCGACCCAGGCCATCATTCCGCGGCGCGGCTACTTCCAGTGCGAAACGGCAGGCGGCCTCCGGTCTGCCGACCCCAACCAGGCGCTGTTCTTCAGGCGCGGGGACGAATTCCGGATGCACCACCCCGCGGCCGGCGGCGACGACTGCCTGGCACTGGCCGTCGAAGACGAGACCTGGGAACGGGCCATGAGCTCGCGGCCGCCCCGCGACCAGGCGGCAACGCTGTCCCCGGCAACCCAGCTCGCGGGCCTCGCACTCCTTTCGGCGCTCACGGCCGGCCGGCTGGCCGGTCTCGAGCGTGATGCCGCCAGCCTGCACCTGCTCGGCCTCCTGGCGCGCGACGCCGGCTCGGCGGTGGATTCCAGGCAGCGCCAGTCGCGCGCCCGGGCAAGGCGCACCGTCGCGCGCGCAACGGCCTACCTCGCCGGGCACCCGGATCGCTCCGCCACGCTGGCGGAGGTGAGCGCCGCGGCACACTGCTCGCCGTACCACCTGACGACGCTGTTTCGACGCTTCACCGGCCTGCCGCTGCACCGCTATCACCTGCGCTGGCGGCTCCTGCTCGCGCTGGAGCGCATCGGCCGCGGCGAGCGGAGGCTCCTCGATGTCGCGCTCGAGTTCGGGTTTTCGTCGGCTAGCCACTTCTCGAACGTCGTGCGGGGCACTTTCGGCACGGCGCCCAGCCGGCTCGCCGCGCGCCTCGCCACGACGCGTGCACACCAACCCCGCAAGATTTCGCAAGCCTGAGCAGCCGCGGCCACCTAGGCTGCGGCCATGCGTCACTGGATATCCGGCCTGGCGGCCTCGTGGATCGCCATCCAACCCCTGGCAGCGGTAGCCGAGCTGCCCGAACTGCCCTGGCTGCTCGCGGCTAGCGGGTCTGCGGCGGATGCGAAAGAGCTAGTGGCTTTCGGCCGCCTGGTCGGGAGCTGGGACCTGGACGTCGTCTACCACCACGACGACGGGCGCATCGAGCATCAGCCGGGCGAGTGGCACTTCGCCTGGATCCTCGGAGGCCGCGCGATCCAGGACGTCTGGCACGTGCCGGCAGCCGGGCCCGGGGAGTTGCCGCGAGGCTATGGCACGACGATCCGAGTCTGGGATTCCGACCTCGGCGCCTGGCGAGTGACCTGGGTCAGCGGTCTCGACGGCGACAGCACGTCGTTCATCGCAAGCACGATCGCCGGCGAGATCGTCATGGAATCGCAGGGCGAGGAGGAGATCTTCCGCTGGATCTTCTCGGACATCACGCCGACCAGCTTCCACTGGCGGGCGGTGGGCACGCCGGACGGCGGGCGCACCTGGGTGGTCGCGCAGGAAATGGTCGCGCGCCGGCGCGGGACTTAGTCGAGGTAACGTTCGATCCGGCGGAACAGGTCCGCGCGGTCAACGAGGTCGGTCAGCCAGTCGAGCCGGTCGGTCTCGAGCCGTATCACGGGAGAAAGTCCGTAGCGGCGGAACCAGTCCCCGTACAGCCGGTTCAGCCGGCCAAGGTAGGCGACCGGAATCTCCCGCTCCATCGCGCGGCCGCGCAGGCGGATGCGACTTCTGAGCGTGCGCACCGGGCAGGAGAGCTGGATCATGAGGTCGGGCGGCCGAAGCGCCTTGGTCATCGAGCCGTAGAGCTGCCGGTAGACCTTGTAGTCGCGCGCGTCGATGAAGCGCTGCCGGTAGAGGTTCTTCGCGAAGATTTCCGCGTCCTCGTAGATCGTGCGGTCCTGCACCACCGTGCCGGGCTCGTCCTGCAGCTCGAGCTGGAGCCGGAACTTGTGCGCGAGGAAGAAGAGCTGGGACCGGTAGGCCCAGGTCTTCATGTCCCGGTAGAAGTCGGCGAGGTAGGGGTTCTGCTCGTTCGGCTCGAAGAACGGCTTGATGTCGTAGCGCCGGCAGAGGAAGCGCGTCAGCTCCGTCTTGCCGGCGCCGATGTTGCCGGCGATCGCGATGAAGCGCTTGCCTGCTACGGGCGCCGTGCCCACCGCGACGGTCCCGCGCTCAGATCCAGTAGACGAAGATGAACAACCCGAGCCAGACGACGTCGACGAAGTGCCAGTACCAGGCGACCGCCTCGAAGGCGAAGTGCTGGCGCGGCGTGAAGTGTCCGGACATGCAGCGCAGCCAGATCACGACCAGCATGATCGCGCCCACCATCACGTGCAGGCCGTGAAAGCCGGTCAGCATGAAGAAGGTGGAGCCGTAGATGCCGGTGCCGAGCTGCAGGCCAAGCTCGTGCCAGGCGTGACCGTATTCCATCATCTGCACGCCGAGGAACACGAAGCCGAGCACGAAGGTCAGCGCGAGAAAGACCTTCAGGATGCCGCGGTTGCCGCTCTTCAGGGCGTGGTGGGCGATGGTGATCGTGAGGCCCGAGGTAAGCAGCAGCGCGGTGTTGAGCGCGGGCAAGCCGAAAGCAGGGATGGTCTCGTAGCTGCCGTCGTCGCGCGGGCCGAGGTGGCCAGGGCCGCTGCTCGGCCAGCCGGCGTCGAACTCGGGCCACAGGATTGACGTGACTGCCTTGGAACCCTCGCCGCCGAGCCAGGGCACGGAGAGCTGCCGCGCGTAGAAGAGCGCGCCGAAGAACGCGGCGAAGAACATCACCTCCGAGAAGATGAACCACATCATCCCCATGCGGAACGAGCGGTCAACCTGCTCGTTGTAGAGCCCGGCCTGGTTCTCGCGGATCACCTCGCCGAACCAGAGGAAGAAGAGCGTGAACAGCAGGACGAAGCCGAGCCCCAGAACCCAGCCGCCGATCGCGACGCCATTCAGCGTTGCCGCGGCGCCCGCCATCAGGATGAACAGGGAGATCGACCCGAAGAAAGGCAGCCGGCTGCCGTGCGGGAAGTAATACACCTTGTCGGCTGAGTGCTCGGCGTGTGCCATCGCTTCTCCCTAGCTCTGACCGGTTGCTTGCGAAGTGTCGTAGAAAGCGTATGACAGCGTCAGGCGATCAATGCCCGGCGGCAGCTCGCGGTCGACGACGAAGCGAACCGCCATTTCGCGCTCCTCACCCGCCGCGAAGTGCTGCGGGGTGAAGCAGAAGCACTCGGTCTTGACGAAGTAGCGCGCCGCGCGCATCGGCGCGATGCTCGGCACGGCTTGCCCCGTGACGGCGCCCTGGGCGAGGTTGCGCGCGCGGTAATGCGTCTCGTACAGCCGGCCGGGCTGCACTTCCATGGTCGCCGCGACCGGTTCGAAGTCCCAGCCGCCGGCGGGTACCGAGGCCGTGAACTCGACGACTACGATGCGATTCTCGACCGGCGACTGGCCGTCGACCGAGCCGGCGCGTGTCAGGCGGTCGCGGCTGCCGATGCCAGTGACCTCGCAGACGACGTCGTAGAGCGGCACCAGCGCGAAGCCGAAGGCGAAGCTGCCGGCTGCCATCAGCACGAGGCGCGCGGCGAGGCTGGCGTTGCGGCGGGGCACGCTCACGAAGCGCGCTCCGCGAGGCGGAGCGCGACGTACGTCGCCCACACCGCGAAGGCCACGAGGCCGAGCGCCAGCGCGAGCCGCGTGTTCTTCGACGGCGCGGTCAATGGACCTCCGGCGCCTTTTCGAAGGTGTGGTAAGGCGCGGGCGAGGGCACGGTCCACTCGAGGCCATGCGGCCAGTCCCACACGCCCGCGGTCGCGCGCTCGCCGCCGCGCGCGCACTTGACGATCAGCCAGACGAACAGGAGCTGCGACAGGCCGAAGCCGAAGGCGCCGATCGAGGAGACCATGTTCCAGTCGGCGAACTGCGTCGGCGTAGTCCGGGATGCGCCGCGGCATGCCGGCGAGGCCGACGAAGTGCTGCGGGAAGAACAGCACGTTGACGAAGATCGCCGACAGCCAGAAGTGGCACTTCGCGAGCCGCATGTCGTACATGTGGCCGGTCCACTTCGGCAGCCAGTAGTAGACCGCCGCCATCAGCGCGAACACCGAGCCCGGCACCAGCACGTAGTGGAAGTGCGCGACCACGAAGTACGTGTCGTGGTACTGGAAGTCGGCCGGCACGATCGCGAGCATGAGGCCCGAGAAGCCGCCGATCGTGAACAGGAACAGGAAGGCGAGCGCAAACAGCATCGGCGGTTCGAAGCTGATCGAGCCGCGCCACATGGTCGCGGTCCAGTTGAAGATCTTCACGCCGGTCGGCACCGCGATCAGCATGGTGGAGAGCGTGAAGAACAGCTGGCCTGACGAGCGGCATGCCCACGGTGAACATGTGGTGCGCCCAGACGATGAACGACAGGAACGCGATCGACGCGATCGCATACACCATCGCCTCGTAGCCGAAGATCGGCTTCCGGGAGAAGGTCGGGATGATCTCCGACACGATCCCGAACGCCGGCAGGATCATGATGTAGACCTCGGGGTGCCCGAAGAACCAGAACACGTGCTGGAACAGCACCGGGTCGCCGCCGCCCGCCGCGTTGAAGAAGCTGGTCTGGAAGAAGTAGTCGGTGAGCAGCATGGTCACGCCGCCCGCGAACACCGGCATCACCGCGATCAGCAGGTAGGCCGTGATCAGCCAGGACCAGGAGAACAGCGGCATCTTGAGCAGCGTCATGCCCGGCGCCCGCATGTTCACGATCGTCACGATCACGTTGATCGCGCCCATGATGGACGAGGCGCCCATCAGGTGGATGGCGAAGATCGCCATCGGGAAGGCTTCGCCCGTCTGCAGCACCAGCGGCGGATAGAGCGTCCAGCCGGAGGCCGGCGCGCCGCCCGGCACGAGGAAGGTGGAGAGCAGCAGCAGGAACGCGAAGAACAGCAGCCAGAACGAGAACAGGTTCATGCGCGGCAGCGCCATGTCGGCGGCGCCGATCTGCATCGGGACCATCCAGTTGGCGAGGCCGACCGTCGCCGGCATGACGGCGCCGAACACCATGATCAGCGCGTGCATGGTCGTCATCTGGTTGAAGAAATCGGGATCCACGAGCTGCAGCCCGGGCTGGAACAGCTCGGCGCGGATCACGAACGCGAACGTCCCGCCGAGCAGGAACATGGCGAGCGAGAACACGAGGTACATCGTGCCGATGTCCTTGTGGTTCGTGGTCGTGAGCCAGCGCACGATGCCTTTCGGCGGGCCGTGCGCGTGGTCGTCGTGGTGGCTCGCGTGTGCCATTTTCCTCTACTCCGTGGCGGCGAGCGCCGTGGCGGCGGCTTGCTGCCCTTCGAGCCAGGCGTCGAACTCGGCCCGCGGCTTTGCGACCACGACGATCGGCATGAAGCCGTGGTCGGCGCCGCACAGCTCCGCGCACTGGCCGCGGTAGGTGCCGGGCTTGTCGGGGTCGACGCGGATCCACATCTCGTTGATGAAGCCGGGGATCGCGTCGCGCTTCATGCCGAAGTCGGGCACCCACCAGGCGTGGATGACGTCGTTCGCCGTCAGCAGCAGGCGAATCTTGACGCCGGTCGGGATGACGAGCGGCTTGTCGACGTCCAGCAGGTAGTGGTCGACGCTGGCCGGGTCGATGCCGGACCGCTTCTGGCGGGCGAAGCTGCTCGCGCGCGCGAGGTGGCTGTAGAACGAGACGCCGGTACCGAGGTATTCGTACTGCCAGTACCACTGGTGGCCGGTGGCCTTGATGGTGAGCTCGGAGCCCGAGGTGTCCTCGATCCGGATCAGCTTGTCGACCGAGGGGATCGCCATGCCGACCAGGATCAGCACCGGGACGATGGTCCAGGCGGCCTCGAGACGCGCGTTGTGCAGGAACTTCTGGTCCGCGACCGCTCCCTTCGACTTCCGGAAGCGCACCATCGCCAGGATCATCGCGCCGAAAGTGAAGACGGCGATGACCGTGCAGATCCAGAGCATGATCATGTGCATGCTGTGGATCTCGCGCGAGAGGTCGGACACGCCCCTCGGCATGTTGATGAGGCTCCAGTCCGCGCGCGCCGGCAGTGAAGCGAGCATGGCGCCCACGCCGGCGACGACCGACCGCTTCAGGAATCGACAGGCGATGTGCAACGGAGTCCCCGGATGTGGCCCTTGGTGCGCGGGCTCACGGCCCGCGCATCGTAAGGGTTGGGCGCTGGAGCCGCAACCCGAGTTTTTCCTTTTATTCCAGCAAGATGTGTGCGCCGGCAAGCGCGGCCGCAGCGATGCCGACATCCGGTTTCGCCATCCACGGCACGATGCCGAGGCACGGAGCCGGCAGCCGCGCGGTAAGGGTCGCGACATTTTCATCGCGCCGCGCGAAACCCGGATCGATTGCGTTGCCGATCCATCCGGCAAGCCGCAAGCCGCGACTGGCGACGGCCTCCGCCGTGAGCAGCGCGTGATTGAGGCAGCCGAGGCGGAGTCCGACGACCAGCAGCACGTCCATGCCGAGCAGCGCCGGAAGATCGGCGAAGCTCCGCCCTCCATCGAGCGGCACGAGAAATCCGCCCGCACCCTCGGCCAGCACGACGTCGGCGCCCGCGCGCAGCACCGCGTGCGCAGCGGCGATACGTGCCGTGTCGATGTCGATCCCCGCTTCCGCGGCGGCCAGGTGCGGCGCGATCGCGGGCTCGAACAGGAAAGGATTCACCACCGTGTAGGGATGCCGGGTGCTGGACTCCGCCTGCAACAGGAGCGCGTCCTCGTTGGCAGGACCCTCCGGACCCGCGCTGCTTCCGGCGGCGACCGGCTTCATGCCGGCGACTGCGTTGCCGGCTTCGCGCAGCCGCCGCAGCAGGGCGGCGGTCACCAGCGTCTTGCCGACGCCCGTGTCGGTTCCGGTGACGAAGAAGTCGCGCCGCATGCGGTTTCTCCGTGGACGGCAGCCGGGGGTTCCGATCATAATCAACGCATCATCCTCGGCACCACCGAATCGCGAGGGACAACCCGTGAATCACACCGCCATCCGCCGACACCTGCGGCTTGCAGGGGCATTGCTCGGACTGCTTCGCACTCGCCGGCTGCGCCTCGCGGCCCGACGATCCGCACGAATGTCGACCAGAGCGTCGACTTCACGCGCTTCCGGACCTTCGACTTCATGCAGCCGCTCTCGACCGACCGGGAAGGCTACCAGTCCTTCGTCTCGCGCGATCTCATGGTCGCGGCCGAGCGGGAGATGACTGCGCTCGGCTTTCAGCGCTCCGCCACGAACCCGGACCTGCTGGTGAACTTTACCGCCAACCTCGACCAGCGCCTGCGCGTCACGCAAACGCCGAACACCATGAGCACCTGGGGCACGCACCGCAGGGGCTTCTACAACACCTGGCCGGGATACAGCACGCAGGTCAGGCAGTACACCCAGGGAACGCTGGGCGTGGACGTGATCGATGCCGCGAAGCGTCAGCTCGTATGGGAAGGCGTCGCGGTCAGCCGGATCACCCAGAGCACCGCGGAAAACATCGGTCCCACGCTCGACGCGGCAGTGCGCGACATCTTCGCGCAGTTCCCGGCCCGGGTCGGCAAGTAACGCCACATTGCGCTCGGTTCGCGGAATCCTGCGCGCGGCAGTCACGCGCGCTGGGCGGGCCGGGGTTGGCTCGCTCGCTCCTGCGGCGACCTAAAGTCGCTTCGCTCGCCACCCCGGCTGGCCTGCGCGTGTAACCGCAGCGTGTCACACCCAGCGCGCGAGGTGGCGGGGTCCTCGCGAGCGAACTCGTAAGTTCCGGCGGAGTTCGCGAGCGAGGAACCCCGCCGGATCCCGCGCGCTGGGTACGCATTCCGCGGATACCTGCTCGGTCATTGCGCAGGCGCGGCGGGGATGGCGATGCCCTCGTCGATGCGCTCGAGCAGGTAGGGGAAGAACGGGTTGGACTGCAGGCGCGTGAGCGCCTCCTGGCTGGTGATCAGCACCCCGCGTTCGCCGCGCACGCGCGAGCGCCCCGAGACGGATGCCGAAATCCTCGCCCGGGTCGGGCACGAGGCCGTACAGCCCGTCGCTGACCGGGAACGGCACCGCGACGTGCGACAGCGAAAAGACCCCGGCGGGATAGCCGAGCCCGATCGCGCGCGAGCGGGAGGCGAGCTCGCCCGGCTCGGTGACGCGTTCGATGACGTCGGCCGTGTCCGCATCCGGCGTTGGTGATCACCGTCGTCCGGTACCGGCGCGGCTCGTCCGGCAGCAGTCGCGCGAGCGCGGCGATGCTTTCCGGCCGCAACACGAGCCCGAACTTGGCCTGCCGGTTGATATCGAACAGCACCAGCTCGCTGCCGTTCGCAGGCAGGTGCGCGTACAGCGCCGCGACCAGCGCATCCACGCTCACCGTGGAATCGACCACCGACTGGAAAGTGATGATCGGCGGCAGGCCGGCCAGCCGGCCTGCCCGCTCTGCATCGAGGAGCTGCGACTGCAGCGCGCGTGACAGCAGCGATGACTGCCGCGCGCCGTTGATCGGGAACGAGTTGTACTTGAACGGGTTGTACTCCGGCTCGATGCCGAGCCAGGCCGTCTTCGCGAAGGCGGGTATGACGGCCGGCCAGCCGAGCACGCCGGCGAAGCGCGCGAAGGCCGTCACGCCGATCATCGGCGAGACCAGCACGATGCGATCCGGCATGGCGAGCGCCGGGTCCTCGAGCGCGTCGAGCGCGTACTTCACCGCGAGTGCGCCGCCGTTCGAGTAGCCGACGACGTGGAACGGCACCGCCGGGCCGGCGCGCCGCCGCGCTTCGCGCACGGCGAGCCGCGTCGCCGCCATCCAGTCCTGCCAGTCGACCTTGGCGAGCGCGGCAGGCGCCGTGCCGTGCGCGGGCAGCCGGATGCCGAGCGCCAGGTAGCCGCGATCGCGATAGTGCTTCGCGACGTGCCGCAGGCTGTAGGGCGAGTCGGTGAGGCCGTGCAGCAGGACCACGACGCCGGCCGGCGCGGCATCCGGCTCGAGCACGTAGGTCCGGTTCCAGTCGTGCGCGAAGCGCGCCGGGATGGAGCGGGCTGCCTTCGTAGTAGCGGTTGGCGGGATTGCGCGTCGTGCCCTCGAGCTTCGCCGTCACGTTCGCCCGCAGGTCGGCGAACGCGGCGTTCTCCGCGGCGAGCCAGGCGTCCCAGTCGGCGTCGCGGAGTGCGCGCCGCTAAGCTCCGGTGGGGCATGCGTGTGCCAGAGCTCGAGCGGCGGGCCGCGCTGCTTGTCGTAGACGCGCACGGCGAGAAAGGTGAACAGCGCGACGGCGAGCAGCACCGCGCCGCGTTTCAGGAGCCTGGTCGCGCTGATTTTCATTCCAGTGTCCGTCCCCAGGTAATGCCGAGGCCATTGACGTCGCCGGCCTCGGCGCGCAGCCGCAGCTCGCGGGTCAGGGAGTATTCGATGATGAGCGCCGTGGTCGCGGCCGAGATGCCGCGCTCGATGAACAGGTATACGCGGTCTGACAGTCGCCGGCCGAGCGCCAGGGCTTCGCCCTCGTCGCCGCGCGAGCGCAGGCCGATCTCGTCCAGGCCGAGTTGTCGCGCCATGCGCGTGGTGATCGGAACGCCGCTCGGGCCCGCGATCAGCGCCTCCGCGGCGGAGGCGAGCAGCGCCGCGTCGGCCGTGGAGGTGTTGCCCGCGCTGCGGCCGAGGATCAGCCAGGACAGTTTCTCGTTGTCGGGCATGGGCGGCTCGGAGATGAGCTGCACGAGCGGAGTCAGCGCCGTGCCGGTGATGCGCATGCCGACCTGGACCGGCAGGTTGCGGCGCAGGGCCGTGATCTCGAGTCCGGGATCGTTCGGCCGGGCCGTTGAAGTACAGCCGGCCATGGTCGACGAACATCATCTGGCCGTAGGCGAGATAGGTGCCGTGATCGACGTTCACGGTGCCATCCACCGACAACCGGCCGGCGCCGTCCGTGCGCACCCGCAGTCGCCCGGACAGGAGCGCATCGAGGCCGCGCTCCTCGACACGGAAGCGCTCGCCGAAATCGAAGACCAGGTCGATGTCCAGCGGCAGGGGAATGCGGCGCGGGCTGGCGCGCGGTGCCCGGCCGACGACCACCACGTCGTCGGCGAGGCGCGGGCCCTGCGGCTGGTTCAGCAGGAAGTGGGCCTGCGACGCGCGGACCTCGCCGCGGGCCAGCAGGGTGCGGTCGCGCATCTCCAGCGACCCGGAGCCGTCCAGCTCCAGGCGCCGCGCCGGGCTGCTGAACAGGCGGAAGTCGTCGGCGCGCCAGGCGATCGCCGATTCCGCTTCGTCGTCGCCCAGCGCGAGCCTGCCGGTGGCCGAGAGCTGGCCGCTGCCGCCCGTGACCGAGAGCTCCGTGATGCGGAGCTCGCGCTCGGACAGCTCGGCGTGGAGCCGGCCGTCGGTCAGGAACAGGCCGTGCTGCGGGGCGGCGACACGCACGCCCTCAACGTCCACGGTTCCGGTGACTTGCGGCTCGCCGACGGTGCCTGCGACGTCGATCGCCGCACGCGCGTTGCCGCTGATGCTGGCGTTCGCGCCGACGAAGCGGTCGAGAGCCCGCAGCGTCGGAATCGCGAGCTCGACGCGGGCTGCGAGCGGCGAGTCGCGCCCCAGGGCCGGCGCCCGCGCGCCCGCCACGGGCAGGGCGGTGGCAGTGATGTCGGCCTGGCCGAGTTCCTCGTCGATCACGCGCCCGTTCAGCGTGAGCCGGTCCTCGACGATCTCGCCCGCGGATGTCCAGCTCGCTCGAGGCGGAGCGCGTAGGGTGGCGCGCTTCCCGAGCGACACGCCACCCGACTCACGTTCGACGTGAAAGCTCCCGTTGACGCGCGGGTTCGTGGCGATCTGCCACGCCCCGCGCAGCCGGAGCGATGTCTGCCCGGGATCGACGCCGGCGAACGCCAGCATCACGGCGAGCGGTGCGCCCGAGAACTCGCCGGCGGTCTCGAGCCTGCCTGCGCCGAACTCGATCCGCTCGATGCGCGCCTTGCCCGCATCTGCCGACGATCTCGGCCGCGCCGAGATGGAATTCCTGCGGGCCGACCTGCAGCGTGACTGGCGCCTGCAGGCGCGTCGGGTACCGCCCCCGGTTCTCGAACGCGGTCACCTCGCCGGTCCAGCGCGCGTTGGCGTAGGAGCCGTGCAGTTCAGTCGTGGCATCCAGGATCCTTCCAGTCGCGTCGATCCTGGCCGTGTGATCGCTCTGCCTGCCGTCGAACTCGACCTTTGCCGTCGCGAGCTCACCGAACGACGGCAGGTTGAGACCCTCACCCGAGACGGAGAGGCGTAGCACGGGATCCCGGCCGTAGGCGAAGGCCCCGTTGCCGTGAATGACGGCGGCGCGGTAATCCGAGAATCCGAGCTTCTCGCCCTGGAACTCGAGCCGCATCTCCGGCTGCGTCACGCGACCGGAGACCGTGCCCTCGGCCGCGATACCGCCGGCGAGCCGGGGATCGATGTCCGCGAGCCGCTGCGCGTCCAGCTTGAGCGACAGCGAGTCGCCGGGCCTCCCGTACGCGCCGCTGACCCGCAACCGGTTGTCGCCAACGCGGAATATCGTGCCGGGCGTCGCGATCCGTCCTGCGTCCGCGCTGACCGAGCCGCTTCCGGAGACGGGGAGGCCGCGCAGGAGGCTGTCACGCAGCTCGAAGCGGCCCTGCAGCCGCCACGCTGGCGCCAGGGATCCTTCGAGTCGCGTCGAGCCTGACAGCCGGGCGCTCGGCGCATCCGTGAAACGGGACGGGTCGATGCCGTTGAACCGCAGGTCCGCGGCGAACGACTGCTGCCCGTCGAGACGGATCCGTCCGTGGCCATCGAGCCTGCCGCCGCGATGGTTCACCGAGAACCGCGAAACGCTGACTTCGGCATCCTGCCGCGTCGCTTCCACGGACAGCCGGAGGTCGCGCTGCGTGAGCGTCGCAGTCGCGCTCTGCGTCGTGCCGCCGAGCCGGGCATCGATGCGGCCGTCGAGCGCGGTCGGCGCGAGATTCCCGTGCAGGCCGTCGAGATTGAGGTGCAAGACGTCGAGTCCGAGCTCCGCTCCCGCCGACGAAAAGCGCAATCTCCCCGCGCGCCTCGCCCGCGTTGCCGAGATCGGCGGCAAGCTCGGTGACCTGCAGCGCCTGCTCCGCCACACGAAACCGCCCGCTCGCCGCGACCAGCGGCAACCGGCCCTGCGTCAGCGTGCCGGGCGATGCGTTGGCGAGCTCGAATCCGCCCGCGAGCATCGCGTCCGGCGTTGGTTGCAGGACGGCGACGACATCGATCGCACTCGCAGGCGCGCCATCGAACAAACGGGCGAGGTCCACGCCCTTCCAGCGGGCCTCGAGCGTCTCGATCTTCTGCGTCTCGAACAGGCGGAAGGCTGGCGCGCCCGGTTACCGCGTGGGCGAGAAGTGTTCCGGTCACCGGCACCTCGATGCGTTCGAGCCCGCCGGAGACGGTGGCCTCGAGCCTGCCCGTCCACCGGCAGGTCCGCCATTGTCCATGCGAGCGCGCCGTCAACAGGGAAGTCCGCCTGCGCTCCCATGCGCAGCCGCCCGGCCATGGGTCCCCACGGCGAGCGGACGCTCAAGTTCCGGACGTCATGCCGGCTGCGCCCGCCGCGGTAGGCGAGCGACAGGTCGCGGAATTGCAGCGGCGCGGCCGACCCGACGCGAACCTGCACCTCGCCCACGCCGACCGAGTCGGCGCGGATGTCGACAGGCAAGGCGAGCGACGCGGGCAGAACGATCTCGTTGCCGCTCGGCACGACACGCACGTCCACGTGCCGGATCTCGAGCGAGGAGATGTCGACCGCGCGCGACAGCAGCGCGCGCAGGCTCCATTCGATGCGCAGGTCCTGCAGTTCGATGCGCACGCCTCCCTTCTCGAAAGTCGCGCGCTCGACCATGAACGCGCGCGCCAGCGAACCGGAAAGGCCGTGGAGCTGGAGTCGCCCGCCGAGCGCGGCCTCGATCCGGCCCGCGGCCCAGCGCAGCGCGTCCGGGCTGCGCGCGAGCCACAGCACGCCGGCCGCGCCAGCGGCGGCCAGGAGCGCCAGGATGACGAGGAGGATTCCGATGCGGCGGAAGCGGCCGGCCATCAGAACCTCACGCCGAGCGAGAAGTGCAGACGCACCGTGCCCGTTTCCTGTCCGTAGGCCAGGTCGAAACGGAATGCGCCCACGGGGCTGCGCACGCGCAGCCCGAGACCGTAGCCGACCGCGGGATCGAAGTCGTTCAGGTCGTCGGTCGCGTTGCCCGCGTCGACGAAACCGGCGACGCCCCAGCTTTCGCCGATCCAGCGCGTGTACTCGGCGGAGCCGACGCCGAGGTAGCGGCCGCCGACGATGGCTTCGCCGGTGTCCACGCCGAGGCTCTGGTATTCGTAGCCACGCACCGAGGTGTCGCCGCCGGTGCGGAACAGGAAATGCTGCGGAATGTCCTCGGAAGTGTCGGAAACGATCCAGCCGGCATCCGCGCGGAAGCGCAGGTCGTCGCGCGGGGACAGCGGCAAGTAATAGGTGCCGGAGGCCATCAGCTGCCCGAATGCCCGCGAGGAGATGCCAGGCGGGGCGAAGCCGGCATTCACGCGCAGCATCCATCCGCGCGTCGGCGAGAGCAGGTCGTCGACCGACCGCCAGATGTACTGGTAGCCGAGCAGCGTGGCAAACGCGTTGCTGGCGGGCTCGCCGCGCGGCTCCTGCCGCTCGGTGGTCCACTCGACGCTGAACGCCGGCTGCCGGTGCTCGTCGAGGCGACGGCGCTGGGCGACGAGCGTCCACTCATCCGTCTGCAGGTCCTGGATGTCGGTGCGCAGCGCAGCGCCGGAGAACGCGTTGATCCAGCCGCTGCGGCCGGGCGGGCGCTCGACGCTGGCCGTCAGTCCCTGCCGCAGCGACTCGAGGCGGAGGTCGGTGCGGAACCGGTAGGCCTCGTCGAAGAAGTCGTTGTCGGTGTAGGCGACGCCGAACAGCAGGCGCGTGTCGGTCGAGAAGCCGAGGTTCACGTCGATGCGCCTCGGCATCGCCTCGATCACGGAAACGGCGACTGGCGCTGCCGCGGCGAGGGCCGGGTCGGCGTCGAGCGTCGCTTGCACGGAAGCGAAATGACCGGTCACTGCCAGCCGTCGCTGGTACCGGCGCACCAGTTCTGCGGTGTAAGGCGTGCCCCTGGAAAACGGAGCGAGGTTTACGACCAGCTCGGGCGCGTAGCGTTGCAACCCGGAGGTGGTGATCTCGCCGAAGTGGAAGGGCGGGCCGGGCTCGACCTCGAGCAGGAGATTGACGTCTCGCAAGTTTTCTTCGACGCGCGCGAGACTCGATGACAGCCTTGCTGCGGCAAAGGAAACCGACGCGACGTCGGCCACCAGCGCGGACTTCGCGGCTGCCCAGTCCTCCTGCCGGAACACGGCGCCGGGCGGCAGCAGCCAGTCGGCGCGGATCTGTTCGAAGCGGGCGGTGAGCGCGGCGTCGGCTGGGGAACCGGCCGCGAAGTCGATGGCCACGGAGGCGATGCGCGCCGGCTCGCCGGGCTGGATGCTGGCCCTGACCATGCGCGGCTCGACCGACGTGTCGATGCGCATGTCGATATGCGCAGAAAAGTAGCCTTCGCTTTCGAGCGCGTCCCGGATGCGGCGCTCCGCGGCCTCGACGAGCTGGTCAAGCAGCTCGGGAGTCACGTATTCGAATTCCTTCCAGCTGCGGATGTCGAGTGAGCGCTCGATGGCTTGCTGCAGAGACGCAGGCGCATCGACGGTCACGTCGAACGCGATATAGGGATTGACCTCGGCGGCAGCCGCGCCGGGCGCGTTCAGGAGGCAGGCGCCGAGCAGGGCGAGCAGCCAATGCGGCAGCCGGCCCGCATCCCGCACGAGCCGCGTTTCCCGATCACGCATATCCGGCAATCCCGGCATGGTCCGATAGCCTATCCGAAGCCTGTTCCCGCGCAGGGCTCTGCTAGAATTCAAGCGCACGCATCGAGGTCCAGGGAGGCCAAGACCATGCTCCGGAAATCCGCGAAATTCCTGGTTGGCGCCGTCGCCATTGCCGTTGTTGCCGGTTGCTCGAAGAAGGCGGAAGAGGCAGCTGCGGATACCGATGCCGCTGCGGCACAGCCGGCGGCCGAGGCTCCCACGGCGCCGGCGATCAGGGCAGTCAGCGCGCGCGGTAGCGAGCCCAACTGGCGCGTCGACCTGAGCGAGGCCGCGATCGTCCTGACGACCGACCAGGGTGAAGTTCGCACCGCGGCACCGGTGCTGGACACCGTGTTTGCCGATGGCGCGGTCCTCTACGTGGGCTCGGCGGACAAGGGCGACGTGGCGGTCAAGGTCACCGACCAGGTGTGCACGGATTCCATGAGCGGCATGCCGCACCCGCACCAGGTCCAGGTCTGGATGGATGGCAAGGATCTCCCGCCGGATCTCGAGGGATGCGGCGGCGATCCGGCATCGCTCCTCCAGGGCCCGGAGTGGACCGTGGACGAGCTCAACGGCAAGGCTCCCGTGAAGGACTCGAAGATCACGCTGAACTTCGGCGCCGACGGCTCGCTGTCAGGCAGCTCGTCCTGCAACCGCCTCGTGACTTCGTACACGCTGACCGGCGAGAGCCTGTCGATCGCGCAAGGCGCCGGCACGATGATGGCCTGCGAAGAGCCCCTCATGAAGCAGGAGCAGGCGTTCCTCGGCCTGCTGTCCGAGGTGAAGCAGTTCAGCGTGGCGGACGACGGCGCGCTCCTGCTCAAGACCGCGGACGGCCGCACGATCCGGGCACGCCGCTGAGCTGACGGAACTCAGAGCCGGTCGTTCATGGCCACGCCGACGCCGAACGTGGCTAGGTTATGGGGCACTCACCACGGCAGAAACTGCGAGCGACATCCGGTTGCCGTCGCTCGGGAGTCGGCACGGATGCATGCAGTTCGAGTCTCTACGCCGCTCCTCGCAGTGGCTGTCTGCGCGGGCGCGCCGCTCGCCGCGGCGATGGAGCCGATCCCCGAGACGCCGGGCTGGCGCGGGTTCGTTCTGGCCGGCGCCGGGTACACCGAGATCGAAAGCAACCTGGTGGCCGGTAATTCAATGGTCGACGTCGGCCACCAGTCCTTCGATTCGCTCGACGAATCTCCGGAAAGCGACGACACCTTTCACCCGGTGCTTACCGGCGAGATCAACTACACGTTCGACAACCGGTGGCAGGTCTTCCTGGGAACTTCCCTGGAGGACGCGCTGACGCTCGACGCCGTGGCGCAGCTCGGGGCCCGGAAGGACCTCGGCGACGCCGGCGCCATCCAGGCCGGGTTCCAGTTCGGCGGCATCGTGACCGAGGTCTGGGAGGATCCCTACGCAGAGGGCGTGGCGCGCCAGGAGACGGACCGCGACTCGACGGGCCTGCGCCTGCAGTGGGACCGGATCCTCGGCTCCGCGTTCGAGCTGACGCTGTCGTACCGGGACATCGAGATCGACACCGAGCGGAGCGGTCAGGGCGTGCTCAGCGTCGCCTGCGACGTCGCCTGCCAGGATTTGCTGCGGCGGGGCGGCGACCAGATTTTCGGGGAGTTGTCCTACCTGATTAGGCTGAGGGCCAATCGGCGGCACATGTTGCGTCCCACGGTCCGCTACACCACCCACGACCTCGACGGCGACGCGATCGCAGGCGACAGCTACCTGCTGCAGTTGAGCCATGTCTTCGTGGGCCAGGGCTACATGGTGGTCAGCAACGTCGCCGCGGGCAGTCGCGATTTCGACGCCGCGAATCCGATCTTCGGCGTCAAGACGGATTCGGACCGCCTGGTCGTCGACTCGACCCTGCTCTATCGGCTGACGGCCGGGGACGGCAACTGGCAGCTTGTCGGCAACGCCCTCTGGGGCGAAGATGACTCGGACGTCGATTTCCACGACAGCAATGCATTCAGTATCAGCATCGGCGCGATGTACCGCTTCGGCGGCCGCTGATGCCACGGTTGATTTACGGAGGACTCAAGTCATGAAGTTTCGAGTGAACAAGCCGGCCGTGGCCGCGCTCGCCATCGGCATGCTGGCGGCGGTGCAGGCCTACGCGCAGAGTTCGGTCACCTTCGGGCGCATCACGCACGTGCGCCAGGTGCAGGTCGAGGATCCGGGCTCGCGGGCCGCAGGCACGCTCGTGGGTGGCGCGCTCGGCGTGGCTTCCGGCGGTTCCGGGCGTTCGAGCAGCAACCGCGCGCTGCGCGGGCTCGGCGGCGCCGCGGTCGGCAGCCGGATGGCAGGCTCGATGTCGCGCAGCTCAGCGTTCGAGTACACCGTGCTCGTCGACGGCACCTCCACGATCCGCATGGTCACCGACACCGCGGGATTGCGGGTCGGGGACTGCGTCGCGGTCGAGCGCGGCTCGTTCAACAACCTGCGCATGGCGCCCGAAGAGCGCTGCGACACGCGCGGCGGCACGGTGCCCGATGCCGCGCGCGCCGAGTCCGATGCCTGCATCACGGCGAAGCAGCAGCTCATCGATGCCGCGACGGACGAGGAGTTCGATCGCGCCGAGCGCCGCATGCGGCTGCTCTGCGACCACTAGTCGCTGACTGATCAGCCGTCGCGGCGCGGGCCGCGACGGCTGATCTCGCTGACCGGGATTGCAAACTCGCCGTCCCGTCCGGGGCGCCGGATCGCGCCCCAGGCCTGCCCGAACACGACCTCGTAGCTCGCGGGCAGCGCGCCCGCGGTCCGGCGCTTCTCGTAGGCTGCTTCCATCGCGCGCAGGCGGCCGCGGCCGGTCAGCCCGCGCGTTCGATCCGCGACTGCGCTCTGGGAACCCGTCGCCTTGAGGTCCCGCAGCAGGGCGGAAACGTCCGGATAGGTGAGCGAGTAGCGGCTGACGTCGAGCACGGGCTCGGCGAGCCCTGCGCGCACCAGGCCGTCCCCGAGATCGTGCATGTCGGTGAACGGATGCGGCGGCGTGGCGCCGCCTGCCGCGTGCCAGGCGACGCGCAGCTCGACGAGCGTGTCCGGGCCCAGGGTCGTGAAGGTGAAGAGGCCGCTGCGGCTTCAGGATGCGCGCGACTTCGGCGAAAACCGCGTCGATGTCTTCGCACCAGGGCAGCATGAGGTTGCTGAACACGAGGTCGACGCCCGCATCGGGCAGCGGAATGGCCTCGGCCTCCGCGCGAAGCCGCTCGATGCGCGGAGGCACGTCGCGCCGCGCGAGCTCCTCCAGCATGGCGGGTGAGGCATCGAGCGCGATCACGCGCGCGCGCGGCCAGCGCGCCGCGAGCGCCGCGGCGCCCTGTCCCGTGCCGCAACCGAGGTCGAGCACCGCCTCCGGGGTGAATGCGATCCAATCGAGGCGCTGGATCATCTGCTCGCGCAGGCGCGCGGCGAGCACCGCGGACTCGTCGTAGCACGCGCTCGCCCGGTCCGCGTAGCGGCGAATCGCGGCGCGATCGAGCAGGGGCGGTCGCGCGCCGCTCACGGGCGCAGGCCGCACTCGGCGAGCGCGGCGACGAGACCCTCGACGTCGCCGTCGCGATGCGCCGCGGAGAGCGCAACGCGCAGTCGCGAGCCGCCCGCCGGCACGGTCGGCGGACGGATCGCAGCGACGAAGAAGCCGCGCTCGAGGAGCCGTGCGCTCGCGGTCACGGCGGCATCCGGGTCGCCGATCGGGATCGGCTGGATCGGTGTCGTCGAGTCCGCGAGGGGCAGGCCCGCCTCCGCGGCGAGCAGCCGGAAGCGCCGCGTGAGCGCCGCGACGCGCGTGCGCCGCCAGGACTCGGTGATCGAGACCGCCAGCGCCGCGCGCGTCGCGGCGGCGACGGCGACCGGCAGTGCGGTCGTATAAATGTAGGTGCGCGCGCGCTGGACCAGCGTCTCGATGAGTCCGGCGTCGCCCGCGACGAAGGCGCCGAAGCTGCCAAAGGCCTTGCCGAGCGTGCCGACGAGCGCCGGCACCTCGCGCGCGGTGAGCCCGAAATGCTCCAGTGATCCGCCGCCGCCAGCGCCGAGCACGCCGAGCCCGTGCGCATCGTCCACGGCGAGGAAAGCGCCGTGGCGGTCGCAGGCGGCCGCGATCGCCGGCAGCGGCGCGAGGTCGCCGTCCATGCTGAAGACTCCGTCGGTCAGCACCAGCGCCGGCCCCGGCGTGCGCGCGGCAAGCATCGCCTCGAGCGCGGCCGCCTCGCCGTGCGGGTAGTGCGCGAGTGTCGCGCGCGCGATGCGGCCCGCGTCGATGAGCGAGGCGTGGTTCAGGCGGTCGCCGACGACCAGGCCACCCTTCTTCACGAGCGCGGTCGCGAGGCCCGAGGTTCGCCATGTAGCCGGTGGAAAAGAGCAGCGCGCGCTCGCGTCCCGTGAATGCGGCCAGCTCCTCCTCGAGCGCATCGTGCTCGCCCTGGTGGCCGCTGATGAGGTGCGACGCGCGGGCGCCGACGCCGTGCTCGCGCGCCGCCGCGACGAAGGCCTCGGTCACGCGCGGGTGCGCCGCAAGGCCGAGGTAGTCGTTGCTGCAGAAGTCGACGCACGGCCTGCCGTCCAGCTCGATCTCGGCGGTGTCGTGCGCGAGGCGGCGGACCGAGCGGCGCCGGCGGCGAAGGCCGCGCTCGTCGAGGTCCGCGAGCACGGCCTCGAAGGCCGCGACTGGTGCCGGG
Organism: uncultured Gammaproteobacteria bacterium; assembly: GCA_963817195.1. Lineage (GTDB taxonomy): Bacteria > Pseudomonadota > Gammaproteobacteria > Steroidobacterales > Steroidobacteraceae > SCUD01. Next base: position 113,692 of record CAWFNJ010000012.1, read on the forward strand.
TCGGATCGAGTTCCGCGGACATGTCAGGAACTACGATCACGACCCGGCACCAGTCAGCGGCTCGGGTCGGATGCCCGAGCCGGCCGAACAGCGCGTGGTCGCTCGCGGTGTCGGGATTGCCGGTGGTCAGCAGCTTCTCGCCGTAGAAGATGGAGTTCGCGCCGGCCAGGAAGCAGAGCGCCTGCAGCTCGTCGCTCATCGCCGCGCGGCCGGCGGACAGGCGCACGTGCGAGCGCGGCATCAGGATGCGGGCGAGCGCGACGATGCGCACGAACTCGATCGCGTCGAGCGCGGGCGTGCCCGCGAGCGGCGTGCCCGGCACCTGCACGAGGTTGTTGATCGGCACGCTCTCCGGGTGCGGGTCGAGCGTCGCGAGCGTGTGCAGGAAGGCGACGCGGTCCGCGGCAGTCTCGCCCATGCCGAGGATGCCGCCGCAGCAGACGTGGATGCCGGCCGCGCGCACGGCAGCGAGCGTGTCCAGGCGGTCCTGGTAGGTGCGCGTGGTGATGACCTCGCCGTAGAAAGCCTCGGAGGTGTCGAGGTTGTGGTTGTAGAAGTCGAGGCCGGCGTCCTTGAGTCGCTTCGCCTGCGCGGGGGTGAGCATGCCGAGCGTCGCGCAGGTCTCGAGCCCGAGCGCGGCGACGCCCTCGACCATCTCGGCGACCTTCTCGAGGTCGCGGTCCTTCGGGTTCCGCCAGGCGGCGCCCATGCAGAAGCGCGTCGCGCCGGCCTCGCGCGCGGCGCGTGCGCGCGCGACCACGTCGTCGGCGTCCATCAGCGCCTCGCGCTCGAGCCCGGTGTCGTAGCGGATGCTCTGCGGGCAGTAGGCGCAGTCCTCGGGACAGGCGCCGGTCTTGATCGAGAGCAGCGTCGAGACCTGCACCGCATTCGGGTCGAAGTGGCGGCGGTGCACGACTTGCGCGCGGTGCATGAGGTCGCTGAACGGGAGCGCGTGCAGCGCGCGCACTTCCTCGAGCGTCCACGTACTCCTGACATCGCCGCTTGCGCCGTTGCCGTCCATCGCATTGCTCCCCGTTCCGGCCGAAAAACCGCTGCATGCGCTCGCCGCGGGCGGCGCAAGTTGGCGCCGTGGCGCAGTATTCGAACGCCCTCAGGGACTGTCAACCGAGCCTGCTCAGGCAGGTTTACGGCGCGTCCAAGTCTCTGATTCACAAGCTCATCACGCCGACCTGCCTGCTCTGCCTCGAACCCGGGCAGCGGCCCGCGCTGGACCTGTGCTCCGGCTGCGAAGCGGGACCTGCCGCGCACCGGGCGCGGTTGCGCGATCTGCGCGGCGCCGGTCGCGGGCGGCTCGATCGCCTGTCACGCCTGCCTCGCGCGGCAGCCGGCATTCGACGCCGTGGTTCGCGCCGTACCGCTACGAATTCCCGCTGGTCGAGCTGATCCACCGCCTCAAGTACGGCGGGCAGGTCGCCGTCGCGCGCATCCTCGGCAACCTGCTCGCGCGGCGCCTCGCAGATCGCGGCAGGCCCGCGGTCGACGCGCTCGTGCCCGTGCCGCTGCACGCCGCCGCGCGAGGCGCGCCGCGGCTACAACCAGGCGGGGGAGATCGCGCGCTTCGCCGGGGAAATCCTGTCCCTGCCGGTCGAGAACCGGCTCGCGACGCGCGTGCGCGCCACCGAGGAGCAGGCGGCGCTGCCGGCGATCGTGCGGCGCATCAACGTGAGCGGCGCGTTCGCCGTGCGCGACGTGCAGCTGCCGCCCGCGGTCGCGATCGTCGACGACGTGCTGACGACCGGCTCGACGGCGGACGCGCTCGCGCGGGAGCTCAAGCGCGCCGGCTGCCGGCGCGTGGAAGTCTGGGCAGTCGCGCGGGCGGCGCGGTCGACGGACGCAGCGGGCGTAGACGCGGCGGGAGTAGCAGGCTACGCGCCGCGATAGAGGTAATCGAGCGCAAGCCCGATGAAGACGACCATGCCGACGTAGTGGTTGTTGTTGAAGGCCTGGAAGCAGGCCTCGGGCTCGCGGCGCCTGATCAGCCAGAGCTCGTAGGCGAAGAGGAGCGCGGCCGCGACGAGACCGCCGCGGTACCAGGCGCCAAGCTCCGCCTCCTTGCCGGCGAGGTAGAGCGCGAACAGCATCATCGCCATCATGACTGCGATGATGAGGCGGTCGGCCTCGCCGAACAGGATGGCGGTCGACTTCACGCCGATGCGCAGGTCGTCCTCGCGGTCCACCATGGCGTACATCGTGTCGTACACGGCTGCCCAGAGCACGACCGCGGTCAGGAGCAGCCAGGCGATCTTCGGCACTTCGCCGGTCAGCGCGGCGAACGCCATCGGAATCGACCAGCCGAAGGCGACGCCGAGGTAGAACTGCGGGACGTGCACCACGCGCTTGAGCCAGGGATAGGTCACGGCGAGCAGGGCGCCCGCGACCGCGAACAGCTGGGCGTAGGGATCGAGCTGCAGCGCGAGCCACACCGCGACCAGGCCGAGCGCGACGAACAGGAACAGCGCCTCGACGGGCGCGACGCGACGCGCGGCCAGCGGGCGATCCCGGGTGCGCGCCACCTTCGGGTCGAAGTCGCGGTCGGCATAGTCGTTGATGATGCAGCCTGCCGAGCGCATCACCACGACGCCGGCGACGAAGACCAGGAGAATGCCCGCATCGGGGCGGCCGTCGCCCGCAATCCACAGTCCCCACAGCGCCGGCCATAGCAGCAGCCAGATGCCGATCGGCCGGTGCAGTCGCATGAGCAGCGCGTACTCGCGCAGCGTCCGGCCGAACGCGCGGAACGCGTCGCGCAATGCCTGCGGCTCGTACTTGGGCTTGTACGAGGGATCGCGCCTGTGGGCGTTGTCGGAATCGCTGCTCACGGTGCGAGTCGGGCAGGAAGACCTCCTGCACCAGCAGGCGATGGCCTTCGATCGCGAACCAGGAGCGGCGCGCCCAGAGAGCGGCCGGCGGGTCGCGGCGCTCGCGCAGCGCGCGGCGGTAGAGCGGGTTCGCCGGCGACGAGGCGCGCGAACTCGAGCGGCCCGCGCTCGATGCCGGATACTGCCGCGAGGCGCTCGCCCGAGCGCCGCGCGCCCGAGCGAGGCGAGCCAGCGCTGGCGCGCGAGCGTTGCCTGCGGGACCAGCGTCTGCGCGAAGACCCAGGGCCGGCCGTCGCAGGTGAGCTCGATCTCGCGCACGAAGGCAGAGTTGGCCGGCGAACGCAGGAGCGCCGCGTCCTCAGTCGCAAGCGGCGCATCCGCTTCCGAGACGACGACCAGGCCGGGTCTCGCCCGCGCAGCACGCGCGCAGCCGCTCGGTCAGCAGGCCCGGCTCGCGCAGCCAGGCCGCGGCCGCGGCCGGTACGGCCGGGCGCCAGGCGTCGAGCTGGTCGGTCCAGCGGGGCGCTGGTTGCGCGACTGTCCTTTCGGCGGGCTGTCCGTTCATACCTTTCCGTAGCGGGTCGAGGCGCCGATCCAGCGCCGCTCGAGTGGCGCAATGTTATCCGCATGCGCGCGCATCATCACGTCCGCGGCCGCTTGCACCCCCGGCAGCAGGTCGGCGTCGCGCATGAGGTCGGCGACCTTGAGCTGCATGAGCCCGGCCTGTCGCGTACCGAGCAGTTCGCCCGGACCGCGCAGCTCGAGGTCTCGGCGGGCAACCTCGAAGCCGTCGTTGGTCCCGCGCAGCACGGCAAGCCGCTCTTTCGCGAGCGGCGATAGCGGCGCGTGCCAGAGCAGCACGCAGCTCGACGCCTGGCTGCCGCGCCCGACGCGGCCGCGCAACTGGTGCAACTGCGCAAGCCCCATGCGTTCGGCATTCTCGATCACCATCAGGCTCGCATTCGGTACGTCGACGCCGACCTCGATCACCGTGGTCGCGACCAGCAGCCCGATCCCTCCCGCCTTGAATTTCGCCATCGTCTTCTCGCGCGCAGCCGGCGGCATGCGCCCGTGCACGATGCCGACCGCGACGTCGGGCAGCGCCGCGGCGAGTGCGGCGGCCGTGTCCTCCGCGGCCTGCGCTTCGAGCAGATCCGACCCCTCGATCAGCGGGCAGACCCAGTAGGCCTGCCGCCCCGCGCGGCAGGCGCCCTGGATGCGCTGCACTACCTGGTCGCGGCGCGAGTCGGGCATTGCGACCGTCGCGACCGGCGTCCTGCCCGGCGGCAGCTCGTCGATCACGGAAACGTCGAGGTCCGCGTACGCCGTCATCGCGAGCGTCCGCGGGATCGGAGTTGCCGTCATGACGAGCTGGTGCGGAAATCGGCCGTCGGCGCCTTTGTCGCGCAGGCGCATGCGCTGGTGCACGCCAAAGCGGTGCTGCTCGTCGACGATCACCAGCGCGAGCTTCGCGAAGCGCAGCTCGTCCTGGAACAGGGCGTGCGTGCCGATCGCGATTCCCTGGCCGCCGCCAGCGAGGGCAGCCTCGGCCTCGCGCCGCGCCTTCGCCGGCAGCCGGCCGGTGACGAGGCAAGGCGCGATGCCGAGCGGCGCGAGCCAGCGCGTGAAATTCTGGGCGTGCTGCTCGGCGAGGAGCTCGGTCGGGGCCATCAGCGCCGCCTGGCCGCCTGCCTCGACGACATCGGCGGCGGCCATGGCCGCGACGATGGTCTTGCCGGAGCCGACGTCGCCCTGCACGAGGCGCAGCATCGGGTGCGGCACTGCGAGGTCGCGGCGCACTTCTTCGATCACGCGCCGCTGCGCGGCCGTAAGCCTGAAGCCGGTGCCCGCGAGCAGGCGATCCGCCAGCTCGCCACGCGCGGCGACCGGCCAGGCGGGGTCACGGCGGATCGCATTGCGCAGCTTGCGCAGCGTGAGCTGATGCGCGAGCAGCTCCTCGAAGGCGAGGCGCCGCTGCGCGGGATGCCGTGCCGGCGTCGAGCACCGGCAGCCGCGCATCCGGCGGCGGGCGATGCACGTAGTGCAACGCCTCGACGAGGCCGGGCAGGCCGAGGTCGTGTTCGATCTCCGGTGGCAGGAAGTCGGGCAGCTCGCCGCTGCCGGCGGCCGCCAGCGCCTGCGCGGTCAGGTTGCGCAGCCGCCCCTGCTGGATGCCTTCGGTGGCGGGATAGATCGGCGTGAGCGCATCCTTGACGGCCTGCGTGTCCGGCGCGCCGGCATCGCGGTACTCCGGGTGCACGATCTCCGGCCCGTGCTTGCCGCGGCGCACTTCGCCGAAGCAGGCGAGGCGCGCGCCGCGTATGAGCTGCTGCTGCTGTGCGCCGCTGAAATGAAAGAAGCGCAGCGTCAGGAAGCCGGTGCCGTCGGCGAGCCGCACGAGCAGCGAGCGCCGTCCGCGGAAGACGACTTCCGCGAGCTCGACGGTGCCAGTGACGGCTGCGCGCATGCCAGGCCGCAAGGAGCCGATCGGGACCACGTGCGTGCGGTCCTCGTAGCGCGTCGGCAGCCAGAAGAGGAGATCGGCGACAGTCTCGATGCCGAGCTTGCCGAGCCGCCTTGCGAGCGCGGGACCGACGCCCTTGAGCTCGGTGACCGGCCGGCGTTCGATCGTCACGGCACGAGGATGCAGTCGACCTCGATCGCGGCGCCGCGCGGCAGTGCGGCAGCAGCAATCGTGACGCGCGCGGGATACGGCTCGCTGAAGAACTCCTGCATGATCTTGTTGACGACCGCGAAGTGGCCGAAGTCCACGAGGTAGATGGTCACCTTCACGGCAGCGGCGAGGCCCGCGCCCGCGGCCTCTGCGACGGCGGCGAGGTTCGAGAACGCGCGCCGCGCCTCGGCCTCGATGCCGCCGGGCACCAGCTCGCCGCTCGCGGGGTCGAGGCCGATCTGTCCGGACAACCACACGGCACCGCCGGCGGCGATCGCCTGCGAGTAGGGGCCGATCGCCCTCGGCGCTTTCGGCGTTTGAATCGTCCTGCGTGTCATGGCTGCCATCCGCGACCGGAAACGCCGACATTATGGGGCTTTTCCGGCGCGCGGACTTTTTCGCCGCCACTGTCGCCTGCCTGACAGAGCGGCCGGCCCGACCGGCCCAACATCGCTCCCGGATCAAACATCAATCCGAGGAGGATGACCATGAAGACCAACCCGTACCGCAGCCACTCCGTCGCCGCCGCCCTGGCCGCCACTTTCGTCACGACCGTGCTCCTGGGCTCGCTGGTGGAGTCGTTCGAGCCGGCGCAGCTGATCCAGCTCGCCGGGAAAGCGAACGGCGACCTGATCGTCGCGCTCGAGCGGCGCAGTCCGTCCGGCTCCACGCAGGCTTGAGACATGCGCGCAGCCGGCGCCCGGCCGGTCCTGGCCGGGCGCCGATGCGGCGGGGAGAATTGCGTGGACCCGACGACTGGAACCGCTTCGAGCGCTGCCTCGCACTGCTGGCGCCCGTCCGCCCCGGCGAAGGCCGCTGCGTCGCCATCCTGTTGCTGCAGGCGTTCTCGCTGATGCTCGCCTACTACCTGATCCGCCCGGTGCGCGAGGCGCTGATACTTACCGAGGGCGGCGCGGAATTCCGCAGCTACGCCGTCGCCGTGCAGGCGCTGCTGCTGATCCTGATCGTGCCCGCCTACAGCGCCTGGGTCCGGCGCATGGAGCCGCGGCGCATCTATGTCCTCGTCAACGCCTTCTTCGTCAGCCACCTGCTGCTCTTCTTCCTGGCCGGCCGCGCCGGCTGGCAGCTCGGCTTCGTGTTCTTCGTGTGGGGAAGCCTGTTCAGCGTCATGGCGGTGACGCAGTTCTGGGCCTTCGCCACGGACCTTTTCAACGTGCAGTCGGGCGAGCGCCTGTTCGGGCTCATCGCGGTCGGCATCTCCGGCGGTGCCTTAGCAGGCGCGCAGGCGTCGTCCGTGCTGTTCGACGCAATCGGGCCGCACGGGTTGATGCTGGCCTCCGCCGTCGCGCTGACCGCCGCGATCGCGCTGGGCGCGCGCGTGCGCGCGGCGATTCCCGCCCAGGCGCAGGGAGGCGGTACAGCGATCGAGTCGCGCGCCAGGGAGCGGCCGCTGGCTGGGGGGATTTGCCGTGGTCGCGCGCAGCCGTTACCTCGTCGGCATCGCGACGCTGGTCGTGCTGCTCAACTGGATCACGTCAGCCGGCGACTTCGTGCTGACCAGCTGGCTGGTCGACATCGCCGGGCGCGAGGCGCCCGGTGCCGAGACCGAGTACATCGGGCGCTTCATGGGCAAGTACGGCTCGGCCGTGGCCCTCGCCGGCTTCCTGATCCAGCTCCTGCTGGTCTCGCGCATCATCCAGTTCGCGGGGCTGGCGCGCGCGCTGCTGCTGACGCCGCTCGCGTTCGCGGCCGGATACCTGCTGGTCGGGATCGTGCCGGTCTTCCTGCTGCTGCAGTCGGTCCTGGTCGTGCAGCGCAGCTTCGACTATTCGCTGCTCAACACGACGCGCAACGCTCTGCTCCTGCCGATGGGCCGCGAGGCGAAGTACCAGGCCAAGACCGCGATCGACACGTTCTTCTACCGCGCCGGCGATTTGCTGGCGACCGGCTCGATCTTCGCCGGCGTGCGGCTGTTCGACGATGCGCGCGCGCAGTTCATCTGGCTCATCATCATGCTGAGCCTTGCAATGTTGCTGGTCGCCTGGCTCATCGGCCGCGAGTACGCGCGCCGCGAGCGCGACGCCGCCGGACTACTGGTTGGCGGCTGCCGCGGCGGCGCGGTCGCTCGCGCAGTAGCAGGTCCCGGCGCTTCAGCAGCGCGTCGATCTGCCGGCGGTGCAGCCAGGGCCCGAGCTCGCGCTCGAGCGTTGCGCGGTCCAGCGCCGCGAGGCGGGCGGCAAGCGCCGCCGGCAGCGTGACCGGCCGCTGGTAAAGCAGCTTCGGCGGCTGCTGGCGCAGCGCGAAGGCGCGCGAGTGGTCGATCAGCACCACGTCCCAGTCGCGGGTCAGCAGGAGGTTTTCCTGGGTCCGGTCCGTGTTGTGCACCAGCACGTCGAACACGTTCATGAGGTTGTACTGCGGGTCGACGGGGCACCAGCCCTGGGGGCTCTTGCCTGCCTCGATCATCTGCCGCGCGTTGATCGCGTCCTCGACCCAGAACTGCAGCACGCCCTTCTTCCCGTTCACCGTGCGCGGCACGCTCACCGGGACCATCCCGAGCCCGAGCAGCCGGTCGAGTTCGTAGGCCGCGACCTCGAACTCGAAGCGGTCGCCCTCGTTGAGGGACTTCGTCGAATCGGTCGCGCCGAAATCGGTCGAGAGTTGCTTGAGCACGGCGCGCACCTCGACGCCGTCGCGGCGCAGCGTGACGCGCTGCGGCTGGGTGATGCCGGCGGGCAGCTCCTCGACGCCGACGATCTCGGCATGCGCAAGCCAGGCCTCCAGCGCGTCGTCGTCGAGTCCGCCCGGGCGCGCGCCGACGGCGCGGGGCAGGGGCTCCGGCGGGAAGAGTGCGCCGGGCTGGTCGGCGTAGGCGGCGAGGGGCTTGCCGCCCTCGATCACGAGCGCCGAGGGCCGGCCCTGGTAGGCGGCAGCAAGCATCCCGGTGTCGAGCAGGATCACGCGGCCGTCGAAGCGGCTCGTCACGCGCCGTGTCGGCGTCACGCTGTGGCCGAGGACCACGCGTGAGGCGCCGAGCTTCGCGAGCGCCGCCTCGAGATTCGCGGCCTCAGTGAAGGGATTGCAGAGTGCCTGGCCGCGGAACCAGGTCGGTCCCGCAGTCGTGAACACCGGGGCGTCCTGCAGCGCGCGCAGCGCCGCGGACTGTTCCGCGAGCCCCGCGGCCGCAAGCGCCTCGGGACGCTGCTGGAACTCCCCGGCCTCCGGATCCGGCAGTTCCGCGCCGAGCTCCGGCCAGGCGCGGAGGTAGTCCGCGAGCTCCCGGTGCAGTGCGCGATTGGTTTCGTCGAGGCCGAGCTCCACGACCCGCGGCGGCAGGCCGCCATGCGCGAAGGCGGTGTCGTTGACCACCAGGACGAAAGGCCGCGACAGCAGCCAGGCTCCGTAGCGGCCCTCGGGCGAGAAGGCCTGCTGGTGGGCGAACCAGCCCGCGGGATGGAGCGCATCGAATGCCGCGCGATCCGCGGCCGGCTCACGTTCGATCCGCCGCTTCCACGCCGACTCGCGCAGGGCATCGTCCTCCGTTCCGGCGAACGCCGCGTACTCCCCGGCGCTCACGTAGCGCAGGTCGCCTGCCAGGTTCATGACCTCGTGGTTGCCGAGCAGGACGTGCACCGCGCCGCCCGCGGCGCGCGCTTCGCCCTCGAGCCGCATGAGCAGGTCGAGCACGCGCCGCGACGCCGGACCGCGATCCACCAGGTCGCCGAGACTGACGAGCTGCGTGTCCGCGCCGATCCAGCGCAGGCGGTCGTCCACGATCCCCTGCGAGCGCAGCAGCCCGACCAGCTCGTCGTAGGCGCCATGCACGTCCGCGAAGGCGACCACGCGGCGCGCGCCCTCGATGCGATACGGCGAATCGCCGGCAGCCGAAGCGGAGGGCGGCGCGAGGACCGCGAGCGCGAGCCAGAGGACGGCGAAGGTCCTGGCGAGAGTGCCTGCTCCCCGAGGGGCGAGTCCGCGCATGAGGCGTATCATGCGCGCGTCAACGCAGAACGGACCAGTGGAGCGCGCATGACGACCGTCGCCGGCAGGATGATGCTGCAGCGCAGCCCGCTGTTCCGGGGCCTCGCGGCCGCGTCTTTCGAGCGCATCGCCGCGCTCGCGACGCAGCGCGGCTATCGCCGCGGCGAGATCGTCTTCAGCCACGGCGATCCCGGGGATGCGCTATTCGCGGTGGTGACGGGCAAGATCCGCATCAGCACCGGCTCGGCGGCGGGCCGCGAGATCTTCCTGAACATCATGGAGCCGGGCGACACCTTCGGCGAGATCGCGCTGCTCGATGGCGGGCCGCGCACTGCGAGCCGCGACAGCGATCGCCGCCGCCGAGCTCGTCTCGATCCGCCGCGGCCCGCTGTTCGAGCTGCTGGAGCGCGAGCCGAAGACCGCGCTCGAGCTCCTGCGCCTCGCGGGCCAGCGGCTGCGCTGGACGAGCGGACTGCTCGAGGACGCGGTGTTCCTCGATGCGCCGGCACGGCTCGCGAAGCGGCTGCTGTCTCTGTGCGAGCTGCACGGCGAAGACGGGCGCGACGGCCGCAGGATCCGCATCTCGCAGGAGGAGCTCGCGAGCTTCCTCGGCGTCTCGCGCCAGTCGGTCAACGAGCAGCTGCAGGACTGGAAGGCGAGGGGCTGGGTCGGCCTCGGCCGCGGCACGGTCGAGATGCGCGATGCCGCGGCTCTCAGGCGCGATCTGTCGACGGTCGATGATCACGATCGGGTCTTCCGCACTCCGTGCCGTCGATCTGCGCCATGTACGTGAACGACGAATCCGGCCCTGATAATACGTAGAGATGCGTCACGTCCTTCTTGTCGCCGGCCGGGACCTCGAACCACGATACGGCATTCGGCAGCCTTCGGCTGAACGACGAACGGAGTGCGTTCTCGGCGGGAGATATGACCAGGAGTTTCCTCGCTCCCTTCTTGTTGTTGAACCTGAGTGTGCCGCCATGCTTTCACGCGACGCACGCTCTTGGTCTGGCCATTGTGAACCGCCAGCTTCAACGGTCGAGATCCCCGGCTGCCAGTGGTTCCGATCGAGTCTGGAATCGGCATGTTCGTCTCCCCTGTTCAGATCTTGTTTCGGATGTCGCCCAGCTCCGGCGCCGATTTCAGGAACGCCTCCGGATATCCCAGTTCCCGCGCGCGCCGCACGTGCTCGATGGCACTTGCCTCGTTCCCCAGTCCCAGCTCGGCCAGCGCCCACGTAGTAGTGCACTTCGTTGTCGTCGGCCCCTTCGGCGAGGGCGCTTTCTGATGAACTGCTCGGGCCCGGTCCCCGTACCGGAGCCGGGTGGAATAATACGCCGCCAGCGCCTGGTTGATCGCCTCTTTCGGGTTGACGGCCAGCTCCCCCTCGACCAGCGCGAATGCGCGGGCGTAGGCCTCTTCCGCCTGGGCCGAGTGGCCGCCGAATCGCAGCGCGTCGGCGAGATTGCCCCACAGGCGGTGGTCGGTCGGCATGAGCTCGATCGCTTTGCGGAACATGCCGGCCGCATCTTCGTACCGTCCGCTGTAGTAGTAACCCGATCCCGATGTTGGAATAGCCGGAGGGCCGGGGCTCGAGGGCCAGCGACCGCGAGAACGCCTCCGCCGCCTGCTCGAAGTCGCCCGACGTTCAGGTGCGCGACGCCGAGGTTGTTGAACGCGCCCGCGTTATCGGGCTCGAGGTCCGCCACCCGCCGGAAGTGGAACGACCGCATCGCGCGGCCTTCCCTGCTGCAGCATGAGGATCCCGTAATCCGTGTGTGAAGCCGCGTAACGCGGCTGCGCCGCAATTGCGCGTTCGAGCGTGCGCTCAGCCTCATTCACTTCGCCGCCGTCGGCGAGCGCCGACGCGAGGCCGATGAGCGCATCCGGCGACTCCGGCACGACGCCGAGCGCGCGGCGGTAGGCGGCTTCGGCTTCCTCGACGTCGCCGGTCACCAGGCGCAGGCTGCCGACGGCCTCGTGCACTTCGTATGCGTCAGGATCCAGCGACTGCGCCCGTCGCGCAGGCTTCCTCCGCGGCGGCGACATGCGCCGGGACGCGTTCGAGCAGGTAGCGCTCGACCAGCGTCTGGCAGAGCCCGGCCTGGGCGCGGCCGAAATCGGCCTGCTCCGCGAGCGCGCGCCGGAACAGCTGCTCCGCCGCCTCGAGTCCGCGCGCGCCCTTGCGCTGGCGCAGGTACGCAAGGCCTTGCAGGTAGAGGTCGTATGCGGCGATCGCCGCCGGTGCGCGGCGTCGGCGACTGCGGGGGGCGGATGCCGAGCGCCTGCTCGAGCGCGGCGAGCACCTGCGTGCCGATGTCCGCCTCGATCGCGTACAGGTCGCCGGAGGATTCGTACGAGTTCGACCAGCGGTTGACGCCGCTCGCGCGCTCGACGAGGGCCGCGTTCACCCGCACGCAGGTCCGCCCTGGCGCCGAATGCTGCCCTCGACGACGTAGTTGACGCCGAGCGCGTCGGCGATGCTGCGTACATCGACGTCCTTCCCCTTGTACGCAAACGCCGAGCGCCGCGCCGCAACGCGCAGCCCCGGGACGCGCGACAGCCGGTGCAGCAGCTCCTCCGCGAGCCCGTCGCCGAGGTAGTCGTTCGCAGAGTCGCCGGTCAGGTTGACGAAAGGCAGCACGGCGAGCGCGTTCGGCGCCCTGCGCGGCCTCGTCGCGCGCGAGGATCGCGCCGAGGCTCCGGCCGGTCGCCGGCACCGGGATGTCGCGCCAGAACAGGCCAAGCGCGAGCGCGATGCCGATCGCCACGCCGACCAGCGTGCCGCGCAGGATGCGCCGCGAGGCGAGGCCGGACAGCGCGGTCGTGAGTCGACCGCCCATGCCTGGCGGTACGGCGGGCAGCACTTCGAAGGTCCGCACTGGCTCGCGGATGTTCTTGACCTGGCGCGTTCCTGCGTCGACGTAGCGTGCCGCGACCTTGGCGTGCACCTGGTCGTAGACCGCGCCCGAGATCATGACGCCGCCCGGCTTCGCAAGCGCCTGCAACCGCGCCGCGACGTTGACCGCGTCGCCGAACACGCTGCCCTTTTCCTCGATCACGTCGCCGAGATTGACGCCGACGCGCAGCAGCATGCGCCGTGGCGGCGGGAGCGCGGCATTCTCCACCGCGACGCGCTCCTGGAGCGCCAGCGCCGCGGAGACCGCGTTTACCGCGCTGTGGAACGCCGCCATCAGGCTGTCGCCGACGCTGCCGAACTCGCGGCCATCGAATTCGGAAACCAGCTGGCCGAAAAGGGCGCGTCGCGCCTTCAGGGTGGCGAGCGTGCCCGGCTCGTCGGCCGCCATCAGCCGACTGTACTCGACGACGTCGGCCGCGAGGATCGCGGCAATGATGCGACTGTCTTTCTGCATGGCGCCCGCCCGGACCGAGTATAGCCCCGCGCTGCGCGCGAGCCCGTCGCCCTTCAGGCGAGGCTGCGCTCGACCTTCATGACGTCCGGCATGCTGCGGATCGCGCGGATCAGCCGTGCGAGATGGGCGCGGTCCTTCACCTGGACCTCGAACAGGATCGTCGAGTGGTCGCCCTGCGAGGAATCCACGTTGACGTGGCTGATGTTGCTCTGCTCGCCCGGCGATGCGCGTTGCGATCTCGGCCAGGATTCCCATGCGGTTGGTCGCCTCGACCAGGAGTCCCGAACTGAACAGGTGCTGCTGGTCCTTCTGCCAGACCGCGGATAGCCACTTGTCCGGCTGCCTGCCGAAGGCGGCAACGTTCGAGCAATTGTCGCGGTGGATTACGACGCCGCGCCCGCTCGAGAGGTAGGCGACAATCGCGTCGTAAGGAATCGGGAAGCAGCAGCGCGCATAGCTGACGACCAGGCCTTCCGTGCCGGCAATCGCGAGCGGCTGCGCAATCGCGGCGTCGGGTCGCGTGTCGTCGTCGGGCAGGAGCCGCCGCGCAACGAGGCGGGCAAAGCGCTCGCCGAGGCCGATCTTCTCGAGCAGCTCGTTGCTGTCCTTCAGGGACAACGAACGGGCGACCTCGTCGATCCGGCCCGCGGGCAGCTTCTTGATGGTCAGCTCGAACTCCTCGAGCGCCTGGTTCAGCATGCGTCCGCCGAGCTCGGCAGCCTCGCCCTTCTTCAGGTTCTTGAGGTACTGGCGGATCGAGGAGCGCGCCTTCGCAGTCGCGACGAAGCTCGCCCAGGAGGGGTTCGGCTGCGCGCCCTTGGCAGTGATGATCTCGACGGTCTGGCCGTTACGCAGCACGGTCCGCAGCGGCACCAGCCGCCGGTCCACCTTGGCCGCGACGCAGCGCTGGCCGACGCCGGTGTGCACGGCGTAGGCGAAGTCGACGCAGGTCGCGCCGCGCGGCAGGCGCATGATGTCGCCCTTGGGCGTGAACACGTAGACCTTGTCGGGGAACAGGTCGATCTTGACGCTCTCGACCAGTTCCTCGGCGGAGCCCTCGTGCAGGTCCATCACGCCCTGCAGCCACTCGCGGGCACGCGCCTGTTGAGTCTGGCCGTCCTTCTCGCCGGTCTTGTACTGCCAGTGCGCCGCGATCCCGGACTCGGCCATGCGGTTCATGTCTTCGGTGCGGATCTGCACTTCGATCGGCGTGCCGTTCGGGCCGAACAGGGAAGTGTGCAGCGACTGGTAGCCGTTGACGCGCGGGATCGCGATGTGGTCCTTGAAGCGTCCCGGCATCGGCCGGTACAGGCCGTGCACGAGGCCGAGCGACCGGTAGCACTCGTCCACGTTGCCGACGATGATGCGGATGCCGAACATGTCGATCACCTGCGACAGCGACAGGTGCTTGCGCCGCATCTTCACGTACACGCTGTGCAGGTGCTTCTCGCGCGCCTCTACCCGGCCGTTGACGCCGGCGTCGCCGAGCGACTTGCGCACCGCCTTGACGATCTTGGGCAGGAATTCGCGCTGGTTGCCGCGCGCGCGCTTCAGCTCGCGCTCGATGATGCGGTAGCGCTGCGGGTAGAGCGTGCGGAACCCGATCTCCTCGAGCTCGAGCTTGACCGAGTGGATGCCGAGGCGGTTGGCGATCGGGGCGTAGATGTCGAGCGTCTCGCGCGCCACCGCGCGGCGCTTCTCCGGCGGCATGGCGGCGAGGGTGCGCATGTTGTGCGTGCGGTCCGCCAGCTTGACCATGATCACGCGGATGTCGCGCACCATCGCCAGCAGCATCTTGCGGAAGCTCTCGGCCTGCGCCTCCTTGCGGCTCTTGAACTGGATCTGGTCCAGCTTGGTGACGCCGTCGACGATCTCGGCGACTTCCTTGCCGAACTTCTGCTCGACCTCGGCCATCGAGGAGGGCGTGTCCTCGACGACGTCGTGCAGGATCGCGGCCTGCAGCGTCGCGCCATCGAGGTGCAGGTCGGCGAGGATGTCGGCGACCGCGACGGGATGGGTGATGAAGGCCTCGCCCGAGCGGCGCTTCTGGCCCTTGTGCGCGGCCTCGGCGTAGTCGAAGGCCTCGCGCACCCGCTCGACCTGGTCGGGCGGGAGGTAGCCTTCGATCTTGGTGGTGAGCTGCGCGATCCCGGGAGCGCGTCTTCCGCCCGGCAGCAGACCGAGGATGGAAGACGCGTAATTCATTGGGCGGGCGCGCTCGCGGTCAGTCCCCCAGGCCGAGCTGCGGCGCGCGGAAGTCGACGCCGAGGTCGAGCGGGTTCTCAGGAATCAGCTCCTGCTCCGGCTCGGGATCCGGCTCGGAGAGCAGGTCGATGGTGACCTTGCCTTCCGCGATCTCGCGCAGCGCCACCACCGTGGGCTTGTCGTTTTCCCAGTCGACGCGTGCCTCCGCGCCGTTTACTAGGCGGCGTGAGCGCTTGGCGGCGAGCAGGACCAGGTCGAACAGGTTGTCGACCGTGGTGAGGCAGTCTTCGACGGTGATGCGGGCCATGGAAAAGACCGTGATTTCAGGGAATTGGACCGGAAATCATACCGGAATACCGGGGGACTGTCCCTTTGCCGGAGGCAAAGGCGGACTGTCCCCCTCTAAATGCCTAGTCGCCCACCCTCCGGTTCTTTCGGCTGCGCCGCTCGTTGGCGACCCGCGGCGATTGTGCAAATGCGTCCAGGTCATCCGCACGGCGGCTGGTCGCCCGACGGTCGTCGTGGTGGTTATAGGTGCACTGGCAGGTATCGGGACGGGTGCATCCCGGCAGGGGCAGCAGGGGCGCCTCGCGCGACAGCCAGCGTCGGTTCTTGCCGGAAACGGCGGCATTGCAGGCGTTGTTGCCCGGCTTGACCGATACCGCGTGCCAGCGCCGGTCCGTATCCTTGTTGTCCTTGTCTGCCATGGATCGCGCCTTTCCCGGATGGCGCAATGCTAACGAATCCCCGCAGGAAGGGAATCCGGCGCCCCGGAGACCGTGATTCAGGTCCCGAGCAGCTCCCGGGTGAGTTCGAGGAGCTCGGGCCGGGCCCGGCGGCTTGTCTCGCCGCGGCCGTCGAAGACGGCCTCGAGCTCCTCCAGCGCCCGGTCGAAGTCGCGATTGACGATCACGTAGTCGAATTCGCGCCAGTGCGACATCTCGAGCACCGATTCGCCGAGGCGCCGTGCGATCGCCTCGTCACTGTCGCTGCCGCGATTCCTGAGCCGCGCTTCGAGTTCGGCGCGCGACGGCGGCAGGATGAAGATCTGGATGGCTTCCGGGAGGCGCTCGCGCACCTGCCTTGCGCCCTGCCAGTCGATCTCGAGGATGAGGTCGCGGCCGTCGGCGAGCGCCGCCTCGACGACGCTGCGGCGCGTGCCGTAGAGGTTGCCGAAGACGTTGGCATGCTCGATGAACTCGCCGGCCTCGACCAGTCGCTCGAACTCCCGGCGCGCGATGAAGTGATAGTCCTTGCCGTCCTGCTCGCCGTGCCGGGGCTTGCGCGTCGTGCAGGAGACCGAGAAGCCGACGCCCGGGCGGCGGCGCATCAGCGCCTGCAGCAGGCTGGTCTTGCCGGCGCCCGACGGCGCCGCGATCACGTACAGACGTCCGCGCTTTGGCACGCCGCAATTGTACGGCCTAAACGGCGGGCAACTCCGAGCCGGCGTTTGGGGGGGAGATCGTCACGGGCGTGTCGACGGCGCGCTGCGGCGCGTTCGTGTTCCTCGCGCGGAGCATGACGCAATGCTGCGCCGGCCCGCGCTGGCGAGCCCGTCTAGATCTACGCGTTCGCGATTCCGCAGGGGCTGCTCTCAAGGCGACGATCCCTTTAGCGTCCCTCTGCCGCCGGTTTTCACGCCGGCTTCCTCGAGCCGCTGTGCGATGCAATGGTCGCGAGCGCACATCGGCCGGTTCCGCCAGTTCAAAGCGTCGTCGGGGCGATCCTGGTGCCGTCCATGCTGAGGTTGCCCATCAACCCGGCGTTCGTGAGCACGAAGCCGATGACCGGCGGCGCGGCGCTCTGCGAATCGATCTGCGCATTGGCGCCGACCGTCATCACGGTCACCGATGCGTCGGCGCCGATCGTCCAGACCCGAGCTTGCCTCGAAGCTGCGCAAGGCTTCTTCCGTCATGAAGAGATAAACGACCGTCTTGGTGCGAGCGCCGGCCAGGAGAGCCGACCGAAGCCGCCGTCATGCGGTAGTGACGCATCGTCTGGCCGTCGCGGCGCAAGCCGCCGAGTCCGTGCGAGGCGCCGACTCCCAGCCCGGCCGAAAGCACGGACGGGAACACCAGGACGCCCTTCGCGGAGGCCACGAGCTTGGTCCGATCCGCGGGCCTGCTGGGCGAGCTGCGACAGCGCGCGGTCGATGTCTGCGTCCATGGCTGCGGCACGGGCCGCCGGGTCACCCTGCTGCCGCCGGAAACCGTGCATGCGCTCGACAGCATGGCGAGTACGGAGACCAAGGCGCCGGCGATCCACTGAATGCGCTTGTTCATGATTTATTCCATTGGATGGCCGTGCAATGTGGCCGCGAGGATTGTAGGTGGCCTCACGCTCGCGGCAGCAATTGCCGCGGCGATCGCGATCGCGAGCACGAGGAGCGCGATGCTCGCAACCGGCCAATGCCGCAGCGCGCCGTCGACGCGCACGACGAGCTCGATTGCGGCCACGGTCATGCGGCGCAACGGGCGAAGCATCGCCGCAACGGTTTCTGCGGCCGCCAGCGGCGGGAGTCGGAGCCCGATGGCGCAGGCCACCGCCGTGCCGCCCACAATAAGAATGAGTGCCGACACCAGGCTCTCCGGCGTCAATGCCCCGGATAACGAAGCGCCGGGGATGATCCCGGCAGCGACAATGCCAAGCAGGAGCGAGCCGAGCGCCAGCGCAAATGCGGCGATCTCGCCGATCCGCGATACCGGCGACTTCAGCTTGATCGGCGTGGTGGCCGGACAGAGCGCATGGGCGAGCACGAGTACCGTATAGCCTGCCGTCAGGAAAGCCCCGGTGTTCAGCACAATCTCCAGCCAGCCCTGACGCGTTGCGGCCGTGGCGTCGAGGAGCAGCTTCTTCGCCAGGTACGCGCCGCTCGGCAGCACGCCCATCAGCGCGACGCCGCCGAGCACGAAGGCCAGCAACGTCAATGGCAGCGCGCGCGCCGCGCCGGCCAGGTCGTCGATGCGGTCGTGGCCGAGCGCCGGGTAGACCAAGCCCGCGGCCATGAACATGCCGGCCTTGGCGGTGGCATGCGAGATGGCCTGCAGCACGCCGGCCGCTACGGCGCCGGCGACGCTCGAGTTCAGCGCCGTCAGCCGCCGCCATCGGAAACATCAGGAACAGGTAGCCGATCTGCGCCACCGTCGAATAGGCGACCAGCAGCTTCAGCCGCTGCTGGCGCAGCGCGACGACGCTGCCGACGACGATGGCCGTCGCGCCCAGGCCGCCGAGCAGCTGCGCCGCCGAGGCGCCGGCCACGCCGGGCATGACATCGCACCACAGCCGCAGCACCAGGAACCACGAGCCCTTGATGACCAGCGCCGACAGCACCGCGCTGGCCGCGGCCGGCGCGCCGCCGTGCGCCGGCGGCAGCCAGATGTGCAGCGGGAACAGCGCGGTCTTGGCCAGCAGGCCGACCGTCATCAGCGCCAGCGCGGCCACGGCGATGGCGTTCGGCCGGCCGCTCGGCGAGCAACGGCATGTCCAGCGTGCCGTAGCCGCCGTACAGCAGCACCGCGCCCAGCAGGTACAGCACCGAGCCGCACAGCGCGAACAGCAGGTAGCGCAGCGCGGCGCGCAGCGTCTCGCCGCGGCCGGCCAGGCACACGAGCGGCACGCCGGCAAAGGTCAGCAGCTCCAGCGCGACGTACAGCGTGAACAGGTCGCCGCTGACGAAGACCAGGTTCAGCGAGCCCCACACCGCCAGCAGCAGCAGCCAGTAGGCGAAGGGCGCGCGACTCCGGCGCGCCGCGCGCGTGTCGAAATCGGCGCGCGCATACAGGGCGATGCCGCCGACCACGAAGGCCACCGCCAGCAGCATCGCCAGCCGACAGGCCGTCGGCGCGCAGCGCGATGCCCAGCGGCGGCGACCAGTCGCCGAGCAGGTAGACCAGTTCCCCGCCCGAATCCAGCACCGCATGGTGATGCCGACCGCGATGCCGAGCGCCGACCACCATCGTGACGAAGGCGATGCGCCGCACATGGCGCCCGCCGCGACCAGCCCAAGCAGCATGCCGACGAACGGCAGCAGCACGGCCAGCGCCAGCAGCAAACCGCCGGGGTCGTAGGTGCTCAATGCGGCGGGCATCGGCTCGTGCCCGCGGATCGCTGGCCAGCGAGGCGCCGAGCGATCGCGTGGCGTCGATCTCGTCGTGCAGGCGCACCAGCGTCGCGACCGCCAGCGCGCTGGCCGCGAAGGCGACGACGATGGCGGTGATCAGCAGCGCCTGCGGCACCGGGTCGGCCGCGAACCCGGCGGCCGCGCCGCGCTTGGCCAGACCGCGCAGAGCACGAACACGCCGGTGCCCATGACGTTGAAGGCGATGATCTTGCGCAGCGGATGCGGCAGCACGATCAGCCCGTACAGGCCGATGCCCACCAGCGCGGCGGCGCCCAGCCCGAACAACGTCGTCGGCGTGTCATCGCGGCGCCGGCCGTCTGCGGCGCGCCGGCGAGCAGCAGGCCCAGCACCAGCGGCAGCGTGGGCATCAGCGCCACCTCGACGATGACGATCATCGGCTTGGCTCCAGCCCGGCGGATAGGCGAGCAACGCACCGGCACGAACAGCGCCGAGCACGCCGATGGCGATGAACACCAGCCGGGCCCGACGACGATGCCGAAGCGCAGGCCGCGACGGCCGATGGGCGGCGCATCGGCCAGCCCGGCCATCAGCACCAGCATCCACATCGCCGCGAGGATCGTCGCGCTCTGGAACTTGCCGCCCGGATGGTCGGCGCCGACCCAGAGGATGTAGATGGCGAAGACGATGCCCATCGGCGGCAGCAGCCGCGCGAAGTAGGCGAGGATGCCGTTCGGGATCGGCGTGGTGCGCAGGCCCGGCCGGCCGCCCCAGGACGCGGTCCGGCGCCAGCGACCAGACGCCGATCAGCGCGATCACCAGCACGATCGCCTCGAGCAGCGTGTCCAGCGCGCGGAAGGCCAGCAGCACGCCGGTGATCGGGTTGCCGACACCGGTGACGCGCCATGTTCTCGGCGACCTGCGGCGCCAGCGTCGGCGCCGGCTCGGGCAGCGACCAGCACGCACAGCGCCAGCGGCGCCGGACACCGCGGCGGCGAAGCAGCGCCGCCAGCACGCGCGCAGCGCCGCTGCGCTCGGCCGGCCGCGGCCTCGCTTCCGCGCAGCCGCGACGCCGCGCCGATCAGCATCGCGCCGGTCAGGCCGCCGCCGATCGCGGCTTCGGTCAGCGCCACGTCGATGCCGTACAGCCGCACCCACACCAGCGACAGCAGCAGCCCGTAGGCGACGAAGCCGGCGATGGCGCAGAAGGCCTCGCGCACCGACCACCGTCCACACGGCCAGGCCAGCAGCAGCAGCTCGACCAGCACGACGTTGACGCACTTCGGTCATGGCTGCGGCTCCCGGCGCCGCGCGGCGCGCGCGATGAGCTGCGACACCGCCGCGCGAACAGCAGCGACCAGCAGCCAGACCACCACCAGCTTCAGCGCGGCGAGCACGCTGTCGCATCTGCGGCAGCAGGCCGATGACGACCAGCGCCAGGCCCAGGTTGTCGGCCTTGGTCAGCGCGTGCAGCCGCGTGTAGCGTATCGGGAAAGCGCAGCAGGCCGACCGAGCCGGCGAGGAAGAAGAATGCGCCGCGGCGACGATGGCGACGATGCTGAACAGGGTCGAGCAGCCGCTCATGCGTCCTCGTCGTCGCGAGGTGGGACCCGGCCTTCACGAAGGCGATCGAGGCGAAGGCCGCCAGCAGCGCCAGCGTCAGCGCGACATCGACGACCGCCCCTCGCGGTCCGCGGCACCGACCAGCAGCAGCGCGGCGATGCCGCCGGTGCCCAGCAGCTGCGCGGCCATCATGCGGTCGGCATAGCCGGGGCCGCGCACGACGCGCACCAGCCGAGCGCCACCATCACCAGCACGAAGGCCGGCGGCCCAGCAGGAACTCATCCATGCGCCGCTCCCGGGACCAGGGCCTGCGACAGGCGCGCTCTTCCGCGGCCAGTCTGTTCGACCACCGGCTGGTCGCGGTCCAGGCAGTGGTAGTCGATCGCGGCCTGGTCTCGCCGGTCGGCACCGAGCCGGGCAGCAGGCTGGAGATCAGCTCGAACGCATTGCGCGCCGAGCCGCGCGGCAGGCCCACCGGATAGTCGACGAAGCCGGGGTTGCAGCGGCAGGCGCGGACTGAAGGCGCGGCGCGCGACATCGATGCCGGCCACCAGCGATTGCCACAGGAAGCGCGGCAGGCAGCCGCAGCAGCGCGCCGACGCGGCACGCGGCCGGTCGCGGGCGGCAGCAGGCGCAGGCTGGCCCAGGTGGCGGCAATCGTCGCGACCAGCCCGACGGCCAGGTTCACGGGTTTCACGCTCGGCATCAATGCCAGCCAGAGCACGAGGAAACCGAGGCCGCGAACCAGTGCGTGCATCGGCACTCCGCCGCTAGGCATTCCGACGGCCGGCTCGGCGGGCGGGCGGTTTCTCATTGCCGAATACCGTCACGTACAGCACCGGCAGCAGGATCAGCGTCAGCAGCGTCGCGACCAGCAGCCCGCCCATGATGGCGAAGGCCATCGGCCCCCAGAACACGGTCGGCGCGATCGGGATCAGCCCGAGCACGGTCGAAATCGCCGTCAGCATCAGGGGCCGCATGCGCGAGTCGCAGCGCCCAGCACCGCATCCATCACGCTCTTGCCCGCCGCGCGGTCGGTCTCGATCTGGATCAACAGGATCACCGCGTTCTTCGCGATCATGCCGATCAGCGCGAGCACGCCGAGGATCGCGACGAAGCCGAGCGGCCGGCCGAACACCAGCAGCGCCGCGACCACGCCGATCAGCCCGAGCGGCAGCAGGCAGACGACGATCGCCAGCCGGCGGAAGCTGACCAGCAGGATCATCATGATGAGCAGCATCAGCAGGATCATGAACGGGACGACGGCGAACACGTGAGCCGCTCGAGTCGCGCTCTCCTCGGACAGCCCGCCGGTCGCGACCCGGTAGGGCGGCGGCAGCTTCGCGGCGAACTCCTCGATCGTGCGGCGCGAGTGCGCCGACCACGTCGTCCGGCAGCACACCCGGGAACGACGTCGGCGCGCACGGTCAGGGTGGGCACGCGGTCGCGCCGCCAGACCAGCGGGAATTCCTGCTCCTCGACGAAATCGCGCGAACTGCTGGCAGCGGCACCATCCGGCCGCTCGGCGTCGGCACCTGCAACGAGCTCAGCGTGTCGAAGGTGGCCCGCTCGTCGTCGGTGGCGCGCGCCACGACGTTGACGAGGTAGATGTCGTCGCGCACCTGCGTGACCGTCGAGCCGGTCACCGCGGCGTTCAGTACCGCCGGCAGAGCCCGCGTGCTGACGCCGAGCCGCCGCGCCTCGTCCTGGTCGATGCGGATGTGCAGCTGGCGGGCGGGCTCCATCCAGTCGTAGTTGACGTGCCGGGTGCGCGGATCGGACCCGAGCACGCTCGGCGAACGTCGAACGCGATGCGGCGACCTGTCCAGGTCCGGGCCGGACACGCGGTACTGCAACGGCCAGCCGACCGGCGGCCCAGCTCCAGCGGCGAGATGCGCGCCACGACGTCCGGAAACTGTTCCTCCAGCGCCGCCTCGAGCTTGCCGGTGCAGCCGTTCGCGCGCCTCTATGTCCTTGGCGACGATGACGAACTGCGCGAAGAACGGGTTGGCGAGCTGCACGTTCAGCGTCAGGTGAAGCGGATCGCGCCGCGGCCGACGTAGGTGCTGTAGTGGTCGACGTCCGGGTCGTCCTTCAGCAGCGCCTCGACGCGCTTGACCGCCGCCTCGGTGGCGTAGATGGAGGCGTTCTGCCGCAGCGTCAGGTCGACCGTCAGTTCGGGCCGGTCGGACGACGGGAAAGAACTGCCGCGACACGAAGCGCGAACGCCAGGATGGTCGCGACGAACGCCCCGACGGTCACGCCGATCGTCAGCCAGCGGGCGCGGATCGCGCCGCTGCAGCAGCGCCTCGTAGATCGTTCTCGGCCTTGCCCGGCTCGCGGGTCGCCTTGCTGTCTTCGGGCACCTTCAGGATCGCCTCGCCGATCAGCGGCGCGAAGATCACCGCGACCAGCCAGGACGCGATCAGCGCGATCGCCACCACCGCGAAGATCGAAAACGTGTACTCGCCCGCGGAGCTGCGCGCGAAGCCGATCGGCACGAAGCTGCGATCGTGACCAGCGTGCCGATCAGCATCGACGCGGCGAGCGTCTTGTAGGCGATAGCTGCCGGCCGCGTCCTTGCGTGTCGCCGGCGGCGAGGCGGTGAGCATCGCGTCCACGGTGGTCATCGCGTCGTCCACCAGCAGGCACAGCGCGATGATCAGCGCGCCGAGCGAGATGCGGTGCAGGTCGATGTCAACGACATCCATCACCGCGAACACGATCGCGAGCGTCAGCGGGATTGCCATCGCGACCACGGCGCCGGGCCGCACGCCGAGCATCAGGAAGCTGCAGACGAGGATGATGAGGATGGCCTGCCACAGCGAGGTCATGAAGTCGTTGATCGCCTCGTCGACGGTGACCGCCTGGTCGGCCACCAGCGTCGACTCGATGCCGTCCGGCAGCTCGGCGCTGATCTCGCCATCTCCGTGCGCAGGTTTTCGCCGAGCGCCAGGATGTCGCCCGCGTCGCGCATCGCGATCGCGAGCCCGATGGCCGGCCTGCCGTTGACGCGGAACATCGGCTGCGGCGGGTCGACGAAACCGCGCTTGACGGTGGCGATGTCGCCCAGCCGGAACGACGCGCTCGCCGGCGACCAGGTTGACGGAGGCGATGTCTCGCTCGGAATCGAAGGCGCCGCTGACGCGCAGGAACACGCGCTCGTCGCCGGTCTGCATGACGCCGGCCGGGCGGACGCACGTTCTGCGCCTGCAGGGTCGCGAGGATCGACTGGAAGTCCAGGCGCAGGCCGGCGAGCCGCTCGACCGAGAACTCGATGTAGATCTGCTCGTCCTGCGCGCCCAGCACCTCGATCTTCGAGACGTCGGGCACCTGCAGCAGCCGCGAGCGCGCCGCCTCGACGTAGTCGCGCAGCTCGCGGAAGTCGAAGCCGTCGGCGGTGAAGCCGTAGATGATGCCGAAGGTGTCGCCGAAGTCGTCGTTGAAGAACGGCCCGACCACGCCGGCGGGCAGCGTCTGGCGCATGTCGCCGACATTGCGACGGACCTCGTACCAGATGTCGGAAACCTCCGAAGGCGGCGTCGACTGCTTGAGTTCCACGAACAGCGTGGTCTGACCGGCCGTCGTGTAGCTGCGGACGCGGTCGAGGAAACGGGTCTCCTGGACGGTCCGCTCGAGCCGCTCGGTGACCTGTTCAATCGTTTCTTCGACCGTCGCGCCGGGCCAGGCGCGCCGACGACCATGGTGCGGGTCGTGAAGACAGGGTCTTCCGCGCGTCCGAGGCTCAGGAACGACGCCGTACCCGCGGCCAGGGCGAGAATCATCAGGAAATAGATGAATGAGCGCCGGCCTAGCGCCCATTCCGAGAGATTCGGACCTATCACCGCGCGGCCTCGAGCGCGCGGACCTTCTGCCCGGGCCGCAACGCCTGCACGCCGGCGGTCACGACGATATCGCCGGGCTTGAGGCCCGGAGGCGACCATGACGCGTCGAAGGCGTCGAACTGCCGACCTCGATGTCCGGACCGAGACCGCGCCGGATTCACGATCGACCACCCACACGGCCGACTGCCGCTCCGAGCGGAACACGGCCGCGGCGGGAATCTCGATCGCCCTCGGTCTGGCCGAGCGGCATGCGGCCGGTCACCGTCGCTGCCGAGCCGCATGGCCGCCGGCGGATTCTCGAGGCCGATCCTCACGCGGAACGTGCCGGTCACCGGCATCGGCGCGCGGAGCGACTTCGCGCACGCGCCCGGTCGCGGTCACCCGGGGATCCGAGCCGAGCGCAACCGTAATCTCGGGATTGCTGCCCACGCGCGCTTTCCTTGAGGCGCGCCGGGACGTCGAACACGGCGTCGCGCGCGCCTTCGCGCGCGACCTGAACGATCATGCGGCCGGCACCGACCACCTCGCCGGGCTCCGCGCCGGTCGCCGTCACGACGCCGGCCACGGAAGAGCTGAGGCGGGTGTAGCCGAGCCGGTTGTCCGCGAGCGTGACCTGGGATCGTGCCGACTCGAGCTGCGATGCAGCGGCGGTCCGGTTGGCTTCCGCCTGGTCGAACTGCGCCCGCGACACGGCGTTCTCGGCGACCAGGTCGCGCATCCGGCCGAAGTTGTTGTCGGCCTCCACGACCCGCGCCTGGGCGGCGGCGAGCTGCGCGCGCGCCGACTGCAGGCTGGTCTCCTCGTTCTGCGAATCCAGGCGAGCGATGAGCTGGCCGGCGCTCACCGAGTCGCCGACGCTGACGCTCCGCTCGATCAGCCGGCCGTCGATGCGGAAGGACTGGTTGATCTCGTTCTCCGCCTGGACCGTGCCGGTCAACGCGATCGAGCCATCCGCGGTGTTGATCGCGATGGTCGTCGTGCGCACCGGCCGGCATTTCCGGTGGCAGCTCTTCTTCGCCGCGGCCACAGGCAGACAGCAGGGGAAGCGTCGCCACGGCGAGCGCAAAAAACGGTGCAAGGGGCCGGCACACCGAGCGCGGCGCTGGGAATTCGGAACACGTTGCGACCCCCTTTCAGTGGTCCAAACATTGTCAGCCTAAAGGACGGGATGTGCCAAATTCCGCCCATGGTTGCGCTGCTAGCCGGCGATTCCTGCCGCGCTGCCAAACCGGTAAATCAGGCTGCAGCCGAGCGCGAGCGTGGCGAGCCCGACCGCTGCTGTCAGGCCGCCATAGGCCTGCGTCAGGTAGCGTGACGTGAGCCGCAGCGGCACGGCGATCGCAACCGAGAGCAGGGCCATGCCGAGGATCGATCCCGCTCCGAAGATTGCGATGTACCCCAGCCCCCAGGCGACCGAGTCCACGGCTTCGAGACTCAGCAGGATGAGCGCCGCCGAGCCCGCCATGCCGTGCACCATCCCGACCATCAGGGCACGCAGGGGAAAATCGCACCAGTGCCAGTGGCGGTGCAGCATCGGCTCGTGTGGACCGGGCTCGTTGGCATGGCCGTGGGCGTGGACGTGGGCGATTGCCGTCGGAATGACGATGCCAGTGAAAGTGGACCCGGTCGCGCCACAGCCGGTAAAGCACGTTCGTGCCCAACAGCGCCAGCATTACGCCGACGGCGAGCTCCAGCGCCTGTGCCGCGCGCAGGGGAACGGCAAGGCCGAGCAGCAGCACGGCGCCGCCGCACAGCATCAGCGTCAAGGTGTGGCCCATGCCCCAGGCGACTCCCAGACCGACCGTGTGGCCGACGGAACGACTGCGGGTCGCGAGCGTCGCCACGGCGGCGAGATGATCGGCATCGAGGGCATGGCGAATGCCCAGGAGGAAGCCGAGCAGCAGGACCGAGGCGACGCTCATCGCGTCACTTGAACTGCAGTCGTGGCAGCAGGAACAGCCAGGTTGCCAGGACGAACGGTGCGGTCAGGGTCGGGAGCCCGAACGGCGTCAGCGCCATGTTCATCGCGCCCTGCACGAGCACCGTGAACACCGTCCCGACCAGCGCATACGCGACCACTCGCGGACCCGGCTTGTAGAACACGGAACCGAGCGCGACGGCGGTCAGCACCGGGCTGAAGCCCAGCAAGCCGCCGGTGATCAGCTCGCTCTCCGCGCCGAGCAGGTGCGCGGTCAGGACCGCGACGACCGCGCCCAGCACCGCGAACATCGCGGCCGCGACCGAGTTCAGCGCAAGGCCCACGACCAGCAGGATCGCCGCCAGGCCGTTCCCCTTCAGGAACACCTGCGAGATGCTCTTCAGGGTGCCCTGGACGAAATCGCCGAACAGCAGCGGGTTCGCGGCCGACGGATCCATGGCCACGATCAGCCTGCTGATCGGCAAGCTACTTGGTGTCGAACCCGGAGAAGGCCCTGGTCGCGAGCAGCATCAGGAGCGCGACCAGCACGAAGGGCGCCGTCAGCGCGGCTACGCCCCAGGTCTTGAACACGTTGACGATGGCGAGCATCGCGACCACCGAGATGGCGCCGCCGAGCGCGACGTAAATCCAGAGCAGCGGCGAGGGCGCGAGGAAAGTCGGCAATGCCAGGCCGACCAGGTAGGCATTGAAGCCGTACAGGCCGGCATGCAGGGAGTCCTTGTCGACCCCCAGCCAGTAGGCGGCGAACGTCGACGAGATGAGCGCGACCAGTCCCCCGGTCGCGACCTGCGGTACGCCGGCGGAAGACGAGCCCCAGCAGATCGCGATGATGAAGAGCAACCCGGAGACCGGGTTGTCCTGGAACATCACCTGCCCGACGCCGCGCAGGTTGACGTCGACGAAGCGCAGGACCGCGGACGAGACGCACAGCTTTTCCCAACGACCAAGCAGCCCTTTCATCGTTGCCTCCCGGAAGTCACCGTCGCTTCCACTGGTGATGCGCCGCGGCCTGGCCGCCGCTCAGCGCCAGAAATAGGGCGGGGGAATGCCGGCCCCGGTCACTTCCTCGCGCACGATTCCCCAGAACTCGCGCACCTTTTCCTTCACCTGCGCGGTCTCGCGGCCGAGCACCTTGTAGATCAGGCCGGCGTCGTTCGGCAGCCGGCACGCGCCGTGGGCGACGCCCGCCGCCAGGTCGACTTCCGCGGCCGAGCCGCGCCGCGATGCGGTCGGCGGGCCCCAAGGCGTGAGCAGGATGACGTTGCCGAACACGTCGAACGAATCCATCACGCCGGTCTGCCGCGGCGGATTGCGCGCCGGCTCGAATACCAGCTTCTCGGTGAACAGCAGCCGCCCGTCCGGCCGCCTGGCGGCGATCGCGAGCGAACAGCAGCGTCGCTCCGAAGCACTCCTCCGGATGGTGGTGCTTGCGCCCGGACTGGACGACCTCCGCGTACAGCAGCGTCGCCGTCGGCGAGACGATGACCTGCGTGTCGCTCGCGAAGCGCGAGCGACGGTGCGGGATCAGCGGTTCGGGCAGGAACTCGAGGTAGGCGCCGTCACCGAGCGCGAACGACTGGGTCTGCACCGCCATGTTCACGTCCATGGTGTGGATCTTGGTCGCCGACTGCGTCGTGACGTGCGCTCGCGCATCCGGTCCGAGGGCGACCTCGAGCGAGAGCCGGTCGCCCTGCAGCAGGCACCCCGAGGACATGATCAGGAATACGTGGGCGAGGTCCGGCAGCGCCTGGTCGGAGTGCAGCGCGCGCTGCGCCAGGTACGGCACGCGCCGGTCCAGCTCCGCGAGTATCGTGCGGCCGTCGCGCCGTTCGAAGCCGAGCCGCAGGAATCCGGACTTGCCGACCGTGCCGCTCGGCATCTGCTCGGGCTCGCCTCGAAACGTGGGACGGTGCGACGCGGGCACCGAACCGTCCACTACGCACGCTTCCGGGCAGGCGGCTTGAAGTCGAACAGCAGGTCCGAGCGGATCACCCGGACCAGCTCGTCGATGCCTTCTCCGGTCTTGCAGTTGGTGAACAGGAACGGCTTTCGCCGCGCATCAGTTTCGAGTCGCGCTCCATCACCTCGAGGCTGGCGCCGACGTGCGGCGCGAGGTCGGTCTTGTTGATGACCAGGATGTCGGACTGGGTGATGCCCGGGCCGTTCTTGCGCGGGATCTTGTCGCCGGCGGCCACGTCGATGACGTAGATGAAGAAGTCGACCAGCGCCGGGCTGAAGGTCAGCGTCAGGTTGTCGCCGCCGCTCTCGATGAGCACCACGTCGGTGTCGGGGAAGCGCGCCTCCATGTCCTCGACCGCGGCGAGGTTCATGCTCGGATCCTCGCGGACGGCCGTGTGCGGGCAGGCGCCGGTCTCGACGCCGATGATCCGTTCCTCGAGCAGGACGCCCTTCAGCGTGCGCTGGACGTGCTTGGCGTCCTCGGTCGTGACGACGTCGTTGGTGATGATCAGCACCTTGACGCCCGAGGTCCAGCAGGCGCGGCGTGATGGCCTCGATGATGCGCCGTCTTGCCCGAGCCGACCGGGCCGCCGATGCCGATGCGCGTGATCTTCTTCATCGATGACTCCCTAGTCTCATGAACATGGCGCACGTGCGACCTTGACGTGGACGGCGGCCAGGACGTCGGTCGAGGGCGCGAAGGTCGCCATGTCGTCCAGCGCGGCGCCGCGGCACGCGGCTCGTAGTCGGCTGCGACGTCGCGCCGTTGACCTCGAACAGGATCGCCTGCGTATCGAGGTGGCTCGACGCTTCATCAGGCGCAGCGCCGCGCTCAGCATCATGACGGCGACGCCGTACTGGTGCACGGCGAAGGCGTCGCGCTCGGGCGAGCCCGAGCGCGGCGAAGATCGGACGGCCAGGGCGACCGGGATAGGTGCCGGGCGTCTCGCCTGCTCGATCGCGCTGCCAGCCATGCCGCGAGCAGCGGCGCATCGGCCACCTCGACGCCAGCTCGGCGAGCTTCCGGCCCATGCGCACGGTCATCGTGCGGATCTCTCGGTTGAGCTTGCGCTTGAACACGCGCTCGTCGATCGCGGACCAGCTCGTCGAGGTCGCCGGCCGACGCGGCGCGGTGCGCGTCGATCACGGCGATGCCGTCGCCGCGCGCAGCCTGTTCGCACCGCGGTGCGCGACGAAGTCCCGCAGCGTGGCGACATCGCTCACCACGCCCTGCTGGATCGCCGATTCGAGGCCGTCCGAGAACGAGAAGGTCCCGACCGGCAGCATCGAGTCGCCGAACTGCAGCAAGCGGACGACCTGCGATGCGTCGCCTGGCGCCGCGCGGTCGGTCAGCGGTCATTTGGCGGGCCGCAGCGCGGTCGGCGGATGCCCGTACGCGCTTCCGGATCCTCGTCCACCACGACGTAGCGGTCCTGCGTATGCGTGTGAACCGGCGCCCTCGGCGCCGCCGAACAGGCGGCGCGACTCGTGCGGCGCCAGGTACGGGATCGATCCTGGCGCCCGGGACGAACTCGAAGCGGATGCCCTCGAAGCGCGTGCGTTTTCATGACCGAGGCCATGACCTTGCGGTCCACGGTCAGCGGCACGTAGACCACGCCGTCCTTGACCACGCGCCGGCCAGTGCTGGTTGCCGAGCGCATGGCCCGAGCTCGACGCAGGTGCGGATCGCGAGCATCGGCGCGCCGGCCGCCAGGCCGTCGAGGTGGATCACCATCACGTCGCGCAGGCTGAGCCGCGCGACCACGGCGGCGGGCTTCGCGTCGTCCCAGAGCAGGACGTCGCCGTCGCGCAGTGAACGTGCCGCGCTCGAGCGACACCGCGATCTCGAGGCCGCCGATGGTCTTCTTGCGGAGGCGGTTCTTCTGCGCCTCCCACTGGTCGAGCGCGAACGTGTCGACGGATCGCGGCGGCCAGCCGGGCCGCCCACTCCGGCTCGCTGACGTTGCCCAGTACGTGATTCGACGAGGATCGCATGGCCATGCGGCTCAGCTGAAGAAGTACAGCTGGTTGAGCGAGATCGGTCTTCAGCGGCGCGACCGTCGCGTGCTGCCGTCGACCGTGACCGCGAAGGTCTCCGGGTTCACCTCGATCTTCGGCGTCGCGCGGTTGCGCACCATGTCGCGCTTGCGTGATCGTGCGCGTGTCCTTCGACCGCGACGACCTGGCGCTGCGAGGCCGAGCCGCTTCTCGATGCCCGCGGTCGTACGCGGCGCCGGAGACGAACGTGATGCAGGTCTCGGCCAGCGTGCGGCCGAACTGCCCGAACATCGGCCGGTAGATAGATCGGCTGCGGCGTCGGCAGCGACGCGTTCGGGTCGCCCATGATCGCCCAGTTGATCACGCCGCCCTTGATGCACCAGCTTCGGCTTGGCGCCGAAGAAGGCCGGCTCCCAGAGCACGAGGTCGGCCATCTTGCCGGGCGCGATCGAACCGAGCACATGCGAGATGCCGTGCGTGATCGCCGGGTTGATCGTGACCTTGGCGACGTAGCGCAGCACGCGGAAGTTGTCGTTGCCCGTCGCGTCCTCGGGCAGCTTGCCGCGGCCTGTCTTCATGGCGTCGGCGGTCTGGATCGCGCGCAGCCAGTTCTCGCCGACGCGGCCCATCGCCTGCGAGTCGCTCGAGATCATCGAGATGACGCCGATGTCGTGCAGCACGTTCTCGGCGGCGATCGTCTCGGCGCGCACGCGGCTCTCGGCGAACGCCACGTCCGAGGGGATCTTCGGGTTGAGGTTGTGGCAGACCATGATCATGTCGAACAGCTCGGCCTGCGAGTTGATGCCGTAGGGCAGCGTCGGGTTGGTCGAGCTGGGCAGCACGTTCGGCTCGGCCGACGACCCTGAGGATGTCGGGCGCGTGGCCGCCGCCGGCGCCCTCGCTGTGGAAGGTGTGGATGGTGCGGCCCTCGAAGGCCGCGATCGTGTCCTCGACGAAGCCGGACTCGTTGAGCGTGTCGGTGTGGATGCAGACCTGGACGTCGAAGTCGTCGGCGACGGTCAGCGCGGAGCGGATGCGCCGCGGGCGTCGTGCCCCAGTCCTCGTGGATCTTGAAACCGGCGGCGCCGGCCTCGACCTGCTCGACCAGCGCGGCCTTGCCGGCCGAGTTGCCCTTGCCGAGGAAGCCCGAAGTTGATCGGCAGGCCCTCGAACGGCGCGCAGCATCATGTCGATGTTCCACGGGCCGGACGTGATCGGTCGTCGCCGTTGGTGCCGTCGGTCGGCCCGATGCCGCCGCCGAAGAGGGTGGTGACGCCGTTGCACAGCGCCGCGTAGGCCTGCTGCGGCGAGATGTAGTGGACGTGCGTGTCGATGCCGGCGGCGGTCAGGATCAGGTGCTCGCCCGAGATCGCATCGGTCGCGAGGCCGCACGTCCAGGCCCGGGGTGACGCCGTCCATGGTGCCGCGGGTTGCCGGCCTTGCCGATGCCGACGATCTTGTCCGTCCTTGATGCCGACGTCGGCCTTCACGACGCCGAGCATCGGGTCGATGATCGTCACGTTGGTGATCACGAGATCGAGCGCGCCGCCCGCGCTGGTGAGCTGGTTGTCCATGCCCATGCCGTCGCGCAGGGTCTTGCCGCCGCCGTAGACGATCTCGTCGCCGGAGGACCGCGCAGGTCGTGCTCGATCTCGACGTAGAGGTCGGTGTCGCCGAGGCGGATCCGATCGCCGGTCGTCGGTCCGAACAGGCCGACGTACTCATTGCGGGTGATGGTCGTCATGTGTCGCCCCTAGCCCTTGGCCGGCCGCTTCGCGGCCGATGAACGGTATCCACGCTTCGCGGCGAGCGCGACGGCCTTGGCCCTCTTCGCGTCGCCGGCCTTGCCGGCCGTGGGACCGTCGAGCCAGGTTGTTGAACCCGTACGCCGCGCGCTTGCCGAGATAGGGGACCAGCGTCACGTCGCGCTCGTCGCCGGGCTCGAAGCGGAGCGGCCGTGGAGGCCGGAATGTGCAGGTGCAGCCCGAAGGCCGCGGCGCGGTCGAATTCCAGCGCGCGATTGACCTCGAAGAAGTGGAAGTGCGACCCGACCTGGATCGGCCGGTCCCCGGTGTTGCGCACCTTGAGCTTCGTCGCCTTGAGCTGCCTCGTGAAAGCTCACGGGCTCCTTGCGGCATACGTAGCCGCCGATGGGCACTTCGAGGGTGGCAGGGTCGACGTTCGGACCGACGCTCGGAAAACTCTTTGCGGCTCCCATGATCAGGCTCCTCCTGCGGCGGTCACTGGATCGGCGTGTGGACGGTCACGAGGCGGCTGCCGTCCGTGAACACCGCTTCGATCTGCACGATCGGTATCAGGTCCGCGACGCCGTCCATCACGTCCTTCTTGGACAGGACCTCGCGCGCTGCCTTGGCCACCTCTTCGATGGTCTGGCCCGCGCGCGCGCCGTCGAGCGCGGCGGCGGAGATGACGGCGACGGCTTCGGGGTGGTTGAGCTTGAGGCCCTTCGCTTTGCGCTTGAGCGCCACGTCGGCCAGCATGTAGATGAGCAGCTTGTCGAATTCACGCGGTGTGAGGTGCATGCGTTTTCCCTCGACTGAATCGCCAGCGCGCTGGATCGAATATCGGCAGTCACGCTAGCAGACCCACATTACTGCTGTAGTACTTTCGCGCCAGGAACGGTCGAGGCGGTGGGCGACCAGTTGAAGGATCACCTTCGATAGCCCGTCGAAATGACTGAATTTCACGGCAAACCGGATTTACCGGTTTCTGGCCACGGCCCTATCGGCTCGGTTGGCTTCTAACCCACGTATTCGAACGCGAGCTCCATCTTCCGCAGGCCCTCGTACATCTTTCGCTCGCGCACCAGCGTCCAGTGCTGGTAGAGCAGCACGTCCAGCGGATACCAGAGCGCGACCCAACCCGCGATCACGAATCCCTCGTCGAGGAAGCGGGCGACGACCGGATGCAGGATCTTCGGCTCGCCGACCAGCTGGGAACCCAGCATGCACAGCGCGAGGAACAGCAGGCCGCGCGCCAACGTCGCCCAGCCCTCGTGCCACAGGCTGCTCAGGTCGTTTCGGAACCAGGCGATTTTCGCGTCGCAAAAGCGCTCGAGGGCCGCCCGGCATCGGGCCTCGAGGTCGGGCGCGCGTGCCGCCGACGGCAACACCAGCGTCGCGCGCGCGCGGCGGCCGGGCCTGGGGCGAAGCTGGTTGAGGATCTGCTCCACGCCGGATTCCGCGTGCAGACGGCCGGCTAGCGGGTCGGGCGCCTGCGCAGCGAACAGTTCGCCGGGACTGGCGAGTTCGAGCCGGACGTCGAGTTCCGCTTTTCCGGCCATGCGCGGATCCTCAGGCTTCCATGAGCGTGCCGACGATCTCCAGGATGCCGTTGATCACGAACTGTACGCCCATGCAGACCAGAAGGAATCCCATCAGGCGCGAGAAGGCCTCGATGCCGCTGCGGCCGAGGAACCGCATGATCAGGTCGGCGCTGCGAAGGCACAGCCAGACCAGCACGCCGATCAGGACTGAGACCACGACCGGTACGACCATCAGCATCCAGGGCTCGACGCCGGTGGCACGGCCGGCCGACGCGGCGATGGTGACTACCATGGCGATCGTGCCTGGGCCGGCCGTGGTCGGCATCGCGAGCGGAACAAAGGCGATGTCCTTCGCGGCGCGACGCTTGAGCTCCGCGGACTTCTCGCTCACCTCGATCGTTTCGTCGAGCGGGTCCTTGTGGAACAGCATCGAGAACCCGATGGAGCTCACGATCAGCCCGCCGCCGATCCGAAGGCCGGGAAGCGATATCCCGAAGACACTCATCACCGCCTGGCCGCCGTAGTAGGCGACCATGAGGATGAAGAACACGTAGACCCCGGTCATCAGGGACTGGCGCTGGCGCTCGGCCCGCGTCATGTTGCCGGTGAGGCCGATGAAGAGCGCGACCGTGGTCAGGGGATTGGCGAGCGGAAGCAGCGTGACGAGACCGAGGATGATCAGCTCAATCGCCCGGATCATGGAGCGGTCATCGATTCCGCGGCGTCCACCCAGCCGCCGCCCATCGCCTGGTAGACGTTCACGACCTGCGCGTAGCGGTCGGCCAGGATGCGCACGGAGGCGAGCTCGGCCGCGAACCGTTCGTTCTCGGCGATCAGCACCTCGAGGTAGCCGGCAACGCCCTTGTCGAACTTGAGCTGGGACAGCCGCGCGAACTCGCGCAGTGCGACTACGCGTTCCCTTTGCAGGTCCACTTCCTCGATGCGCTTTTGCGAACCGACCAGCGCGTTGTTGGTCTCGCGGAACGCGTTCAGGATCGCCAGCTGGTAGCCGAGCAGCGCTTGCTGGTACTGCGCCTCGGCCGACCGCACCTGACCGCGGACGGCACCGCCGGTGAAGATCGGGCCGGCGATGTTCGCGCCGGCCGACCAGGCGGAGGCAGGGCCGGTCAGGAACTCGCCGGTCTGCGTGCTGACCGAGCCGAGCAGGCCGGTCAGCGAGATGCTCGGGTAGTAGAGCGCGCGTGCCGCGCCGACATTCGCGTTGGCGGCGACCAGATTCTGCTCCGCTTGCAGGATGTCCGGCCGGCGCTGCAGCAGGTCGGAGGGCAGGTCCGCGGGAATGGCCGGCGCGACGAATTCCTCGATCGACTTGCCGCGGGGAATCTGCTGCGAATTGCGCCCGAGCAGCACCGAGATCAGGTTTTCCACCGCCGCGATCTGCACGTCGATGGCCGGAATCGCCGCCAGCGCCTGCTTGTGCTGGGACCGCACCTGCACGACTTCCGACATCGACACGATCCCGGCCTGGAAGCGCAGGTCGAACACGCGCGCGCTCTCGCCGAAATTCGCGGCCGTCGCCTCGGCGATCTCCCGCTGGCGGTCGAGGCCGCGCAGGGTGATGTAGCTGGTGGCGACGCCCGTGACCAGCGACAGCACGACGCCGCGCTTGGCCTGTTCACTCGCGTAGACCCTCGCCTGGGCCGCCTCGCTCAGCCGCCGGACGCGGCCGAACAGGTCGATCTGCCAGGACGCGCCGAACGCGGCCTGGAACAGGTCGAATTCCCGGTCGATCGGCGACGGGACACGCGGGAAGCCTTCGCGGCTCGCCTGGTTGATGCTCGCGTCGGCGCCGTACACGAGTTGCGGGAAGAACTGCGAGCGCGTGCTGGCGAGCGCGCCGATGAACTGCTCGACGCGCGCGGCGGCGATGCGCACGTCGTGGTTCTCGCGCAGCGACGTCTCGATCAGGTCATTGAGCACCGGGTCGCCGAACTGCTCCCACCACTTGGTGTTGGCGACTTCGGCCGCTTTCGGAAAATCGATGCGCCAGGCCGGAGGGGTTTCGACTTCCGGGCGCACGTAATCGGGCCCGACCGTGCAACCCGTGATTGCCATGGCAGTCAACACGGTGAATGCGCGGCTGCTGATCGCGTGCGTCCTGCGCGTCATTCATGCTCCCGGTTCACGGGGATTATACTGAAGCCCCGCCCGACGGTGTTCGCCCGCACCATGACGATCGACGACCCGCGACCCGCCCGACGGCGGAATTCATGGCTGATGACGCCCCTGGCCTGGCTGCTCGCCGCAGGCTGGTTCGTGCTCCGGATCGTGCTGATCGCCTGGGCGACGCTCGCCATCTGGTTCTCGACGCTGCCGTGGCTGTGGCTCCGCATTGCGGTCGCGATCGCGTTTTTCGTGTTTGCGGCTTGGGCGCTCTGGACCCGGCGCAGCGCGCGCAAGCTGGCGGCGTTTGCGGCCGTGTACCTCGTCGTCCTGCTCGGCTGGGCCACGATCCAGCCCTCGCATGACCGCGAATGGCGTCCGGAAGTGGCGGTCATGCCGCGCGTGACTGTCGACGGCGACCGCGTGCGCATCGCCGACGTGCGCAACTTCGAATTCCGCAGCCGCGACGATTTCACCGTGCGCTACGAGGAGCGCGAGGTCTTGCTGTCGCGCATGACCGGCGTGGATTTCTACATTTCATACTGGGCGGAAGGGCCGGTCGGGCACACTTTCCTGAGCTTCCTGTTCGAGGACGCGCCGCCGCTCGGCATCTCCATCGAGACGCGGCCCGAGGTCGGCGAGGGATTCGACCCGGTCGCCTCGCTCTTCAAGCAGTTCGAGCTCATCTACGTCATCGCCGACGAGCAGGACCTGGTCGGGCTCCGCGCCAGTCACCGCGAAGAGGAGGTATTCCTCTACCACACGCGGATCTCGCCGGAGTTCGCGCGGCGGCTGTTCCTGGTCTATGCCGAGCGGATCAACCAGCTGGCGGACCAGCCCGAGTTTTACCACCTGCTGAGCAACAGCTGTACGGTCAACATCATCCGCTATGCGAACCAGGCCGGCAGGGAGGGGCGCTTCAACTTCCGGCACCTGCTGAACGGCCTGATCGACCAGTACATCTATTCTGCTGGCGTCGTGGACACGTCGCTGCCGTTCGAGGAGTTGCGGCGCCGCTCGCGCATCACGGAGGCGGCGCAGGCCGCGGAAGGCGCGGCGGATTTCTCCGCGCGCATCCGCGAAGGCCTTCCCGCCATCACGAATTAAGAGGGGACAGTCACCTCTAGAGGTGACTGTCCCCTTTAATGTGCCCGCCAAGTCAGCGGTAGCGGCGGCTCAGCCAGTCGTCGGGCTTCGGGAAGGCCGCGGCTTCGTCGCGCAGCCACTGCCGCAGCGCGAGCACCATCGGCAGCTCGGCGTAGGAGGCCGGGCAGACGAACCAGTACTTGAAGCGCGACGGCACGATCGTCCTGCTCGCGAGCACGAGGTTGCCGTTGTCCAGGTCGTTCGCTGCGATGGACCAGCGCGCGGGCGCATAGCCGAGCCCTTCCATCACGGCGGAGAGTACGCTCACCGAGTCGTCGATGATGGTCGGCCCGGCAGGCCAGGGCGCCGGCGCGGCGCTCTTCTCGAAGCGAGACCAGGGCTCGTCGCGCGCCTGCAGCATCGGGATCCCTTCGAGGCTGTCGCGGTCGTCGAGCGAGCCGAACTTCTTGAACAGCTTCGGCGAGGCGACGACCACCAGCCACTCGTCCATCAGGTGGTCGTACTCGAGGCCCGGCGTGACCGCCTCGCCGAGGCGCACGGCCGCGTGGAAGTCGCTGCGCCCGAAGTCGACCGCGTCGCGCGAGGTGTGCCAGTCGACGCGGATCTCCGGAAATCGTGCGTGCAGACGGTGCAGTCGCGGCGTCACCCATTTCTGCAGCAGCGATGACAGCGTCGAGATGTTGATGATGCCGCTCGCGCGCTGCATGCGCGTCTCGCGCAGCGTCGCGACCATCGCATCGAGCCCCGCCTGCACGCCCGGCAGGAGCTTCGCGCCCTCCGGCGTCAGCTCGACCTTGCGCCCGCTCCGGCGCAGCACCGGGATCTGCAGGTATTCCTCGAGCGCCTTGATCTGCTGCGAAACCGCGGCCGGCGTCACGTTCAGCGCGTCCGCGGCCTCGGAAAACGACAGGCGCGTTGCCACCGCCTCGAACACGCGCAGGGCATTGAGCGGCAGTCGTCCATAGGCGGAAGCGGGCACAAGTTTCCCTTAACGGAGCTTGAGTTATTGCGTTTGTTCGCAGGTCACCGAGCCGTCAAAGTCTAGCCCGAACACGGGGCGAAAAGGGCGCGTTGCCCGATGCCCCGACGACAGAGGAGACAAGGCAATGAACGGTCGTTTGCAGGGATTTTTGAGCTTTCTGGACCTTCTGGCGGAAGGCCAGCGCCGCCAGGCCGAAGTGGTCACCGGGCAGAGGTTCGAGGCCCCGGCCGGACTCGCGCCGGTCCAGGCCGCCAACGTGGTCAAGTTTCCCTTAACCGGGCATCAGAAACCGCGTTTGTTCACCGACAGCCGGGCGCCCAGAGTGGATACCAGGCATTGAATGTCGATTCCCGGATACCGGGTTCGACTAACCGATACGAGGAACCAAGGAGACTGAAATGAACGCCTATTCGACGATTCGCAACACCGGCTTCGCCACGATCCTCGTGGCAGCGCTCGCCGGGATCGTGAGCAACGCGCTGGAGTTCGACCAGAAGATCGTCTACGAGCGCGACGTGCCGGGGGCCGCTTCAACGGCCGTCCTGCCCGAAGTGGTCGTCTCTGCCAGCCGGCTCGAGTGGTGAGCCCGGGCGAACGGGTGCCGGGCCACAGGTTCGCAGTCATTGCAGGTCAATCGTGCCGCTGATTTCCTCCCCTCCGGCGCACGCGACAATGACTGCGAACCTGTGGCCCGGCACTTCAATACAATGGCCGCGTGTTCCCGATCCGGGATGACAATCCGCACTTCACAACGCCGTACGCCACGTACGGCCTGATCGGCGCGAACGCACTCGCCTGGTTCCTGCTGCAGGGCTTCGGCAGCGAGCCCGCGTTGTCGGCGTCCGTGTGCCGGCTCGGATTCATTCCCGGCGACGTGCTCGGTACCGTGTCGCCCGGCACGAGCTTCCCTCTGGGGCCCGACAGCGCCTGCGTCCTCGAGGGTGGCGGCGGCTGGTACACCGTGCTGACCTCGATGTTCATGCACGGCGGCTGGATGCACCTGATCGGCAACATGTGGTTCCTCTGGATCTTCGGCAACAACGTCGAGGACGCGATGGGCCACCTGCGCTTCGTCGTGTTCTACCTGCTCTCCGGCGTCGCGGCGGCGCTGCTCCAGGCGGCATTCGACACGGACTCGGTGATCCCGATGGTCGGCGCCTCGGGCGCAATCGGCGGCGTGATGGGCGCGTACGTCATGATGTATCCGCGCGTGCACGTGCACCTGCTCATCTTTCTCGGCTTCTACGTGAACACCATCGCCGTGCCCGCGGTCTTCATGCTCGGCTACTGGTTCCTGCTGCAGCTCTTGAGCGGCACGATGGCGGTCGGCGCCCAGGGCGGTGGAGTCGCCTTCTGGGCTCACGTAGGCGGCTTCGTTGCGGGCACGCTGCTCAGCCTCCTGTTCCGCAACCGGGAGATGCTCGCGCGGCACCCGTATTACGGCTGGAACGCCCGTTCGCCAACCCAGAACTGGAAAAGCGTGCGCCGCTGAGCGGGCGACCTTGCATTGACCGGCTCTGGCGCGCAGTCTGGTCTCCAGACTCCAACGCCGCTGCCCGGCAAGGGGGTACCCATGATCCGCTCGCGACTCGCAGGGTTATTCCTGGCGCTCATTGGCATGCCGGCCGTCCTGTTGGCGGCGGAGATCATTGGCACGAACGGGCCGGATGTGCTGGAGGGCACGCCGCAAGCCGACCGAATCGACGGTCGGGGCGGAGCCGACGAAATGATGGGCCTGCCCGGCAACGACACCTACATCGTGGGCCAGGTCGGCGACCAGGTACTCGAAGCCGTGGGTGATGGCACGGACACGATCCGGTCCACGGTGACCTACACGCTGCCGATCAATGTGGAGAACCTGACGCTCGCCGGCGCCGCCGCCATCAACGGCACCGGGAATGAACTCAACAACCGGATTACCGGCAATGCGGCCCGCAACACGCTGAACGGGCGCGCCGGCGCGGACCGGATGTTCGGCCGCGGCGGGAACGACATCTACGTCGTGGACAGGAACAGTGACAGGGTTACCGAACCCGCAGGCGGCGGCACGGACACGGTCCGCTCGTTGGTGACCCACACGTTGAGCGACAACGTGGAGAACCTCGGCCTGATCGGGGGGGCCGCCATCAACGGCACGGGCAATGTCCTGGCCAACGCGATCACCGGCAACGCCGCCGCCAACACGCTGAACGGCATGCAGGGCGACGACTCGTTGAACGGCGCCGGCGGCCGTGACGTGCTGATCGGCGGCCTCGGGAATGACCGGCTCACCGGCGGCATCGGCCTGGATGTCTTCGTATTCGATACACCCAACGTCGCGGCCAACCTGGATCGCATCACCGACTTCACTCCGGCCGACGACGAAATGCGCCTGATCGGCGAGGTTTTCCCCGCACTGTCGAGCGCCGGCACGCTGCCGGCGGCGGCCTTCGGCCTGGGAGCCGTTGCGACGGCCGCCGCCGACCGGATCCTCTACGATTCGGCGACCGGCATCCTGCGCTACGACTCCGATGGCACGGGGCCGGACGCGGCGGTGCGATTCGGCACGCTGCTGAACGGGGCCGCGGTGACGAACGCCGATTTCGTGGTGGTGGATCCGGTTGCGACCGCGGTCGACTACGCGACGCAGATCCAGCCGATTTTCAACAGCCGGTGCACGAGCTGCCACTCCGGCGGCGGCGCGCCCCAGGGCCTGCGGCTCGACGCGGCAAACAGCTACGCGAACCTCGTCAATGTCGCGAGCCGCGAGGTACCCAGCCTGGAGCGCGTCGAGCCCGGCAATCCGGACGACAGCTATCTCGTGCAGAAGGTCGAGGGCACCGCCGCGGTCGGCGGCCGCATGCCGCTCGGAGGCAGCCCGCTGAGCGCCGCGCAGATCGAGCTCATCCGGAGCTGGATCAGCGATGGGGCGCCGCGGACGCGGGGCGGAGGAGGAGGAGGTTACGAGCCGTGACGTTCTGGACCTGCTCCCGCATCTGCTCGACCAGCACCTTGAGCTCGACCGCCTCGCGGTAGAATTCCTGCATCAGCGTGCCGGCGTGACACTGCCGGTCGACGGGGAGCCATGAATTTCCTGAGCAAGATCC
Organism: uncultured Gammaproteobacteria bacterium; assembly: GCA_963817195.1. Classification (GTDB taxonomy): domain Bacteria; phylum Pseudomonadota; class Gammaproteobacteria; order Steroidobacterales; family Steroidobacteraceae; genus SCUD01. The sequence goes on from CAWFNJ010000012.1 coordinate 154,694, forward strand.
TGGCGTCGAGCCGGTACGTCGTCCTGATCGCCGTGCTGGGCACGCTCGCGGCCTCGCTGGTCCTGATGGTTTACGAAGCACTGGTCGTCGCCGAAGGCGTGTTCGACGTGATCCAGAAGGGGGCCGTGTCGACCGACAAGGCCAAGCTGCTCGCCGTCGATCTGGTGCAGGCGGTGGACGTCTTCCTGATCGCGATCGCCGTCTACATGATCAGCCTCGGCCTGTACGTGCTGTTCATCGACGCCAGCCTGGCGCTTGCCGAAGTGGCTGAAGTTCCGGGACCTCGAGGACCTGAAGGGCAATCTCATCAGCATCGTGATCGCGGTGCTGGCGGTCCTGTTCCTGCGCGAAGCGGTCAGCTGGGACGGCACGCGCAACCTGCTCGAGCTCGGGGCGGCGCTCACCCTCATCATCGGCGTGCTGATCTTTTACCTGTCCAGGAAGAGCGATCGGCAGGAATGAGCCTGCGGCCATCGGTAGCGATGGCTACGATCGTGTCATCAGATCGACCGGCATTTACTGGCCCGTCTTGACCCTTGTCCAGGCTCGGTTCATCTCGCGGCTGTACGCCTGCGTATACGCGATTCCCGTATGCAGTCGTTTCCACGTCTCTCCGTCAACATAGATCGCCGGGTCGTCGCGTAGGTCCGCATCCAGGAAGGGAAGCGACGCTCTATTAGCGTTGGGATACCTGATGTCGTTGCTGATCTTTGCGATGACTTGGGGTTCCATCAGGAAATTGAGGAATGCATGTGCATTTGCGGGATGTGGCGCATCCTGCGGTATAGCCACGACGTCGAAATAGACGGTTGCCCCTTCCTTCGGGATCACGTATTTGAGGGTGACTGGAATCGCCGCTTCCGCTGCTCGCTGTATTGCCCCAAGCGCGAAGCCGCTCCAGCTTATCGAAATGCAGATGTCACCACTCGCCAGCGCTGCGGCATGATTTCGGGAGTCGAACTGCCGCACGAATGGGCGTACTTTCATCAGCAACTGTTCGGCGGCCTTTAGCTCCGGAAAGTCCTCGTTGGCTGGATCAGTTCCCAGGTAGATCTCCACGGCGGAAAACACGTCGTCGGGCGAGTCCAAGAACGTAATCCCGCATTTCGCCAGCTTCGACGCGACGACTGGATCGAAGATGGCACCCCAGCTTTCGATTTCACGGAGGCCTGACGTTCGCTCAACCAGATCTGGGTTGTACGCGACGCCCGTGGTGCCCCATAGATAGGCGATCGCGTGTTCGTTTCCCGGGTCATTAAGCGCGACCTCGCTCATGATTTTCGGGTCTAGGTTGACCAGGTTCGGCAGAGCTGCGCGGTCGAGCTTGCGGAACACACCAGCCTTAGCCATGCGTTCCATGAAAGTGGAAGGCGGAAATACAACGTCGTACCCGGTGCTACCGGTCAGAAGTTTGGTCTCAAGCAATTCGTTCGAATCGAACGTGTCGAAGTTGACCTTAATGCCGCTCTTCGCCTCGAAATCTGCGATGGTTGTCCGGCCGATGTAGGTTGCCCAGTTGTAGACGTTGAGGACCTTCTCTTCCCCTCCAGGCCTATCTACGTCATCGACGCCGCTCTTGCTGCCGCCGCAGGCGAGCAACAGCACGAGTGGAAGACTGAGCATCCAATACGCGTGTACACGAACTGATTCAGCCAATCGAGGTTCGGTCAGCCGTGGCGGCGAGTTAACCATCGCGGCAGCCCCCTGGATGACCTGCCAACTCGTTCTTATGGTCCTCCGTGAGGGGCGGTGTCAAGAATTCAGGTCGCTCGCACCACGTGGCCCACCGAAAGTAGCAATCAAGTCGATGACTACCCTATGGCGGAGATACAGGAAGCGGCTGTTTCGCGGGAGTAATCAGTAGGCGACGAATTCTTATGCCGCCACTGCCAGCGCGTATCCGGCTGCATTGGATGGTGGCCAGGGGCGGAATCGAACCACCGACACGCGGATTTTCAGTCGCAGGCACGGTTGCACTCGCCGCTCGTAAGTCGAAGACTCGGCAGAGTTTATCCGCGGGCGTCGGACCGAGTCGCGTCTGACCGAACCCATGCCGAACAGTTTCGGCTCGCCTCCGTCGGGGTGGCCCGTACCCCCATGCCGCTCAACGAGTTACTTACGGCGTGACCGAACTGCGACCGAGCCAGGGTTAGACTCGAAACCTGACCGCTACTGATCAGAACGCGAACCGCACGCCCACGTTCCATGTGGTGATCCCGCCGAACTCGTAGCCAGTGACCAACGCGAAGTCAGGCCGGAAGTACCAGCGGCCGTTCAGGCCGATGAGAGTGTCGGAGTCGAAGGTACCGGAGCCGTCGGTAGTGACCGCGCCGACCGAGGTGTAGCGCACGTGGCCCTGCAGGTGGATCACCGGCGTCGCCGCCCAGATCATTCCGACCTCGCCGCCGATACCGTCGTCGTCGGCGTCGACGTCGAGATTGAAGCCGGCGACCTGCACGTCCTTTAACTCGGCGTTGTCAAAGCTGAGACGGCCGTAGAAGGCCATCGTGGGCGAGAACGGGTATGCATAGCCGACACCAATGCGCCAGCGCACCAAGTCGAAATCACCTTCGACGGTGTCGATGCCATCGCTGACCTCGAGGTCCTGGCTGGCCAATGCATACTCGCCGAACAGGTGCAGGTTCTCTGAGAACTGCCACGCGCCGCCGATGAAGCCGCCGCTGCCGGAATCGGTCTCGAGCTCGAACGTGTCGCCGTTGTCCGTGATTGTCCCGGACTCCTCCACGTCGTTGACGAAGCCGGCGATGATGCCGCCCTCGAGGTAAGTGAAGTCGAGATCCTGGGCCCCCGCAGCCGCCGGCGCGCCCAGCGCAACCGCCACGGCAAGTACGAGCATTCTGTAACGAGTCGACATAGAGTCTTTCCTGTTTGAAACTGGCAAATACTGCTGGCCATCATGGCCAGGACTGTGTGAGACGACCTGGGAGCGCTCTCTCGCTGGAATGCCAAGCGCGCGTGAACTCTAAGCCCGGCGGGGTGAAGGCGGGGTGAAAGCAGCGTGAAGAGCGCCCTCACACGCTTGCTGCAATACCTTGAACCGCCAATGGGTCAGGCGGATCTGCTCGTTCTTGGTCAGGGCGTCCCCTCTCTGCGGTTCTGCTGAACCTAGATTCGAGAGCCAGAGTTGTCACCTTTGTGTTGGGAATTCACAAAAGCAACAATGGTGGCCAGGGCCGGAATCGAACCAGCGACACGCGGATTTTCAGTCACAGACCGATATTCGCAACATCAACTGCATCAACCGGTTAGCCGGGGCGCCCGTTGCAAGAAATGCTCCACGATGCAGGACCGTGCAGGACTGATTCCCGCAAGAATCCCGCAAGCTTTGCACGCATCCAGCAGTCGCGATTTTCGCGAACTTGCGGCAACATTTCCGGATCGGGAGTCTTGTGAAGCCCGCTTTGCGTTACAGCCCGCCGCGAGGAGCCTCGCCATGCCCAGCTACCTGTTCAACGATTCGCACATCCACCTCACCAACTACGTCCAAGAGGGGCCGGATATCCGCGACTACCTTAAGATGATGGGGATCACGGTCAAGCGCTCCGTGCTGTTCGGATTGCCGCTCCAGCAAACCTGGTCCTTTGCGGAGATGGGCGACGTCCCGCCCACTTACTACATGCAGGCGGATGCGCCGCTCTATTACTACTCTTTCACAGACGCGCACATCGCCATGCAGTTCAAGTCGCTGAACTCGAAGGAGCAGGCCCGGTTCGACCCGCTGATCTCCGGTTTCAACCCCGCAGACATGTTCGGCGTGGACCACATCCGGCGCGTGTTGAAGACCTTCCCCGGCGTGTTCTGCGGAATCGGTGAGTTTTCGGTCTACAAGGAATTCGTTTCATCCAAGATCGCGGGAGAAAAAGCGACGCTTACGAATCCGGCCCTGGGTCGCATCATGGATTTTGCCGGCGAGGCTGGGCTGGTTGCGCTCATTCATACCGATATCGAAAGGCCCTTCCCCAAGCGGGATCAGCCGCCGGTCATTGCATTGCAGACGAAAGAGCTGTTCAAGCGCCACCGGAAGACGAAGATCATCTGGGCACACGTGGGACTGGGACGAATCGTCCATCCTGTGGCCAAGCAGGCGGAGATCATCGAACGCGCCCTCAAGGATCCGGACCTCGAACACGTCTATTTCGACATTTCCTGGGACGAAGTCGCGAAGTACGCAGTCGAGTCGGCAGAGAGCGCCAAGCGGGTAGCCGGCGTGATCAACCGCCACCCGCATCGTATTCTGTTCGGCACGGATTGCGTTGCGCCAAAGAACGTGAAATCCATGACGAATGTGTTCCACGGTTACGATCCAATCTGGAAACTCCTGACGCCCGAAGCCAGACGTCTGGTCCAGTTCGAAAATCATGAGCGGCTGTTTGACCAGGCCAAGAAGGACGTCAGAGCGTGGGAGAAGAAGATTCCGCGAAAAGCAGCGTGGACGTCAGGCCGGATAAGCCCCTGAAGGGAATGGTGGCCAGGGCCGGAATCGAACCAGCGACACGCGGATTTTCAGTCGCAGGCGGGTTTCTGCAACAATCGGCGGTCATGGCCGATGTCTTTGTGTCCTACGCGCGCAGCGATAAGCCGCGGGTCGCGCCGCTCGTCGCCGCTATCCAGGCAATGGGCTGGTCGGTCTGGTGGGACCCCGCGATCGATCCTGGGCAGGAGTTTGATCGTCAGATCGCCGCGGAACTCAAGGCCACCGGCGCGGTGCTCGTCGTCTGGACGCCCGTTTCTGTGGAGTCGCGCTGGGTCCGCGGCGAGGCGCGGGAAGGCGCTGATCGTGGCGTCCTCGTTCCCGTGCGATTCGACGGCGCAAGCCTGCCGATCGACGTGCGTGCGCTTCATACCACGGACATGGATGGCTGGAACGAGGATCCACAAAGCCCACAGTGCCAAGAGATATTGCGGGCCCTGAGTACGATTCTCACCGGCCAGCGCGCGGAGCAATCAAGCCCGTCCACGGCTCCTGCCGTGCCCTCTTCTGCTGCCGGCGGGGCCGCTCGCGTATCCATTTGCGTCCTGCCGTTCACGAACATGAGCGGCGATCCGGAGCAGGAACATTTCAGTAACGGAATTACCGAGGACATCATCACCGAACTGTCGCGTTGGCGCCTTCTTTCGGTGCGCTCTCGTTCGGCGTCGTTCCGATACCGTGGTGTCGCTGTAGACATGAAACAAGTCGCTCGAGAATTGAATGTTCGCTATATCGTTGAAGGAAGTGTAAGGCGCGTGGGTGAGCGCATCCGCATCACCGCGCAGTTGATCGATGCCGAGACTGGCAGTCATATCTGGGGCGAAAAGTACGACGGAAATCTGGCCGACGTTTTTTCCGTGCAGGACCAGGTTGTGCAGAAGATCGTGAGTACGCTCGTCGGTCGGGTACAGGCTGCCGACATCGAGCGGGCACGCCGCAAGCCGCCGACAAGCCTGGCGGCCTACGAATATGTCCTGAAGGCCAACGCATTGCCTTGGGACGAGCCGGAAAGCGCTGCCGAAGCCACCCGACTTCTCGAGGCGGCCATCAAGCTGGACCCTGGCTATGGGCTCGCTCACGCAGTGCTCGCCGCCCTGCGTTGGGATAGCTGGCGCCGGGACCGTAGCGATTCCGATGCCGGGCTGCAGGAGGCCTATGCGCTGGCAAAGCGCGCCGTCGAACTGGACCAAAACGAAAGCACCTGCTTTGCGATGTTGGGCCATGTGTGCCTGCGTCGCCGTTCATTCGATCAAGCCCTGCAGTATGGCCAACGCGCGATCGAGCTCAATCCGACCAACCCGTTTAATCGGGCTGACATCGGAGACATCCTTAATTACGTAGGCCGCGCTGAAGATGCCCTGGCCTCATTCAAGCTTACGCGTGAGATCGATCCGTACTTCGACGAGGCATGGTATTGGCGCGCGATGGGTCAGGCGTACATGATCCTCCACAGGTACGAAGAGGCTCTGGAAACGTTCGGCCACGTGCACGCTCCCCCTCCCCGGAATCTTGCGCTCGCAGCAGGTTGCCACGCGCGCTTGAATGACTTCGACCGCGCGAACGCCATTGCGGCCGAATGTCTCAACAAGGAGTCGAATTTTTCCATCAAGCACTTCATGGCCAAGGAACCATTCAAGTTTGCGGCCGATGCCGCGCATTTGGCCGAATCCCTTCGCATGGCCGGCCTGCCCGAATGAAGACAGCTGATGCGAATCCGGCCTGGGTCAGCGACGTCATCAGCTTCTGGTTCGAGGAACTGAAAGCGGAGCATTGGTTCTCGAGAAGCGACCGCATCGATGCGCAGATTCGCGAGCGCTTGTCAGTCGCTGCACGAACAGCTTGTGGCAGAGGTTGGTCCTGGTGTGACCAATCCTCGTCTTTTGCTCGCCGCCGTAGTCGTCCTGGATCAGTTTTCACGCAACATGTTCCGCGGCACTGCGCGAGCTTATGCTGCCGATTCCATCGCTCGCCGACTCGCCAGGACGGCGGTTGAACAGGGCTTCGACGTAGCCATGAACAAGCAGGAGCGGCTTTTTCTTTACCTCCGTTCCAGTCATAGCGAGGACCGCGAGGACCAAGCGCTGGCGCTCCGCCTTTTCGAACAGCTTGGCGACGAGGAATGGACGCGCTATGCCTTGGCGCACAAGGCGATCATCGATCAATTCGGCCGCTTTCCGCACCGCAACGCTGCGTTGAACCGAACTTCCACTGCGGCGGAGATCGCGCTCCTCAAACAGCCCATGGGTTCGTTCTGAACTGTTGAGGATCGAAAAGAGGATGGTGGCCAGGGGCGGAATCGAACCACCGACTCGCGGATTTTCAGTAGCAGTCACAGTTGCCCTCGCCGCTCGTAAGCCGAAGATCCGGCACAGCTTATCCGCGCGCGTCGGGCAGGCCGCGCCCGAC
>CAWFNJ010000013.1:0-220657 GCA_963817195.1 uncultured Gammaproteobacteria bacterium
CGATGATCGGCGAGCGGTCCACGGTCACGTCGACGATGCCCGCCCAGTTGCGCAGCATGCGCAGGCGCCGGAAGTGCGGGAAACCGCGCAGATCGCCTCCATCGTGTGCAGGTTCACGTGCAGCGCCCCGCGCTGCGTGTACGAGGTGTAGCTGTCCGTGTGCGCGCCGATGACGAGCTCGCCCTTGTCCGACTGGCTGATGTAGGCGTGGATGGCGTTCGACATCACGACGCAGGGAAACACCCGCTCACCGGCTCCGAGACCAGCGCCTGCAGCGGGTAGCTTTCGAGCGGCAGCCCGATGCCGGCCATGCGCGCCACGACGCTGGAATTCCCGCCGCCGCGACGCCGATCTTTCCGGTCCGGATGAGTCCCCGCGTCGTCTCGAGCGCCTCCACCGCACCGCCCGCGCCGCGGCGGATGCCGGTGACCTCGCAGTTCTCGAGGATGTCGACGCCGAGCGCGTCGGCCGCGCGCGCGTAGCCCCAGGCGACGGCGTCGTGTCGCGCCGTGCCGCCGCGCCGCTGCAGCGTCGCGCCGAGGACCGGGTACCGTATGTCGACGCCGATATTGAGGGGCGGGCAGTACGCCTTCGCCTGCTCCGGCGCCAGCCACTCGTTATCGACGCCGTTCGCGCGATTCGAGTGCATGATCCGCTTCAGGACCTGCGCGTCGTGCACGCTGTGCGCGAGCATCATCACGCCGCGCGGCGAGTACATGACGTTGTAGTTGAGCACCTCGAAGGCGCATCCACAGCTTCAGCGCGTGCTCATAGATAGCGATGCTCTCGTCGAACAGGTAGTTCGAGCGGATGATGGTCGTGTTCCGGCCGGTGTTGCCGCCGCCGATCCAGCCCCTTCTCGACCACGGCGATGTTCGTGAGCCCGTGCTCGGCCGCGAGGTAATAGGCGGTGCCGAGCCCGTGGCCGCCACCGCCGACGATGACCGCGTCGTAGGATTCCTTCGGCTCGGGCTTGCGCCACTGCTCGCGCCAGTCGCGGTGGCGCGATAGGCTTTGCAGGAGGAGCGCGAGGCCGGACCAGGATTGGCGCTTCAGGCGCGGAGTTCCTTGTTCTCGGGGTCGTAGGGCGAGTCGACCAGCACCGTCGCGTCGCGCCGCTCGCCGAGGATCTCGATCGCGATTTTCGTGCCGACCTCGGCGAACTCCGGCTTCACGTAGCCGATCGCGAGGCTCTTCTTCAGCACGTGCCCGTAGAAGCCCGAGGTCGCGCGGCCGATAGTGCGCCAGTTGCCGTAGAAAAGCGGCTCGTTGCCGAGCGGGTCCGCGTCGGTGACGCCGTGCACCTCGAGCGTGACGAAGCGGTTCGGAACGCCCTTCGCGAGCTGCGCCTCGAGCGCCGCCTTGCCCGTGAAGTCGCCCTTCCCCATCCGCACGAAACGGTCGAGGCTCGCCTCGAGGGGCGTGTTCTCGCGGGTCAGGTCGCTGCCCCACATGCGGTAGGACTTCTCCATGCGCAGCGTTCCATCGCGCGCATGCCGGCCATGCCGATTCCGTGCTCCGCCCCCGCGGTCGATCGGCGACGAACAGGTGGCGCGCGTACTCGATCGGGAAGTGCAGCTCCCAGCCGAGGCTGCCGACGAAGTTGACGCGGAGCAGGTACACGTCGGCGCGAGCCCGACTTCGGCGACCTGGCCCGTGACCACGGGAAGGCGTCGTTGGCGAGGCGGCGTGTCGGTAGCTTCGCGAGGACGTCGCGTGAGCGCGGCCCGGCGACGACGAACAGCCGCGCGAGGTCGTGATGTTCGGCGAGCCGCACCGAGCCGTCGGCCGGCAGGCACTTCGCCAGGAGGTCGCGTGTCGTAGCGCTCGGCCGCACCCGCGCTGACCAGGTAGTAACGCTCATCGGCGAGCTTCGTGATCGTGAACTCCGAGCGGATGCCGCCACGCTTCGTCAGCGCGTGCGCGAGCGCCATGCGGCCGGTTTTCACCGGCACCTTGTTGGCGACCAGCGAGTCGAGCCAGGCCTCGGCGCCGGACCCTCGACCGCGTGCTTCGTGAAGGGCGTCAGGTCGATGACGCCGACGTGCTCGCGCAGGCGCCGGCATTCGTTGCCGACGTGCTCGAACCAGTTGGTGCGGCGGAAGCTCGCAGTCGTCTTCGCCCTCGACGCCGGCCGGCGCAAACCAGTTCGCGCGCTCCCAGCCGTAGCGCTGGCCGAACACGGCGCCCATGTGCTTCAGCCTGTCGTATACCGGGCTGGTCTTGGCGGGCCTTGCGTCCGGGCGCTCCTCGTCCGGGTAGTGGATCGTGAAGACGTTGCGGTACGTCTCCTCGTTCTTCGGTCACGAGGTAGCGCTTGCCCGTGTAGAGCCCGAAGCGACGCGGATCCACCGCGAGCATGTCGATGCCCGGCTCGCCCTCGACGATCCATTCGGCGAGCTGCCAGCCGGCGCCCCCCGCCGCAGTGATGCCGAAGCTGTGGCCCTCGTTCAGCCAGAGGTTCTTCAGTCCCCAGGCCGGGCCCGATCAGCGCACTGCCGTCCGGCGTGTAGGAAATGGGGCCGTTGACGATGTCCTTGATGCCGCAGTTCGCGAGCGCCGGCACGCGCCGCTGCGCGCCCTCGATGTGCGGCATGAGCCGCTCGAGGTCGCCTTCGAACAGGCTCTTGCCGAACCAGGAAGGCACGCCGTCGGCGAAGCGCGCCGGCGCGCCCGCCTCGTAAGGCCCGAGGATCCAGCCGAGTCGCTCCTCGCGCAGGTAATACGACTGGTCGGGCTCGCGCATCACGGGCAGCTCGCGCCCGCCGCCCTTGCGGTAAGCGGCGAGCTCCGGCGATTCCTCGTAGACGATGTACTGGTGCTCGACCGGGATCGCGGGCACGTTTAGGCCGAACATCTTCCCGGTCTGGCGCGCGTAGTTGCCGGTCGCGCAGACGACGTGCTCGCAGGTGATCTCGCCTTTCGTGGTCGTCAGCTTCCACTCGCCGGAGCGGCCGCGCGTGGCTGCGGTCACTTCCGTGTGCTCGTATATTTCCGCGCCTTTTGCACGGGCACCCTTGCGCAGCGCCATCGTGAGGTCCGCCGGCGCGATATGGCCGTCCTGTGGATGGTAGAGCGCGCCGATGATGGCGGCCGTGTCCGCCGTGCCGCCGAGCTCGAGCAGCGGCCACAGCTCCTTCACCTGTTTCGGCCCGATGATTTCGAACGGCACACCGATGGTGTTGGCCGTGCCGCAGTACTTCCGGTACTCGTCCATGCGGTCGCGCGAGGTCCCGAGCCGCAGGTTCCCGGTCGCGTGAAAGCTGACCTCCTGCCCGGTCTCGGCCGGCAGGCGCTTGTAGAGGTCCACCGAATATTTGTGGAGCTGGCCCACTGTGTAACTCATGTTGAAGAGCGGCAGGAGGCCAGCGGCATGCCAGGTCGATCCGGCCGTCAGCTCGGCGCGCTCGATGAGCACGACGTCGGACCAGCCCTTGTGCGCCAGGTGGTAGAGGGTGCTGACGCCGACCGCGCCGCCGCCGATCACGACCACCCGAGCGTGCGATTTCATGGCGGAAGTGTAGCCGGTGGCGGAGCGTAAGCAGCCCTGAATGCGACCATGCTATGTCGGAAACAGACATCCCGGGCTGCGCGGGTGGCATACTGAAACGCGCATGGAGACGACCCGCTACGCTTTCCTGACGCTGCCGAATTACTCGCTGATCGCGGTCACGAACGCGCTCGAGCCGCTGCGGATGGCCAACCGGGTCGTGGGCCAGGCGGTTTACGAATGGTCCATCGTGAGCCTCGACGGCCGGCCGGTCGCGGCGAGCAGTGGCCTTGATCTCGAGCCGACCATCGCGCTGGAGAAACTCGGCAAGGTCGAGATCCTGTTCGTCTGCGGCGGCATAAATGTCCGCGCGGCGGTGACGCCGCCGCTACTCACCGCGCTCAAGCGCCTTGCCGAGCGGCGGGTCGGACTCGGCGCACTCTGCACCGGCGGTTACGCGCTCGCGCGCGCCGGCCTGCTCGATCAGTACCGCGCCACCATCCACTGGGAGAATCTGTCGTCGCTGCGCGAGGAGTTCCCTCGCGTGCAGTTGAACGACCAGGTGTTCAGCATCGACCGCGACCGTTACACCGCTTCAGGCGGCACGGCCCCCCTCGACCTGATGCTTAACCTCATCCGGTTGAAGCAGGGGCCGCGGATTTCACAGCAGGTATCCGAGCAGTTCGTGCTGGAGCGCGTGCGGAGCGCCGAGGACCGCCAGGTCGTCCCGCTGCGCGCCGTCGTCGGCAGTTCGCACCGCGGCATGATCGAGGTCGCCCAGCTCATGGAGGAGAACATCGAGAAGCCGCTGTCGCTCGAGCGCATTGCTCACGCGACCGGTCTCTCGCGCCGGCAGATCGAGCGCCTGTTCCGGCGCCACCTGGACTGCGTGCCGAAGCGCTACTACCTCGAAATGCGGCTGCGCCGGGCGCGCGAGCTCCTGCTGCAGACGGCCATGCCCATCATGGACGTCACGACCTCCTGCGGCTTCAAGTCACCCCCCCATTTCTCACGCTGCTACCGCGCCTTGTTTGGCTACCCCCCGAGTGCCGAACGGCGCGTCCCTCGCTAGTCCACCTGCACTGGGTCCCAGTTCCGGCTTTCTCGTCGCGTTACGACAAGTCCTTGTCGCAAAAGGACTAGTTCTGCCGGCGGCCTTTGTTTAACATTCGTTCAATAACGCCGCACCGGAGTGCGTAGATGGCTGACGCCACAGAAGGCGAGTTCGACCTGCGCTCGCTCGACGACGCCGAGCTCGTCGAACAGGTCCACGACGACATGTACAACGGCCTCAAGGCCGAGGTCGAAGAAGCGACCCGCATCTTCCTCGAGCGCGGCTGGAAGCCCGACAAGGTCCTGAACGACGCCCTGGTCGAGGGCATGCGCATCGTCGGCATCGACTTCCGCGACGGCATCCTGTTCGTGCCGGAGGTGCTGCTCGCCGCGAACGCCATGAAGGGCGGCATGGCGATCCTGCGGCCGCTGCTCGCCGAGACCGGCGCCGAGCCGATCGGCAAGATCGTGATCGGCACGGTGAAGGGCGACATCCACGACATCGGCAAGAACCTGGTCGGGATGATGCTGGAAGGGCGCGGGCTTCGAGGTCATCGACCTCGGCATCAACAACCCGGTCGAGAAGTACCTGGCCGCGCTCGAGCAGCACAAGCCGGATTTCCTCGGCATGTCGGCGCTGCTGACGACCACCATGCCGTACATGAAGGTCGTGATCGACACGCTCAAGGAGAAGAACCTGCGCGAGAAGTACATCGTGCTGGTCGGCGGCGCGCCCCTCAACGAGGAGTTCGGCAAGGCCATCGGCGCCGACGCCTACTGCCGGCGACGCGGCCATCGCCGTCGAGACCGCCAAGCGGCTGCTCGCCGAGCGCCGCGCGGCCGCTCATGCAGCCTAGACGGCTCGTCATCGCCTGCGGCGCGCTCGCCCACGAGATCGCGGCGCTGCGCAAGGCAAACGGCTGGTCCTCCCTCGACGTCGTCTGCCTGCCTCCCGAGCTGCACAACCGGCCCGAGAGGATCGCAGGCGCGGTGCGCGAGAAGATCCGCGAGCACCGCAAGGACTACGACGGCATCTTCGTCGCCTACGGCGACTGCGGTACGGGCGGGGCGCTCGACGCGGTGCTCGCCGAGGAAGGCGTGGAGCGCATCCCGGGCGCGCATTGCTACGAGTTCTTCGCGCAGCGCCGCGGCCTTCGCGGCGCTGGCGGAGGCGGAGCCCGGCACCTTCTACCTGACCGACTTCCTGCTGCGGCACTTCGACCGCCTGGTCATCCAGGCGCTCGGCATCGACCGCCATCCGGAATTGCAGCAGGTCTACTTCGGCAACTACCGCCGCCTCGTCTATCTCGCGCAGGCGCCGAAACCCGACGCGGAAGCGGCCGCGCGCAAGGTCGCCGAGCGCCTCGGCCTCGAGCTGGTCGTGCGCCAGACCGGCTACGGCGCGCTCGGCTCGAGCCTGGCCGGGTTCGCCGGGCGGCCGTGGATGCCTGCATGGCCAGCCTGACCGTGATCTCCTGGCGGGACATCCCCGCCCAGGTGATCGTCAAGCGCGGACGGGAAACGGCGAAGGCGAAGCTCTCCGGGCGCTTCCACGAAGCGGTCGACCGCGCCGCGATGCGCGCGGGCAAGGGCAGCTCCGACCTCTACCTCGCCGAGTGGAAGCGTTCCGAGCCGAAGCCCTGCGGCGACGACATCGAGCAGGAGGCCGCCGCGGAGGCGCGCCGCATCGAGGAACGCTACAGCGACGAGGACCTCGAGCGCCTGGTGCGCGCGAAGGGTCTTGCCGGGGCATCCGAATGACCGACACCGTCGTCTCGTCCGCCACCCGTGAGGTCGTGATCGGCTTCCACCGCCCGTTCGTCATCATCGGTGAGCGCATCAACCCGACCGGGCGCAAGATGCTCGCCGCTGAAATGGCAGCCGGTGATTTCAGACGAGTGGCGACCGACGCGCGCGCGCAGGTCGAGGCGGGCGCCCAGATGCTCGACGTCAACGCCGGCATTCCGCTCGCCGACGAGCCGGCGATCCTCGCCCGGGCCGTGCAGCTCGTGCAGTCGGTCACCGACGTGCCGCTGTCGATCGACTCCTCGATCGTGGCGGCGCTCGAAGCGGGGCTCGCCGTCTACAAGGGCAAGGCGCTGGTCAACTCAGTCACCGGCGAGGAGGAGCGACTCGAGTCGGTGCTACCGCTCATCAAGAAGTACGGCGCGGCCGTGGTCGCGATCTCGAACGACGAGACCGGCATTTCCGAGGACCCGGACGTGCGCTACGCCGTCGCCAAGCGCATCGTCGAGCGTGCCGCGGACCACGGCATCCCGAGGAGCGACGTGGTCGTGGACCCGCTGGTGATGCCGATCGGCGCCATCAACACGGCGGGCGCCCAGGTGATGCGACTCGTGCAGCGGTTGCACGGCGAGCTGAAGGTCAACACGACCTGCGGCGCCTCCAACGTCAGCTTCGGCCTGCCGAACCGCGGCGGCATCAACAGCGCCTTCCTGACCATGGCGATCGCCTCGGGTCTCACGTCGGCGATCACCAACCCGCTGCACCCCGAGACCATCCAGGCCTGCCTCGGCGCGGATGTCATGATGGGCCACGATCCTCACTGCGATCGCTGGATCGCGCGCTTCCGCGAGCCACCGCCGCTCGGCGCCAACGGCGAGGCTGGCCGCGGCCGTCGCGAGCGGGGCCGCCGGCCCCGTGCGTAGCGCATCGTCTGCCTGAGCGGCGACCCATGACCGACCGGGATCCACTCGTCGTCTTCACGCCCTCGGGCAAGCGCGGGCGTTTCCCCGTCGGCACGCCGCTGCTCTCCGTCGCGCGCACGCTCGGCGTCGACGTCGATTCGGTCTGCGGCGGGCGCGGCATCTGCGGCCGCTGCCAGGTGCTGATCGCCGAGGGCGAGTTCGCCAAGCACGGCGTGCGTTCGGGCGCCGCGAGCGTCTCGCCGGTCAGCGAGACCGAACAGCGCTACGCGAAGCGGCGCGGCCTGCCGGCCGGGCATCGGCTTTCCTGCTCGACCACCGTGCAGGGCGACGTGGTCGTGGACGTGCCGCCCGGCAGCCAGGTCCATCGCCAGGTGGTGCGCAAGGATGCCGACGCGCGCGTGATCAAGCTGAACCCGGTGGTCCGCCTGCACTACGTCGAGGTGCGCGAGCCGGACATGCACGACCCTTCCGGCGACCTGCGGCGTCTGCTGCGAGGCGCTCGAGCGCGAGTGGCAGCTCACCGGCCTCGGCTGCGATTTCACGATCCTCGGCGAGCTGCAGGCGGCGCTGCGCAAGGGCGAGTGGAAAGTGACGGTCGCGGTGCACGACGCCTCGCAGGTGATCGCGCTGTGGCCGGGCTTCCACGACAAGGCCTACGGCATGGCGGTGGACGTCGGCTCGACGACGGTGGCGGCACACCTGTGCGACCTCGAGACCGGCGAGCTGGTCGCCGCCGCGGGCACGATGAACCCGCAGATCCGCTTCGGCGAGGACCTGATGAGCCGGGTCTCGTACGCGATGATGAACCCGGGCGGCGCGGCGATGATGACCGCCGCGATCCGCGGCGCGCTCGGCGGGCTCGCGGCCGATCTCGCGCGCGAGGCCGGCGTCGCGACCGCCGACATCCTCGAGATGACGCTGGTCGGCAACCCGATCATGCATCACCTGGTGCTCGGCATCGATCCGGTCGAGCTCGGCGGCGCGCCGTTCGCGCTCGCGGTCGACCAGGCGCTGACGCTTCCCGCCTCGGCGCTCGGCATCGCCGTGCATCCCGAACGCGCGCGTCTACGTGCTGCCCTGCATCGCCGGCCACGTCGGCGCCGACGCCGCCGGCATGATCCTCGCCGAGCGACCGGACCTCGGCGACGCGATCACGCTGCTCGTCGACGTCGGCACCAACGCCGAGATCGTGCTCGGCAACCGCGAGCGGCTGCTCGCCTGCTCGAGCCCGACCGGCCCCGCCTTCGAGGGCGCGCAGATCAGCTGCGGCCAGCGCGCGGCGCCCGGCGCCATCGAGCGCGTGCGCATCGATCCCGCGACGCTCGAGCCGCGCGTCAAGGTGATCGGCAGCGACCTGTGGTCGGACGACCCGGGCTTCGACGCGGCGACGGCCCGCACCGGCGTCACCGGCGTGTGCGGCTCCGGCATCATCGAGGTCATCGCCGAGATGTACCTCGCCGGCATCATCCTGCCGGACGGCGTCATCGACGGCACGGTCGCCGCGCGTAGCGACCGCGATCGTCGCGGACGGCCGCACCTTCTCCTACGTGCTGCACCGCGGCGACGTGCCGATGAAGATCACGCAGAACGACGTGCGCGCCATCCAGCTCGCGAAGGCGGCGCTGTACGCGGGCGTCGCGCTGCTGATGGACCACCTCGGCATCACGAAGGTCGACCGGATCGGCCTCGCCGGCGCCTTCGGCAGCCACATCGACATCAAGCACGCGATGGTGCTCGGCATGATCCCGGACTGCGACCTCGGTCAGGTCGCCTCGGTCGGCAACGCCGCCGGCGCCGGTGCGCGCATCGCGCTGCTCGATGCCACGGCACGCGCCGCCATCGAGGACCTGGTCCGCCGGGTCGAGAAGATCGAGACCGCGATCGAGCCGCGCTTCCAGGCGCACTTCGTCGAGGCCATGGCGATTCCGCACAAGACCGCGGCCTATACTGAGCTGCGCAAGGTCGTGACGCTGCCCGCCGCCCGCGAGTCCGCGGGTCGGCGGCGCGCGCGGGCGCCGCGGGACTAGCAGGCGCGGGCGAAGGACGGTCAGTACCTGAGGCGGGGAGGCGGATCGCATGGGCGTCGTCGATACGGTCATCCTGTTCGCGTACCTCGCGCTCCTCGTTGGCATCGGCATCTACGCCCAGCGCCGCAAGCCGGACGTCGACGACTACTTCGTCGCCGGGCGACGCATGGGGCCGGTCACGATCGCCTGCATGTGGGTCGCGGCCTGGATCGGCGGGGCTTCGATCGTCGGCACGTCGGCGCGCGTGTACGCGCAGGGCATCACCGGCATCTGGTACGTCATCGGGATCGCGATCGGCTGCTGTTTATTTGGACTAACGGTCGCGAGGCGCGTTAAGGAGCTGGGTGACGGCGACCGCCACCTCACTTACCCGGACTTCATCGAGAAGCACTACGACAACCGCACGCGCGCGGTCGCGACGATCACGACGGTCCTGGCCTACACCGCGTACTCCGCGGGCCAGTTCGCCGCCGCGGCGGCCATCCTGCAGGTGCTGATCGGCTGGAGCTACGGGAGCTGCCTCCTGCTCGCCGGCGCGATCGTGACGCTCTACACGGCGGCCGGCGGCTATCTCGCGGTCACCTACACCGACCGCGTGCAGGTCACGCTGGTCATCGTCGGCATCGTCGCGGTCGGCATTCCAGTCGCGATCTCGCAGGCGGGAAGCTGGGCCGACATGCGCGCCATCCTGCCGGCCACGCACTACGACTTCGGGGCGCAGGGCTGGGACCACGTCGCGGCGCTGGTGGTTTCGATGGTGCTCAGCTTCTTCGTGGCGATGGACAGCTTCTCGCGCAGCTTCGCCGCGCGCGATGCCGCGACGGCACGGCGCGGCGCGCTCTGCTCGCGCCGCTCCTGATGCTGCCGATCGCGCTCGCCGTCGCCTGGCTCGGCCTCGCCGCGGCCGTGCTCTACCCGGACCCGGCGTCGAGCGCCAGCATCCTCGCGACCTTCGTCCTCGATCGCTTCCCGGTGGGGCTCAAGGGCCTGATGGTCATCGGCATCCTGTCGGCCGTGATGTCGGTCGCGTCCATCAGCGTGCTCACGGCATCGGCGAACTACGCGCGCGACATCCACCAGCGCTACCTGCGGCCGGACTTGCCGCCCGCGGCGATGCTGCGGATCGGCACGCTGGCCTCGCTCGGCGCGGGCGGGTTGGGTCTGCTCCTCGCCTGGAAGATGCGCGACATCATCGACATCCTCCAGTTCGGCTTCACGCTCAACTCGGCCGGCCTGTTCCTGCCGACGATCGCGGCGCTGTGGACGAACCGCATTCCGGCCTCCGCCGCGTTCTGGAGCACGACGGCCTCGCTCGTGACGGTGATCGCCTGGCGCATCGCGGCTGACGCCGGCGCGGGCGGCATCTTCGCGATCGACCCGCTGTGGCCGGGGCTCGCGGTCTCCGCGCTGCTCCTGCTCGCGCTGTCGGCCGCGCGCGCCGGTGAGGATCGTCTTCGCCGAGATGCCGGAAGCCGAGGGCCGCGACCTGTCGATCGAGCGGCGCGAGCTGCCGGCCGCGCGCGCAGTCGAGACCTACACGCATCGCGGCGATGCCGACGCGCTCGCCGCCGCCTGCCGCGGCGCGGCGGCGATCCTGACCGACTACGTCCCGTTCGACCGCGCCGATGCTCGGCCGGCTCGAGGGCTGCCGGATCATCTCGGTCGCCGCCACCGGCTGGGATTGCGTCGACGCCGCGGCCGCGGCGGAGCGCGGCATCGCGGTCGCGAGCGTCGGCGAGTACTGCACGGACGAAGTCGCGGACCACACGCTCGCGCTCCTGCTCGCGCTCGAGCGCCGCTTGCGCGACTACGACCGCCAGGTGCAGTCGGAGCACAGCTGGCGCTGGAACGACGTGCAGGGCATCGAGCGCCTCGCCGGCCGCACGCTCGGCCTGGTCGGCTTCGGCCGCATCGGCCAGGCCGTCTGCCGGCGGGCGCTCGGCTTCGGCCTCGCCGTCATCGCCTGCGACCCGCGCGTCGATGCGGACGACCGTCCGCGCGCCACGGCGCCGAGCCGGCGGGCTTCGAGGACGTGCTCGCGCGCGCCGACATCCTGAGCCTGCACAGCAACCTCGACGCCGGCAGCCGCGGCCTGCTCGACCGCGTCGCCTTCGCGAAGATGCGGCGCCGGCCTGCTGCTCATCAACGTCGCGCGCGGGGGCCTCGTGGTCGAGGCCGACCTGGTCGCGGCGCTCGATGCCGGGCTCGTCCGGGGCGCCGCCCTCGACGTACTGGCTGAGGATTCGCCGGACCTCGGGCATCATCCGCTGGTCGGCCGCCGCGACGTGCTCCTGACGCCGCACGTGGCCTTTTATTCGGAGTCGGCACTGGATGGACTTGAGACGCATCTCGGCGGCGAACATCCGCGCGTTCCTGGACGGGCGGCCGGGCGACGTATTCCGGCTCGTCACGCCGGCGGCAGGCAGCCCATGAGCACCGCCGGAAGCTTCGACGGCGCGCCGGAGCGCGGCACGATCAACTTCAGCGTCGGCCAGCCCTCGGCCGACCTGCTGCCGCTCAAGCTCCTGGCCTCCGGCGGCGAGCGCTTCTTCGCCGACGCCGCGCCCTTCGACCTCAACTACGGCCAGCGCCAGGGCGACCCGCGCTTCCGCGCGGCGCTCGCCGCGTTCCTCGGCGCAGGCTTCGGGCACACCGGTCGATCCCGACTCGCTGATGCTGACCGGCGGCATCTCGCAGGGGCTCGACTTCGTCTGCGGCCGCCTCGCGAAGGCGGGCGACGTGGTGTTCGTCGAGGAGCCGAGCTACCCGTACGCGTTCCAGATCTTCCGCGACCACGGCCTCGAGATCGTCGGCGTGCCCGTGGACGCGGCCGGCATGGACGTCGGGCAGCTCGAGCGCCTGCTGGCGCAGCACCGCCCGACGCTCGTCTACACGATCCCCGCCTTCCACAACCCGACCGGCCGCGTGCTCGACCGCGCGCGCCGCGACCGGCTCATCGCGCTCTCGCGCGAGCATGGCTTCACGATCCTGGCCGACGAGGTGTACCAGCTCCTGTACCACGGCGCGCCGCCGCCGCCCTCGTTCGGCACGCTGGGCGCGGCCGGCAACGTGCTCTCGCTCGGCACCTTCTCGAAGATCCTCGCGCCGGGCCTGCGCCTCGGCTGGATCCAGACGACGCCCGCGCTGATGCAGCGGCTGCTTGCGAGCGGCGCGCTCGTGAGCGGCGGCAACTTCAACCACTTCACCTCGCACCTCGTGCGCCAGCTCATGGAAAGCGGCGAGCTCGCCGCCTACGTCGCAGTCGCTGCGCGCGCCGCTACGCCGAGCGCGCGCAGGCGATGGACGCGGCGCTGCGCAAGCACCTCTCCGGCGTCGCGCGCTGGGAGAAGCCGGGCGGCGGCTACTTCTTCTGGCTCGAGCTGCCGGAGGGCGCCGATGCCGCCGCGCTCGAGGCCGGCGGCGCGCGCCGCCGGCACCGGCTTCCTGCCGGGCAGCGCCTGCTCGACGGCGGGCGGCCTGCGGCACTGCCTGCGCCTGTCGTTCGCGCACTATTCCGTTCCAGACATCCACGAGGGCATCGCGCGGCTGCAGCAAGGCCTTCATCCGGTGAGCGCGACGACCGAGCCCACCGGCACGCTGGACGTCGCGATGAAGCACGCGGAAGCGCTGCTCGCGAAGCGGCCGGAACTCGCGGCCGAGCAGGCGCGCGAGATCCTGAAGGTCGTGCCGAGGCACGCGCCCGCGGCGTTCCTGCTCGCGCGCGCGAGCGCCCGCATCGGCCGTGGCGACGAGGCGATCGCGGCGCTGCGCCGGACAGTGAAGCTGCAGCCGGATCACCCCGAGGCCTGGCGCCTGCTCGCCGACCACCTGGCGGCGATCGGCGACGCCGAGGGCGCGGATGCCGCCTACCTGCGGCACGTCAAGGCCTCGACGCGCAACCCGGAGCTGCTGCAGGCCGCGGGCGCGATGGTGAAGAAGGACCTGCCGCGCGCCGAGTCGCTGCTCAAGGCGCAGCTCATGAAGGCGCCGACCGACGTGCCGGCGATCCGCATGCTGGCCGAGGTCGCGGCGCGCCACGGCCGCGACGACGACGCCATCGCGCTGCTCGAGCGCTGCCTCGAGCTCGCGCCGAACTTCACGCCGGCGCTGTACAACTACGCGGTGCTGCTGCACCGGCGCAACGACTCGGCCCGCGCGCTTGCCGGTCATGGAGCGGCTGCTCGCCGCCGGAGCCGCGCCATCCGGGCTATCGCAATCTTCTACGCGGTGCTCCTGAGCCGACTCGGCGACTATGACCGGGCGAGCCGCATCTACGCCGAGCTGCTGCGGGAATATCCCTCCCAGGCCAAGGTCTGGCTGAGCTACGGTCACACGCTGAAAACCGACGGCAAGCTGAAGGAAGGCATCGACGCCTACCGGCGCAGTATCGCCATCGAACCGACATTCGGCGAGGCGTACTGGAGCCTCGCCAACCTCAAGACCTTCCGCTTCGAGCCGGCGGAGGTTGCCGCCATGGAGGCAAGGGTCGCGGATCCGTCGCTCGGCGACGTCGGATCGCCTGCACTTCCACTTCGCGCTTGGCAAGGCCTATGAGGACGCCGGAGATTGGGCGCCATCGTTCGAGCACTACGCGAAGGGAAATGCGCTGCGGCGTGCGCAAGTCGGGTACGACGCCGAGCGCAACACGGACCGCCTGCAGCGCCTGAAGGCGACGCTGACCCGCGAGTTCTTCGAGGCGCGGGCTGGCTTTGGCAGCGCGTCGCCGGACCCGATCTTCATCGTCGGCCTGCCGCGATCCGGGTCGACCCTGATCGAGCAGATTCTCTCCAGTCACTCCGACGGTCGAGGGCACGATGGAGTTGCCGGAGATCATCTCGATGGCGCGCGACCTGTGCGGCGAGGTGGACTCGCCTGCGATCGGTGCCTACACGGACGTGCTCGCCACGCTGGACGGCGCGCGGCTGCGCGAGCTCGGCGACCGGTTCATCGAGCAGACGCGCATCTACCGCAGGACAGACCGTCCGTACTTCATCGACAAGATGCCGAACAACTTCCTGCACGTCGGCATGATCCACCTGATCCTGCCGAACGCGAAGATCGTCGACGCACGCCGGCATCCGCTGGCCTGCTGCTTTTCGAACTACCGGCAGCACTTTGCGACCGGCCAGCGCTTTACCTATGACCTGACGGACCTCGGCCGTTACTACCGGGACTATGTCGACCTGATGGCCCATTTCGACGAGGTCCTGCCGGGCCGGATCCACCGGGTCATCTACGAGCGCATGGTCGAGGACACCGAGACGGAAGTGCGCCGGCTGCTCGACTATTGCGGCCTGCCGTTCGAGGACGCTTGCCTGCGATTCTTCGAGAATGAGCGCCCCGTGCGCACCCCCAGCGCGGAGCAGGTCCGGCAGCCCATCTACCGGGAAGCCGTCGACCAGTGGCGGCATTACGACGCCTGGCTCGGACCCGCTGAAGGCCGCCCTCGGCCCGGTTCTCGCGGCTTACCCGGACGCCCCCGCCCGCTGACGTCGCGCGTTGCGGCCGCGCGACAGGCGCTGCCGTTTTTGCGTTATTACCACTTTGGTCGTAGTCTTGGCCGCAACTCGGACCCTACACTGGAGAATGACAATGCCGGTTGTCCTTCCTAAGCGTCCGCACCTGTCGCTTGCCCGCACCCCCATCGCCTCCGCCGTGCTGCTCGCCCTCGCGAGCCCATCGCTGATGGCGCAGGACACCGCCACGCTCGGCGAAGTGATCGTCACCGCGCAGAAGCGCGAGCAGAGCCTGCAGGACGTGCCGATCAGCATCAAGGCGCTCGGCAGCCAGACGCTGGACGAGCTCAACATCCAGAACTTCAAGGACTACGTGCAGTTCCTGCCGACGCGTGACGATGGCGGCCACGCGACGGTGCGGGTTCCGGCTTCAACGCGGTCTACATGCGCGGCGTCGCGACCGGCGGCGACGGCCAGGCGACGACCTCGCAGCCGAGCGTCGGCATGTACCTCGACGAGCAGCCGATCACCACCATCCAGGGCAACCTCGACGTGCACCTGTACGACATCGCGCGCGTCGAGGCGCTCGCCGGCCCGCAGGGCACGCTGTACGGCGCGAGCTCGCAGGCGGGCACGATCCGCATCATCACCAACAAGCCGGACCCGTCCGGCTTCGACGCGAGCTATGCGCTCGAGGGCAACTACGTCGACATGGACGAGCCCGGCTACGTCGCGGAAGGCATGGTCAACCTGCCGATCGGCGAAACTGCCGCCATCCGCCTCGTCGGCTGGGCGAAGCACGAAGCCGGGCTGGATCGACAACGTCGCAGCAACCCGCCTCTGACGAGGGCGATCCGGACGCGGCGACTGCCGACGACTTCGTCGCGGACAACGCGGAATTCGCCGAGGACAACTACAACACCATCGACACGGTCGGCGCGCGCGCGCAGCTGCGCATCAACCTGGGCGAGAACTGGACCGTCACGCCCTCAGCTCATGTACCAGAAGCATGGACCAGGAAGGCTCCTGGGCCGACGACCTCGCCGACGGCAATCCCGCCAACGGGTACGTCATCCCGGGCAACCAGACGGTCGCGCATTACCGCGCGGAGTACGTCGACGACGAGTGGTACCAGATGGGCCTGACCGTCGAGGGCTCGATCGCGACTGGGACATCGTCTATTCCGGCAATTACCTCGATCGCGATTTGACAGGGCAGTTCGACTATTCCGAGTATTCCTACTGGTACAACATCGCGTACACCGTATCTTCACGAGCCTGTACGCCAACAACGACGGCGAACCGTCATCGATCCGTCGATGTCCTTCTCCAACGACGACAAGTACAAGAAGACGAGCCACGAGATCCGGATCAGCTCGCCGCAGGACAATCGCGTGCGCGGACTGCTCGGCTTCTTCTATCAGAAGCAGGAGCACGACTTTTACCAGGAGTTCGGCCGGCTCAAGGGACTCGCCGACCGCCGCGTGCCGAACGGCAACGACCCGAATGCGACCAGCCGCGTTCCCCGGCGTCGTGTACCTGAACAGCATGGACCGCGAGGACACGGACCAGGCGGTGTTCGCCACGGTCGCGTTCGACATCACCGACTCGCTCGAGCTCTCGCTGGGCGCGCGCTATTTCGAGCCGGAGGTGACGGTCAAGGGATTCTTCGGCTTCGGCCTCGGCTTGAACCGTCCCATACGCCGGATGGCAGCCCACCGGGCGCGAGGTGAGCCCGGCGACCGCGGCGAATGGCGGCGAAGGCGCCTTCGATCCGCTGAGCCCGTGGTAGAGTCTCGACCGGCGAGTGGCGCTGCCCGTCTCAGGCCGACGTGTCGCGGCGGGAAAGTCACCCTGCCAGAACGTGGACAAGGGCATCAAGGAGAGCGACAGCGTCTACCGCGTCAACCTGAGCTGGAACGGCGACCGAGACGGCGATGTTCTACGCGACCTGGTCCGAGGGCTACCGGCCGGGCGGCGTGCAGCGCGACCCGCGTCGCCGGCGATTTCGCTGTCGGACTTCCTGACCAACTACGAGCTCGGCTGGAAGACGCGCTGGGCGGACGATCGCTTCCAGTTCAACGGCGCGATCTTCCTCGACGAGTGGGACGACATCCAGATCTCGTTCCAGGGCGAGAACGGCATCACCCAGGTGGACAACGGCCCGAACGCCGAGATCACGGGTGCCGAGGTCCAGCTCGACTGGCTGCCGACCGACAACTTCCGCCTCGGCGCTTCGCTCGCCTACTACGACACCGAGCTGAAGGACGACTACTGCAGCACGGACTCCAGCGACGGCGACGGCGACCTCGACTTCGACGAATGCCTCATCGACCCGGCACCGTCGCCCATCATCGACGCCCCGGCCGGAACGCGCCTTGCCGCTGACGCCCGACTTCAAGGGCACGCTCATCGGGCGCTACACGTTCCCGACGGGCGGCTGGGAGTCGTACGTGCAGGGCTGCGCTCTCCTACCAGACGAGTGCCCCGTCCACGCTCTACCATCGCGGAAGCCGAGCTCCTGGGCGACATCCCGTCGAGCACGTTCCTCGACCTCGCCTACGGGCTCGGCAACGACAAGTACAACTTCGAGATCTTCCTCTCGAACGCGACCGACGAGGACGCGCCGCTCACCGTGATCAGCGACTGCTCCACCGGCGTCTGCGGCGTCCAGCCGTGGGGCGTGATGCGCCGCCCGCGCACGGTCGGCCTCCGCTTCTCGCAGGACTTCTGACGCGGGACGGGTCGTTGACCGGAAGGGGCGCCACGAGGCGCCCCTTCTTTTTTCAGACGTTGGAATCCGGGAACGCGGCCTTGCGCCGGTTCATGTAGTCGAGCAGCGCCTCGTCGACGGCGGGATCGAGCGGCGGCGCGACGTACTCCTCGAGCTGCTTCTTCCAGCGCTCGTTCGCGCGCACCGCCATGTCCTTGCGCCCTTCGGCTTCCCATTGCTCGAAGCTGTTGTTGTCGGCGAGCGGCGAGCGGTAGAACGCGGTCTCGAAGTTCGCCAGCGTGTGCGCGCAGCCGAGGAAGTGCTTGCCGGGCCCGACTTCGCGGATCGCATCCATCGCCTGGCCGTTCTCGGAGAGGTCCACGCCGGCGAGCAGCGTGTGCATCATCCCGGCCTGGTCGGCGTCCATCACGAACTTCTCGTAGCCCATCGCGAGCCCGCCCTCGAGCCAGCCGGCCGTGTGCAGCACGAAGTTGACGCCGCCGAGGCAGGTCGGCAGCAGCGTGTTCGCCGACTCGAAGGCCGCCTGCGCGTCGGGGATCTTGGAACCGCACAGGCTGCCGCCCGAGCGGAACGGCACGCCGAGCCGCCGCGCGAGCGCCGCCATCGACGTAGAGCACGAGCGCCGGCTCCGGCGTGCCGAAGGTCGGCGCGCCGGACTGCATCGAGATCGACGACGCGAAGCTGCCGAGCACCATCGGGCAGCCGGGATTGAGGAGCTGGATGAAGGCCATGCCGGCGAGCGCCTCGGCGAGCGTCTGCGTCGCGGTGCCGGCGACCGTCACCGGCGACATCGCGCCCGCGAGGATGAAGGGCGTGACGATGCAGGCCTGGTTGGCGCGCGCGTAGACCTTGAGCGCGCCGAGCATCGTCGCGTCGTAGGTCATCGGCGAGTTGACGTTGATGAGGTTGACGATGAAGGTCTTCGGCTTGCCGGTCGCGGGATCGATCCAGTCGTCGCCGAACAGGATCTTCGCCATCTCGACCGTGTCCTTCGCGCGCTCGGGATGGGTGACCGAGCCCATGAAGGACTTGTCGCTGTACTTCATGTGGCTGTAGACCATGTCGAAGTGCCGCTTGTTGACCGGCAGGTCGACGGGCTCGCAGATCGTGCCGCCGGAGTGGTGCAGCGACGTCGCCAGGTAGGCGAGCTTCACGAAGTTGCGGAAGTCCTCGATGGTCGCGTAGCGGCGGCCCTCGTCGAGGTTGCGGACGAACGGCGAGCCGTACGCCGGCGCGAACACCGTGTGCGGGCCGCCGATCGGCGACGTTGCGCGCCGGATTGCGCGCGTGCTGGGTGAAATCGCGCGGCGCGGTCGCCTGGATCAGCTGGCGGCACAGGCCCCGCGGCATGCGCACGCGCTCGCCCTCGACGTCGGCGCCGGCCGCTTTCCAGACCGCGAGCGCTTCCGGATCGTCGCGGAACTCGATGCCGATCTCCTCGAGGATCGTGTCGGCGTTGCGCTCGATCAGCGCGAGGCCCTCCTCGTCCAGCACCTCGTAGACCGGGATCTTGCGCGTGATGTACGGGATCGAATGACTGGCCTGCGCGGCGCGCGCGACGCGCTTGGCGTCGCGGGCGCTCGGCCGGCGGCCCGGCTGGCGGATGCGCGCTGTCTTCTCGTCCATGATCGGCCGGTTAGTATGGCCGCGATGCGCGCCGCACTGTGACCGTTTTGCGTCACCGGCTTGCTCCCGCGCGCCACGATCGGAGTATGCTTCCCGGTTTCGACCATGTCGCTCGCCAAGACCAAACCCGCCGCCAAGTCCCTGAACGTCCGGGCACCCAACCGGGTGACCCACACGTACAAGCAGCGCCTGAGCGGCTCGCTGTCGAAGGTGTTCCCGCTCCTGTGCCCGGTCCGCGAGGCGGACTGGATCGACGGCTGGAACCCGGTCCTGGTGCTGACCCAGTCCGGCTTCGCCGAGCAGGACTGCGTCTTCATCACCGACGCCAAGGTGCACGACTCGATCTGGTACGTCACGCGCCACGACCCGGCGCGCGGCTTCGTCGAGATGATCAAGATCACGCCCGGCGTCACCGCCTGCAAGCTGACCATCCGCGTGCGGCCGTCGAAGCCCGGCTGCGAGGCCGAGGTCACCTACAGCCACACCAGCCTCGGCCCCGAGGGCGACGTCTACACTCTCCGGGTTCACGGCCGAGTACTACGTGCAGTTCATGCGCGAGTGGGAATCGCGGCTGAATCACTACCTGAAGCACGGCACCGCGCTTCGCAACGGAAGCTGAGGATCCAGACATGGGCGACTACAAGGGAACCTGTTTCTGCGGGGCGGTCGAAGTCACGGCGACCGGCGAGCCGGCCGCGATGGGCTACTGCCACTGCGAGTCCTGCCGGCACTGGTCGGCCGGCCCGGTCAATGCCTTCACGCTCTGGCCGCCCGCGAACGTGAAGATCACGAAGGGCGCGGACAACGTCGGCAAGTACGCCAAGACGCCGAAGAGCATCCGCCAGTGGTGCAAGACCTGCGGCGGCCACCTGCTCACCGAGCATCCGGCGATGGGCCTCACCGACGTCTACGCCGCGATCCTGCCGAAGCTGAAGTTCAGCCCGGGCCTGCACGTCTTCTACGAGGAGACGGTGCTGCGCATCCCGGACGGCAAGCCCAAGCAGAAGGACGTGCCGGCCGAGCTCGGCGGGTCCGGGGTCCTGCTCGCCGAGTGAGGCGGCGCGCCCCTATCCCGGTTCTTCGTCCGGCATCAGCCGGTAGCCGATGCCCGTCTCGGTGACGAGATAGCGCGGGCCGCGCGGGTCGGGCTCGAGCTTCTGCCGCAGGTTCTTGATGCAGACGCGCAGGTTCCGCGTGTCTTCGTGCGCCGGCCCCCAGACCTCGCGCATCAGCTGGTCGCGGGTCACGATCATGCCCGCTTGCCGCGCCAGGCACTCGAGCACGCGGTACTCGAGCGGCGTCAGGTGGATCTCGCCATCCGGCCCGCTCGCGTCGCGGCGTGCGAGGTCGACTGCAACGGCTCCCAGCGCAAGCAGCGGCAGCTGCTCCGACGTCTTGCACGTTGCGCCGCAGCGCGGCACGCACGCGCGCGAGCAGTTCCGGCGCGCTGAACGGCTTGGTCACGTAGTCGTCAGCGCCAGCGTCCAGGGCGGCGATCTTCTGGTCTTCCATCGTGCGAGCGGACAGCACGACGATCGGCACCGGCGACCACTCCCGCACGCGGCGAATCACGTCCAAGGCCGTCGCCGTCCGGCAGCCCGAGGTCGACGAGCAGCAGGTCGGGCTTGTGCGCGCGCGCCTCGACTTCGGCGCGCGCGGCCGTGTCCGCTTCGACGACGCGGTAGTGCTCGGCTTCGAGCAGCACGCGCAGGACGCGCGGATACCCGGCTCGTCCTCGACGACCAGCACCTGGTGCATCGCGTCGGTCACGCGGCCGGCTCCGTCGCCGGCAGCGTGAACTCGAAGTGCGCGCCGCCGCCCAGCCGGCGCCGCGCATGGATCTCGCCACCGTGCGCGCGCACGATCGCGCGGCAGATCGCGAGCCCGAGGCCGACGCCGACCGTCGCCGGCTCTTCCTCGCCACGCTGGAATTTGTCGAACAGCCGCTCCGGATCGCCAGCCGGCAATCCGGGGCCGTCGTCGTCGACGGTCACGCGCACGAATTCGCCATCGGCGACGGCCGAAACCCGGGCGCGCGTACCGGCCGGCGTGTACTTGACGACGTTGTCGAACAGGTTGCCGAACACCTGCACGACCAGCGCGGCGTCCACGTGCACTGCCGGCAGGTCCGGCGGAGAGATCGATGACGAACTGGTGCGTCCGGGCGCGTTCGCCGAGGCGCTGCAAGGCCGCGCGGCCAGGTCGTCGAGCGTCTCCCAGTCGCGCCGCAGCGTGACCTGGCCGGATTCGAGACGCATCAGGTCGAGCACGTTGGAGATCAGGTCCGTCATTTCCTGGGCCTTGCTCTCGATCGAGCCGGCGAGCGCCGCCCGGGTCGGCTCGTCGAGCGAAGCGCCGCGCTGCGCGAGCGTGCTCGCCGCGCCCGCCATGACCGCGAGCGGAGTACGCAGGTCGTGCGAGATCGAGGCCAGCAGCGTGTTGCGCAGCTGTTCGCTCTCGGCGGCGACGCGGGCCTCTCGGTCGCCTCGGCGAGCCGCTCGCGCTCCAGCGCGATGCCGATCTGCCCGGCAAAGGTCTCGAGCAGATGCAGTTGCTCCGGCAGCAGCACGCGGCGCCGGTTCGCCGGCAGCACGGCGAGCACACCGAGCCGCTGACGCTCGTCCCCCAGCGGCACGTACAGCGCTGGCGCCGCCGGCAAGGTGTCCGACCCGAGGCCGGCGCGCCGGCCATTGTCGACCACCCACTGCGCGATGGAGAGATCGGCACCGCGAAACGAGCCGGCCATGGGCGCTTCCTGCGGCCAGCTGCAGGCGACCGTTCGCGTCCGGCAACAGCACGACCGCCTCGCACTCGAACACCTCGGCGACGTGCTTCACCGCGACCCGCGCCATGCTCGTCGATGCCACGCGTCGCCGCGAGCTCGCGGCTCATCGCGTACAGGAGCGCGGTGCGCCGTTCGCGCGCGCCGGCCACCCGGGTCTGCTGGCGCACGTTCGCCATCAGGTTCGCGATGACGAGCGTGACGACCAGCATGACCGCGAAAGTGACGACGTACTGGACATCGGTCACCGCGAACGTGAAGCGCGGCGGCACGAAGAAGAAATCGAACGCAGCGACGTTCGCGATCGCGCTGACGACCGCGGGCAGCGACCGAGCCGCAGGCCCGCAATGGTGGCGCCCAGCACGTACACCATCACGATGTTGGTCAGCGCGAAGTACGGGAACATAGCGAAGCCCGCCGCCGTGCAGATCGCGGTCGCGAGCAAGCGCCCAACCGATGCGGTCCCAACGGACGGCGCTGCGCGTCGTCTGTCCGGCGGCATCGGCCGCCCGCGCCTGGCGCCGGCGCTGTCGCGCGGATCGGCGATCGTCATGACGTCGAATCGCGGCGCGCGGCGCATGAGCGCGGTCGCCGTGGAAGGCCGCAGCCACGCCCGCCAGCCGCGGCGCTTCGGCGCGCCCACGAGCACGCGCGTCGCGTTGCGCGTCTGCGCGTACTCGAGGATCGCCTCCGCCGCGGTCGGCCCGTCGAGCGTCACGGTCTCGGCGCCGAGCGATTCCGCGAGCCGCAGCAGGTCGATTCGCCGGTTGCGCTCGGCCTCGGACAGCTTGAGCAGTTCCGGCGTCTCGACGTAGACCGCCGACCAGTCGGCATCGAGCGCATCCGCCAGGCGCTTGCCGGCGCGCACGAGCTGCTCCGACTGTGGTCCGGCCCGATCGCGACCAGGATCCGGTCGCGCGCGAGCCAGGGGCGCGAACCCGGAACCGGCTCCGCGCGCTGCGCGCACCGCGGCGTCGACGCGGTCGGCCACGCGCCGCAGCGCGAGCTCGCGCAGCGCCATGAGGTTCGGCTTGCGGAAGAACCGCTCGATGGCGGACGCGACCTCGTCGGGAACGTAGACCTTGCCGGCCTTGAGCCGCGCGATCAGGTCGTCGGGCGGCAGGTCGATGAGCTCGACCTCGTCCGCCTGGTCGAAGATCCGGTCCGGCACCGTCTCGCGCTGGCGCACGCCCGTGATCTGAGCGACGACATCGTTCAGGCTCTCGAGATGCTGGATGTTGACGGTGGTCCAGACGTCGATACCGGCGTCGAGGAGCTCTTCGATGTCCTGCCAGCGCTTTGGATGCCGGGGCGGCGGATCGCCGCCCGACAGGTTGCAGTGCGCCAGCTCGTCGACCAGCAGGATGGCCGGACGCCGGCGCAGCGCGGCATCGAGGTCGAATTCCTGGCGGACGATGTCGCGATAGCGGACCGGCAGCGTCGGCAGCCGCTCGATGCCTTCCATCAGCCGCTCGGTCTCGATCCGGCCGTGCGGCTCGATGTAGCCGATCACGACTTCCGTCCCGCCCGCCCTTGCGGTCCGCGCCGCTTCCAGCATCGCGTAGGTCTTGCCGACGCCCGCAGAGGCGCCGAAGAAAATGCGCAAGCGCCCGCGCCGGGCGCGGGCTTCCTCGGCGCGGACTTGCGGCGAGCAACTCGTCCGGGTCGGGGCGCGAGTCGACCATGAACTAGCTTACAGTCGATCGTTCAGTTCGGCGCATCCAGCGCCAGGTTGAGGCGCAGGACATTGACGCGCGGCTCGCCCAGGACGCCGAACGTCCTGCCTTCGGTGGCTTCCTTCACCCGCGACCGGACGTCGGCCTCCGTCATGCCGCGCAGGCGCGCCACGCGCGCGACCTGGTACTCGGCGGCAGCCGGCGAGATGTGCGGATCGAGTCCGCTACCTGACGCAGTGACGAGGTCGACCGGAACCGGCCGGTCATTGCCGGGATCCACCTCGCGCAAGGCTTTCACGCGCTCGCCGACCGCCTCGATGAGCGCGGGGTTGGTGGCCGCGAGGTTCGACCCCGACGAGGCGCCGCCGTTGTAGGGCTGCGGCCCGGTCGCGGACGGCCTGCCCCAGAAGTAGCGCGGATCGCTGAACGGCTGGCCGAGCAGCTCCGACCCGACGACGCGTCCGCCGTCGACGATCGCGCTGCCCTCGGCCTGCCGCGGAAAGGCGACCTTGGCGACGACGGTCACGACTCCCGGATAGACGAGGCCGGTGACGACCGTCAGCAGGGCGAAGACCACGAGCGCCGGACGCAATTCGCGCATCATGATGAAACCCTCACACCCACCCGGCGGCCGCCAGCAGCATGTCGATCAGCTTGATGCCGACGAACGGCGCGACCAGGCCGCCGAGCCCGTAGACGAGCAGATTGCGGCGCAGCAGCACGGCGGCCGACGCGGCCCGCGTCTTGACGCCGCGCAACGCCAGCGGGACCAGGGCCACGATGATGAGCGCATTGAAGATCACCGCCGACAGGATCGCGCTGTCCGGGCTCGAGAGTCCCATGACGTTGAGCGCGTTGAGCGACGGATAGGTGACGGCGAACGCGGCCGGGATGATCGCAAAGTACTTGGCCACGTCGTTCGCGACCGAGAACGTCGTGAGCGCGCCGCGCGTCACCAGCATCTGCTTGCCGACGTCCACGACCTCGATGAGCTTGGTCGGGATTGGAGTCGAGGTCCACCATGTTGCCGGCTTCCTTGGCCGCCTGCGTGCCGGTGTTCATCGCGACCGCGACGTCCGCCTGCGCGAGTGCCGGCGCGTCGTTGGTGCCGTCGCCGCACATGGCGACCAGGCGGCCCTCGGCCTGGTGCTTGCGGATCAGTTCGAGCTTCGTTTCGGGCGTCGCCTCGGCGAGGAACTCGTCGACCCCGGCTTCCGCCGCGATGGCGGCCGCCGTCAGGCGGTTGTCGCCCGTCACCATCACGGTCTTGATGCCCATTTCGCGCAGTTCCGCGAAGCGCTCGCGGATGTCGCGCTTGACGATGTCGCGCAGCTCGACGACGCCAAGCACCCGGCGGCCGTCCGCCACGACCAGCGGCGTCGCGCCGCCGCGCGCGACGTCGTCGACCATGTCGGTGACCTTTGCCGGCCAGACGCCGCCTTCGCTCTCGATGAACCGGCGCACCGCGTCGGCCGCGCCCTTGCGCAGGCGCCGCCCGTCGAGGTCCACGCCGCTCATGCGTGTCTGCGCGGAGAACTTGTGGAAGGTGTGCGGCGTCGAGCCGAGGTCGCGCCCGCGCAGCTCGAACTGCTGCTTCGCCAGCACCACGATGGAGCGTCCCTCGGGCGTTTCGTCGGCGAGCGAGGCGAGCTGCGCGACCTCCGCGAGTTCCTGCGCCACGATGCCCGGCGCCGGCTGGAACGACGTCGCCTGCCGGTCGCCGAGGGTGATGGTGCCGGTCTTGTCCAGCAGCAGCACGTCCACGTCGCCTGCGGCTTCGACGGCGCGGCCCGAGGAGGCGATCACGTTGGCGCGGATCATGCGGTCCATGCCGGCGATGCCGATCGCGGACAGCAGCCCGCCGATGGTCGTCGGAATGAGGCAGACCAGGAGCGCGATCAGGACGGTGAGCGTCACCACGTCGCCCTTTCCGGCGGCGGCAACGGCGTACTCCGAGAACGGGGCGAGCGTCGCGGTCGCCAGCAGGAACACCAGCGTCAGGAACGCCAGCAGGATCGACAGGGCGATCTCGTTCGGCGTGCGGCCGCGCTTTGCGCCCTCGACCATCGCGATCATGCGGTCGAGGAAACCCTCGCCCTCGCGGCTGGTGACGCGCACGACGATCCAGTCGGACAGCACGCGGGTGCCGCCGGTCACCGACGAGAAGTCCCCGCCTGCCTCGCGCAGCACCGGCGCGGATTCGCCGGTCACCGCGCTCTCGTTGACCGAAGCGACACCCTCGATGACTTCGCCGTCCGCCGGGATGATGCTCGTTGGCCTCGACCAGCACCACGTCGCCGCGGCGCAGGGCGCTCGCTTCCACGGTCTGTAGTTGGTCCGGTCATGCGGGCCGTCCTGCGTGGCGACCAGCCGCCTTGCATGCACGTGCCGCCGCATCGAGCGCAGCGTCGCCGCCTGCGCCTTGCCGCGGCCTTCGGCGACTGCCTCGGCGAAGTTGGCGAACAGCACGGTGAGCCAGAGCCAGGCCGCGACCGCCAGGATGAATCCCGGGCGCCCGGCATCGGGCATCGCGCCACCCGCCGCGGCGAAGCCGATGACGGTCGTCAGGATGCTGCCGACGAACACGACGAACATCACGGGATTGCGGAACTGGACGCGCGGATCCAGCTTGCGGAACGAGTCGCGGATCGCGGCCATCACGATCGGGCGGGTCACCATTGGCCGGCGTGAGTCTTTCATGGGTTCAGCCTGCGGCCTTCATCTGGAGATGCTCGACGATGGGCCCGAGCGCGAGCGCCGGCAGGAAAGTCAGCGCACCCACCATCAGCACGACGCCGACCAGCATGACGACGAACAGCGGCCCGTGCGTCGGCAGTGTGCCGGCGGTCACCGCGGTCGCCCGCTTGGCCGCGAGGCTGCCCGCGATCGCGAGCACCGGGATCATCAGCCAGTACCGGGACAGCCACATCGCGATGCCGAGCGCGACGTTGTAGAAGGGCGTGTTCGCCGAGATGCTCGCGAAGGCGCTGCCGTTGTTGTTGCCGGCCGAGGAGAACGCGTACAGGATTTCCGAGAATCCGTGCGGCCCCGGATTCAGGACGCTGCTCGTGCCGGCCGGTATCACGCTCGCGATCGCCGTGCCGACCAGCACGACGAGGCAGGGCACCAGCAGCGCGATCGCCGCCATCTTCACTTCGTAGGCTTCGATCTTCTTGCCGAGGTATTCCGGCGTGCGGCCGACCATGAGTCCCGCGAGGAATACCGCGACGATCGCGAACATCAGCATGCCGTACAGGCCGCTGCCGACCCCGCCGAACACGACTTCGCCGAGTTGCATCAGCCACATCGGCACGAGGCCGCCGAGCGGCGTGAACGAACCGTGCATCGCATTCACCGAGCCGTTCGACGCGGCCGTCGTCGCCGTCGCCCAGAGCGCGGAGTTCGCGATGCCGAAGCGCGTTTCCTTGCCTTCCATGTTGCCGCCCGACTTGCGCTTCCGAGGCGGCCTGATCGGCGCCGAGGGCGCGTGAGCTGCGGATTGCCGGCCTGCTCGGCGGCGAATGCGCCGACCAGCAGCGGCACGAAGATCACCAGCATCGCGGCGAGCAGCGCCCAGCCCTGGCGGCGGTCGCCGACCATGCGGCCGAAGGTGTAACAGAGCGCGGCCGGGATCAGCAGGATCGCGAGCACCTCGAGGAAGTTCGACAGCGGCGTCGGATTCTCGAACGGATGCGCGGAGTTCACGTTGAAGAACCCGCCGCCGTTGGTGCCGAGCTGCTTGATCGCGATCTGGCTGGCGGCCGGCCCGAGCGGGATCGTCTGCTCGGTCACCTGCTGGGTTTCACCTTCGACCTCGATGGTCACCGGCTCGAGCAGCTCCACCGTGCGGTACGGCGCCAAAGCTCTGCACCACGCCCTGCGAGACGAGGACGATCGCGAGGACCAGCGACAGCGGCAGCAGGATGTAGAGCGTGCTGCGGGTGAGGTCCACCCAGAAGTTGCCGATCTCGCCCGCCTGGCGCCGCGCGAAGCCGCGGATCAGCGCGACCAGCACCGCCATGCCGGAGGCGGCCGACACGAAGTTCTGCACGCCGAGCCCGAGCATCTGCGTGAGATAGCTCATCGTCGTCTCGCCGACGTAGCCCTGCCAGTTCGTGTTGGTGGCGAAGCTCACGGCGGTATTGAAGGACGAGTCCGGGCGTCACCGCGCCGAAGTCCTGGGGATTGAGCGGCAGGAAGGCCTGCAGGCGCTGCAGCAGGTAGACGACGAGGAGCCCGATCAGGTTGAAGAGCAGCACCGCGAGCGCGTAGCGCTTCCAGCCGCTCTCCGCACTTGGATCGATGCCCGCTGCGCGATAGATCGCCCGCTCGACGGGACCGAGGACCGGCGAGAGGAACGTGCGGCGGCCTTCGTACACGGCCGCCATGAAAGCGCCCAGCGGCTTGACCAGCAGGACCAGGACGCCCAGGTACAGGGCGAGCTGCAGGAGTCCCTGGCCGGTCACTGGAATTTCTCCGGCTTCAGCAGCGCCACGACGAGATAGACGCCGAGCGCGACGGCGAGGACCAAGCCGAGAATGTCGAGGCCGCTCATGGCCGGTCCCGCAAGCGGTCAGCGAGGCGGTAGAGGAGCCAGGTCGTGCCGACCAGCAGCGCCGTCACGAGCACGACGATCAACTCGATGGACATGCTGCCCTCCCCGCGCGCTCAGAAAGCCGCGCAATACCCGACCACCACCTGGTCGTCGCCGATGTTCTTGCCGAGCACCGTGTAGCCCGCGTCTTCGGCGTTGGTGGTCGTGAACGTCAGGGACGTCGACCAGCCTCCACCCACCGCATAGGTCACCGTTGCCCGATAGTCCTCGTAGCTGTAGAGCGCATCGTTGGTCGTACCCGCTGCGACGGCCGCGTCGCTCGCGCCGCGAAAATTCTGCCGCCCCGCATGAGCCGCCACCGTGAACTTCTCGCCCAGCGGCACGCTGATCGTGAGGTCGAGATAGTCGCTGCCTTCGCTGTCCTGGACGCCGAACAGGTCGCTGAAGGCATAGGAGTACTTGAGCGTCGCCCACTTCCAGCCGACTGCGGCATACACCTCGTCCGTGTGCGGCTCGACTGTCCCGACGGGCAGCGCCGGATAGGAACCCGGATACTCGTAGCGCAGGTAGCCGACATCACCCGAGAAGCCGTTGTCCCAGGACTTCCGGAATCCGGTGTACAGGTCCCATTCGAGGCTGTTGCTGTTGCCGGCGTTCGTGTCCGAAAACCAGCTGACGTTGGACAGCCAGGTTCCCGCATAGAAGCCGCTCGCGTGTGCATAGTCGGCGCCGCCTTGCAGAGCCGGGCGCTCATTGGTCTGCGCCAGGCCGCGGTAGACGTACTGGGAGTAGACGCCCACGTTGGCGGTCAGCGTGTGGGGGCTGTCCTCGGCCCGTGCCGCTCCCGCAAGGGCCAGCGCAGCGGCCGCGACGCCCCATGGAATGAAATTGGCGCGCATGATGTGCCTCGTATTTCCAGGGGCTATGCTGCCGCCGGCACGTCATCCCGGGCAGGCAGGATGGCGTTAGTATTTCTGCTGGCCCGGCCGGCACCCTTGGGGCATGTAGCTATGCTGATCAACTGCGTCGCCTACCAGGACGGCAAGCGGCTCGCCGAGATCCAGCCGGACGAGATCCATCGCTATCTCGCCATGCCCGGCTGCTTCGTCTGGGTGGCGCTGCTCGAGCGCGACCCCGCGCTGCTCGAGCAGATGCAGGCGCAGTTCGGGCTGCATCCGCTCGCGGTCGAGGACGCTCGGAGCGGCCATCAGCGCCCCAAGGTCGAGGACTACGGCGACTCGCTGTTCGTCGTCCTGCACCTGCTCGAGCAGGACGAGCGAAGGACTGCGCGTCGGCGAGGTCGACGTGTTCGCCGGACCGAACTACATACTCACGATCCGCAGCCACGCCGAAAAGGGATTCCAGGCGGTGCGCGCACGCTGCGAGAGCGAGCCGGAACTCCTGCAAGCTCGGCTCCGGCTACGTGCTCTACGCGCTGATCGACGCGGCCGTCGACCGCTATTTCCCGCTGCTCGACGCCCTCGAGACCGAGCTCGAGACGATCGAGGACCGTATCTTCGCCGGCACCTCGCCGCGCGAGAACGTCGAGGCGCTCTACGCCCTGAAGCAGAAGCTCGGCGTGTTCCGGCACGCAGTCGCGCCGCTGCTCGAGGCGGTCAACAACCTGTACGGCGCGCGCGCGCCGCGCGTCTGCGCGGACATGAAGGATTACTTCCGCGACATCTCCGACCACCTGCAGCGGCTCAACCAGACCATCGAGTCGATCCGCGACACGATCGCAACCGCGATCGCCGTCAACCTGTCGATGATCAGCCTGCAGGAGAACGAGACGATGAAGCGCCTCGCGGCGTATGGCGCGCTCGTTGCCGTGCCGACGATGATCGCGGGCATCTACGGCATGAACTTCGAGCACATGCCGGAGCTCGACTGGAAGTACGGCTACTGGCCTCGCGATCGCGGTCGATGGTCGCGATCGACGTCTACCTGTTCTACCGCCTGCGCAAGGCGAAGTGGCTCTGACCTTGGCCGCAGAACGGACGTATTTCCTCGGCACGCACGACGAGGAGCTCGAGCGCCTCGGGCTGCAGCACCACGTCTGGCGGCCGACGGTGCTCGAGTGCTGGCGGCGCGCCGGCATCGGGCAGGGCTCGAAGGTCGTCGACGTCGGCGCCGGGCCCGGCTTCGCCGCGGCGGACCTCGCAGAGATCGTCGGTCCGACGGGCCGCGTGGTCGCCGTCGAGCGCTCCGCGCGCTTCGTCGAGGCGGGGCGCGAGATGCTCGCCAGCCACGGCTACGCGAACTTCGAGTACCACGAGCTCGACCTCATGACCGACCCGCTGCCCGCCGGCGGCATGGACGCGAGCTGGTGCCGCTGGGTCGCCTGCTTCGTCGCCTCGCCGGCCCTGCTCGTCGACAAGATCGCGGCGGCGCTGCGTCCGGGCGGAGTCGCCATCTTCCACGAGTACATCCAGTACGACAGCCTGCGCATCACGACCGCCGGCCCGCGCATGCGCGAGTTCGTGCGCCAGGTCGAGCAGGGCTGGCGCGACGCCGGCGGCGAACCGAACATCGCGCCGGCCGTGGTGCGCCTCCTGCAGGAGCGCGGCTTCTCGGTGCGCGACGCCATCCCGCGCGTTTTCTGCGTGCGCCCGGGCGACCTGATGTGGCAATGGCCCGCGACCTTCATCGACATCCACCTGCGCCACCAGCTCGAGCAGGGCCGCATCGCCCCCGCCTGGGACGAGGCCGTGCGCGCGGAGTTCGCCGCCGCAGAACAGCAGGCGGCGACGCTGCTCATCACGCCGATGGTGCTGGAGATCGTCGCCGAGAAGCGGCACTGAAGGGGACGTGCCCCTACTATGCGCGGCGGCCATCTTCGCGGGATCGTGCCGGTACCTGAAGACGAACGGAAACACGAGCCCGAGCACGAGCGCATAGCCCGCGAACGTCAGCCAGATGCCCTGCCAGTCGCGCACGCCGTCGACCGTGTAGTGGTCGACGACCGCGCCCGCCACCATCGTGCCGAAGAAGGCGCCGAGGCCGTTGGTCATGACCATGAACAGCCCCTGCGCGCTCGCGCGGATGCGCGGGTTCGCCTCGAGGTTCACGTACATCGAGCCGGAGATGTTGAAGAAGTCGAAGGCCATGCCGTAGACGATCATCGACAGCACCAGCATCCACAGGCCCGGCCCCGGGTCGCCGAACGCGAACAGGCCGAAGCGCAGCACCCAGGCGAAGATCGCGACCAGCATCACGACCTTGATGCCGAAGCGCTGCAGGAAGAACGGGATGGTCAGGATGAAGAGCGTCTCGGAGATCTGCGAGATGGACGACAGCAGGATCGGGTGCCGGACGCCGAACGAGTCCGGGTAGCTCGCGTTGAAGTCGGTCAGGAAGTCGCCGCCGAAGGCGTTGGTGATCTGCAGCGCCCCGCCCAGCATCATCGCGCACAGGAAGAACACCACCATCTGCATGCGCCTGAACAGGACGAATGCGTCGAGCCCGAGCGCCTCGGCGACCGTGCGCTTGCCCTCGCCCCGCGCCGGCGGGCAGGCCGGCATCGTGAAGCCGTACAGCCGAGGAACGCCGCCGCGGCCGCGCTGATGTAGAGCTGGCCGGTGGTCAGCGTCGAGCCCGACAGGTCCGTGCACCACATCGCGATGACGAACCCGACCGTGCCCCACACGCGGATCGGCGGGAACTTCTGGATGAAGTTCATGCCCTGCTGCTCGAGCACGCGGTAGGAGATCGTGTTGTTGAGCGCGATGGTCGGCATGTAGACGCAGGCGTTCAGCAGCATGATGAAGTAGAGCGTCTCGTAGTCGTGCACCGTGGACGCCCACAGGATCAGCGCCGCGCCGGCCAGGTGCAGGATCCCGTACAGCCGCTCGGCGTTCAGCCAGCGGTCCGCGATGATGCCCATGAGCCCGGGCATGAACAGCGAGGCGACGCCCATCGTCCCGTAGATGCTGCCGATCTGCAGCCCGGTGAAGCCGAGCGCCTTGCTCATGTACGCGCCGAACGAGATGAGCCAGGCGCCCCACACGAAGAACTGCATGAAGTTCATCACCGTGAGGCGCAACGGGATGCTCATGCAGCGGGTGCTTTTTCCGGGGTCAGTCTTTCTTGAAGAGCGCGGAACCGAGCCAGCTCACGAGGCTGATCACGATCGCCGCCCAGAACGCCGGCCAGAACCCGGCGATCGAGAAGCCGGGCAGGAAGGCGGCGACGAGGCCGAGCATCGCGGCGTTCACGACCAGCAGGAACAGCCCGAGCGTCAGCAGCGTCGCCGGCAGCGTCAGCAGCACGACGATCGGCCGCACGATCGCATTGACGACGCCGAGCAGGAGCGCGGCGAGGATCAGCGTGGTCGGGGTCGAGACCGTGATGCCGGAGACCCACTCCGTGGCGAGCCAGAGGCCGAGCGCCGCGACCAGCACGCGGAGGATGAAGAAGACCATGGGCTCAGCGTACGCGACGGCCGCGCTTGATGACAACATCGACGGACTGCAGCAGCGCGGGGCTGCGCAGCACGTCGCCGCGCACGGCGATGACGTCCGCGATCTTGCCGGGCGAAATCGCGCCCGCCTGGTGGCCGACGCCCATGGCGGTCGCCGCGTCGTGCGTCGCCGCGCGGATCGCGCGCACCCGGGCAGGCCGCAGCGGCTCACCCAGAAGTCGATCTCCTGCCAGGTCGCGCGCGAGTGCAGGTGGCCGGGCGCGCCCGCGCCGGAGCCGAGCAGCAGCAGCACCTTCGCCTCGTCGAGCTGGCGCAGCTTGTCGCACAGCGACGGCGCAGCGGCGAGCGTGAGCTCCGCCGAGGCCACGCGGTCGAGCGTCGCGAGCGAGCCCTTGATGTCCGCGGCGACGAGCTCCGGCAGCTGCTCGAGCGCGCGCGGGTCGTCGAGCGGCTCGTCGTTGACCTTCAGCGACTCGAGGTTGAGCAGTGCCGAGATCGCCGGCGTCCAGGCGATCGGCCGCGCGCCCGCCTGCGTCAGCCGGCCGGTGATCGCCTGCATGACCTCGGCCGGGAACGGCCCCGCGCCCATGCCGGTGCCGAGAAAGCCGTCGAACTGCGCGGCTGCGCCGCGCACGACGTCCGCCGGCCGCTCGGCGAAGGCGTGCACGGGAAGCCCGCGGATGCGCGACTCCGAGATCGCGGCCTCGAGCTCCTCCGCCGTCCACATCTCGAGGTCCGCGAGCAGCAGGTAGTCCACGCCCGCGTTCGCGAGTCGCTGCACCTTCGCGCGCACGTCGGCGGCGCCGCTGACTTCCCACTGCCAGTCCGACGTGCCGGCGGGCGCGAGCTTCCTGAGCGCGGGCCCGGACACGTAGAGGTCGGGCCCGTCGATGATCCGTTCGCGCACCCGGCCGCGCACGTGGATGGCGGCATCGAGCGGCGCGGCGACGTCTCGCGCACTGGTGACGCCGGCGGCGAGCAGCTGGCGCGCGGCGATCGGCATCACGACGCGTTCGGCGAGCGGGCCGTAGGTCTCGTTCCAGCGCGCGGAATCGCCGTGGCCGAGCCGCATCAGGTTGACCTGCATGTCCCAGAGACCGGGCAGCACCGTCATGCCCTCGGTGGAGATGATCTCCGCGCCGTCCGGGATGACGACCTGCCCCGACGCCGCCCACCGCGAGGATGCGGTCGCCCTCGATCACCACGATGCCGTCCGGGATCGGGTCGTTGCCGTAGCCGTCGACGACGGTGCCGCCGGCGAGCACGAGCGCTGCGCCCGCCACGATCGTCGCGAGCGTCACGTCGCCGTCTCCCCGATCGTGCCGTCCTTGATCCGCAGCTGCAGCTGCGCGAAGGCGAGCGCCCAGCCCGTGCGCAGGCGGACGAACATCTTCGCGTATTCCTCGTCCGCGGGAACGCCGGCCCCGATCACGCGCACCATCCGCTGTCCCTTTTTCTCGTCGATGATGAAATCCTCCATCAGGGCACTGTCAGGCAATGCCGGCCAGTCGGAGTTCGGCTCGTAGAGGAGCTGAAGCCGCGCGCCCGGCTCGAAGCGCTCGATCTGCGCCTCGCGCCGTCCGAACAGGCGGGAGACCGTCATATGGCGCCCGCCTGCCCGCGGCTCGACGACGGCTTCCGTCGCGAGCCAGGCGCGAAGCGCCGCGGGCTCAGTCAGCGCGCGCCACAGGATCGCCGCGCTCGCGCCGGTCTCGAATCCCTGCATGTAGCCGCGCGTCTGCCGTTCTCATTCCGGCGCCGGCTCGCCCGCCTGGCGCAGCTCGCGGTCCTTGCGGCTGCGCAGCTGGGCGGCCGAGACGATGTCGTCCTGGTGCGACCCGTCGCGCGGCCAGGTCGCCGTGCCGACGCTCACGGTCATGCGCTGCAGCCGCTCGCCGACCGGGAACAGGCTGCGGTACACGTGGTTGCGGATGCGCTGCGCGACGGTCTCCGCGATCTCCGGCGTCGCCTCCGGCAGGAAGATCACGAACTCGTCGCCGCCCGCGCGCGCAGCCATGTCGGTGGTGCGGATCGCGCGCTGGATCGCGCTCGCGACCGCCGTGATCGCGCGGTTGCCGGCCTGGTGTCCGTGCTCGTCGTTCAGCGCCTTCAGGTCGTCCATGTCCACCAGCAGGATCGCGTACTTCGCCGCGCCCGTCGCGCGCGCGCAGGCCGTGCTCGCGCGCCGAGCGTCGCCTTGAAGGTGCGCAGGTTCAGCATGCCGGTCAGGCTGTCGCGCTCGGCCATCTCCTCGATCCGGCGACGCGCCGTCAGGATCGAGCCGGCGAGCGCCTGCGTGACGTAGGCCACCAGCGCCCAGGGGCCGAGCTGGCCGAACAGCCGCGTCAGCA
Source organism: uncultured Gammaproteobacteria bacterium (assembly GCA_963817195.1). Lineage (GTDB taxonomy): Bacteria > Pseudomonadota > Gammaproteobacteria > Steroidobacterales > Steroidobacteraceae > SCUD01. The sequence goes on from CAWFNJ010000013.1 coordinate 34,839, forward strand.
GCTCGCCCGCCGGCGGCAGCGCGCCCTCGCCCGCGAGCAGCGAGAGCCAGGCGAGCAGGACGGCGGCGAAGATCACGAGCGCGCCGCGCCGGCCGAGCGTCATCGCGACGACGACGATCGGCAGCAGGTAGAGGTTCGCGAGCGGGCTCGCGGTGCCGCCGGTGCGACTCGCCACGACGGTGATGAAGACGACCATCGCCGCGGCGCCGAGCGCGATGCGGCGCCGGTGTCCTGCACCGGGAAGCCGCGCCAGCGGAAGGCGATGACGACCAGCGCGTAGGCCGCGACCGCGCCGTACAGGAACGCGCGGCGACGGCTGCGGTCGCGCTCGCGGCCAGCGCGTACAGCGCGACCGCGAGCAGCACCAGCCAGTCCACGCGCGCAGGCTCCTGACGATGCTCGCGTGCTCGTCCTGCAACACCATCTCGCGCCGCATGTGCCGCGGCGCCTGCGCGATGCCGGACTTGTCCGCGGCGTCGGTCACGCGGCCGCCGGCTTGTCGCGCTCGAGGCGCGACTCGATCGCCTGCCGCGCCGCCGGACCCAGCAGCTCCTCGACCAGCGTCAGCGCGAAGTCGAGCGCCGTGCCAGGCCCGCGCGAGGTGATGACGCCGCGGTCCACGACCACGGCATCGCCGGCCCCGGTGGACCTGTCCCGCGTCCGCCAGGAATCCGGGAAAGCTGGTCGCGCGGCGGCCCTCCAGGACGCCGGCGGCCGCCAGCACCATCGGCGCGGCGCAGATCGCGGCGACCGGGCGGCCGCGGTCGTGCAGGCGTCGGATGAACTCGGCGATGCGCGGGTCATTCTTCAGGTGCTCGGCGCCCGGCATGCCGCCGGGCAGCGCGATCATGTCGAAGTCCTGCTCGACGAGCGCCGCGAGCGGCGTGTCGGCCGCGAGCCGGATGCCGTGCGAGCCGGTCACGGGACTGCCGGCGAGCGAGGCGACGACGACCTCGAGCCCGGCGCGGCGCAGGATGTCGATGATGGTGACGGCCTCGAGCTCCTCGAAGCCCTCCGCCAGCGGAACGAGCACGCGTTTCATTGCGTCGCGGCGACCTGGGTGCCGCCGGTCTCGAGCCAGGCCACCGCGGCGCGGATCTCGGGTCGGCTTTGCCGGCACGGCGGCGGTCCCGGCAGTTGCCGTGGCTTCCGGCCGCGGCAGCGGCACGTCCGGCTCGATGCCGCGCTCGTGGATGGACACGCCGGAAGGCGTGAAGTAGCGCGAGGTGGTGAGCTTGAGCGCCTGCCCGTCCTCGAGCGGCAGCACGGTCTGCACCGAGCCCTTGCCGAAGGTCTTCTGGCCGAACAGGCGCGCGCGGCCGTTGTCGCGCAGCGCGCCGGCGACGATCTCCGCGGCGGAGGCCGACCCCTCGTTCACGAGCACGGCGATCGGCGTGCCGCGCGCGAGGTCGCCCTCCATCGCCTCCATGCGGAAGCGCGACTCCTCCGAGCGCCCTTCCGCCGAGACGATCGTGCCGCGCTCGAGGAAGAAGTCCGACACTTCGACCGCGGCGTCCAGCACGCCGCCGGGGTTGTTGCGCAGGTCCAGCACCAGCCCGCGCAGGCGCCCGCCCGCCTGTTCCTCGAGCGCGAGCACCGCGGCCTCGGTGTCCGCGCCCGTGGTCTCGCTGAACTGCGAGATGCGCAGGTAACCGATGCCGGGCTCGAGCATCTCGTGGCGCACGGAATGCACCGATACCATGGCCCGCACGATCGAGAACTCGAGCGGCTCCGGCAGCGGCTCGCGGCCGATGCCGAGCTTCACGACCGTGCCCGGCTTGCCGCGGATCTCGGCGATCGCGTCGTTGAGCGGACCGACACGCACCGGCCGCCCGTCGATCGAGAGGATCGTGTCGCCTGCCCGGATGCCGGCGCGGGCCGCGGGCGAGCCGTCGAGCGGCGCGATCACCGTCAGCAGGTCGTCCTCGACGGTCACCTCGACGCCGATGCCGGAGTAGTTGCCCTCGGTCGCGATCCTGAGGTCCTCGAACTCCTCGGCGTCCATGAAGGACGAGTGGGGATCGAGCTCGCCGACCATGCCGCGGATCGCGTTCGACATGAGCTGGTGGCTGTCGGTCGTCTCGACGTAGTCGTCGTGGATCAGGCCGATGACCTCGGCCAGCAGGTGCGCGTCTTTCGCGGGCAGGCCCGGCGCCTCGCGGCCCTCGCGTGCCACCCAGCCGGCCAGCGCCGCCAGCAGGACGCCCGCGAGGCAGCCCAGCAGGGCGGCGAGCACGGTGCGCCGGGTGGGAGTCATGGGCCTAATGGTACCCGCGCGTGCCGCGCGCGGCATCTCTGGGCGGTCACTCGGCCGCGGAATCCTGCTGGGCCATCGCTTCGTACAGGGCAAGGTCGCCGAGCACCTGGTCGATCGGCACCGGGCGGCCGATCGCGAAGCCCTGGCCGTAGTCCACGCCGAGCCCGGCCATGCGCGTGCGCAGCTCGTCCGTCTCGACATATTCCGCGACGGTTTCCATGCCCATGGTGCGCGCCAGCTGGGCGATCGCGCGCACCATCGACTCGGTGCGCGGGTTGACGCCGGCGTCGCGCACGAAGGCGCCGTCGATCTTCAGCACCGAGACCGGCAGCGACTTGAGGTAGACGAGCGAGGAAAGGCCGGTTCCGAAATCGTCGAGCGCGAAGGTGCAGCCGAGCTTGCAAATGCGCTGCATCAGCTGGTCGGCGCGCGCGAGGTTCGAGACCGCGGAAGTCTCGGTCAGCTCGAAGCAGAGGATCTCCGGCGGCAGGCCCGAATCGCGGATCGTGCCCTCCAGGAACTCGAGGAATTCCTCCGAGGCGATCGAGGCGCCGGTGATGTTCATCGAGAAGCGCATCGCGCGCCCGCGCAGCAGCGACGCCTGGGCGGCGAGCGCGCCGATCGCAGTTCCTGATCACCCAGCGGTCGATCGCGGGCAGCAGCTGGTAGCGCTCCGCCGCGGACAGGAACTTCTCCGGCGGCAGCAGCTCGCTGTTCTCGCTGACCATGCGCAGCAGGAACTCGAAGCGCGGCTCGGTGCGCTCCGCGTTAAGCGGCAGGATCGGCTGCGCGAACAGCGCGAAGCGGTCCGCGGCCAGCGCCTCGTGCAGCGCCTGCACCACGACGATGTCCGTGCTGCGGCGCATGATGCTCTGGTCGGCGTCCTGGAAGATCTCGACGCGGTTGCGGCCGCGGTCCTTCGCCGCCTTGCAGGCGATCTCGGCGTTGGCGAGCCCGTGCGCGAGCCGGTTCTGCGATTCGTGCGGCAGCTCGGCCGCGCCGCAGCTGACCGACACCTGCACGGTGCCGTCGCCGCGCGCGTAGGTGAGCTCTGCGCACTGGCGGCGCAGCATCTCCCCGATCTGCTGCGCGAACTCGAGCGTGCAGTCGGGCAGGAACACCGCGAAGCGGTCGCCGGCGATGCGCGCCGCGAGCGCGCCCGGCCGCGGCTTCTTGCGCAGCACCTCGGCGATCTTGCCGATCACCTCGTCGCCGACATGCATGCCGAAGTTGTCGTTGACCACGTGCACGCGGTCGACATCGAGGTACAGCACGCACTCGGGCACCGGCTGGCGCCGCGCCGCGAGCTGGCCGCGCACCTGCGTCTCGAAGGCCGGGCGCGTGAGCAGCGAGGTCAGCTGGTCGAAGTTGTTCTGCAGCGTGGTGGTCGTCTTGCGCGACAGGAGCTCGACCAGCCGCTCGGTGCGGGGCTCGAAGTTGGGCGCGCCCTCGACGCGGAACATCGCGAGGAAGCCGCTCACGCGGCCCGAAGCGTGGCGCACCGGCGTGCAGAGGATCTTGTAGGGCGGCAGCTCGATCGGGCGCACCTTGATCTTGTTGATCACGAGGTTGCGGCGCTGCAGCTGCGCCCAGTTGAGCAGGTGCCGGTGGATCTTGGTCAGCAGCTCGACCTGCGGGCGCTCGCCGTGCGGCGCCTTGCAGATCGCGATTCCGCGCTCTGGAACGACCAGCGCGCCGAGGTGGCAGCCGAGGTGATCCACGCAGGTCTGCACCAGGACGCCGAGCTCGTCGCCGGCCATCGGGCTGTCCGGGTCGCTCGGGGCCATCTTGAGCAGGAGCTCGAGGTCGTCGTCGCGCGACTGCAGGTCGCGCGTGAGGCCCTCGACGCTGGCGCGCGACTCCAGCTCGCGCTGCAGGCACTCGAGCGCGGGCAGGACCAGCGACTGGACGAAGGAGAACGGCCGGTTGTCGCTGTCGCGGGTCAGGAGGACAACGACTGCGATGACTTCGCCCTCGTTGCCGCGCAGGCGGAACACGTAGGCCGGCGCGCCCTCGTGCTCCTGGCTGAAGCCGTCGATGCGCCCGGTGGTCGCCGGCGGCACGCGCGCGAGGGCCACCGCGACGAGCGGAGCCGGGTCCGGGCCGTCGTAGCCGTCCGCGGCCCAGAGCGTCTGGCCGCGAGCGTCGTAGAAGCTGATCCCAAGCGCGCGCGGCATCAGCATCCTGAGAAGCTGGCCGTACGGATCGAGATCCGGCTTGGCGCCGGCGAGTTGCGTGGGCAGGTCCATGGGGGCAGTCGAGGCCACGTCGCAGGGTCGCCTACGGGCTGCCCCCCGTCTTTGACGTAATCGGCAGTTTGTAGGAGGGGAAGGCCCCCACTAGGGGGAAGAGCGACGGAACCACGGAACCGGGTCTACTGCCTTGGTCCCACGGCGGATTTCGAGGTAGAGACCGGGGTGGCTGCGGCCCCCGGTATCGCCCACCGTGGCGATCGCTTCGCCCCCCTCGACCCGGTCCCCGGCGGCCTTGTAGAGCTGCTCGTTGTGGGCGTAGAGGCTCATGTAGCCCCCGTGGTCCACGATCACGAGCAGGCCCATGCCCGGCAGCCAGTCGGCGTAGGCAACGCGGCCGTCGTAGAGCGCCTTCACCGCGCTGCCTCGCGGCGACTCGATCATGACGCCGTTCCACTTGAGGCCGCCCCCGCGCGGCTGGCCGAAGCGCGCGGTGATCTTGCCGGCGACCGGCCAGGCAAGCCGGCCGCGAACTTTCTCGAAGGCCTGGCCGCCGGTCGGCGGCAGGTCGCTCATGGCCCGGCGCAGGTCCGCGAGCAGCTTCTCGAGCGAGGCGGCCTCGCGCTTCAGCTTTGCGATCGAGTCGTTGCGGGACTTGATCTGGGCGTTCACTGCCTTGACGGCGCGGCTGCGCTCGTCGCGCGCCGCGCCCACGGACGACAGCTCCTGCCGGCTCTCGGCCTCGAGCGCCGCCAGCCGCTCGCGCTCCAGAGCCTCCGCCCTTGCGTCCTCGTCGAGCTTCGCGACGATGCCCTGGATCTCGGCGATCTTGGCGGACCGGGCGCGTCCGAAGTATGAGTAGTAAACCAGCATGCGGCCGAGGGTTGCCGGATCCTCCTGCGAGAGCAGCAGCTTGAACTGCTCCTCCCGGCCGCCGACGTAGGCGCTGCGCAGTTCCGCCGCGAGCACCTCCCGCTGCTTCGTGAGCGCCGCTTCGTTGCGCGCGCGGTCGGCCGCGAGCTCCTTCAGCCTCGCGTCGCTCTCGGCGATGCGCTTGCGCACGTCGCCCAGCCGCCCGCGCGCGCTCTGCACGTTCTCCTCGGCGTCGCGCAACTGCCCTGACAGGGCATCGCGCTTGTCCGTGTCGCGGCGCATGTTCCGCTGCAGCTCGGCGATCTTGTCGCGCACCGCCTGCAGCTCCCGCTCCGGATCGTCCTGGGCCGGCGCCGCGAGGGCGAGGACAGTCGCCAGCAAGCTGGCAAGCAACTGATTAATCAGGCAATTGCCCTCTCATATATAATGCGCGGCTCTCATGGACCGACTGCTCGATTATTCCATCAATCACCCGCTCCTGGCGGGCGGGCTCCTCGTCATGATCGTCGTGGTGCTCGCCTTCGAGCTTCGCGAGCGCGGCGCCGCGGCTTTCGCGGTCGCGCCGAACGAGGCGATCCGCCTCGCGAACGCGGGCGCCGTGCTGGTGGACCTGCGCTCGCCGAACCAGTTCAAGGACGGCCACATCGCCGGTGCGCGGAACCTCCCGGGCGACCAGATCGCGGCCGATCCCAAGGCGGCCGCAAAGCTCGCGGACAAGACGGTCGTGCTCTACTGCGACACCGGGGCGACGACCGCGGCGGCACAACGGACCCTGACGCAAGCCGGCGCCAAGAACGTGTTCAGCCTGCGGGGCGGGCTGGCCGCCTGGAAGCAGGAGAATCTGCCGGTCGTCAAGGGTTGAGCCCGCTTCATGCCCGAGGTGACGGTCTACACGACGGGCTTCTGCGGCTATTGCGCGCAGGTGATGGCGCTCCTCACGCGGCACGGCGTCCCGTTCGTCGAGGTGAACGTCGAGGACCACCCGGAGCTGCCGGGGCAGTTGCTGGCGCGCAGCGGACGGCGCACGCTGCCGCAGGTTTACGTCGGCGAGCGGTACATCGGCGGGGCAGCGGAGCTCGCGGCCCTGGACCGGAGCGGCGAACTACTCGGAACAATCCAAGCGAGGAATGACGATGGTTGATCAGAACACCACGCCGACCGGCACGGGCGAAGCTGCGACCAACGGCAAGGGCCCGGCGGTCGCCCTGCAGACGGTCTACATCAAGGACCTGTCCTTCGAGTCGCCCAAGGGACCGTTCATGCCGGCGCAGGCGCAGCAGGATCCCAAGATCTCGCTGAACCTCAGCACGATGTCGAACAGCGTCGGCCAGGATGCGCACGAAGTCGTCCTGTCCGTCACGCTCGAGGCGAAGAACGGCGACGTCGCCGTCTACCTCGCCGAGGTCAAGCAGGCGGGCGTGTTCCTGGTGCGCGGCTTCGGCGCCGACGAGACGCGCCGCATCCTCGGCTCCTTCGCGCCGAACCTGCTGTTTCCGTACATCCGCCAGACCGTGTCGGACGTCGTGATGAAGGGCGGCTTCCCGCCGTTCCTGTTGCCGCACGTCAACTTCGACGCGCTGTTCGAGCGTTCGCTGCAGGAGCAGGCGGCGCGCCAGCCGGGCCAGCCCGCGCCCGAACAGGCGAACTGAGCGGCCGGCATGCGGCCGATCGTGGTGCTGGGCGCCGGCTCCTGGGGCACGGCGCTCGCCATCCAGTTCGCGCGCGGCGGCGGCCCCACGGTGCTGTGGGGACGCGCCGAGGACGAGCCCGAGAAGATCGCGCGCGAGCGCGAGAATGTCCGCTATCTCCCGGGCGCGAAGTTTCCTCCCTCGCTGGCGGTCGAGCCGGACCTTGGCAAGGCGCTTGCCCGGGGCGACGACGTCGTGCTGGTCGTGCCTTCGAGCGCGCTTCGCGCCGTGCTCGCCGAGATCAGGCCGCTGCTGCGCCCGAAAGCGCGCGTCGCCTGGGCCAGCAAGGGCTTCGAGCTCTCTACGGGCAAGCTCCCGCACCAGGTCGCGCGGGAAGTGCTCGGTCCCGATGTCCCGATCGCCGTGCTCTCCGGCCCGACCTTCGCGAAGGAAGTCGGCCAGGGCCTGCCGACGGCGATCGCGGTCGCATCTCCGGACGAGGAATTCGCCCGCTCGCTCGCCGAGCGGATCTCGTCCGGCGGCTTTCGCGCCTATATCCAGACGGACATCGTCGGCGTCGAGATTGGCGGCGCGGTCAAGAACGTGCTCGCGATCGCGACCGGCTGCTCGGACGGCCTCGGCTACGGCTCGAACAGCCGCGTGTTCCTCATCACGCGCGGACTCGCGGAGCTGGTGCGCCTCGGCGTCGCCCTCGGCGCGAAGCGCGAGACCCTGATGGGCCTCGCCGGCCTCGGCGACCTCGTGCTCACCTGCACCGACGACCAGTCGCGCAACCGGCGCTTCGGCCGCGCGCTCGCGGCTGGCAAGCCGGTGGAGCAGGCGATCGCCGAGATCGGGCAGGTCGTGGAGGGCTATCACGCCGCCAAGGCCGTGCACTTCGTCGCCAGGCAGCACGGCGTCGACATGCCGATCTGCAACTTCGTCTACGACGTGCTGCACGCTGGCGTGCCGCTCGAGCAGGTCGTGAAGGCCATGCTTACGCGCGAGGTTACGCCGGAGAACTGACGCGTGCCGGGCGGCGTAGAGCGCCAGCCATTCGTGCGCGAGGTGCGCGGCCGCCAGCGCCGTGATCTCGGCCACGTCGTAGGCCGGCGCGACCTCGACGACGTCCATGCCCACGAAGTCGATGCCGGCCAGCCCCTTCATGATCGCGAGCGCCTGGGCCGACGAGAGCCCGCCGGCCACCGGCGTCCCGGTCCCGGGCGCGAACGCGGGGTCCAGGCAATCGATGTCGAACGTGAGGTAGGCCTTGTTCCCACCGACGATGCGCCGTACTTCGGACGCCACCGCCTGCGAGCCCTGCTCGTGCACCCACGGCGCATCGAGCACGTTGAAGCCCATCAGGTCGTCGTTGTGCGTACGCAGCCCGATCTGCACCGATGCCTTGGGGTCGACGAGGCCTTCGCGCGCCGCGTGATAGAACATCGTCCCGTGATCGACGCGGCCGGCGCCCTCGGCGTCGTTCCAGGTGTCCGAGTGGGCGTCGAAGTGGATCAGCGACAGCGGGCCGTGCTTTCTCGCGTGGGCCTTCAGCAGCGGGTAGCTGAGGAAGTGATCACCCCCCAGCGACAGCATCGCCGCGCCCGTCGAGAGGATTGCGTCGGCGTGCGCCTCGATCGCCGACGGGATGCCTTCCGGCCGGCCGTGATCCCAGGCGCAGTCGCCATAGTCGACCACCGTCAGCCGGTCGAACGGATCGAACGTCCATCCATAGGGTCGCGTCCAGGCGATCTGGGCGGACGCCGCCCGGATCGCCCGCGGACCGAAGCGCGCTCCGGGCCGGTTGGTCGTCGCCGTATCGAGCGGGATGCCGGTGACGGCGACATCGACGCCCGCAAGCTCCCTCGAGTAGCGGCGCCGGAAAAAGCTCAGCGCACCGGCAAAGGCCGGCTCCGGCCTGGTTCCCTTGAGCTCCTCGGACGTAAACGCGTTGTCGTTCCCGAACCTGCTCATCGTCGCCACCCGGCCAAGTTGCCGATAGTGTGCCTGATCAGCTTCCCGGGAAGCCGAGCTGCCGCCAGGCTTCGAACACGACGACCGCGACGGCGTTCGAGAGATTGAGGCTGCGGTTGCCCGGCACCATGGGCAGGCGGATCAGCCGGTCGCGCGGCCAGGTTGCAAGTCGCTCCGCCGGCAGGCCCGAGGTTTCGCGTCCGAACAGGAACGCGTCGCCGGCCGCGTAGCGGACCTCGTCGTAGCGCGGCCCGCCGCTCGTCTCCACCGCGAACACCCGCGCGGCGCCGAGCCCGGCGAGGCACGCCTCCAGCGTCGCGTGCTGATGGACGCGCGCCATGTCGTGATAGTCGAGCCCTGCCCGCTTGACCCGCGCGTCGTCCAGGGAAAAGCCGAGCGGCCGGACGAGATGCAGCGTCGCGCCGGTGTTCGCGCACAGGCGGATGGCGTTACCCGCGTTCGGCGGGATCTCGGGCTCGAAGAGGATGATGTGGAACACGCGCCTACGTAATATACGCGCGGTGGATACTTCCGGCCCCGCTCCCTCCCTCGCCCTCGACTTCTGCGGGCTGAGGTTCGCGTCGCCCATCGTGCTGCTCTCGGGCTGCGTCGGCTTTGGCGAGGAGTACACGCGCGTGGCCGGCTTCTCGAATCGCGACGCGGGAGCGATCGTGCTGAAGGGCACGACCGGCAAGCCGCGGCTCGGCAACCCGCCGCACCGGGTGACCGAGACGCCCGACGGGATGATCAACGCGATCGGGCTGCAGAATCCCGGCGTCGACCACGTGGTCCGGAAGATCCTGCCGACGCTCGACTTCGGCGAGACGCGCTTCATCGCCAACGTCTGCGGCTCGACGATCGAGGAGTACGCCGAGGTCACGCGCCGCTTCGACGACTCGGCCATCGACGCCATGGAGATCAACATCTCCTGCCCGAACGTCAAGGAAGGCGGCGTGCAGTTCGGCAACTACCCGGAGATGAGCGCGCGGGTCGTCGCCGCCTGCCGGAAGGCGACCAAGAAGCCGCTGATCACCAAGCTCTCGCCGAACCAGACCGACATCCGCGAGAACGCGCGGCTGTGCATCGAGGCGGGCAGCGACGGGCTCGCCGTCATCAACACGATCTCGGGCATGGCGATCGATGCCGCGACGCGCCGGGCCGTGATCGGCAACGTCCAGGGCGGCGTGTCCGGCCCCGCGATCAAGCCGATTGCGCTCCTCAAGGTGCGCCAGGTCTACGAGGTGGCGGGTCCGAAGCGGGTGCCGATCATCGGTCAGGGGGGCATCGCGAACGCCACCGACGCGATCGAGTTCCTGATCGCGGGCGCGAGCGCCGTCGGGCTCGGTACGGCGCTCTTCTACGACCCGCTGCTGTGCCCGAAGGTGAACGCCGGCATCGCGTCGTACCTGCGCGGCGCCGGCATGACCTCGGTCACCGAGCTCACCGGTTCCCTCGCCGCGGGCCGCGGCGAGGAATGCGGCTAGCTTCGCTTACGGAGACAGCGCCGCGTTCACCGCCGCTTCGGCGTCGATGAAGCCGTAGCCGTCCAGCGGGCTGTAGCCCCGCCCGATCTGGTTGGTGAACCGTCCCCGGAACTCCTGCCCGCCCTGGTAGACGCCAAAGAAACGCGCCCCCTGCCGCAGGATCTCGCCGGACGGCAGCAGTACGCCGTCACCGAGCAGATCCGCAGATCCGCCAGCCACGGCCCCGGCCGGGCCAACGGCGTTGGCTTCGTCGCGGTCGACGGCAAAAGCGAGCAGGTCACCGTCGCCGAAGCCGTCGGACAGGAACCGCAGGCGCAGCATCTTCCACTGGCCCGCGACGCCCGGCGGGACAGCCTCGTCCTGGAACGAGTGATCGACATGCGCCGGGTTGATGCCCTCCGCCTTGCCGACGACGAAAGGCAGGCCGAGATCCGCGCGCTCGTCGAACACGAGTCCCGGTGGCCTGCCCGTGGGGTTGGCAGCTCTCGAGGTTGATGGTGAAGGCCCTGACGGTGCTCGGCCCGCCATGCCAGAGCGTGAAGAACGCCGGGTCGGTTCCGGCCTGCTGGTTCTGGTCGCCCGAAGCGCTCACCGTCACCAGGTCGCCGCCTTCCTCGGAAGTTCCCGAGGCGAAATGCGGGTCGAGGTCGTGCGGGAAAGCGCTCTGCTGCAGGATCTGCCGCATGCGGCGCGGCCCGATGCTGCCCGGTCCACCGGCAGCTTGCATGACGAGTGCGCCGATCGCCGCCGCGTGCGGGGCCGCGGCGCTGGTGCCGAAGAAGTTCGGCAGCTCGTCGGTGTCCTCCAGGGCGTCCTCGAAGAAGAAGGTCGTGTTCGCGCCGTCCATGGCCGCGAAGTCCGGCTTGCGGCGGACTTCCGGGCGGCCCAGCCGCTCGTTGTTCAAGTCGAAGTAGATCGTGGACGGGCCCGGCGAGCTGAAGAACTCCGGGATGAACGGCCGGAAGAACGGATAGGCCGCAACGCCCATCGCGCCACGCGCCGAGTTGTGGCCGTAGGTGACCGGGCCGAAGTAGCTGAAATACTCCTGCGGCCGCACGCCGTCGAAGCCGACGTAGCGGATCCGGCCCGCCACGCGGGGGTCGCCCGCGGGCGGCACGTTGGCCCGCGCGATCACCATCTGCAGCGTGGCGCCGGGCAGGCCGCCCGCCTCGAGCGGACGGTTCGAGAACAGGTTCTGCTCGGAGAACGAGCCGATGAAGCTGCCGTCCTCGAGGAAGAACAGCAGGTTGAAGTCGGACAGCACCTGCTCGGTGACTTCGACCTCGGATACGCGGTAGAGGAAGTCGCCGAACTGCTCCTCGGTGAAGCTGTCGACGAGCACAGTGTAGGTGCCGGTTTCGGGCAGCTCGAGGATCAGCGATTCCGGATTGGTCGTCGTGTCGACGAACTGGATGAACCCGCCCTGCGGATCGAACAGGGCGAAAGTCAGGTCCGGGTTGGCCTCGCCGGGACCGCTCTCATCGCCATCGAGGAAGATCTCCACGAGCTGGCCGGCAGTTCCGTCGAAAGTGAATTGCGTGTCGCCGCCGTCGGGCACGCTGCCCGTACCTTCCGCGATGACGTCCACGACCGCGGGCGGCACCGGGTCGAAGGGCTCGTTCCACTGGAACACGATCAGGCTGCCCGGATCGAACTCGATCGTCTGCGCGATATCGCGCGCGCCGCCGGCCGGGTCGAAGTCGTGGAAGCCGCCTGCATACAGCGCCGGATCCACGGCGCTGAAATCGAGGTTCGTGTTCTGCCAGAGCGCAGGCACCCCCGGCACGATGCGCAGCTTCGAATCGTAGGCTTCAGTCGCCGCGCGGTTGCCAGCCGAGGAGAAATGCGAGACGCCTGCGGCCGCCACCTCGTCCACCGCCTGCGCCACGATCCCGTCCTGAAAGAACGGCTCGGACGGATAGATGACGTCGTCGACGATGATGTCAGCCGCGAAGTCGGGCTGCGCGTTCGGCGCGTCCTGGAACCCGGCGAGCGCCCGGATGTTATTCACGAAGTTGACCTCGCCGCCGTCGGCGGTGGCGAATCCGAGGCGGGCCGCCGGCGCGACGTCGTGGACGATCTGCAGCATCGCCCGGCCCTCGTCGGTCCCGCCCGGCGAGTCCTCGAGCACGACGATTGGCCGCTCGCGGCCAGTCGGGTTGCCTGCGCCCGGCAGGTCGCCGGACTGCACGTCGTCGGTCGCGTCCGGCGATTGGCCGTTCGTGTCGTAGCTGTCCGACATGACGCCGATCGTGATGCCGCGGCCGTTGATACCCGCCGGCACGCGATTGATGCGGTGCTGCACGAGGCCCTGGCTGCGCGCGAGCCCTGCGTTGGTGCGCATCGGGCTCGAGGGCACGACCGCGAGCACGCCTTTGCGCGCCGCGACCGCGGCGAGGGACGCGGCCGGCACGTAGGCTTCGATCACGCCCTTGCGGTACCGGAAGTCGCTGGCCTTCACCTCGACACCAGCGATGGCCTTGACCGCCTGCAGCACCGCCGCGGCCGGCAGCTTGCCGTCCAGCGTGATGCGCACCAGCGGGCGGGCGGACTTGTCGAACACTACCGGGTACGAGAGCTCGATGCCCCGCGCCTGACCCGCAACGACCTTGGGTCCCTTGGCATCGGCAGAGAGCGACCGCGCCCGGCCGTCGGGCGCCGCGATCTGCTGCAGGCCGCCGCCCAAATTCCGCACCACGGGCTTCGCTTCGGCGACAGCCGGTGCCAGGGCGAGTGCCGCGAGAAAAGCCGCTACCGGTCGCGTCGTCATGGTTCTTCTCCCTGATCCGATGTGCGGACGCTACGCACTGGGGCTTTCATGTCTCAATCACCGGCTGCGGCCGGTTTGCGGGCGGGCGGAATCCTGAGCGGGCGCCGGCCCTTCAGGCCGTGACAGGCGGACTGATGTTCAGCGAGCGCGTCGTCGGGTAGGCGAGCATGACGCCACGGCGGCCGAACTCGTCGAGCAGCCGCAGGTTGATGGCCTGCTGCGCGTCCAGGAAAGCGACGTAATCGCTCGCCTCGACCATGTAGGTCGCCTCGAATTCCAGCGCATAGTCGCCGTAGCGCACGAAGTGGGCCCGCTCGAAGCGCGCGTTCTGCTCGGCGCCAACCGCCGCCTCGATGATCTTCGGCAGCTCCCCGATCAGCTGGCGCGGCGTTTCGTAGGCGACCCGCAGCTTCAGCTCGGCGCGGCGTTCGGTGAGCCGCGTGTAGTTGCGCACCCGGCTTTTCAGCAGGTCGCCGTTCGAGATGACGATCTGCTCGCCGGAGTTCGCGCGCAGGCGCGTGCTCTTGATGCCGATGTACTCGACGGTGCCCTTCTCGTCGCCGACAGCGAGCGCGTCGCCGACCCGGAACGGCTTGTCGAGCGCGATGGACAGCGAGGCGAACAGGTCGCCGAGCACGTTCTGCACCGCTAGGGCGATCGCGATGCCGCCGATGCCGAGTCCCGCGACCAGCGGCCCGATCTTGATGTCGAGGTTCGTCAGCAGCATCAGGAACGGCGACGATCCAGGCCACCAGCACGCCGATGAAGCGCAGGATGTTGAGGCTCGCCGCGCCTTCCGCCCCCGCCAGGTCGTGGCCGCGACGCGTGTCGATCGTGTGCCGCACGATGGCGGACAGCCAGTGCCCGATCTGCCACCACACGACGACCAGGATCGCGGTTTCCATGAAGCGGTCGACCCTGGGCGGCGTCGCCAGCCAGCGCAGCGCGAGATAGGTTGCGACCGCGAGCATGAACATGCGCGTGGTTGCGTCGATCAGCATGCGCAGCAGGAGCAGGAACGCGACCGGGTGGGCGGCCATGCGCTTGCGCAGCCGCCGCGCGATGAAGGCGCGCAGCAGCGGCAGTACCGTGAACCACAGGGCGAACGTCAGCACGGCCTTGGTCCACGCGGCGAGCGTGTTGCCGTAATAAACGGCCTGGCCCAGGTCGCGGACGGCTTCGAGGTTCATGCCGTCATCTTATTCGAGCCCGAGCTCGCGCAGCTTCCGCGTCAGCGTGTTCCGGCCCCAACCGATGAGCTTCGCCGCTTCCTGTCGCCGACCCTGCACGCGCTCGAGCGCGGCCTGGGCAAGCGTGCGCTCGAAACGCTCGGTGGCGACCTCCAGCAGCGGCGGCCCGCCGCCCGCGAGGTGCCGCGCTGCCCAGGACTCGAGCTCGCGACACCAGTCGTCCGCCGTCGGCGGCGCGCCCTCGCCGCCGAGGTCCGGCGGGATGTCCTCGAGCCGGATTTCGCGGCCGGGCGCGGTCACCGTGAGCCGGCGCGCCGCGTTCACCAGCTGGCGCACGTTGCCGGGCCAGGCGAAGGCGACGAGCCGGCTGCGCGCCTCCGCGGCCAGCGTCTTCGGCTCGACGCCGAGCTCGCGCGCGGCAAGCGCGAGGTAGTGCCCGAGCAGTTCCGGGATGTCGCCCGGCCGCTCGCGCAAGGCGGGCACGCGGATGCGGATCACGTTGAGCCGGTGCAGCAGGTCCTCGCGGAACTGGCCCGACTTCACGAGCGCATCGAGGTCCTGGTGCGTCGCGGCGATCACGCGCACGTCGACGCGCACGGGCGCGCTGCCGCCCACGCGGTAGAACTCGCCCTCGGCCAGCACGCGCAGCAGCCGCACCTGCAGCGCGAGGCTCATGTCGCCGATCTCGTCGAGGAACAGCGTGCCGCCGTCGGCCTGCTCGAAGCGCCCGCGGCGCATGGCGTCCGCGCCCGTGAACGCGCCCTTCTCGTGGCCGAAGAGCTCGGACTCGAGCAGCTCCGAGGCGATCGCCGAGGTGTTGAGCGCGATGAACGGCCCGTTGGCGCGCGGGCTGTGGCGGTGCAGCGCGCGGGCGACCAGTTCCTTGCCGGTGCCGGACTCGCCGGTCACCAGCACGGACAGGCTCGAGCGCGACAGGCGGCCGATCGCGCGGAACACCTCCTGCATCGCCGGCGCCTGGCCGAGCATGCCCGGGATCGGCGCGGCGGCGCCCTCGGCGCCGCTGCCGGTGCCGGGCGCCGACGCGCGGCGCACCAGCGCGACGGCCTCGTCGATGTCGAAGGGCTTCGGCAGGTACTCGAACGCGCCGCCGCGATAGGCCGCGACCGCGTGGTCGAGGTCGGCATGCGCGGTCATGACGATCACGGGCAGCTCCGGATGGTCGCGCCGCGCGATCTCGAGCAGCCGCAGTCCCTCCGTGCCGGGCATGCGCACGTCGGTCAGCAGCACGTCCGGCCGGCGCGTCCGCGAGCGCGGCGAGCGCCGCGTCCGCGTGGTCGAAGCTGCGCGGCTCCATGCCGCCCTGGCGCAGCGCGCGCTCGAGCACCCAGCGGATCGACGCGTCGTCGTCCACGACCCAGACTTCAAGCGGCTTCGTCATGCCCGTTCTCCATCGGCAGCAGCAGCGAAAACACGGTGCGGCCCGGGCGGCTGTCGAACTCGATGATGCCGCCGTGGCGGTGGCGATGTCCTGGGCGACGGCGAGGCCGAGCCCGGTGCCGCCCGGCGCGCGCGGTCACCAGCGGATAGAAGATCGTCTCGCCGAGCTCGGGCGGCACGCCCGGCCCGTCGTCCTCGAATTGCAGCGAGGCGACCACGCGGTGCCGCTCGGTGCCGATCGTCGCGTTGGTCAGCGCGCGGCTGCGCAGCGTCAACCGGCCGCTGCCGTCGAGCGCCTGCACGGCGTTGCGCGCGAGGTTCAGCATCGCCTGCACGAGCAGGTCGCGGTCGAGGGCAAGCAGCGGCAGGCTCGGGTCGTAGTCGCGCTCGATCACGACGCCCGCGGGCGCCTCCGCGCGCGCCAGCCGGTACACGCGGTCGATCAGCTCGTGCACGTTCGCGCTCTCGCGCCGCACCGGCCGCGCCGGGCCCGAGCAGGCCGTCCACCAGCGCGCAGAGCCGGTCCGCCTCGCCGATGATCACGCGCGTGTACTCGCGCAGCTCCTCGGTCGGCAGCTCGCGCTCCAGCAGTTGCGCTGCGCCGCGCAGCCCGCCGAGCGGGTTCTTGATCTCGTGCGCGAGCTGGCGCGCCATCACGCGGCTGCCGCCCTGCTGCACGAGCAGGGCCGCGTCGCGCGTCATGCGCGAGGGCTGGGTGGTGTCGGCGATTTCGACCAGCACGCCGCCCGGCATCGCGGCCGCGAGCGGCGTCAGCGTCACGTCCACCTGGTAGCGCGCATCCGCGCGCGCGGCGGGCACGAGCGGTACGCCGCGCAGCGCTAGCGGCTCGTGGCTCCCGCGGCTGCGCGCGAGCAGGCGCGTCGATCACGTCGGCGTCGGCGATGAGCGTGGCGAGCGGCCGTCCGCGGGCGGCACCGGGACTGGTCGCGAGCAGGGCCGCTGCGGCCTGGTTGAGCCAGGCGACTTCGGATCGCGCGTCAACCACGAGAATTGCCGTGGCGAGCAGGTCGGGAATGGCGGCGGGATCGGGCGCGGAGCGCGCCTGCGCTTCATCCGCCATGGCGCGGCTCCCGCGCCGCGGCGGCGGTCGGTGAGCGCGCTAGCGCCCCGGCGTGGGCACGGGCCTCGGCGGCCTCGGCGGCTGCGGCCTCGGCGCCTGCGGGCTCTGCGGCGAGTTGATCGACGGCTGGCGCACGTGGAAGCTGGTCTGCTGGCTCGAGACCACGGGCTTCCCGGCCTGGTCGAGGATGCTCGCGCGCAGGAAGTAGCTGCCGCGCGCGAGGTTCGGAAATTCCGCGCTGAGTCCCGACGCCGGATGGCGGTTGCCGTTCAGGAAAAACACCACCGAGTGGCCCGGGCGCAGCGTGCCGTCGAGCTCCGCCGTCGCCATGACCACGGCATCCGCGCCGAAGAACACCTGGTCGGGGGTCGGCGAGACGATCGACAGTGTCTGGTACGGCGAGACGTCCTCGTCCGGTTCGTTCGTTTCCGTGCCGTGCTGCAGCGTCCCCGCCGCCCGCGTCCTCCGACTCGAAGGAGTTCGGCTCGATGACCTTGATCAGCACCGCGTTTGCGGCGCCGGGCTGGTCCGAGAAGTGGACGACGCCGTCCTTGTCCACCCAGCGGTAGATGTCCTGTGATGCGGCTGCCAGGGACACTGCCAGTCCGGCGAGGATCAGTATGCTGCGCATGGTGACAAGCATAGCCCCTGCCGCACCGGGCTGACAAAGTGTGACCTGCGTCTCAGAGGCTGAAGTACATGTCGAGCTCCACCGGATGCGTCGACATGCGGAAACGCGTCACTTCGCTCTGCTTCAGCCCGATGTACGCGTCGATCAGGTCGTCGCTGAACACGCCGCCGCGCTTCAGGAACTCGCGGTCGCGATCGAGATGCTCGAGCGCCATGTCGAGCGAGTGACAGACCTCCGGAATGTTCTTCGCCTCCTCGGGCGGCAGGTCGTACAGGTCCTTGTCCGAGGCCTCGCCCGGATGGATCTTGTTCTGGATGCCGTCGAGTCCCGCCATCAGCATCGACGCGAATGCGAAGTACGGGTTCGCGAGCGAATCGGGGAAGCGCACCTCGATGCGGCGGCCCTTCGGGCTCGACACCCACGGAATGCGGATCGACGCGCTGCGATTCCTCGCGCTGTAGGCAAGCATGACCGGCGCTTCGAAACCCGGCACCAGGCGCTTGTAGCTGTTCGTGCCCGGGTTGGTGAAGGCGTTGATCGCCTTCGCGTGCTTGATGATGCCGCCGATGTAGTAGAGCGCGATGTCCGAGAGGCCTGCGTAGCGCTCGCCGGCGAAGATGTTCTTGCCGTCCTTCTGCAGCGACTGGTGGACGTGCATGCCGCTGCCGTTGTCGCCGACCAGCGGCTTCGGCATGAAGGTGAGCGTCTTGCCGTAGCCGTGCGCGACGTTCCAGAGCGCGTACTTCAGGATCTGGACCTCGTCGCCCTTCTTGGTCAGGGTGTTCGCCGACACGTTGATCTCGCCCTGGCCGCCGGTCGCCACCTCGTGGTGGTGCACCTCGACCTTGAGTCCGAGCTCCTCGCAGGCCTGGCACATCGCGGTGCGCAGGTCCTGGAAACGGTCGACCGGCGGCACCGGGAAGTAGCCGCCCTTGACGCCCGGCCGGTGGCCCATGTTGCCGGCGTCGTAGCCGGTGCCGGAGTTCCACGCGCCCTGCACGGAATCGATGCTGTAGCTGCAGCCGTGCATCTCGTTGGTCCAGCGCACGCTGTCGAAGATGAAGAACTCGTTCTCCGGGCCGAACAGGCAGGACTCGGCAATGCCCGTCGACTTGAGGTAGGCCTCGGCGCGCTTCGCGAGCGAGCGCGGATCGCGGTTGTAGCCCTGCATGGTCGTCGGCTCGACGATGTCGCAGCGCAGGAGGAGGGTCGTCTCCTCGAAGAACGGGTCGATCATCGCCGTCGAGGGGTCCGGCATCAGGATCATGTCGGACTCGTTGATGCCCTTCCATCCCGCGATCGAGGAACCGTCGAACATCTTGCCGTCGACGAAGAAGTCTTCGTCCACCAACCGCGTCGGGATGGTCACGTGCTGCTCCTTGCCGCGCGTGTCGGTGAAGCGCAGGTCGCAGTAGCGGGCTTCTTTTGCTTCGATGAATTTGACGACGTCGGCCGGGGTCATGGAAATCTCCCTAGTTCATCCGCGGTTGATCGCGATCCCCATCATGGTGCAAGGATCATGCCACACGACATGATTCAGAAACACTGTGTGTTTCAATTAGTTACATGAATCTGCCCAGCCAACAGTATCTGCACCGCACTATAATAGTGCATGCATGAAAGATCACGCACCGAATCGGTGCGACGACTTTCGTGCCATCGCTCGGCACAATCGCCGCCCGATGCGGCTCAACAAGTTCATCAGCGAAAGCGGCATCTGCTCCCGACGCGAGGCGGACGCCTGGATCGCTGCCGGCCGGGTCACGGTCAATGGCGCGCCGGGCGCGCTCGGCACGCAAGGTCGGGCAGGGCGACGACGTGCGCGTCGATGGCAAGCCGCTGCCCGCGCGCAAGCGCGGCGTCTACATCGCGCTCCACAAGCCGCGCGGCATCACGTCGACGACCGAGCGCGACGTGCCCGGCAACATCGTGGACTTCGTCGGCCACGCCGAGCGCATCTTTCCGATCGGCCGCCTCGACAAGGACTCGGAGGGACTCATCCTCCTCACCAACGACGGCGACATCGTGAACGAGGTGCTGCGCGAGGAGCACGGCCATGAGAAGGAATACCTCGTGACGGTCGAGCCGGACGTCACCGACAACTTCCTCGCGATGATGGGGAAGGGCGTGCGCATCGGCGGCGAGAAGACCAAGCCCGCCAAGGTCACCCGTGTGCGCGCCGATACCTTCCGTATCGTCCTCACGCAGGGCCTCAACCGCCAGGTCCGCCGCATGTGCTCGGCGCTCGGCTGGCGCGTGAAGCGCCTGGTGCGCACCCGCATCATGCACATCCGCCTCGGCGACCTGCCGGCCGGGCGCTGGCGCGAGCTGACCGCGGTCAGAGCTGCAACCCCTCCTGGCACTGGCGGCAGGCGCACCGGCAGGCGTAAGATCCGGCCGGAAGTCCGCCATGCGAACCAAAGCGCTGTCTGGCCAGTTTCGCGGCTGTCGGGCTCGCCGCCGGCGCCTTGGCGAGCTGCGTGACCGCCGAAGGCGCGACCTATTCCGAGACGTTGTTCGATATCGGGGCACCGAGCCCCAACGATGCGCGCATCGTCTTCCTGCGACCTGACCAGCGCTATGACGACGCCAGTCTCAACCGAATGGTCCTGCGCATCGACGATCAGGATCACTGGCAAGCTGGCCTACGGCGGTTTCCTCGTCGGGACGTCCCCGACGGCAAGGTGATCCTCGAGATATCCGCCGATAACCGCTTCTTCGGTACCTGCAAGCTGGCGCTCGTAGATCGAGGCGGGAGATACGCGGTACTTCGATGCCAAGGTCCGCCCGTCCAATATCGCCGCGGGCACCATCGGTGTCCTGGCAGGCGGAGCCGCCGTCGGCAGTGCTTCGCCTGCCGTAGTGGCCACCGGTTCTGTCGCCGGCGACATGGCCGCCTCGGCTGCAGAAAGCGCGGGCAAGACCTGCGGCGGCCCGTATCACTTGACGCCACTCGCACCCCCGGTCGCACTGGAACATCTCGATCGCCTCCGCGCGTCCGAGTAGCCGGACGCCGACCGCTATACTTGGCGGTCGTTTTCTGCCCGGCGATCCATGGCCAGACAAGTCGAAAAATCCCTGCCGCGGACGTTCCAGGACCTGATCCTTGCGCTGCAGCAATATTGGGCGGCCGAGGGATGCGTTCTGCTGCAGCCCTACGACATGGAAGTCGGCGCCGGCACTTTCCACACCGGCGACTTTCCTGCGCGCGCTCGGCCCGGAGCCCTGGAATGCCGCGTACGTGCAGCCGAGCCGGAGGCCTACGGACGGCCGATATGGCGACAACCCGTTCCGGCTCCAGCATTACTACCAGTTCCAGGTCGTGATGAAGCCCTCGCCCGACGACATCATCGAGCGCTACTTCGGCTCGCTCACGGCGCTCGGCATCGACCCGCTGGTGCATGACCTGCGCCTCGTCGAGGACAACTGGGAATCGCCGACGCTCGGCGCCTGGGGTCTCGGTTGGGAGGTGTGGCTGAACGGCATGGAAGTCACGCAGTTCACCTATTTCCAGCAGGCGGGCGGGCTCGATTGCCGGCCCGTGATGGGCGAGATCACCTACGGCCTCGAGCGGCTCGCGATGTACCTGCAGGGCGTCGAGAGCGTCTATGACCTGCTCTGGGCCGACGGGCCGCAGGGACGCGTCACCTACGGTGACGTCTACCACCAGAACGAGGTCGAGCAGTCCACGTTCAACTTCGAGCTCGCCGACACGGCCTCGCTGTTCGCCGAGTTCGAGCAGCGCGAAAAGAACTGCAAGGCGCTGATCGAGGCCGCGCTGCCGCTGCCGGCCTACGAGCAGACCCTGAAGGCCTCGCACGTCTTCAATCTGCTCGATGCACGCAAGGCGATCGGCGTCACCGAGCGGCAGCGCTACATCCTGCGCGTGCGCGCGCTGGCGCGCGCCGTCGCGGGTGCCTATTACGCGCAGCCGCGAAGCCGCCGGCTTCCCGCTGCTCAAGTCGAAGCCGACTGTCCCCTCCGACAACGGTGCCGAGGCCACGGTCCGCATGAAGAAGCGGCCGAAATGAACCGCCACGACTTCCTGGTCGAAATCGGCGCGGAGGAGATGCCGCCCAAGAGCCTCGCCGCGCTCGGCGAGGCCTTCCGCTCCGGCATCGTCGCGGGTCTCGAGGCCGCAAGCCTCTCGCACGGCGCGACCCAGGCCTGGTTCACGCCACGCCGCCTCGCAGTCTGCGTGCGCAAGCTCCTCGACCGGCAGCCGGAGCAGCGCGTCGAGCGTCGCGGCCCGCCGGTTTCCGCCGCTTTCGATGCCGCGGGCAAGCCGACGCGCGCCGCAAGCGCCTTCGCCGAGTCCTGTGGCGTCAAGGTCGAGGAGCTCACGCGCATCAGCGACAACCGGGGCGAGTCCTTGTTCTGCCGGACCACGCGGGCGGGCGAGCCCGCTGCCAAGCTCCTGCCCGGCATCGTCCAGGCGGCGCTCGATACGCTTCCGATCGCCCGACGTATGCGCTGGGGCGACGGCCAGGCCGAGTTCGTGCGGCCCGTGCACTGGGTCGTCATGCTGCACGGCGACGCCGTCGTGCCGGGCGAGATCCTCGGCATCGCCTCCGGGCGCATGACGCGCGGGCATCGCTTCCACACCCGGAAGCCGATTGCACTGCGCTCCCCGGGCGGCTACCTCGGGGCCCTGGAGAAGGGCTACGTGCGCGCCGATTTCGAGGCCCGCCGCGCGCGGATCCTTGCGGCCGTTATCGCCGCGGCGGAAAAGGAAGGCGGCACGGCCATCGTGGACCCCGGCGTGCTGGACGAGGTGACGGCCCTGACTGAGTGGCCGGTGCCGCTCGTGGGCGGCTTCGAGCCGCGCTTCCTCGAGCTGCCGCCCGAGGTGCTGATCGCGACCATGCAGGATCACCAGCGCTACTTCCCGGTGCGCGGCCCCGACGGGGCGCTGATGCCCCGCTTCGTCGCCGTCGCCAACCTCGAGAGCAAGGATCCGGCTCAGGTGCGCGCCGGCAACGAACGCGTGGTCCGGCCGCGGCTCGCCGACGCCGCCTTTTTCTATGCCGCCGACCGAAAGACCAGCCTCGCCGCCCGGCGCGAGGCGCAAGCCGCCGTCACCTTTCAGGCGCAGCTCGGCTCGCTGGCCGACAAGACCGCGCGGGTTACGGCCCTTGCCGGCCAGATTGCGCGGGTCGCAGGCTTCGACGCTGGCGCCGCGCAACGAGCGGCCGAGCTCGCCAAGTGCGACCTGCTGACGGCGATGGTGGGCGA
This sequence comes from uncultured Gammaproteobacteria bacterium, assembly GCA_963817195.1. Taxonomy (GTDB): domain Bacteria; phylum Pseudomonadota; class Gammaproteobacteria; order Steroidobacterales; family Steroidobacteraceae; genus SCUD01. Next base: position 57,552 of record CAWFNJ010000013.1, read on the forward strand.
GTTTCCCGAGCTGCAGGGCGTGATGGGCCGCTACTACGCGCGCCACGATGGCGAGTCGGAAGATGTTGCCACTGCCCTCGCCGAGCAATACCTGCCCCGCTTTGCCGGCGACGCCCTGCCGGCCTCGGGCGCCGGCCTTGCGCTCGCGGTGGCCGACAAGCTCGATACCCTGGTCGGCATCTTCGCGATCGGCCAGAAACCGACCGGTACCAGGGACCCCTATGGCCTGCGCCGCGCTGCGATCGGCGTCCTCAGGATCCTGATCGAGACCGGCATCGCGCTCGACTTGCGGGAGCTCATCCGCGCGGCGCTCGACTCGGTGACCGCCGATGTCGTCCGCCTCGGCGGCAAGCCGCCGGCCGAGGCCCTGGCCGAGGAGATCTACGGCTACATGATGGAGCGCCTGCGCGCCTGGTACCTCGAAGCAGGCGGCGGCGTCACCACCGAGATGTTCGACGCGGTGCTCGACACCCGACCCGCGTCACCGCTCGACTTCGACCACCGCCTGCGAGCGCTCGCAGGATTCCTCGCCTTGCCGGACGCGGCTGGGCTCACCGCCGCGAACAAGCGCATCGCGAACATCCTGAAGAAAGCCGGCGAGCAGCCGAGCCCGCGCGTGGACCCGGGCCTGCTCGCCGATCCCGCGGAACGCCGGCTCGCGACCGACGTCGAGGCGCTCAGGCTGGATGTCGAGCGGCTGGTCACCGCGCGACGTTATTCGGATGCGCTGACGCGCCTCGCGTCACTTCGGCCCGCTGTCGATACCTTCTTCGACCAGGTCATGGTGATGACGGACGACGTGCGCGTGCGCGCGAACCGGCTCGCGCTCCTCGCCGCGCTCTCGCGCCTGTTCCTGCACATCGCCAACCTGTCCCGGCTGCCGGGCTGATACCCGCATCGTACGGATGGCCGCAAGCATCCCGAAGTGGCGCAGGATCCCGGCCGTTCAATGGATCCTGTCGCTCACCTACACGACGGCCCTGTTTCTCGATTCCCTGGCCTTCGGATTCGCGATCGTGCTGTTCGGATGGCTGCCCTTCCGGGCGCTCTACCGCTTCGCCCGCGCCTGGGCACACACCAATCTCTGGCTGCTGAAAGTCCTGTGCGGACTCGAGTGGGTGATGGAGGGAAGCGAACACATTCCGCGCGAGGGCGCCCACGTCACGATGTGGAAGCACACCTCGACCTGGGAAACCATGGCGCAGATGATCGTTTTCCCGCCGCAGGCCTGGGTGCTGAAGCGGGAGATCCTCTGGATCCCGCTCGTCGGCTGGGCGTCATGGCTCCTGAAGTGCATCGCCATTGACCGCGGCGCGGGACACCGCGCGGTAAACCAGGTACTCGACCTCGGCCGCGAGCGGCTCGCCGCCGGCATCTGGGTCCTCATCTTTCCGGAAGGCACTCGCATGGCCCCGGGCGAGACGCGCAAGTACGGGATGTCGGGCGCCCTGCTCGCCTCGCAGGCGGGCGTGAAACTCGTCCCGGTGGCACACAATGCGGGCGACTACTGGCCGCGGCGCGGCCTGATCAAGAAGCCGGGCGTCGTGCGCGTCGCGATCGGGCCCGCGATCGAGGCAGCCGGCCGCGACCCGCGCCAGCTGAATGCGGAAGTACAGGACTGGATCGAAGGAAAGATGCGCGCCCTGACGGGCGCGCATCCGTAGATTGCCCGGTTAGCGGAAGTTGTAGCGCAGGCCGAGCGTGAACAGGTCGATGTCGCTCTCGCCCACGATTTCCTCGCTCCCGACATCGATGTAGTGGTTCCACTCGAGCAGGACGCCGAACCGTTCACCGATGTTGAACTGGCCGCCCAGGCCGACCAGCGCGTTCGAGCGCGTGGTCGAGTCGCTGACCGTCGTCACCTCGTCGCCGATCGTGATCGTGGCCTCGCCGTCGGCATCCATCAGCGCAAGTCCGGCGCGTCCGTACACCTCGAAACGCTCGCCGATCGGCAGGATCCCGAGGAGCGAGAACACCGGCCCGGCCGCGGAAGTTTCCAGGGAGGCGGACTCATTGGCAGGACTCGCCTGCCCGTTGGTGGCCTGGTACGACGACTCGCCGAGGTCGACGTACGAAAGCTCGGCGGCGAAGTTCTCGTTCACCTGGTAACCGAGCGTCGCGCCGAACCCGGTATCGCTGTCGTCCAGCGCAGAAGACTGGAGAGCGAACCCGCCGTCCACGAGGCCGGCGTCGAGCTCGTTCTGGTCGAGGCCTTCGGAACTCGCTTCGCCGCCGAATACGACGACATACCAGCCCTCAGCGTGGGCCGAAGCGGCAAGCCCGAGCCCGGCACACAGCAGCAGCGGGCTCAATACCCTTGCGCATTTCATGTTCACATCTCCGTTAAACGTGAGACAGGGGGTTTTCCAGAGCGTCACCCTAGCGATGTCACGGCAACCGCCCGGTAGCTTAAGTCACATTTCAGCGGCGTAGCTTCGTGAACCGCGTCTCAATAAACGGGGTCGCTGGCCTGATCAGACGTCGAGGTTGGTGACGTAAAGCGCGTTCTTCTCGATGAACTCGCGGCGTGGCTCCACCGCGTCACCCATCAGGGTCGTGAAGATGTCGTCGGCGGCGACCGCGTCTTCGATGCGCACCTGCAGGAGCCGCCGCACTTCGGGATTGATGGTCGTCTCCCAGAGCTGTCCCGGGTTCATCTCGCCGAGTCCTTTGTAGCGCTGGATTGCCTGCCCCTTGCGCGCCTGTTCGAGCAGCCAGGTGACCGCTTCGGGGAAACCCGAGATTTCCTGGCGCTCGCCGTCGCGCGAGACGAACGCGCCGGCGCCGATGAAGTCAGTCAGGGTCGTGCCGAGTTCGGCGATCCGGCCGTACTCGGCCGACACGAAGAACTCCGGCTGCAGGTGCTTCTCGGTCGTGACGCCATGCTCGGTGCGCGAGACATCCACACGCTCGGGCTCTCCGGCCTCGTTCCGGCGCACGGCGAGCTTGTAGCTGTGCACGAGGCTGCCGTCGGCGTTGAGCCTCGCCTCCAGTTCCGTAACCCAGCCCTCGAGCCAGGCGGCGTCGGCGAACTGCTGCTCGCCGACCGGGCGCATGGCAAGGAGCTGCTCGAGCAGGCGCCGGTCATAGCGGCGCGACCAGCGGCTGATGATCGCTTTCACCTCCATGTACTGGCGGGCGAGCATCTCGAGCGCCGAGCCAGAAAGCGGCGGTGCATCCGGGTTCACGTGCAGGGCCGCGCTGTCAAGTGCGTTGGTCAACAGCAGCTGGTCGAGTTCGGCCTCGTCCTTCACGTACATCTCCTGCTTGCCGCGCTTGATCTTGAACAGCGGCGGCTGGGCGATGTACACGTGCCCGCGCTCGATTAGAACGGGCATCTGCCGGTAGAAGAAGGTCAGCAGCAGGGTGCGGATGTGGCTGCCGTCAACGTCCGCGTCGGTCATGATGATCACGCGGTGATAGCGCAGGTTTGCGACGTCGAAGTCGCCTGCGCCGATGCCGGTCCCGAGCGCGCTGATGAGCGTCACGACCTCCTGGGACGAGAGCATCTTGTCGAACCGGGCCTTCTCGACGTTCAGGATCTTGCCCTTGAGCGGCAGTACGGCCTGGGTGCGCCGGTCGCGGCCCTGTTTCGCTGAACCTCCCGCAGATTCCCCTTCGACCAGGAAGATCTCGCTCTTGGCCGGGTCCTTCTCCTGGCAGTCCGCGAGCTTGCCGGGCAGCCCCGAGGAGTCGAGCGCGCCCTTCCTGCGGGTCATCTCGCGCGCCTTGCGGGCCGCCTCGCGGGCGCGGGCGGCGTCGATGATCTTGGCGCAGATGGCCCGGGCGTCCGCCGGGCGCTCGAGCAGGAACTCGCCGAGCTTCTGGGCGACGGCGGACTCGACCGCGCCCTTCACTTCCGAGGAGACCAGCTTGTCCTTGGTCTGCGAGGAGAACTTCGGGTCCGGCATCTTGAGCGAGAGGATCGCGGTCATGCCCTCGCGTGCGTCGTCGCCGGTGAGCGAGACGTTCTCGCGCTTAGCGAGGCCCTCTTTCTCGATGAACTCGTTGATCTTGCGCGTCAGGGCGGCGCGGAAGCCGGCGAGGTGGGTGCCGCCGTCCTTCTGCGGGATGTTGTTGGTGTAGCAGTACATGGACTCCTGGTAGGAGTCGTTCCACTGCGCGGCCACCTCGACCGAGATCGGCCCTTCCTGGCTCTGGAAGTAGAAGATGTTCGGGTGGATGGCGGTACGGCTGCGGTTCAGGTACTGCACGAAGGCCGAGACGCCGCCCTGGTGCTCGAACACGTCGTTCTTGTCCTCGCGCTCGTCCACCAGCTCGATGCGCACCCCCGAGTTCAGGAATGAGAGCTCCCGCAGGCGCTTCGCGAGCCAGTCGTACGAAAACGTCGTGTTGGTGAAAATCGTGTTGCTGGGCTTGAAGCGGATGGTCGTGCCCCGCTCCGTGGTGGTGCCGACGACCGAGAGCGGCCCCTGAGGCTCGCCCATCTTGTACTGCTGGCGGTGGAGCTTGCCGTCGCGCGCGATGGTGAGCGTCAGCGCGCCGGACAGGGCGTTGACCACGGACACGCCGACGCCGTGCAGGCCGCCGGAAACCTTGTAGGAGTTGTCGTCGAACTTACCGCCGGCGTGCAGCACGGTCATGATGACCTCGGCCGCCGAGCGGTTCTCTTCCTTGTGGATATCGGTCGGGATACCGCGGCCGTTGTCCGTGACCGTTACGGATTCGTCGGCGTGAATGGTGACCACGATGCGGTCGCAATGGCCGGCCAGGGCCTCGTCGATCGAGTTGTCGACGACCTCGAAAACCATGTGGTGCAGGCCCGTGCCGTCGTCGGTGTCGCCGATGTACATGCCGGGGCGCTTGCGGACCGCCTCGAGGCCCTTCAACACCTTGATTTTGGTGGAATCGTAGGTGTCGTTAGGGGGGGTCCCGGAGCCTTCCTGCATAAGCCGGAAATTGTATCAGAAAAATCCGGCTTTTTGCTTGTTTTTCAGTTGCTTGCCGTTCGTCTGGACCCCCTTCAGAAACTCAAGCCGTAGGCGACCAGCGGGCCCGAAAAAGTCTGAGTCACGAGGCGGTCGCCGCTGCCTTCGAACTCCATTTCGAAGTGCCGGTAACCCGCGATGAAGTGGTGCGGGCCGGTCCGGTAACCGGCGAAAGCGCCGAGGCTCCACGTCCCTTCCGAGTCACCGCCCGAAACGTCCCCGGTGAAGGTCAGGCGCCAGTGGTCATTGAGCGGCGCGATGTAGCGCGCACCGACGAGGAAATCCGTGAAGCTCGAGTCCAGGCCAGTGCGCGATTCCGGCGGACTCGGCGGGATGGGATCCACCACCAGCTCGAAATCCATGTCGATGTACCGCAGGCCACCGAACACCTCGAAGCCGGTCATGCGCTCCGGTCCCGGACTCCACACCAGCGCCAGGTCCATGGCCGTCATGTCGAGGTCCGAATTCAGGTCAACAAACTCGCGACTGGAATTGTCGCCGACGTTCATGATGCTGATGTCCACGAAGCCACCGACCGTGTCCGCCTGGGTCTCCATGTGTCCCTGGAAACCCATCTCGAGCTTGTCTATCACGTCGCTGAAATCGACGGAGACGCTGGTGTCCCGTGTGTCGACGCCGATCTCCGCGGCCCACACATAGGCGATTGCGACCCAGTCGAGATCCGTGCTTTCCGCGCGCGCCGCTCCGCCAGTGAGCGACAGCGCGAACGCGCCCACGGCGGCCGGAACCAGCCGCGCATTTCGGATGTGCATGGGCATCAACTCAGTTCTGAAGTTTCTGGCCGGGCTTCAAGTCGGCCGGAACCGGCGAATGTTCGCGCAATTCCTCGAACCCCTTGATGCTGATGTCCGCCCATTGCTTGAACAGCATACGGAAATCGGCGCTGTTGGTGACCCGGTTCGAGACCTGCACTTGCCCGGAGTTGCGAGTCGCGCGCTTGTCCAGCGCACGTCCGAGCAGCGCCCCGGTTGTCGAGTCGCGGGCTTCCAGGAACAGCGTTGCGTGGCCGGCCTCCATCGAGTAGGTGCGCGAACGGCCGGCGGTCATGGTGTCGGGCGCACTGACGAAGAGATCGACCACGCCGGGCCGCAGCCGCAGCACGTCCGCGCCCGGTGCGGTCACGAGCTCCATCCCCGCTTTCTGGTAAGCCTCGGTGAAGATTTCGGTGAACCCCTCACGCGCGGCCTGCATGATCCGCTCGAGGTCTTCCTCGGTGAGCCGCTGCGACATCGTCGTTTCGCGGTTGTAGTCGCGCAGCCAGTCCTTCTCGAACGCGACTTCGACCGGGTCCATCATGACTTTCTTGTAGGTGCGGAAGTCCGCACCCGGCAGCAGGAACACGGCGTCCAGCCGCTTGGGCTTGACCTGGACCAGGCCGTCCCAGTTACCCGAATCCTGTGCGATGGCTGAGAAGGCCATCAGGCAAAGTGCGGCGCCGAGTCCGCGAATGCATGCGTGAATCATGGTTGCACCTGTTGTTCGATTATCTGCGCCGCGGCCGCGCGCCGCCGCGGCTCATGCCGGTCGATCTCGGCGCTGACCGCCGCTGGTAGTTCTGGTAGCCGCCGTTGCGCGCCGCCGCGTCGCGGTTGAGTTGCTGGTGAGTGTTGGACGTCGTTGGCCGCGACGCAGTTCCCCCGGCGCTACGTGCCCGATCACCGTACGCATCGCCGCTGCCGCGCGATTCCAGGCTGCCGCTGCCGCCGTAGCTCGGCGTGTTCGCGGTTCGCCCGCCGTCGGCGCGAGCAGTATCGATCTGGTCCCGCGACAAGCCGCCCTCGGCGGCTCCCGTCCGCCCGCCTTCCCCGAGCCCGGGCCTTTCGCCATCAGCGGGCCGATCCGGAACGTCCACATCGGACCAGCCGCCATCGTTGTGTTGCTGCCAACCGTCGTCCGTCTTGCGGTAGACGTTGCCGTCGTGGCCGGCATAGACGTCGCCGCTGCCGCTTTGTGCGATCGTGGTCCGGTCACCGACGCCGCCGGAAGCAGAAATGGCGCTGCCGCCGCCGGAGCCTTCCGCCTTGGTCACGCTGCGGTCGCCCTGGCGCACCGTGTCCGTGCTGACGCTCTGGCCACCCTGGCCGGTGAACTCGCCTTCGCGCTTCACGCCGCCCCCTTCCAGGCGCTCGCGATCGACCGTGCTGCTCGCCCCACCCTCGCCCGTGATCGTCGTCGAACCTTTGCCGCGCTCGTGCTCGCCGGAAATCGTGGCGCTCTTGCCGCCCGCGGTCTCGATCGAGCCGTCGGTCGTGTAGCCGCCACCCGCCTGCCGCTGGCGCGTGATTTCCGAGCTGCCGCCACCGCTGGTGTTGCGTTCCGTCGTACGCGTGCCGGTGTCGAAGTCGGTCGTCTTCTTGACGTCCATCTCGCGGCCACCGGGCCCCTCGATGGTCCTGTCCATCTTCATCTTGTTCGAATCTTCGCTGTAGTGGCGGTCGGTGTCGGTCGAGATGCCGGTGCGCGGGTTGTAGGTCCCGCCGGAACTCGCCCACTCGTCGCCGTCCCAGGCGGTCTCGACGTAGCTGCTGCGACCCGTCTTCGGGTTGTAGCCCTGGTTATAGCTGTAGCCGCCGTACGGCCCGTAATAGACCGAGCGAGATCCATAGCCGCCGGTGTTCGGGTTGTACCAGCTACCGTGGCCGTACGAGCCGCCGTAGTACGGGTAGTAATAACCTCCGTAATAGTACGGCGGGTAGTAATAGCCGGTACCGTAATACGCGACGCCGAATCCGATAAACATGCCCGCGGCATAGGCTCCGTCGTAGCTCGACTCGACGTCACCGTCATCGTTGGTGTTCACGATGACCTGCGTTACCGGATAGGCCGGCGAACTCGGCGGGATCTCGTAGACGGCAGCGGGAACGTCAGCCGTCGCAGCCCACGGACCTGTCGGCTTGTCCGCCACGTACCACATGCCCTCGTAGCACAGGTAGTACTTGTCGCCGTACTGGATGATGTCGTTGGCGGTGTTGACCGCGCGTGCGACCTGCGTCTGCGGGATCGGTTCGAACTTCGCCTCGCCGCCCGCGTAGGCGACAGCGATGTCCGGCGCCGCGCCCGCCTTCACGGTCTTCGTCTCCGGCACTTGCGCCTCCAGCACGGCGCGACGCGCCTCCAGCGTGCCTGGCACGGATGCGCGAACGTCCGCGTCTTCATCGCTTTCCGGGATGCGCGCAAACGCATCGGGCAACGGCATCGTGAACTTCCACGGCCCGCGCTGCAGGTCCTTGGTCGAGAACCAGCGGCCTGCGACCAGCAGGTAATACGTGCCTTCGAGGCGGAACAGCGGGCTTTCCGTGTTCACGATCGACTCGAGCCCGTCGGTGCCCGCGATCTCGCGACCCCGCGGCTTGCCATCGAGCACGACGATCTCGGCTGGCTTGAACGTGGTGATGATCGTAGGCGCGGCGCCGGACTTGGGCGGCGTCGCGACGACGGCCGCGAGCGTCGCGAACTCGCCCCGCGCCGGGATCTTGCGGAACGCCGACGGCAACTCGCCGATCGTGCCCCAGGGACCGGCCAGCTTTGCCGAGGAATAGCGATAATCGCCCGAGAGCAGGTAGTACGTGCCGCTCTTCGTGTCGCGGAAAACAGGGAAATTGGCGTTGCCGATGAGCTCGAGGCCACTGTCCCCGACCGCGGTTGCGACCGCCTCGCCGTTGACGAACAGCAGAAAAGCAGGCGACTCCAACACGTAGATTGGCGGCGGAGTGTCGTTGAATCCGGCGGGAGGCGGAGACTCCAGCACGCCGTCGGCCAGGTAGTAGAGGAACACGTCGAGCGGAATCTCGAGCGGTTCGCTCTCCACCACGGTGCGGATGCGGTTCTCGTGTTCGACCGAACCCTGGCCGCCGGAAAACGTCACGCGATCGACTTTCGGCTGCGCCACACGCACCAGGCGCGTCTCGCGATCAACGACCGTGTCGCCCGACAGGTCGAGGACCGCATAGCGCGCGGCCGCCGCTGGATCGGTGGATTCCACCGCAACCTGTGCAGTGAAATGCTTGAACTCATCCCAGGTGCGGATCTGCGGCGCGTAGACGATCACCTTGCGGCCGTTCACTTCGCGCTCGCGCGGATACTGCCAGCGCGCACCGAGCGCAGGATTTGCCGCTTTAGCGTTCGCCGAATCCGCCGGGGAATCCGACCCGCGATCGCAACTGGCAAGCGTCAATAGGGAAATGGAAAGGACGAGGCACAGTGCCAATGGGCGTGGAGTTCGCATGCTGTTGGTCCTGAGGCGAGCGGGCCGAAAAACCGGGTCAGTGTAACGGCGCCGCGCCCCGGTCATCGCGCGCCTTTGCGTGGCGCGCTGGTATCCCGGAAATGCTCTCGCTGCGCCATTCGATTTGCAATTGGACGTTGCTGCATGCCTCGTCCGTGGGTGCTTTTCCCACTCTATGTCGCGATCGTGACGCTAACAGCGTCTATCTCCTTCGATCATGCTGTCATCATGGCGCTAAAAATCCCTTATCTCACCGTGTTTCACGTGGAACACCCTCGCCGCTCCCAAATGCTCGGATATTTCCGGCTTCAGTGAAGTCACCCAAAGCTGCGCAGACGCTCTGCGCACAAGCGCCATCAAGCGGGAGAGATTCTCGCCGTCGAGTTCCGCGGCCGGGTCATCGAGCAACAGCGCGGAGCGCCCCGGCCTTTCCTGCTCCTGCAGCTGGAGCTGCGCCAACATGAGGCCGGCGGCAACCAACTTCTGCTGGCCGCGGGACACGTGATCCTTGGCCGGTCGATCTTCGACCTGGACCACGACATCGCCGCGATGTGGGCCCAATTGTGTCGCACGATATCGCCGGTCCCGACGACGATCTTTGGCCATGGCCTCAAGCAGCGGTCGCTCCGCGTCCCAGCCGCGGTGATGGATCAATCGAATGGGGGCATCCAGTAAAGCGGTTCCAATCAAGGCGAGTGGATCCGCCAGGCGCCCGAGATAGGCATCGCGTTGGGCAGCCAGTAGCTCGCCGCTGACGGAGAGCTCTTGCTCCCAAGCGGCTAGATCAGTGTCACTGGCCTCTTGCTTGAGGGCCGCATTGCGTTGCCGAAGAGCCTGGTGGTAGCGGCGCCAGTTCGGCAGGAATCCGTGTTCCACGTGGAACACGCCCCAGTCCAGGAAACGGCGCCGGCGCCCTGGACCTTCCTCCAGCAACTTGTGGACCTCGGGGTCGACGATCTGTGCGGGGAACCGCTCGGCAGTTTCCGCGCTGCCAGCCGCCGGCGCTCCGCCGACATGCCACTCGGTCCCGCTGCGGTTCGCCCGGACGCCCAACGCAGTCGGACCGGCCGTACCCAGAGCCTTGCCGGTCAACAGGAACGACTCTGCGCCGTACGCGATCAGGGAATCGCGTTTCCGGCAGCGGAAAGAGCGCCCACGGCTCAGGAAAAAGGCGGCTTCGAGAAGGCTGGTCTTCCCGGAGGCGTTAGGCCCGACGAATAAATTGGCGCCGGGATCGAGCTCCAGCTCGACATCGGCCAGGCAGCGAAACCGCTCGGCCCGAAAAGTGCCGAGAGGCATCCGGCTCTTACAGGCGCATCGGCATCACGACGTAGCGCGCGCTGGAGGTACCCGGCGACCTCACCAGGCAGCTCGAGTTGCCGTCCGTCACTCCCAGCTCAACTTCGTTGCCATCGATCGCCGCGATGGCGTCCAGCAGATAACCAACGTTGAAGCCCACCTCGAGCTCGTCGCCCTTGTAGCTGACCTCAACTTGCTCTTCGGCTTCTTCCTGCTCCGGGTTATGCGCCTGCAGCGTCAGTTGGTCCTTCTTGAGAGCAAACCGGATGCCGCGGTACTTCTCGTTGGCCAGAATGGCGGTCCGCTGCAAGGCAGAGCGCAAGAGTTCCCGGTCGGCCACCACGGAGCGGGGTGGTGCGCTCGGAATGACGCGGCTATATTCCGGGAACCTGCCGTCAATTAGCTTCGAAGTGAAGCGAACGTCGCCGATCTGGGCGCGAATGTGATTACTGCCAATCGTGATCTGGACATCACCCGCGGTGCCAAGCAGACGCTGCAATTCCAGGACGCCTTTGCGTGGCACGATGACCTGTTGACCGGTCGCCTTGCTGGGTAGATCCATTTCGCACAATGCCAGACGATGGCCGTCAGTCGCGACCGTTCGCAGCATTTTCCCGTCCGTTTCCATCAACATGCCATTGAGGTAATAGCGCACGTCCTGTTGCGCCATCGAAAAATGGGTCTTGTCCAGGAGGCGACGAAGGTCGGCCTGTGAAAGGCTGAAACCCTGCTGCTGATTAAGCTCGTCGATAACCGGAAAGTCGCTGGCCGGCAGTGTCGCCAGCACGAAGCGACTTCTGCCGGCTTTCACGGTCATGCGATCGCCATCCTGGCTGAGCGTTAGAGTGACGCCTTCCGGCAACGACCGGCAAATGTCGAGCAACTTGCGTCCAGGTACGGTCACGCGACCGTCTGCCGCGGATTTGATCTCCGCCATCGCCACCAACTCCACCTCGAGGTCGGTCGCCGTAATCGCAAGCTTGCCGCCGTTCGCTGCGAGCAGAAGGTTCGCCAGGATCGGCATCGTCTGCCGGCGCTCGACCACGCCAATTACTGATTGAAGGGCAGCGAGCAGGCTTTCGCGTTCGGCGCTGAATTTCATCGGTGCACCCGGGTGGGTTGAGCGTTGTTCGGATCTTGCAGGAATCATCTTGTATTGATGACTGTAGTAGTTATAGAGCGGCGCATTTTCGGTGGAAAAGTCCGGAAAAGCGACAGGCTTGAACAGCTTGGGCGAAGCATAACCGGGCAGACCAAGCGTCTCGTTCCTATGCTACCCCTGTGGACGCGCTGTGGAGCGAAAAACGCGCCGCGGCACCTCACACATTATCCACATCAGCTGGTCAGGATTCGCAACAGATTCAGGTAGTCCTCGCTGGCGCGCCGTTCGATCTCACGCAGGTCCTTCACGCGATCGCAGGCGTGCATGACGGTGGTGTGATCGCGGCCGCCGAAAGCGTCGCCGATTTCCGGGAGGCTGTGATTCGTAAGCTCGCGCGCAAGCGCCATCGCCACCTGGCGCGGGCGGGCGATCGAACGGCTGCGGCGCTTGGAAAGCAGGTCGGCGACGCGGATTTTGTAGTACTCCGCGACGGTCTTCTGGATGTTCTCGATCGTGACGAGGCGTTCCTGCGCGGCCAGGAGGTCTTTGAGGGCCTCGCGGGCGAGCTCGAGCGTGACTGGCCGGCCGGTGAAGCGCGAAGTCGCGAGCACGCGCCGAGCGCGCCCTCCAGCTCGCGGACGTTGGAGCGGATGCGCTTGGCCACGAAGAACGCGACTTCCTCAGGCAGCTCGCCGCCGGCGGCCTGGGACTTCGCCATCAGGATAGCAACGCAGGTCTCGAGCTCCGGCGGTTCGACGGCGACGGTGAGTCCCCAGCCGAAACGCGACTTCAGGCGTTCCTCGAGGCCGGTGACTTCCTTCGGGTAGCGGTCGCAGGAGAGGATGATCTGCTGCTGGCCTTCGAGGAGGGCGTTGAAGGTGTGGAAGAACTCCTCCTGCGACTGGTTCTTGCCGGCGAAGAACTGGATGTCGTCGATGAGCAGCGCATCGAGCGTGCGGTAGGTCTGCTTGAACTCGGCGATCGTGTTGTGCTGCAGGGCGCGCACCATGTCGCTCACGAAGCGCTCGCTGTGCACATAGGCGATGCGCGCGGACGGGTTCCGCTCGCGCATGAGGTTCGCGACCGCGTGCATGAGGTGCGTCTTGCCGAGGCCGACGCCGCCGTAGATGAAGAGCGGGTTGTAGGCACGGCCGGGGTTCTCGGCGACCTGCACGGCCGCAGCCCGGGCGAGCTGGTTGCTCTTGCCTTCGACGAAGCTCGCGAAGGTGAAATCCGGGTTGAATCGGCTGCCTATGAGCTGCGGTTCCCGGGGCTTCCCCATGGAAACACTGGGATTACTTGGCTCGGGCTCTACGGGTGCGGCGCCACGCGAGCCCACCTCGAGGCGGACCCGTGAGCGCCCATCGTTGGCGGCATGGCGCACGAGTTCTTCGATGCGCCCGAAGAGATTGTTTTCGATCCAGGTGACGACGAAGCGATTGGGGGCGAGCAGCTGCAACTCGCCGTCGCGCTCGACGGCCTGCAGCGGACGAACCCAGGTGTTGAACTGCTGCTCGGGAACCTCGCCCTCGAGATGCTTGAGACAGTGATGCCACAACGTGCCCTGCACGAGCATTCCCCGCGTGTTGTTGTCGAAGCCGGAAAGGGGAGGAGTCTACGGCGGCGATGAGGGTCGCGCCAGAGTTATCCACAGCCCCGCGCGGTTGACAGTGTGACGCTCACTCCGTAACCTTGCCGCCCTTTGCAGCGTCTGTTGCCCCTTTAATTTCAAAGGTTTGGGATCATGGCCACGAAGCGCACGTATCAGCCGAGCAAGTTGAAGCGCAAGCGCACGCACGGTTTTCGCGCGCGCATGGCCACGAAGAAGGGCCGCCAGGTCCTGAAGCGTCGCCGGGCCAAGGGACGCAAGCGCCTCGCCGTGACCGAACGTCGCTGACGAGTGTTCTACGTCCGGTCGTCAGGGGCTGCGGGCCGGCCAGAAACTCCGCACCGCCGCCGAGTTCGAACGTGCAAGGCGAGGCGCGAGATCGTCACACCGATGCCCTTGTTCGTCGTGCAGTCTGCGAAGAATGAAGCGGGCGAGGCGCGCCTCGGTATGGCGGTCGGCATGCGCGTGGCCGGTAACGCCGTTCGGCGCAATCGCCTGCGACGCCTGATCCGCGAGTCGTTCCGCATGCATCGAATGCAATTGCCGGCCGTGGATGTGCTCGTGACCGCGCGCGCGCCGGCAGCGGCTGCGACGAACCGGGCAGTATTCGAGAGCCTGGCGCAGCACTGGCAGCGTCATCGGGACTCGGGCATGAGGCGGCTCGCGAGCGGCGCCCGTCCACCTCTATCGCTGGACGCTCAGCCCCTTCCTCGGGCGACAGTGCCGCTTCCACCCAAGCTGCTCGGCCTACGCGCTCGAGGCGATTGCGGTCCACGGACCCTTGCGGGGCTGGCGACTCGCGCTCGCCCGGATCCTGCGCTGCCATCCCTGGGGCGCGTCGGGCTTCGATCCCGTACCGGAAAAAGCAGGCCACCCATGAATCCGCGCGTCCTGCTCTGGGTGGGGCTCCTGTTCCTCGCTTACCTCAATTTCGACGCCTGGATGAAGGACTACGGGCCGGCGTCGCGCGATGCGGTGCCAGCGCCGACTAGCGCCCCTGCCGCCGGAACGCCGAGTCCCCAGGACGGCCTGTCGGCCGAGCTGCCCACGATTGCGGGCGATGCGGCGCCTGTCGCCACCGCTGCTACCGCAGCGCCGGACACGATCGCGGGCGCGCTCGCCAGTGCGGGAACGATCCGCGTCGTGACGGACGTGCTGGACATGGACATCAGCCTCGCGGGCGGCGAGCTGGTGCGCGCGGACATCCGCCAGTACCCGCAGCACAAGGACGACCCGAAGAAGACGCCGGTCCGGCTCTTCAACGTCGACTCACCGGCCACGCAGTTTCTCTTCCAGTCGGGCCTGACGACGGGGGAGACCGGTCGCGCCGAGCCGAACCACAAGGCGACCTTCACCGCGACGGCGGCGGAATTCCGCCTGGCGGAAGGCAGCGACACGCTCGAGGTGCCGCTTACCTGGACCGACGGCGCCGGGCTCACGGTGACCAAGCGCTTCGTCCTGCGCCGTGGCTCCTACCAGGTCGGCATCGACTACCGCGTCGAGAACGCGGGTGCTGGAGCCGATCAAGCTCGCGTCGTACACGCAGTTCCTGCGCCACTCGCCCGGCAACAAGCGTTCGATGTGGGATCCGGAGACCTACGCTTTCCGGGGGCCGGCGTACTTCGACGGCGAGAAGTACCAGAAGCTCGACATCGAGGACGAGGAAGACGCCGCGCTCTCGCGCCCCGTGACGGGCGGCTGGCTGGCCGCGATGCAGCACCACTTCGTCGCGGCCGCGGTGCCGCCGGCCGGCCAGACCTACCAGTTCGAGCTGCGGGTCGACGACATGGATTACCTGCTGCGCGCGATCGGGCCTGCGCACACGGTGCCCGCGGGCGGCAGCCTGGACTTGGCCGAGACGCTGTTCGTCGGGCCGAAGCTGCAGGAACAGCTGAAGGCCGCGGGCCCGCGGCTCGAGCTCACCGCCGACTACGGCATGCTGACGATCCTCGCGCAGCCGCTGTTCTGGCTGCTGTCGAAGATCTACGAGTACGTCGGCAACTGGGGCTGGACGATCATCATCGTCACCTTCCTGATCAAGCTCGTGTTCTACAAGCTCGCGGAGACGAGCGGCCGCTCGATGGCGAAGATGAAGACGGTCGCGCCGCGGCTGAAGGCCGTCCAGGAACGCTACAAGGACGACCGCGAGGGCCAGGCGCGGGCGATGATGGAGCTCTACAAGCGCGAGAAGATCAACCCGGTCGCCGGCTGCCTGCCGGTGCTGGTGCAGATCCCGTTCTTCCTCGCGTTCTACTGGGTGCTGCTCGAGAGCGTGGAGATGCGCCAGGCGCCGTTCATGGGCTGGATCCAGGACCTGTCGTCGCGCGACCCGTTCTTCATCCTGCCGCTGCTGATGGGCGGCGCGATGTTCGTGCAGTTCAAGCTGAACCCGACGCCGCCGGACCCGGTGCAGGCGAAGGTCTTCGCCTTCATGCCGGTCGTGATGACGTTCATGTTCATGTGGTTCCCCGCGGGCCTCGTGCTGTACTGGCTCACGAACACGGTGCTCTCGATTGCCCAGCAGTGGAGGATCAACCGCGTGGTCGAGGCGGAGGCGAAGAAGCAGCGCTCGGGCTGAGCGGGGGGCATGGAGACGATCCGCACCGAGGACCTCGGCCGCCACTACCGGATGGGTGAGGCCGAGATCCAGGCCCTGCGCGGCGTCGACCTCGTGGTGCAGGCGCGGCGAGTACGTCGCGATCATGGGCCCTTCGGGCTGCGGAAAGTCGACGCTCATGAACCTGCTCGGCTGCCTCGACACGCCGGATAGCGGCCGCTACTGGCTCGGCGGACGGCTCGTGTCGGAACTTTCCGAGGTCGAACTCGCCCGGGTCCGCAATCGCGAGATCGGCTTCGTGTTCCAGACCTTTGCGCTGCTGCCGCGGCAGACGCGCGCTCGCCAACGTCGAGATGCCGCTGGTCTACGCGGGCGTTCCCGCCGACCGAGCGCCACCGCCGCGCCCGCGAGGCGCTCGAACGCGTCGGGCTCGCCGAGCGTGCCGGACATCGACCGGCGGAGCTTGTCCGGCGGCCAGCGCCAGCGCGTCGCGATCGCCCGCGCGCTGGTGACGGAACCCCGGTTGCTGCTGGCCGACGAGCCGACCGGCAACCTCGACAGCGCGACCGGCAGCGAGATCCTCGCGCTGTTCGACGACCTGCATCGCGCGGGGAACACGCTGGTGCTGGTGACCCACGAGCAGGCGGTGCGCACGCCGCGCCGGCCGAACCCTCATGCTCCACGATGGTCTGGTCGTGAGTGACCGCCGAACCGGGGGGAACCGATGCAGCGGCCTGAGATTTGGTGCGTGGCGCATGGACCGCGGTGCTGCTCGCGCTCGTCGCGGCTTGCGGGGCACCCGGGGCGCCGACGCCGGCTTATGAAACCGCGGTCGTCACGCGCGGCGACATCGCGGTCACCGTCGAGGCCTCCGGCATCATCGAGCCGGTGGCGAACGTCGAGGTGAAGTCGAAGGCCTCGGGCGAGATCCTGGAGCTCGGCGCGGAGATCGGCGACACGGTGAAGGCCGGGCAACTGCTGGTGCGCATCGACCCGCGCACGCCGCAGAACGGCGTCGACCAGGCGCAGGCGGAGGTCAACGCCGTCCAGCCAGCGCCTCGCCACGGCCGAGACGCAGCTCGCGCGCGGCGAGAAGCTGCGCGGCAACGCCTGGATCAACCAGTCCGAGCTCGAGGCCCTCGAACTCGAGGTGGCCAACACGCGGGCGCAGTCCGTTGCCGCCCGCGTCGAGCTGGAGAATGCGCGCATCGCGCGGGAGGACACCGAGGTGCGCGCGCCGGCCGACGGCACCATCCTCACGCGGCTCGTGGAACGCGGCCAGGTGATCTCGTCGCCGACCCAGGACGTCGGCGGCGGCACGCTGCTCCTGACGATGGCGGACCTGACGCGCGTGCGCGCCCGGGTGCGCGTGGATGAAACCGACATCGGCAAGCTCGCCGCCGGCGTGCCGGCGCGCATCCAGGTCGCCGCCTACCCGGGCCGGACGTTCGGGGGCACGGTCGAGAAGATCGAGCCGCAGGCCGTCGTCGACCAGAACGTCACGATGTTCGCGGTGCTCATCAACGTCGCGAACGAGGACGGCCTGCTGCGCCCGGGCATGAACGTGGACGTGGTGTTCGACGTCGCGCGGCGCGACGCCGTGCTGACGCTGCCGGTGATGGCACTGCGCGCCGCGCGGGACATCGACGCGACGGCCGGTATCCTCGGCCTCGACGCGCAGGAACTGCGCGCGGCGGTCGGCGGGCTCGATGAAGCGCGCCGCGGCCGCGCGCAGCAACGCGGAGCGCGGCGGCTCGCTCTCGCTCGGCCGCGGCCTCTGGGTCGTTGCCCTCGAGGGCGGGCGCGAGGTGCCGACGCCGGTCGAGACCGGCATCACCGATCTCGATCGCGTCGAGATCACCGGCGGGCTCGCGGAGGGCGACGCCGTGCTGCTGCTGCCGACGGCGAGCCTGGTCGAGGTTCAGCAGCAGATCCAGGACGTCGCGAGCCGCCGCAGCGGCATCCCGGGACTGACGCCAGCGACCGGCTGCAACGACTGCGCCGCCAGGGCGCGCCGGGGCCGCGCGCGCGGAACGCTGATGCCGTTCTGGGAGACGGTGCGGCTCGCGCTCGACTCGATGCGCGGCAACGTCTTCCGCGCCGCGCTCACGATGCTCGGGGTCATCATCGGCGTCGCCGCGGTGATCGCGATGCTCGCGCTCGGCCGCGGCGCGAAGGCCGCGGTGGACGAACAGCTCGCGACGCTCGGCGCCGACGTGCTGACGGTCACGACCGGCATGCGCTGGGCGAGCGGCGTCGCCCGCGACCAGCAGACGCTGACGATGCGCGATGCCGAGGCGCTTGCACGCGACGCGCGTCATGTCGCCGCGGTCGTGCCGGAGCAGGGCGACCGCCAGCAGGTGCGGCTCGGCGCGCGCAACCTCAACCTGCAGGTCGATCGGCACGCAGCCCGGGCACGCGCGCGTGAATGGCTACGAGCTGGAATACGGGCAGACGTTCACGGCCGCGGACGACGCGTCGCGCCGCCGGGTCGCGGTGCTGGGCGGCGAGGTGCCGGAGCTGCTCGAGGTGCCGGCGGCCAGCCTGATCGGCGCGTCGTCGTGGTCAAGAACATGCCGTTCGAGGTGGTCGGCGTGTACCGCCGCAAGGGCGCCTTCGGCTCGGCAACCCGGACGATGACATCTTCATCCCGCTCGAGACCTCGCGCTTTCGGATCGCGGGCGAGGACGAAGTGCAGACCATCTCGGCGCAGGTCGCGCCGGGCAGCCAGCTGGCCGCGGCGATGGTCGAGATCGAACGCGTGCTGCGCCGCGAGCACGGCCTCGCACCCGGCCACGACAACGACTTCACGCTGCTCGACCGCCGCCAGTTCCTCGCGACGCAGCAGGAGACGACCGAGATCCTCGGCTTCCTGCTCGCCGGCATCGCCGGGGTGAGCCTGGTCGTCGGCGGGATCGGGATCATGAACATCATGCTGGTGACGGTCACCGAGCGCACGCGCGAGATCGGCATCCGCAAGGCCATCGGCGCGACGCGCGGAAACATCCTGCGGCAGTTCCTGGTCGAGTCGGTGATCCTGTGCCTCGCGGGCGGCGCGCTCGGCGTCGGGCTCGGGGTCGCGACGGCCGCGACGCTGTCGCACTTCGCCGGCTGGCAGACGGCGGTCACGCCCGACGCGCTCCTGCTCGCCTTCGGCTTCACCGCCGCGGTCGGCCTGCTGTTCGGGCTCTGGCCTGCGCGGCGTGCCTCGCTGCTGGACCCCATCGAGGCACTGCGCCACGAGTAGTGGTTTAATGGGGCATGGCGGAAACCGGCACGGAAGCCCGGCCGCCGTAATGTTGGAAGTCCGACACCGGACCCGCGCTATTCTCGATTTCGACGGGACATTGGCGGCATTCGCGCCTCATCCGGACGGCGTCACCATCGATGCGGGCTTGCCCGAGCTGCTCGGCGGCGCTGCGCGCGCGCCTCGGTGGCGCGGTCGCGATCGTCACCGGCCGCACGCTGGCAGGGCTCGATGCCCTGATGGGCGAACCGCGCACGCCGCCGCCGGAATGCACGGCTTCGAGTGGCGCCTTGCGGACGGCAAGCCGCATGTCCGCCGGGAATCCGGAGGTGCAAGTCACATCCCGAGGCGTTGCGGGAACGATTCGGCGCGGACCCGCGTCTGTTCATCGAGGACAAGGGTGCGAGCGTTGCCCTGCATTAGCGCGAGGCGCCGGAACGCGCGCAGGCCTGCATGGCTGTCATGCGTGAAGTCGGCCGCGGCGCCCGAATTCGAGATCCTGCGCGGCCACGCGGTCGTCGAGGCACGGCCGCGCGGCACTAACAAGGGAGCCGCGTGATGCGCTGTCGCTCCACGCATCGTTCAGCGGGCGGCGGCCCATGTTCGTCGGCGACGACCTCACGGACGAGGACGGGTTTCGTGCCGCGCTCGAGCTCGGCGGCTACGGCGTCAAGGTCGGTCCGGAGCCAACCGAGGCGCACTACCGTCTCGTCTCGGACGTCGACGCGGTGCACGCCTGGCTCGCGCGGAGCCTCGCGGCGCTGCACCGGAAGCGCCTTCGTGAACCGCGCCGCTTCGCTCGACCTCGGCGTCACCGGCAACTGCATGGTTTCGGCACTGATCGACCGCGAGGCGCGCGTCGTCTGGAGCTGCCTGCCGCGGCTCGATGGCGACCCCGTCTTTCATGCGCTGGTCGGCGACGGCGCGGCCCGGAAGCGCGCGGCTACTGGTCGGTCGAGCTCGCCGGCTTCGAACGCAGCGAGCAGGAGTACGTCGGCAATACGGCGGTGCTCCGTACGCGGCTGTTCAGCTCGAACGGTTCGGCGTCGAGGTGATCGACTTCTGCCCTCGCTTCGAACGCCACGGCCGCATGTACCGGCCGCAGATGCTGGTGCGCCGCGTGCGGCCGCTGGCAGGGACGCCGCGCATCTGCGTGCGCCTTCGGCCGTCGTTCGGCTACGGCGAGTTCGCGCCCGCGATCACGCATGGCAGCAACCATATCCGCTACGTGAGCGCGGACCGGGTGCTGCGGCTCACCACGGACGCGCCGGTGAGCTACGTGCTCGCGGAGACGTCGTTCCTGCTCGAGTCGGACGTCAGCTTCGTGCTCGGCGCCGACGAGTCGCTCTCGGACGGTACGGATGCCATGGCCCGGGCTTTCCAGGAGGCGACCGAGGACCACTGGCGGCGGTGGTCGCGGCGGCTCGCCATCCCTGCCGAGTGGCAGGATGCCGTGATCCGCGCCGCGATCACGCTGAAGCTGTGCCAGTTCGAGGAGACGGGTGCGATCGTCGCGGCGATGACGACCAGCATTCCCGGAGGCGCCGGCGAGCGGCCGCAACTGGGATTACCGCTACTGCTGGCTGCGCGACGCGTTCTTCGTGGTACGCGCGCTCAACTCGCTCTCGGACGTCGACACGATGGAGCACTACCTGCGTTACCTCGCGCAACATCGTCGGCCAGGCGACCGACGGCCACCTGCAGCCGGTCTACGGGATCGCGCTCGAGCGCCGGCTCGACGAACGCGAGGCGCCGACGCTCGCCGGTTATCGTGGCATGGGCCCGGTGCGTGTCGGCAACCAGGCCTTCGAGCATCACCAGCACGATGTCTACGGCAACGTGGTGCTGGCGACCGCCCAGTCGTTCTTCGATCGGCGTCTGCTGCGCGAGGCGACCGAGCAGGACTTCACGCGGCTCGAGCGCGTCGGCGAGCAGGCCTGGCGGGTCTACGCGACGCCGGATGCCGGCATGTGGGAGTTGCGCACGCGCGAGCGTATCCACACCTCCTCCGCGCTCATGTGCTGGGCTGCCTGCGACCGGCTCGCGCGCATCGCCGCGCACCGCGGCCTGCAGGAGCGCGCGCGTCAGTGGCGGGACGCGCGCGGCGGAGATCCGCGAGGCGATCGAGATCGCGCGCGTTCGATCGCGGCGCGCGGCAGCTTCATGGAAAGCTTCGGCGGCAACGACGTGGAGGCGGGGCTGCTGCTCATGGCGGAGGTGGGCTTCCTGCCGCGCGGTGACGCGCGCTTTGCCGGGACGGTGGCGCTGATCGAGGCAGCGCCTGCGTCGCGGGCGGCACCTGTTCCGCTACGCCGCAGCGGACGACTTCGGCCTGCCGACGACGGCGTTCAACATCTGCACGTTCTGGTACATCGATGCGCTGGCGCGCATCGGGCGCCGCGAGGAGGCGCGCGAACTGTTCGAGCACATGCTCGCAGCCCGCAATCACCTCGGGCTGCTCTCGGAGGACATCGGGCCGGACGACGGCGAGCACTGGGGCAACTACCCGCAGACCTACTCGCTGGTCGGGATCGTGAACGCCGCCACGCGGCTGTCGCGCGGCTGGGAAGTCTTCACGTGAAGGGGCCGGCGCGGCTGGTCGCGGTGTCGAATCGCGTCGGGCCGGTGCGCGGGGCGGCCGCCGCCGGCGGGCTCGCGGTCGGCCTGGTCGAGGCGTTGCGCGAGCGCGGCGGCCTCTGGTTCGGGTGGAGCGGGCATACGTCCGGGCGGGCGCGGCTGCACAAGGAGGTGACTGCCGGCATCACCCTCGCGACGCTCGACCTCACGCAAGCGGACTTCGACGGCTATTACTATGGCTTCAGCAACAATTGCCTCTGGCCGCTGCTGCACTTTCGCATCGACCTGACGCACTTCGAGCGCCGCCAGCTCGAGACGTACCGGCGGGTCAACGGCAAGTTCGCGCAGTCGCTTGCGAGGCTCCTGCGCCCCGACGACCTGGTGTGGGTGCACGATTTCCACCTGATCCCGCTGGCCGAAGAGCTGCGCCCGGAAACGCGCCCGCCAGCGCATCGGCTTCTTCCTGCACACGCCCTTCCCGCCGACCGAGATCCTCTCGACGCTGCCGGTGCACGAGTCGCTGATGCGCTCGCTGTTCGCCTACGACCTGATCGGCTTCCAGACCGGCGAGGATCTCGCGCGCTTCCAGGAGCACGTGCGTCGCGCCTACGGCGGCACGACGCGCGGCGACACCGTGTCCGCCTTCGGTCGCGAGCTGCGGGCCGGCGCCTTCCCGATCGGCATCGACGTGGAACAGTTCCACCGCTACGCCTTCACCGCGCCGGGCAGCCGCGAGTTCGCGCGCATGCGGCGCGTGCTGCGGGGACGCGACCAGTTCATCGGCGTCGACCGGCTCGACTACAGCAAGGGCCTGCTGCGGCGCATGGACGCCTTCGGGCGCTACCTCGAGAGCCATCCGAAAGCGCATGGCAAGGTGATCCTGTTGCAGGTCGCGCCCGTGAGCCGTGGAGACCTCGCGTCCTACCGCAGCTTCCGCCAGGAGGTGGACCGCGAGGCCGCGCGCGTCAATGGGCGGTTTGCGCGCTTCGACTGGACACCGGTGCACTACCTCAACCGGGCGCTGCCACGCAGGACGCTTGCCGGCCTGTATCGGGCGAGCCGCGTGGGAGTCGTGACGCCGATGCGCGACGGCATGAACCTGGTCGCCATGGAGTACGTCGCAGCGCAGGATCCCGCCGATCCGGGCGTGCTCGTGCTGTCGCGCTTCGCCGGCGCGGCGCAGTACCTGCGCGAAGCGCTGCTCGTGAACCCGTATGATGGCGAGGAGATCGCAGAAGCCATGCACGTCGCCCGCGAAATGCGCATCCAGGAGCGCCGGAGCCGCCACGAGGCGCTGATGCGCCGGCTGCGCGTGCGCGACGTGGACCGCTGGCGGCGCGATTACCTTGATGCGCTTGCCGACGTGCCCGCCGCGCGCCGGGGTCGCCGGAAGGCGAGATGATCCTGGTCGGCGACGTGGGTGGCACGCGCACGCGTCTCGCGCTTGCCGCTCGCTCGGGCGATTGCTGGGTGCTGTCGGACTTCGAAGAGAGCCCGACCACCCCGGACGTGACCACAAAGGTTGCGCGCTTCACGCGCGCCCGGAAAGTCAGCGCGGCAGCGTTCGGCGCTGCCGGGCCGGTCGCCGCGGAGGGCGTCATCCGTCTCACGAACGCCGGCGTCACCATGGACGCGGCGGAGCTTGCCGAGGCCGCGGGCCTCGCAGAGGTCGTGCTCGTGAACGATTTCCGCGCTATCGCGGAGTCGATCCCACACCTGCCCCGGGCTGCAATGGTCACCTTCGGCGGCGGCGCCCCCGTGGAAGGCGAGGCCGTCGTGGTGCTCGGCCCGGGCACTGGCCTTGGCACCGCGATCGGCGCGGCGGGTCCCGGCGGCTGGCATGTCATCCAGGGCGACGGCGGCCACGCTGACCTCGCGCCGGTGGACGACGAGGAGCTCGAAATCTGGCGGAGGCTGCGGCGCGCGCACGGGCGGGTTTCAGCGGAGACCGTACTCTCCGGGCCGGGCCTCGAGCGGCTGTACGCCGCAATTTCGGGGAAGGCGCTCGGCGCCGCCGAGATCGATTCTGCGGCGTGGCGCGGCGAGCCCGATGCGCTCCGGGCCCACGCGCTCTTTACGCGCTGGCTCGGACGCTTCGCCGGCAACCTGGCGCTGGTCGCCGGTGCGCGGGGTGGCGTGTACCTCACCGGCGGTATCCTGCCGCGCTGGGCGGAGCGGTTCGACGTCGCCGCCTTTCGCATCGCCTTTGAAGACAAGGGACAATACGAGCAATGGCTGCGCGCGATCCCCTGCTTCCTCATCATGCACCCGCATCCCGGGCTCCTGGGCCTGGCCGTGCTGGCGAGCGCGCGCGCGTGAACGCCGCGCCCGACACCATCGTCGCGGCCGCGACGCCGTCGGGGCGCGGCGGCATCGGCATCGTGCGCGTTTCGGGACCGAGGACCCGCATGATCGCCGCCGAGATTCTCGGCAGCCTCCCGGTCGCCCGGCACGCGACCGTCTCCGTGTTCGCGGGGACGGGCGGCCTCACCGTCGACGTCGGCATCGCGCTCTACTTCCCCGCGCCGTCCTCCTTCACGGGCGAGGACGTGCTCGAGCTGCACGGCCATGGCGGGCCGGTGGTCACGGACTTGCTGGTCGCGCGCGCGATCGAGCTGGGCGCGCGCCTGGCCCGCCCGGGCGAGTTTTCGGAGCGCGCCTTCCACAACGGCAAGCTCGACCTGGTGCAGGCGGAGGCGATCGCGGACCTCATCGCCGCCGGCTCGGCCGAGGCGGCACGGGCGGCGCTGCGCTCGCTGTCCGGCGAGTTCTCGCGCGAGGTCGGGGCGCTCGCGTTGCGGGTCATGCAGCTGCGCGCCTACGTGGAAGCGGCCATCGACTTCCCGGACGAGGACGCGGAGTTCCTCGAATCGCAGGAAGTGCGCGACCGGCTCACCGAGATCGGCCAGCGCTTCGCCACCCTGGCGGACACGATGCGCCAGGGAAGGGCGCTCCGCGACGGCCTGCACGTCGTGATCGCGGGCCGGCCCAACGCCGGCAAGTCGAGCCTGCTGAACGCGCTCGCGGGCCATGACGCCGCCATCGTCACGGAGATTCCCGGCACGACGCGCGACGTGCTGCGCGAACGCATCCACGTCGACGGCCTGCCGATCCACGTCGTGGACACCGCGGGCCTGCGCGACACGGACGACGTGATCGAAGTCGAGGGCCTGCGGCGCGCGCGCATGGAGATGAACCACGCGGATCTCGTGCTGTACGTGGTGGACGCGACGCGCGGCTTCGCCGAGGGCGAGCTGGCCGCTCTGCCGGCGGGCACCGCGACGCTCGTGGTCTGGAACAAGTCGGACCTGACAGAGGCCGGGCCGCCGCCCGCGCTCGAGGAACGCCCGGCGCTCGCGATCTCGGCGCTGACCGGCGCGGGACTGCCCGAGCTTCGCGAGCAACTGAAAGCCGCCGCGGGCTACCAGTCCGAGAGCGGCGCCTGGTCGGCGCGGCGCCGGCATCTCGACGCACTCGAGCGCGCGCGCAGCCTGTTCGAGGTCGCGGAGGCGCGGATCGGCGAGAAGGCTTCCTTCGAGCTGGTGGCTGAAGAACTGCGGCAGGCCCACCAGGCACTCGGGGAGATCACCGGCGAGGTGTCGAGCGACGCGCTGCTCGGCGCCGTGTTCGCCACCTTCTGCATCGGGAAGTAGCGACAGTATCCTGCCGGGAACGCACCCGATTCACAGGTCTCGACATGAACAACTGGAAGCGGTGGGTCCCCGGGCTGCAGATCCTGAGTCGATACGAGGCCAGTTGGCTGCCGCGCGATCTCATGGCTGGCCTGGTGCTGACCACGATGCTGGTGCCGGTCGGAATTGCCTACGCGGTGGCCTCCGGAGTTCCGGGCATCCATGGGCTGTACGCCACGATCGTTCCGCTGCTCGCCTATGCGCTATTCGGTCCGAGCCGTATCCTGGTGCTGGGGCCGGATTCCTCTCTCGCCGCGGTCATTCTCGCGGTTGTGCTGCCGCTCTCGGGTGGCGATCCCATGCGGGCCGTGGCGGTGGCGGGGCTGATGGCGGTGGTGGCGGGGCTGGTGTGCATCCTGGTCGGGATTCTGCGCCTCGGATTTGTCACCGAGCTTTTGTCCAAGCCGATCCGCTACGGCTACATGAACGGCATTGCGCTGACGGTTCTGATCAGCCAGCTCCCCAAGCTGTTCGGCTTCTCGATCGACGGAACCGGGCCGTTGCGCGACCTCATCAATATTGCCGAGTCCGTGACAGGTGGCGAGGTCAACTGGACCGCGTTCACGGTGGGCTTCGCCACACTTATCGTGATCATGCTGCTCAAGCCTTACAAACGGATTCCGGGCATCCTGATCGCGGTAGTGGGTGCGACAGTCGCAGTCGGTGTGCTCGGGCTCGATCAGGAGGCCGGCGTGAAGGTGCTCGGTCAGCTGCCGCAAGGCCTGCCGTCATTCGCTCTGCCCTGGATCGGCTTGGCCGACCTCGGCCAAGTGGTGATCGGCGGCTGCGCCGTCGCCATGGTGGCATTCGCCGATACCAGTGTTCTGTCGCGCACTTATGCGGCCCGGACTCGCACGCCGGTAGACCCGAACCAGGAGATGATCGGCCTGGGCGCCGCCAACCTGGCCGCTGGGCTGTTCCAGGGGTTTCCGATCAGCAGCAGTTCGTCGCGCACCCCCGTTGCGGAAGCGGCCGGCGCAAGGACGCAGCTCACCGGCGTAGTCGGCGCGGTGGCAGTCGCGTTGCTGCTGCTGCTGGCTCCCAATCTGCTCGAGGACCTGCCCAGCAGCGCCCTGGCTGCGGTGGTGATCGCGGCGGCCATAGGCTTGTTCGAGTTCGCCGACCTGCGGCGTATTTTCCGAATCCAGCGCTGGGAGTTCTGGCTTTCCATTGTCTGCTTCGTCGGCGTCGCGACACTCGGAGTGATTCCCGGCATCGGTCTGGCGATCGTCATGGCGGTCACCGAATTTCTGTGGGACGGCTGGCGGCCACATCATGCCGTGCTGGGGCGAGTCGACGGTGTGCGGGGCTATCACGACATCAAGCGCTATCCTGACGCGAGGCGCATACCCGGCCTGGTGCTGTTGCGCTGGGACGCACCGTTGTTCTTTGCCAATGCCGAGTTGTTCCACCAGCGTGTCATCGAGGCCGTGGCACAGTCCCCGACGCCGGTGCGGCGGATCATCGTAACCGCGGAGCCGGTCACCAGCATCGACGTCACGTCGGCGGACGTGCTCGCCGAGCTGGAGCAGGCGCTGCGCGCATCGGGCATTGAACTACGGTTTGCCGAAATGAAGGATCCGGTCAAGGACAAGTTGAAGCGGTTTGGGCTGTTCGAGACCTTCGGTGCCGGGAGCTTCCATCCAACCATTGGCGCCGCTGTCGACGTCTATCTCGAAGAGCATTCGGTGGATTGGAAGCCCTGAGCAGCAAAGGAGTGGCGCATGCGAGATTCGTCAAAGAAGGATGCCGGAACGATCCAGGTACTCCTGAACCGCCTCGAGACCCAGCGTCTTCCCCGTGCGCTGGATCTCGAGAAGAAGGTCGATCGGGGCGAGCGGCTGGACAAGTTCGACACCGAATTCCTGAAGCGGGTGTTCGCAGATGCAGGCACGGTCCGGAAGCTGGCGGCCAAGCACCCCGAATTCCAGCCACTCGTCGCCCGTCTCATCAGCCTGTACGGCGAAATAACCCGCAAGGGTCTCGAAAACGAGCAGAAGAAAGCGTGAGGACAGAACCATGAAGCGCAAGAAGGACAGATCCGACGATGCCGACGACGAGAAGGACGGCGATCTGAAACGCAAGGTCTACGAGAAGGAGCTAGAGCGGCTGCATGTCGAGCTGGTCAAGCTCCAGCGGTGGGTCGTGCACAAGGGACTGAAGGTCTGCGTTGTGTTCGAAGGCCGCGACGGCGCCGGCAAGGGTGGGGTGATCAAGGCGATCACCGAGCGGGTCAGTCCGCGCGTATTTCGCGTGGTTGCACTGCCGGCGCCAACCGAGCGCGAAAGAAGCCAGATGTACCTGCAACGCTACGTGCGGCACTTTCCCGCGGCCGGAGAGATCGTGATCTTCGACCGCAGCTGGTACAACCGTGCGGGAGTCGAGCGCGTGCTGGGGTTCTGCAGCGAAGAGCAGGCGCAGCGATTCCTGAAAATGGCGCCGCTGGTCGAGAAGGCAGTGGTTGATTCAGGAGTCCAGCTCATCAAGTACTGGCTCGAAGTGAGCGCCGACGAGCAGACCCGGCGCCTCGAGGAGCGGATCGACGATGGCAGGAAGATCTGGAAGCTGTCGCCCATGGATGTCAAGTCCTACAGCCGCTGGTACGACTATTCCCGGGCGCGCGACGAAATGTTTGCCGCGACCGATACCGGCTTCGCGCCATGGTTCGTGGCGCGCACCGACGAAAAGCGTCGCGGCCGCCTCAACATCATCTCGCATCTGCTCAAGCAGATTCCCTACAAGCAGTTGCCGCAGGAGAAGGTGAAGCTGCCAAAGCGCCAAAAGCGCGGCGGCTACCGGGAACCGGATTATCCGTTCAAGTTCATCAAGGAGCGGTTCTAGCAGAGTACTTATGAAGGCGGAGCAAAGGATCGTTGCGGTCGGTGCTGCATGTGGAGCAATTGCAATGGCCCTGGGCGTGTGGTTTCTCACAAACGCCCTGCCGGCGCCGGGTATCGCCGACACGCCCGGGGAGCGCCTGGCGTACGCGCTGAAGGCAAACACTGTTGCGATCTTGCCGTTTGTCATCATGGTGATCACGGTCGCTAACTCGCGATTCTTGAGCGAGGCGATAGACCCCACTCGGCGTGCGGAGAGTCGTTCGCTGGAGATCGATGGGCGCGTCGCCGACAACACGTTGCAGCACAATTTCGTTTTCGCCATCACGTCGCTCGCATTGAGCACGATTGTTCCGCTGCATCGTCTGCAGGTCGTCTGGGCCTGCGTAATCGTATTCGTGGTCGCCCGTGGAATTTTCTGGCTGGGCTACCGGATCAACCCGCTCTATCGCGCGCCCGGGATGTCGGCGACGGCCTATTTGAATCTAGGCATGATCCTCTATCTGCTCTTTCATATGGCCGCGCCCTGACAGGCTCTGCCAGTTCGTCTGCATCCGATCGATTTCAGCGCAACACGACGAAACCGTAGCGCTCGAACACCACACGGCTGGCATCGCTGCGCAGAAACTCGGCGAATCGCGCGGCATCGGCGCCGGCAATCCTGGTCAGCGCCATGGGATAGGTGATGCGCGGGTGCGAGCCTTCCGGGAACAGGCCGACCAGCCGCACTTTGCTCTCGATGCGCGCGTCGGTCTCGTACACGATGCCAAGCGGCGCCTCGCCGCGAGCGACGAATGCGAGCGCAGTGCGAACGTCTTCCGCGCGCACCAGCCGATCCACCACGTCGTTCCAGACACCGAGGCTGGTCAGCGCGGACCGCGCGTAGCGCCCCACCGGTACACTGTCGGGATCGCCGGTCGCGAGCCGCCCGCCGCCCAACGCGGCCGCGAGCGGAAAGTCCGGTTCGATCTTCAGGTTGACGGTGCTGTCCGCCGGGGCGATCAGGGCCAGCCGGTTGCTGAGCAGGTTGTGGCGCGTCGCTGCCTGGATGTGGCCGCGTTGCTCGAGATAATCCATCCACTCCTGGTCGGCCGAAAGGTAGAGCTCGGCGCCGGCGCCGGACTCGATCTGGCGGGCGAGCGTGGAGCTTGCGGCGAACGAGAATCGCACCTGCACCCCGCTCGACTTGGTGAACTCGCGGCCGAGCTCGTCCATCACGTTCGTCAGCGACGCAGCCGCAAAGACGGTGATGGGCTTCGCCGGCGTGTCGGCCGCAACGGCCGGGCCCCACGCAAAGGCGGATACCAGCAGGATCAGCAGCTTCTTGAACATGTGGCGGCGTCCTCGAGCGATGTGTTTGGTGTAACACATCGTGGCCCAGTCGCGGCGCTCCGGCAAGATGGCTGGCCGCCTGGCAACTGGAACGGGTTCCGTGTTATGGATCGCAGCAACGCCATGACCCGTCCACGAGTCCGCCTCCGGATAGAGTTCACTTCCGCCCGCTGGCTGGGACCCGGAAAGATCGGGCTGCTCGAATCCGTCGCGCGTGTCGGCTCGCTGACGGCAGCGGCGGCCGATTGCGGCATGAGCTACAAGCGCGCGTGGGTCCTGCTGAAGGCCGTGAACGAGCTGTTCGGCATGCCGCTCGTGGAAATGAGCAAGGGCGGCCGGGGCGGGGGCGGGGGCGCGACGGTCACTCCTGCTGGCCGCGACGTTGTCGCGGCGTATCGACGTGCCGAGCGGCAGGCCACCGCGGCGACCGCGCGGGCATTCGCCCGACTTTCAACTCCGGCATCTGGCTCGCCGCCCCAGGCAACCGCGTCACGGCCGCGTGCGCCAAAGACGAGGCGAAGAAGCGGGCCACGCGCCTGAGCTCGCCGAGCCGTCGATATCTTTTCGCAACACCCGGTTTCGTTCTGCGCGGCCGGTGGCCGGATCGGTGAGTAGAACTACGTCACAAACGCGTCACTGATACCGCCAACTCAGGGCTGAATGCCCGGCTGCGACCGAAACGTTACCGCCGCCCGACTGACGCTCATACCGTACGTCCCTAGCATGGCTCCCGTCCCTGCAAAGCAACAGGACTGGGAGGTCCGGTATACACATGGGTACCAAGCACACGCTGCGCGTCGCCGTTCTTGCGGCACTCGCCTTGCCTTTCGCCGCGCAGGCGGAAAAAGTCACCGTCGAGGAGCTTCTGAAGCGCCTCGAGCAGCAGGAACAGAAGATCCAGGTGCTCGAGCGCAGGCTCGAGGCCCAGGACCAGGCCGGAACGGGTGCCGATGTGGCAGCCGTAACCGCGCAGGAGCAGGACCAGAAAATTCTCGTGCTCGAGCGCAAGCTCGAGATCCAGGAAGAGGCCGCGGCAGCGGCGAAGGAAGCGACGCCGGTGGTCAGCGCCGGACCGAAGGGCTTCAGCATCCGCTCCGCGGACGGCAAGAACCAGATTCGCCTGCGCGGTACCATGCACCTCGACGGCCGCTACCTGCCGGACGACGACTCACGGCGTCATCGACACCTTCCAGGCGACCCGCGTGCGCCCGACGATCGAGGGCACGTTCGCCGGCATCTACGACTTCAAGTTCATGCCGGACTTCGGCCAGGGCCGCACCGTGATCCAGGATGCGTATGTCACGGCGCGCTTCAATCCGGCCGGGCAGCTGACCATGGGCAAGTTCAAGTCGCCGGTCGGCCTCGAGCGCCTGCAGTCGGCGAACGACATGAAGTGGGTGCAGCGCGCCTATCCCGACCAGCCTCGCGCCCAACCGCGACATCGGCGTGCAGCTCGGCGGCGACCTGGCAAGCGGCCGGTTCTCGTATCAGGCCGCCTTCCTGAACGGCTCGAACGACGGCACCAGCAGCGAGACCTTCACGGATACCGACATCAACGACGACAAGGAGTATGCGCTCCGCCTGTTCGCGCACCCGTTCGCGGAGAGCGACAGCTTCGCGCTGCGCGGACTCGGCATCGGCATCGCCGGGACCTACACGGACCAGGTGGGCAACGCTGACGCAGCCGCTCCTGCCGTCTTTCCGCTCGCCGGGCCAGGCGACGTTCTTCCGCTACCGGGCATTCGGGCACGACGGCCGGCACCGATCGCCGACGGCGAGCGCACGCGCCTCGCGCCGCAGGTCTACTACTACGTCGGCAGCTTCGGCCTGATCGGCGAGTACACGGAGGTCTCGCAGGACGTCTCGCGCGCTCGTCGCGACGGGCAACCGCGACGGGCACGGTGGACACGGACGCCTGGCAGCTCGCGGCCTCGTACTTCCTGACGGGCGAGGAGGCGTCGTTCCGCGGCTTCCAGCCGAAGGCGCGGTTCTCGCTGGCCGACGACACCTGGGGCGCCTTCGAGGTGGTCGCGCGCGTGCAGTCGCTGTCCGTCAGCGACGACGCCTTCGCCGGCGGCGCGGAGTCCTTCGCCGATCCGCTGGCCTCGGCGAGCCAGGCCGATTCCTGGGGCATCGGCCTCAACTGGTACCTCAACGAGAACGTCAAGTGGCTGCTCGACTACGAGCACACGAGCTTTCGACGGCGGCGCCGCGGACGGCGACCGCGCGGACGAGGACGCCGTACCAGCTGCGCCTCGCGGTCGGTTTCTGAGAACAGGAGACAGGGAATCATGAACTCCAGGAATGCATGGAACCGGATCCTCGGCGTCGTCGCAGGCAGCCTCGCGTTCGTCGCGACGGCTGGCGCGGCCGAGACGGTGCTGCTGAACGTGTCGTACGACCCGACGCGCGAGCTGTACGCCGACTACAACAAGGCCTTCGCCGCGCACTGGAAGAAGAAGACGGGCCAGGACGTCTCGATCCGCCAGTCGCACGGCGGCTCCGGCAAGCAGGCGCGCACGGTGATCGACGGCCTGCAGGCCGACGTCGTGACGCTCGCGCTCGCCTACGACATCGACGCGCTGGTGAAGCAGGGCAAGCTCCTGCCGGCCAACTGGCAGGCGCGGCTGCCCAACAACAGCTCGCCGTACACCTCGACGATCGTGTTCCTGGTGCGCAAGGGCAACCCGAAGAAGATCAAGGACTGGGGCGACCTCGCGCGGCCGGGCGTCTCCGTGATCACGCCGAACCCGAAGACCTCGGGCGGCGCGCGCTGGAACCACGTGGCGGCCTGGGCCTGGGCGCTGCGGCAGCCGGGCGCGACCGAGCAGACGGCCGAGGAATACCTCCGCGAAGCTCTACAAGAACGTGCCGGTGCTCGACACGGGCGCGCGCGGCTCGCTGACGACCTTCGCGCAGCGCGGCATCGGCGACGTGTTCATCTCCTGGGAGAACGAGGCGCACCTCGCGTCCAAGGAACTCGGCGAGGGCAAGTTCGACATCGTGATTCCCTCGCTCAGCATCCTGGCCGAGCCGCCGGTCGCGGTCGTGGACCGCATCACGCTCCGGCGCAAGACCACCGACCTCGCCCGCGCCTACCTCGAGTACCTGTACTCGCCGGAGGCCCAGGAGATCATCGCGAAGCACTACTACCGGCCGCGGAACGAGGCGGTGCTGAAGAAGCACGCCGCGCTCTTCCCGGACGTGAAGATGGTGACGATCGCCGACTTCGGCGGCTGGGACAAGGTGCAGACGAAGCACTTCAACGACGGCGGCCTGTTCGACCGCATCTACGCGAAGAAATGAGCGGGCCTCTACGCCTTCAGGCGGTAGCCGACGCCGGATTCGGTGTGCAGCAGGTCGGCTCCGGCGGGATCTCTCTCGAGCTTCTGCCGGAGCCGGTGCACGAGCTGCTTCAGGAGCTGGCGGTCGCCGCTCCCGCGATGTCCCCAGACGTGCGCCAGCAGGCGCTCCGCCGAGACGACGTGACCGGCCTGGGCGACCAGGATCTGCAGCAGCCGCGTCTCCAGCCGCGTGAGCCGAAGCGGCGCTCCCCCGTCGATCGAGATCGCGTGCGCCTCGAGGTCGAGCGCGACCTGCCCGGCTTCCACGGTGTCCGCCCTGCTCGATGCCGGCGCGCCGCAGCAGCGCCTTGACGCGCGCGAGCAGCGTGCGCGGGCTGAAGGGCTTGGTCAGGTAGTCGTCCGCGCCGAGCTCGAGCGCGCGGACCAGGTCTTCCTCGTCGCCGCGGGCCGTGAGCATCATGACCGGCACTTCGGAGCGCGCGCGGATCGCCTTGCAGACGTCGAAGCCGCTGCCCGAGGGCAGGTTGATGTCGAGGATGACGAGGTTCGGCAACTCGGCGTCGAAGACGCGCAGCGCCTCGGCCGTGTCCGCGGCCTTCACCACGGCATAGCCGGCGTTCGTCAGCGCGAAGGCGACGAGCGCCAGCAGGTCCGGGTCGTCGTCGACGACGAGGAGCTTCATGCGGCCTCCGCGAGCGATCGGCAGCGTCACGGTGAAGCGCGTCGTGCCCGCGGCGGTGCGCGCCGCGCGCGACCTCGCCGCCGTGGCGCTCGACGATCGACTTCACGATCCACAGGCCGAGGCCGAGGCCGCGCGGATCGGGCTCGCGGTCGGCAGCGCGGTAGAAGCGCTCGAAGATCGAGCTGCCCTCGAGCTCCGGCGCGCCCGGGCCCGCTGTCCTCGACCCAGAGCTCGACGGCCTCGCCCTTGCGCGCCGCGCCGACGGTGATCTCGCTGTCCTCCGGGCCGTACTTGTTCGCGTTCGCGAGCAGGTTGGTCACGACCTGGGTGAGGCGCGGCGCATCGCCGGTGACCACCGGCAGGTCCTCCGGGATCGCGACGCGCAGCACCTGGCGACGCTGCGTCAGCAGGCCGGCCATCAGGTCCTCGGCATCCTCGACGACCTGCGCGAGCGAGACGGGCTGGCGGCGGATGCCGAGCTGGCCCGACTCGATGCGCACGCTCTCGAGCAGGTTGTCGATCAGGCGCGTCAGGCGCAGCGTCCCGCGCTGCAGCGACTCGAGCAGCTCGCCGAGGCGCTCGCGCGGCATGGCGTCGAGCCCGTCGAGCATCAGCTCGACCGAGGCGAGCTGCGCGGAGAGCGGCGTGCGGAACTCGTGCGAGATGTTCGCGAGCACGGTGTCGCGCGCGCGGCGCACGGCCTCGAGCTCGGTCTCGTCGCGCAGGACCTGCACCTGCAGGCCGGCGACCGCGGCGGCGCTCGTGATCACGACCGTGCGCGGCTCGCCGCTCGCCTGCAGGTACTCCGTCGCCTGCGCCTTGCCGTCGTCGCGCGCGGTGTAGATCGGGCAGGCAGAAGTCGCAGGGACGCCTGCCGTCGACGTGGCGCGGCTTGCAGCACGTCGCCGCAGAACTGGCCGATCAGCTCCTCGGCGGGCGCGCCGAGCATCTTCGCGGCCTGCGGATTCAGGTAGCGGATGCGGCGATCGGCGTCGACGGCGTAGACGCCCTCGACGACGCCCTGGAGCACGGCCTGCGCCTCGCGCTTCGCGGTGGCGCAGCGTGGTGGTGAGGTCGAGCAGGTTGCGCCGCATGTCGTCCATCGTGCGCGCAAGCGCCTCGACTTCCTGCGTGCCCTGGGCCGGGATCGAGGAGGAGAAATCGCCCTGGCCGAGGCGCTCGCCGAGTTCGCGAGCGCCTGGATCGGCGCGCCGATGCGCCGCGCGAGCAGCAGCGAGACGAGCAGCGCGACGCCGGCGAGCAGGATCGCGACGAGCGCGAGGCGGCGCACGAAGCTCGAGAACGCGCCGGTCACCTGTTCGGCCGGCAGCCGCGCCTCGATGAGCAGCACCGCCTCGCCGGTCGAGGCGAACACCGGCAGGCTCGCCGCGTACTCGCTGCGCGCCGGGATCGGGGCGACCGCGATGTCGCCGGTCGCGAGCGCGAGCGAGTGCACGTCGCGGAACGCCGGATCGACCGCCTCCAGCCAGGCCGTGACCGGCAGCAGGCGGATCTCGACGCCGACCTGCTTCGAGAGGTCCGCGGCGAGCGGATCGTCGAGCCGGCGGACCGCCATGACGCGCCCACCTGGGAGGCCGGGAATGTCGCCGACGGCGCCCACCGGGCCGCGCTCGCGGCTCGCGATCATGAAGCTCTCGCCCTGCTCGGCGACCGCCTCGAGGGCCTGCTGCACCGGGATCGGCATGCCCGCGGCCGCGACCAGCTGCGTGCCCTCGAACAGCGCGCAGCCGTCGAGCACGGGCGGTGTCGCAGAAGCGGCGCAGGAACAGCTGCAGCTGGAGGACGTTCGCTTCCTGGACGAGGCGCGCGAGCGTCGGCCGCGAGGCGAGCAGCCGCGCCGCCGTGACCGTGTCCTCGCCGACCCGGCGGAGCTCGTAGCGCGCCGCATGCGCCGCCGCGCGCACGCGCGCGAGCGCCTGGTCCGGGGCCTGGTCGCGCAGCAGCCCGAGCGAGGCGAGCGCGATCGCGACGATCGAGAACAGGACGAGGCCGGCGATGGAGAAGAGCAGCAGGCGCTCGAGCGAGCGCGGCCGCGCGACGAGGCGCTGCAGGCCCGCCTTCGATCTGCTTGGCGAGTCGCAGCGCGACAGCCTTCCCTTCGCGCAGCAGCGGGTGCAAGCTCAATGTCCTCCGGTCCCGGAGCGCCATTCCACCAGAGTCTTGGCCACCAGGGTGAGGATCGCAAGCATGGCGAGCAGCGAGGCGACGGCGAAGGCCGCGACGAAGTTGTACTCGTTGTAGAGGATCTCGACCTGCAGCGGCATCGTGTTGGTGACGCCGCGGATGTGGCCGGACACGACCGACACGGCGCCGAACTCGCCCATGACGCGCGCGTTGCAGAGGATCACGCCGTACAGCAGCCCCCAGCGGATCTTCGGCAGCGTGATGCGGATGAACGTGGTCCACGGCCGCGCGCCGAGCGACAGCGCCGCGACCTCCTCGTCGCTGCCCTGCTGCTGCATCAGCGGAATCAGCTCGCGCGCGACGTAGGGGAAGGAAATGAAGATCGTCGCGAGCACGATGCCGGGCACCGCGAAGATGACCTGGACGTCGCGGTCGAGCAGCCAGTTGCCGAACCAGCCCTGGGTGCCGAACAGGAACACCAGCACCAGGCCGGCGATCACCGGCGAGACGGCGAACGGCAGGTCGATCAGCGTGACGAGCAGGCTCTTGCCCCGGAACTCGAAGCGCGCGATCGCCCAGGCCGCGCAGATGCCGAACATCGTGTTGACCGGCACGACGATCGCCGCGGTCAGCAGCGTCAGCTTGATCGACGCGATGGTGTCGGGATCCTGCATCGCCGCGAACCACTCCCCGACGCCCTTCGCCAGCGCCTGGACCAGGACCGCGCCGAGCGGTGCGAGCAGCAGGAGCCCGAGGAACCCGACGGATACCGCGAGCAGGACGGCGCGCGCGAGCTTCGCGCCGCTGGGTCATCGGCCGCACTTCGGTTCCGACGCTCGCACCGGCGGCCATCAGCGGCTCACCCCGAGGCCGAGGCGGCGCTGGCCCCATTGCTGGACCAGGTTGATCGCGAGCAGCATCACGAAGGACATCGCGAGCATGAAGAAGCCGAGCGCCGCGGCGCCGTCGTAGTCGTACTGCTCGAGCTTGATGACGATCAGGAGCGGCGTGATCTCGGTCTTGAGCGGCAGGTTGCCGGAGATGAACACCACCGAGCCGTACTCGCCGATGCCGCGCGCGAAGGCGAGCGTGAAGCCGGTCGCGAGCGCCGGCAGGACGGTCGGCAGGATGATGCGGCGGAACACGTGGAAGCCGCCGGCGCCGAGCGACTCGGCCGCGTCCTCGAGGTCCTTGCGCACCTCGATCAGCGCCGGCTGCACCGAGCGCACGACGAAGGGCAGGCCGATCAGCACCAGCGCGACGACCACGCCGAGCCAGGTGTAGGCGACCTGCACGCCGGCGAGCGCGAGCTTCTGGCCGAGCCAGCCGGTCGGCGAGAACACGGTCGCGAGCGCGATGCCGGAGACCGCGGTCGGCAGCGCGAAAGGCAGGTCGATCATCGTGTCGAGCAGCCGCCGGCCCGGGAAGTCGTAGCGGACCAGCGACCAGGCGACGATGAAGCCGAACACCGCGTTGATGCAGGCCGCGAGCGCCGCGGCGCCGAACGACAGCCGGTAGGAGGCGACCGCGCGCTCGTCGGTCAGGATCTCGAGCAGCTCCGCGGGCGGGATCCCGAGCGCGCGGATCACCATCGCTGCGAGCGGCAGCAGGATCACCGCGGAGAGGAAGAAGGTCGTGAAGCCGAACGTGAGCCCGAAGCCGGGCAGAGGGCTCGGCGCGACGATGCGGCCGGCGGCCAAGCTCAGCCCGTCCCGTCCGGCGCGCGAACGATCAGGACCGCGCGCTGCTGCGTGCCCTCGAGCAGCGACTTGAGGCGGGCCGACTCGTCTGCGTCGAGGGAGTCGATGCCGATCACCAGCATCGAATTGGGGTCGACGGTGAGCTCGCGCGCGAGCTCCTCGTCGGGATCGCCGAAGCGCAGCTCGGTGCGCAGGTCGAGGCCATGCTCCGTCTGGGCGCGCGAGCGCGAGTCGAGCAGGATCCTGAGGCGTGAGGCGCGCTCGCGCTCGGGCGTCGAGGCCTCGTGGATCGCGAGCAGGACCGACTCGGCCGGGATGTGGCGCAGGAGGCTCGCGGCGACGCCGAGCGAGCCGACGCCGGCCTCGGCGCCGGGCAGCACCACGATGCGCGTCGGGCACCGGCGCGCCGACCGGCAGCACCAGGATCTGCGAGGCGCCGTGCGCGAGGTTCCAGAGCGCCGTCGCGCGGCGCCGGCACCGGCGGCGAGCACCGGCATGCCGGGCGGCGCGCTCGCGGTGCGCGTCGTGCGCGTGGTGATGCGGGTCTGCATGCGCGTGGCGAGCGCGGCGAGCAGCGGCGTGTCCCTGAGCGCGTCGGCCGCGGCCGCCTCGCGCGCGATGACCGTGAAGCTCGAGATCGGCGTCGGCAGGCTGTGGATGCGGCGCGCGCTCACCGTGACTTTCTGGCCGATCGCGAGCGGATTGGCACGCTGCTCCGGGAAGCTGCGCGACGCGTCGAGCAGCCAGTTGCTGCCGTCCGCGCCTTCGCGGTCGGGCGTCGCGGGCACCGGGCCTTCCATCGGCATGCGCACGCGCAGGCGCTCGGTGGCGCCGGCGAACTGGAGTTCCTGCACGATGCCGGTGCCGACCAGCGTAAGTCCGGCCGCCGGGGCGCCGGTCGTGAGCTCGACCTCCTCGGGGCGGATCACGGCGACGATCTCGCGCGGCGTCACGGTCTCGGCGCCGGGTCGCTCGAAGTCCATCCGGTTGCCGCGGCGGTAGCCGAGCAGCAGGTTCGCCGCGCCGAGAAAGGTCGCGACGAAGCGGGTGCGGGGGCTGGCGTAGAGGGCGTCCGGGGTGCCGACCTCGAGCAGGCGGCCCTGGTGCATGACGCCGATGCGGTCCGCCATCGCGAACGCCTCGTCCTGGTCGTGGGTGACGAGGATGGTCGAGACGCCGAGCTCCTGCTGGATCTGGCGGATGGTGCGCCGGAGCTCCTCGCGGATCTTGGCGTCGAGCGCGCCGAAGGGCTCGTCGAGCAGCAGCACCTCGGGCCGGTGCGCGAGCGCGCGCGCGACCGCGACGCGCTGCTGCTGGCCGCCGGAGAGCTGGGTCGGGAGACGCTCGTCCATGCCCTCGAGGGCGACCAGCTTCAGGAGCTCCTGGCGACGGCGCGAGGCGGTCGGCGCGCTTCATGCGCCGGACGCGCAGCGCGAACTCGACGTTGTCCGCCACGCTCATGTGGCGGAACAGGGCGTAGTGCTGGAACACGAAGCCGACGCCGCGGTCGCGCGCGGCGACGCCGGTCACATCGCGGCCGTGCAGGGAGACGCGACCGTGGTCGATCTGGACCAGGCCCGCGATCGCGCGCAGCAGCGTGCTCTTGCCGCTGCCGGACGGGCCGAGCAGCACGAGGAACTCGCCCTGCTCGATCTCGAGGGAGACGTCGTTGACGACCGGCAGCGATTGATACCGCTTGGTCACCTGGTCGAGTGCGATGGACATGTGACAGAACCTGCTGGTCCGCCGGGCTTAATTCGGCAAAGGCTAGTGTGCGGGCGGTTTGCGGGTCAGTCGCAGGCCGGTAACAAGTCGGTAACGGACGGCAGCTTTGCTACGCTCGTCCCACGATTCGGGGCCCCGGCAGGGTCTCGGGGCACACCGGGACGCCGCAGGAGAAACTCGGCATGCGGATTGACCGGTTCGCGGCGGGCGTGCTCGCGACTCTGCCGCTGCGCCTCGTCACCTGCTTCAGCCGACGAGGCCGCGGCGATTGCGGCCGCCGGCAGGCACGTCGCGAGCCACGAGGCCGCGATCGTCGGCGAGCTGCGCGAGCTGCTGGCGTTGCCGAACGTCGCGACGAGCGAGGCCGACATCCGCGCGAACGCGGCGCTGCTGGTGCGGATGCTGCAGAAACGAGGCATCGCCGCGGCGATCCTGGAAACGCCGGGCGCGCCCGTTGCCGTCTATTGGCGAGCGACGCGTCCCGGGCGCGAAGCGCACGCTGCTCTTCTACGCGCATTTCGACGGCCAGCCGGTCGAGCCGCGAGCGCGTGGAAGTCGCCGCCCTTCGAACCCGTGCTGCGCGGCGGGCCGTGCCGAGGACGAAGCGCCGGTGATTCCCTGGGCCGAGGCGACATTCCCGCTGCCCGACGCGGCGCGCATCTACGCGCGCTCGTCGAGCGACGACAAGGGCCCGATCGTCGCGATGCTGGCGGCCCTCGACGCGCTCGATGCCGCGAAGATCCCGCTGTCCGCGAACCTCAAGTTCTTCCTCGAGGGCGAGGAGGAGGCGGGGTCGCCGAACCTTGCGCGCACGCTCGCGACGCATCGCGATCGCCTGGCGGCGGATCTCTGGATCTTCGGCGACGGTCCGATCGACCCGCGGGGCCTGCCGCGCCTGTCGCTCGGCGCGCGCGGCGTGATGGCCTTTCGCCTGACCGTGTACGGGCCGGCGAGCAGCCTGCATTCCGGCCACTACGGCAACGTAGCGCCGAATCCGGGCGCGCGGCTGGCCGCGCTCGTCGCCTCGATGCGCACGCCGGACGGCGGCATCACGATCGACGGACTCGAGGCACCGGCGCCCTCCGCCACGGCGCTCGAACTCGTCGCGCATGGCTTTCGATACGCCGGGCATGCTCGCGTCCGCGGGCATCGGCGCGACCGAGAGCGGACTCGACTACGGCGAATCCATCCTGCGCCCCGCGCTCAACCTGACCCAGCTCACCTACGGCGGCGCAGGCCCGCAGCGGAATGCAATCGACGCCGAGGCAACGGCCGGCTTCGACCTGCGCCTGGTGCCCGGCATGACCGTCGCCGCGTCGCGCGCGGCGATCGAGGCGCATGTGGCGAAGCAGGGGTACGTGCTGGTCAATGCGCCGCCGACGCCGGAAGAGCGGGTCCGGTATCCGCGGCTGGCGCGGCTCGAATTCGCTGCGGACGGATATCCGGCCGCGATGTCGGACCCCGCGACGCCCGCCGTCGCGCGTGCGATCGAGGTCATGCGCGAGGCTACCGGCGGCGAGGTGCGAGTACCGCCGCTGATGGGCGGCAGCCTGCCGATCGCGCCGATCGGCGAGGTGCTCGGCGCGCCGTTCGTGATCGCGCCCATCGTCAACGCCGACAACAACCAGCACGCGCCGAACGAGAACCTGCGCATGCAGGAATTCCGGCGCGGCATCGCTCTCTACGCGGCGCTGCTCGCCGAGGCCGGATACGGCTGGTAGCTAGGGCAGGATTTGGGCAATCCGTGGCCGCCCGCTCACCATCCCTGCCGAAGTGCGCAGATTGAAATAGACGTTGCCATTCGATTCCCAAAAGCGAACCCCCGGCAGGTCGCCGGATGGGCGTACGCTGCATGTCGGGTCGTGTCCCATTGAGCCCCTTGTTCCGTATCAGTCAGGGAGTTTGACTTGTCTTGCAAGCCACGAGCTTCAGACTGAGACTCTTTGGTTGATCAAATCGCCATCCCGGCGTTCAGCTTTGGGAGAAGAACTATGAGGCAACTACTTTCGATCTTTGCACTAGGACTCGTGTTTACTTCAATTGCTTGGGCAGCGGACCTTCAGTCAGAGCTCATGACGAAGGAAGAGATGTTATTCACGGCGTGGGGAAAGAAAGACGCCGAAACTTTCAAGAAGCACTTGACGGAAGATGCCGTGCAAATTGGGTCCAGTGGTTCTTACAGCGGTCTCGAATCCATCCTCAAGGCGATGGGCAAGCAATCATGCGATATGCGTAATTTCGGCGCAAAGGACGTCGTCATGCGCAAACTGAGCCAGGATGTGGTCGTGTTGAATTACACATTGACCCAAGAAGTCACGTGTGACGGTAAGAAGCTTCCGACACGGATGTCTGCGACATCGATTTACGTCCAGAAGGGCGGGCGATGGATGTCAACGCTTTACCATGAGTCCCCGATAGATTGAGGTCGATCATTCGCCCACGCGTGGTCCGACTTGCCAGTTCAGAGCGCAAGTCCACGGCGACGGGCGCGGTCCATTGGTACGAGCTCGTTAATTCTGTTCTGTGGAACCCCGGCGCGGGCCGGGGTTCGTCACTACGAATTGGTTGTAGCGGCAGGCTGAACACCGCGCCGTGCGGGATTCCCTTGGCGTTGCCGCCGTGCGGCCAGGTCTTGTCGTCCATCCGGAATCCCGGCTGGCTCGCGCCCTCCTCGCGGAAACGCTCGTCCAGCGCCAGCTGTCCGCTGCCGGGATCGAAGCGCGCGATCAGCGCGCGGTGCTTCAGCGTCGCATAGCCGGTCACGACTATGCGACGCTGGTCCGGGGAGATGGCGATCCAGTGCGGCACGTCCTCGGGCCCCAGCGTCAGGCGGCTGACTTCGCGCGGCGCCGCGGGGTCGCTGATGTCGAGGCTCACGACCGCGTTCCAGGCCGGAACGGTTACCAGGTAGTAATGGCCTGAGATCACCGGAATGGCGCAGAAGGTATCGGGCTTGCGCGGGAATGACGCAACTAGTCGCCCGGATGGCGTATCGCTCTCCAGTCCTTCCATCAGGTACAGGCCGCAGCTGAAGGTCGAAAGCAGGACGGTCCTGCCGTCCGGCAGCAGCCGCGGTTCCGCGGTGAGCAGGCCCTCGTCTCCGCGCGCGCCGTCGGGCAGCGCAAACGTGTGTAGCAGCGCGAGATCGGACAGGCGCCAGGTCTGCACGTTGCGCGACGCCGGAAAATCCTGGTGCATGTCGGTCGTCGTGGTCACGATCCGGTCGAGTTCTGGCACGACCTGGCCACTGTAAACGCGCGAACCCTCGTCGATGCCCGGGCCATCGGCCGAGCTGGAGCGCACCGGCAGTCCGTCCGGTGTCATCTCCACGAGGCCGCCGGTCCGGACGCTGCCTCCCGCGTGGTCGTGCTTCATCTGGAACGTGGCGAGCACGTTGCCGTTCGGCAGGCGCAGGAACGAGTGCGGGTGCGAGTAGCCCTCGAGGTCCTCGAACTGGCGGACGATGCGCGGCCGGGTCGGAGCCGTGAGGTCGAAGACGAAGCTCTGGCCGCTCGCGAAGCCATTGGCGAACAACTGCCCGTCGGCCGGCATCTCGTGCTCGGTGTGGTGCGGTCCGTTGCCGCGACCGGGCACCGGCAGGGTCGTGACCAGCCGTCCGTACCGATCGTCGGTCTCGGTGACGTCCAGCACCGCCAGGAAATCCGGCTGCGTCTTGTCGTCGGACGCGGTCCAGAGGAAAAGGTACTGAGACGGATCGCCCGCGGACGCCGGCAGAGCGAATGTGCATGCCGTCAGCGCAGCCAGCGCGATCCCCGGGATTCCGGCCGGCCTGGGCTTCGACAGCCGCAACATCCTGCGCCCGGCGGCTACCGCAACGGCCGCGCGACTGGCGCGGCGCCTTGCCGGCCGCGCATCCAGTAGTAGATCGGCACCCCGACCAGCGCGAGCACCAGTGCCCAGATGAATGCCTCCCAGCCGACGCCGAAGAAAGCGAAGGCGGAAAAGGCGACACCGCCCGCGCCAGCTATCCACAGCGCCGGCGACAGGTCCGTGCGGGCTGCGGCGCAGCAGGTAGAAGAGCGCGATCGAGCAGCACACGTAGAGTGGCAGGTTCGCCGCGGACACGATCAGCGACAGCTTCGTGAATGCGCCGACGAGCGTCGCGCTGTAGTTCATGAGGCCGACGAAAGTCGCGAGCGCCCCGGTCAGGAGCAGCGAGGCCCAGGGCACGCCGAAGCGATTGCTGTCTCCGAGCATCGGCCGGCAGGAGCCGGTGCGAGGCAAGCGTGCGCGTCAGCTCGCTGGCCAGCAGCGTCCAGCCGTTGAGGCAGCCGAGCCCGCTGATCACGACGAACAGCGAGATCCAGCGGCCGTTACCGGGGCCGAGCAGGCTGTCGACGATCGTCACGAAGGGCGCGTCGGCGGTGGCGAGCGTCGCCTGCGGCACTACCAGCATGCCGATGGCGACGATCGCGACGTAGAGGACGGCCACGATCAGTGTGCCGATCAGCGTCGCGCGCGGGATCGTCCGCTGCGGGTCCTTCACCCGGCCCTGCCGCGACCGCAGCGGACTCGAAGCCGAGCATGGCGTAGAGCGCGACCGCCGCGGCGCCCATGGACAGCTGCACCGTGATCGGAGTCGTCGGCAGGTTCGGCGTGTAGGTCCCGGGGCTCGACAGGATCGATACCGAGCCGACGACCATGCACGAGCAACAGCGGGACGACCTTGAGAAGCGAGGTCACGACCTGCACGCGCCCGCCGCTCTTGATGCCGAGCAGGTTGACGCCGACGAAGATCCACATGAACGAGACGGCCAGTATCGCGGGCGGTATGGCCGCGGCCGCCGGA
This sequence comes from uncultured Gammaproteobacteria bacterium, assembly GCA_963817195.1. Lineage (GTDB taxonomy): Bacteria > Pseudomonadota > Gammaproteobacteria > Steroidobacterales > Steroidobacteraceae > SCUD01. Next base: position 101,366 of record CAWFNJ010000013.1, read on the forward strand.
AAGACGTAATGAAATAGCCGACGACGCCGATCGAGAGCACGGGCAGCGTCACCCAGCAGGAAATCCAGTAACTCCAGAGCGCCGGGAAGGCGATGCCCTCGCCGAGCGTCGACCGCACGTAGCCGAAGGGACCGTCCGCCTGCGGCAGCTTGCGGGCGAGTGCCGCGAAGGTGAGTGCGAGGCAGATGCAGCCGACGATGACCGCCGCCCAGCCGGTCAGTGCGTTGAGCCCGAACGGCGCGAGCGCGGCGGGCTGCATGAAGATTCCCATGCCGATCGTGTTGCCGACCACCAGGGCCGTCGCCATGCCGAGGCCGATCTGGCGGTCGCTCATTGCGCAACTCCCTGGCGGACCAGGTTGCCCTTCCAGATGACGCCCGACACGTGCTCGAGCCGCTCCACGTCCTCGAGCGGGTCGCCCTTGACCGCAATGATGTTCGCGAACTTGCCGGGCGCGATCGAGCCGAGCTCCTGCGAGCGGCCGAGCGAGGCGGCGGCGCTCGTGGTCGCGGCGCGGATCGCCTCGATCGGCGTCATGCCGTACTCGACCATGTAGGCGAACTGGCGCGCGTTCTCGCCGTGCGGGTAGATGCCCGCGTCGGTGCCGAAGCCGATGCGCACGCCCGCCTTGACAGCCTTGGCGAAGGCGGCGCGCTGGATCGCGGTGATTTCGCGGTTCTTGCGCAGGATCTCCGCGGACCAGCCGTCGCGCGTGCCGACTTCCTCGGTGTAGTCGCCGTTGTAGATGTCGGCGACCAGCCAGGTGCCGTGCTTGACCATCAGCGCGATGCCCTCGTCGTCGAGGTAGGACCCGTGCTCGATCGTGCGCACGCCGGCGCGAACCGCGTTCTTGATGCCCTCGGCGCCGTGAGCGTGCGCGGCGACGAAGGTGCCGGCGCGCGCGGCTTCCTCGACGGCGGCGCGGATCTCCTGCTCGGTGAATTCCGGCATCGAGGGCGTGGTGCCGGCAGTGAACACGGCGCCGGTCGCGATGACCTTGATGAAGTCCGCGCCGCCCGCGATCAGCTCGCGCACGCGCTGGCGCACCTCGGCCTCGTTGCTGGCGACGCCGCGGCGCATCTCGGCCGGCACCTTCAGCGCGTCCGGCAGCCCCGTTACCTCGCCGCCGCCGCCCGGCACGGTGACGTAGGCGCCCGCGACGAACATGCACGGGCCCTCGACCTGGCGCGCGTTGATGGCGTTCCTGAGCGCGACGTCGACGAAGGCGCGATAGGTGCCTACGTCGCGCACGGTGGTGAAGCCGGCTCGCAGCGTCGCGCGCGCGTGCGCGACGCCCATCAGCGCGTCGCGCGCGGCAGAGCTCGAGAGCGGCGCGTTGACGTCCGCGGAGCTGGTGTCGCCGACCAGGTGCGTGTGCAGGTCGATCAGTCCCGGCAGGACCGTGTACCCGGACCAGTCGATCAGCCGGTCGCCGCCGCGCGCGGCCGCGTTCCAGGGCGTTATGGAGACGATGCGGCCGTCCTCGATCCGGATCGCGCGGTCCTGCAGGTACTGCCCCTGCTCGACGTCGAGCATCCGGCCGGCACGCACGATGACCGTGTCGGCGCGCGCGGCGGATGCGAGCGCCGTCACGGCGCAGGCGAGGAGTGCGAGGATTTTCGCGCGAGTGGGATTCATGTCACTTCCTGGGATATCCGTTGCGTGGCGGCAGGGGTCATGCGCCTGTGGGCGACATCATAAATGCTGTTAGCATGGCGCCCCCAAGTATCGGTGCCGGAACGAGTTCCGGCGAGGTTGCGTCATTTGGCCATCGGATTCCGCGCGGCTCGTAGCATCCTGACACTCGTTTCCGTATTTGCCGTTTCCGTCGCCCACGCAGGTCCCCGCGCCCGCGACCTCGGCGTCCCGTTCGACGGCAGTACCGGCCCCCTCAATGCGATCACCGACGTCGCCGGCGTGACGGTCGGCCAGGTCACGCTGATCGAGGACCTCGCCGACGGCCGCAAGGTGCGCACCGGCGTGACCGCCGTCCTGCCGCGCGGCCGCACGACCATCACGACGCCGGTGTTCGCCGGCAGCTTCGTGCTGAATGGCGCGGGCGAGATGACGGGCCGTGCCTGGATCGAGGAGGGCGGCCTGCTCGAGGGGCCGGTGATGCTCACGAACACGCACAGCGTCGGCACGGTGCACGAGGCGACCATCGCCTGGCGCGTGAAGAACGGCGACCCGGACGCATCCGGCTACTGGTGGTCGACGCCGGTGGTCGCCGAGACCTGGGACGGCGGGCTGAACGACGTCAACGGCTTCCACGTGAAGGCGGCGCACGTCGACGCGGCGCTCGACGGCGCGAAGGGCGGGCCGGTGGACGAGGGCAACGTGGGCGGCGGCACGGGCATGACCTGCCACGGCTTCAAGTGCGGCATCGGCACGTCTTCGAGGCGCGTCGACGTCAAGGGCCACCCGTACACCGTCGGCGTGCTGGTGCAGGCGAACTACGGCACGCGCAGCTCGCTCAGGATCGCCGGCGTGCCGGTGGGCCAGCACCTGCGCGAAGGAGCCGACGGCCACGAGACCGCCACCGACGGCGACAACGGCTCGATCATCATCGTGGTCGCGACCGACGCGCCGCTGCTGCCGCACCAGCTCGATCGCGTCGCGAAGCGCGCCGGCCTGGGACTCGCGCGCATGGGATCCTTCGCCGGCAACGGCTCGGGCGATATTTTCGTCGCCTTCTCGACTGCGAACGGGAAGTCCATGGAAGGCGAAGTGATGCACGGCGCCGAGTTCCTCGACAACGGCCGCCTCGACCCGCTGTTCGAGGCCACCGTCCAGGCAACCGAAGAGGCGATCGTCAATTCGATGGTGGCCGCGCGCGACATGCAGGGCAACGCCGGCACGAGCGCCGTCGCGCTGCCGCACGACGCGCTCACCGGCCTGATGAAGCGCTACGGCCGGGACGGCAGCACGCCGAGGTAGAGCCCGTACCAGTCGAGCACCCGCTGCATGCGGTCCTTGAGGTAGCTCGGGACCGTGAGCCCGTGGTACTCGCCGGGAAAGATCACCAGCCGGGTCGGGACGCCGAGCGTGCGCAGCGCCTGGTACATCTGCATCGAGCCGATGCAGGGCACGTTGTCGTCGAGCTCGTGGCACAGGAACAGCGTCGCCGTGCGGATCCGGTCGGCGTGGAAGAACGGGAAGCTCACGCGCTCGTAGACCTCGCGGTCGCGCCACGGCAGGCCGAGTTCCTGCTCGTACTCGCGGATGTACATGTCGACGCCCCAGCTGCCGAAAATGTTGGCGACGCCGGCGCTCGACACCGCCGCCTTGAAGCGCGGATCGCGCGCGATCACCTGGTTGGTCAGGATGCCGCCGTAGCTGTGGCCGCCGAGGCCGAGCCGCTCCGGGTCGGCGACGCCGAGCTTCACCGCGTGGTCCACGGCGGCCAGCACGTCCGCCGTGTCCTTGACGCCCCAGTCGGCATAGATCGCCTTCGCGAACTCGAAGCCGCGGCCGCTGCTGCCGCGCGGGTTCGCGCCGATCACCGCGTAGCCGTTCGCGGCCAGCACCTGCCAGTCCGCCATGAACTCGTGGCTGAACTGGTACACCGGCCCGCCGTGGATGTCGCAGGATCGCCGGGATAGCTCCGGCCCGCGACGTAACCGACCGGTTTCATGAGGAAGCCGTCGATCGAGGTGCCGTCCGCGCTCTTGAACGTGATCTCTTCGACGGCCGCGAGACTGCGGTCCTTCAGCCACTCGTTGTGGTCGGCGACGAGTCGCAGACGCGCAGGTTCCACCGCTTCGATGCGATACGGATGCAGCGCATCCCCGCCCAGCACCGCGACCCGCCCGTTGGCCGCGGCGGCGAAGTCGTAGTCGAAGCGCAGGCCCGCCGGTGAGCGGCGTCACGGCGCCGGACGCGAGGTCGATGCGCGAGACGTGCATGACGCGGCTGCCCTCGACGAGCGCAAGCACTGCGTTGCCGTCCGCCGTGAACCGCGGCTTGGTGTGGTTGATCTCGATGCCTGCCGGCCGCGTGACGGCGCCGCTCTCGACGTCCACCACGGCGAGCGACCACGGCGCGTAGTAGATCCACTTGTCCTCGCCGCTGCTCACGTAGGCGATCTTGCCGCCGTCCGGGCTCCAGGCCGGGCGCGACTCCAGCGACGGGTCGTTGTCCGCGCCCGGGAAGCGCGTCACTTGCCGCTCTTCGGCACCCGCGCGCGCCTCGATTACGTAGATGTCCCAGTTGAGGTGGCGGTCGGGATCGGGGCCGCGCTTGGTGACGTAGGCGATTCGCGAGCCGTCCGGCGACCAGGCGGGCATGTACTCGTCGTTGCGCCCGAGGTCAGTGGCGTCGCCTTCCTGCCGGCGACCTCGAAGAGATAGAGGTGCTGGCGCAGGTCGGTTACCCAGCCGACGTAGTCTTCCTTGAAGTAGTAGCGGTTGATGACGATGGGCTCGGGCTGCTTCGGCTCTTCCTCGCCCTCGGCGCGCTCGGGATCGTTCGCGATGACGGCGAGCCGCGCGCTGTCCGGCGACCAGTCGAAGTCGGAAACGCCACCCGGAAAGTTCGTGAGGCGTTCCGCCTCGCCGCGTCGGCGGGCATCACCCAGACCTGGGTCTTTGCGTCCTCGTCGCCGCGGTCCGAGAGGAAGGCGATCCACTTCCCGTCCGGGCTGACCGCCGGTTGGTACTCGTCGGCGTCCGGCGTGCGCGTGAGCGCGCGCTTGCCGCTGCCGTCCCAGCGCGCGCGCCAGAGGTCGGAGGTGGACGTGTCTTCCTCGAAGTTCGGCTCGCCGACGCTGTAGACGACCCATTCGCCGTCCGGAGACAGGTCGAGGTCGGATACGTTCGCGATGCGCACCAGGTCGTCGACGCCGAATCTTGCGGGCTCGGCGGTGGCGGCGAAGGCAAGTGCGGCGCCGGCGACGAGGCCGGCGAGGGCGTGCGATCGGGACATGGGCGGGCTCACTCTTTCATGTTCGCGGCGAGCGCGCGGAACTTCTCGCGTGCCGCTTCGAGGTAGGCCAGCGTGTCGGCCTTCTCCTGTTCGCTGTTCCAGCCGCCGCGGGCGAGCGTCGCCTCGACAACGCGGTCCATCCAGGCGACGAAGTAGGCGGCATCGTCCGGCGCGGGCGGCGGCGGCGCCGTCGAAGTAGATCGGGCTCGTCGTCGCGTACGGGTAGAGATCGAGCACCCAGGGATGCGGCTGCATCGTTGAAGGCGCGCAGCACCACCCAGCCGCCTGCCTCGAGGTCGATGTCGCCGCTCCAGTCGAAGCGCGTGCGCTCGCCGGTGAGCGTGAACGCCTTGACCACGCGCCCGTTCTGCACGAGCTCGAGGTGGTCCATCGGCACCGGCGAACGTAGCGCCACGCGAACTGGCAGCGTGCCGGAGCGGGGCAGCACGTCGCCGGGTCGCTTGCCATCGACCTCCAGCCCGAGCAGTGGACCGTTGCTGACGAACGTGCGGCCGGATTTCAGTGCATCGCCCAGGGCCTGCGGCGTGCGCTCGCCTGCCGGTCTCGAGGAAGACGCGCACCAGTCCGATCGGTCCGTGGAGCGAGGCGTAGTTCGGCATCGCGTCCGTACCCGCGCCCGCCGGCAGGCGGAAGCCGAGGTTGAGCAGGCGATACCAGATGCCCGCAGTGATGTGGTGATCGGAGAAGCCCATCACCTCGAGGTAGTCAACCTTGCCGTGGGCGACTGATGCCGGCAGCTCGTAGGAGAGCGTTTTCTCCTTCGGCGGATCGATCGGGAAGTCCGCGATGTGAACGTAGCCGACGATCCCGCCCTGCGCGCGCGCAAGGTCCGCGATCGCGCCGTTGTTCGGCCACGGGCTCTCGTAGGCGGTGTGGCGGTAAGCCGCGTAGTCGGGCAGCAGGTAGTGGTCCTCGAGATTCAGCAGGCCCATGTGGCCCCAGAAGCTCGTGTGGTATTCCTGCGCGTGGAACAACAGGCGCTTGCCGCTTGCCGCGTCCGCGTTGCCGCCCGGCTTGAAGTAGCCGATGTCCGGGATGCGCTCTTCCTTGTTGACCAGCAGGTTGTAGACGACGTCGAGGTCCTCGGCCTCCTGCTGCGCGAGCAACCGCTCCGGCGTGTTGCGATAGTGACCGCCGTAGTTCATGTGCACGTGCAGGTCGGCGGAGAGGAACTTGCCGAATTCCGGCGGCAGGTCGTTGTCCCCGAGTCGCACAGGCAGCTCGGTCGGCCTGCCGGTCGGGATTTCGCGCTCGAGCGTGACAGGCATTCTGCGAAATCCGCTCTGGACATGGATTCGCGCCTTGCCCGGCGGCAGCTCGACGCTGCAGGTTCCCTCGGCTGGACAGTGGAAGTAATGCACTTCGCTCGGGAATTGCGCGCGGTCGTAGAGTTCGTCGCCGTGCATCCAGCTGCCTGCCGGGGCGTGCCAGCGGCCGTCGCTGCCGAGCACGGCAACGCGTGCCGATATCGCCCGGCCGGAAGCATCCTGGGGACGCAGCACGAGGGTTGCGGCCTCCGCGCGGCGACGGAGATCCTGCGTCGCGACCTGCTTGCGCGCGCCACCGAAGAAGTCCTGCACCCAGAGCGAGGTGTTGCCGCCCTCGTTGCTGATGTAGGCGATGCGCTTGCCGTCCGGCGACCACCTCGCGTTCGTGCGGTCGAACTCGCCGTAGGTCAACGGCAGGGGCGCCTTGTCGTCGGTGGTCGTCAGCCAGAGCTGGTGCCATTGGCCGCCGTGGTAGTTGGAGAACAGGATGCGGCGGCCGTCCGGCCCGACCTCCGGCCGCGCGTCCCAGGAGGTCTCGAGCTGGTGGTGGTCGAGGCAGGCCGGCTCGCCGCCCGCGACGGCGATCGAGCAGATCCAGCCCGTGCCCCAGGGTGTCTCCGCATTCGTCACGTACCACACGCGCTGCCCGTCCGGCGACCAGGACGGATTGATCATGTGGTCGTGGGTCGAATAGTAGTAACGGTCGATGGCGCTCTCGCGCGGCTGCACGAGGAAGCGCTCGTTCGCGATGCCGGCGGGAGAGAGGTCTGCGATCTTCAGGTTGAAATGGCCGGGGCCCGCCGTGGACACGAAGACGATTCGCCGTCCGTCCGGCGAGATGCGCGGCTCGAGGTTGACGCCGCCGTTCGCGGTCAGCGCCTGCTCCGCGCCGGTTGCGAGGTCCTGTCGCCACAACTCGAAGCCCTTCCCGTCGTAGCGCGCGAACACGACACTGCCGCCATCGGGAGACACATCGGGCTGGTGGTCGTAGCCGCCCGGCGGATGCGTGAGCTCCCGGGCATCGCCGGTGCCGATCTGCTGGCGCCAGAGCGAGCCTCGCATGCTGTAGATGAGCTCATCGCCCGAAGGCATGAAGGCCGCGGACGACGGGCCGGTCGTGAGCTGTGGGATGTACAGCTCGCGCCAGTAATAGTTGTGGGGGAGCTTGACCTGCGAGAGCACCGGCTCGCGCGCGGCCTGGGCCGGCGCCGCCGCGGCGAGCGCGAGGACGGCTAGTGCGAGCCGCGCGGCGCGACTCACGAATTGCCCGCCAGCGCCTCGTCGAGCGACTGCCGGAGGTAGGTCACTGCCTCGTCGACTTCCGCTTCCGTGACGCACAGCGGCGGCATGAAGCGCAGCGTCGAGACGCCGCAGGAGAGCAGCAGCAGGCCGTTCTGGTAGGCGCGGTGCAGGAGCCGATCCACCATCGCGCGCGCGGGCGATCCGTCCTTCTCGATCATCTCGACGCCGATCATCAGGCCGCGGCCGCGGATCTCGCCGATGCATGGATAGTCCGGCTTCATCTCGTGCAGGCGCTTCATGAAGTGTGCGCCGACCCTGGCCGCGTTCGCGGCGTACTGCTCGCGCACCAGGTCGATGGTCGCGTTCGCCGCGGCGCAGGAGACTGGGTTGCCGCCGAAGGTGTTGCCGTGCGCGCCCTTCTTCCACTGCTTCATGAGGCTCGCCTTCGCGACCACGGCGCCGATCGGCATGCCCGAGCCGAGGCCCTTGGCGAGCGTCATGATGTCCGGGGCGACGCCCTCGTGCTCGGCGCAGAACATCTTTCCGGTACGGCCGACGCCCGACTGCACCTCGTCGAACACCAGCAGGATCCCGTGCTCGTCGCACAGCTTCCGGAGGCCCGCGAGGAATCCCGGCGGCGGGACGAGATAGCCGCCCTCGCCCTGCAGCGGCTCGATCACGATCGCGGCGACTTCGGAGGGCGGGAGGTTGCGCTCGAACAGCATGCGGATGTAGTCGAGCACCGCCTGGCCCTGGTCGTTGCCCGCGAACAGCGGGCGGTACGTGTTGGGGTAGGGCACGTGCGTCACGCCCGGCATGGTCGGGAAGAAGCCGGCCTGCTGCGTGTACTTGCTGGAAGTCAGCGACAGCGAGCCCATCGTGCGGCCATGGAAGCCGCCGAGGAAAGCGAGGATGCGCCCGCGCTTCGTCACGTAGCGCGCGAGCTTCAGCGCGCCCTCGACCGATTCGGTGCCGGACTGGCAGAAGAAGACCATGCCCGGCTCGGCGAGCGGCACGAGCGCGGACAGTTTTTCAGCGAGCGAGGTCATCTCCTCGTGCCAGTAGTCGCTCGAGATGTGCAGGAACTTGGCGGCCGCGTCCTGCACGGCCTTCACGACCCGCGGGTGGGCGTGGCCCGTTGCGCAGACCGCGATGCCGGCCGCGAAGTCGAGGAAACGATTGCCGTCGACGTCCCACGCCTCGGTGCCGCGGCCGTGCGAGATCACGAATGGGTAGTCGCGCGGATAGGAGGGCGAGGTGACCTTCGCGTCGCGCTCGATCATGGCCCGGGACTTCGGTCCCGGCAGCTCCGTCCTGATGTGCGGGTTCTTGAATGCGCCGGCGGCGCGGACGGTGGCGTTCATGATGGCAGCCTCACTGGTTCACGGTGTGCCGCCGCCGTCCGGGCTTCGAGGGCGCGCAGTGCGCTGAGCTCGGGCGCGGTCGGCGGTTGGCATGCTTCGAGTTCCGGCAGGACGACGAGCGGCCAGCCGATGGCCGCGCGCGCTTCCTCCACGGGGATTCCGGGATAAACTGCGGAAAGCGCGAATTCTCCGGATTTCGCGTGCGGTTTCAAGATGCCGACGTCGGTCACGAGCACGGCCGGGCCGCGGCCCCGCGCGCCGCTTCCTTCGCGGCCGGCGAAATGCCCGCCGCTGGTCTGGAAATCGAGCTGCTTCACGAAGCTGCGCGGGGTCGCCTTCATGACGATGAACACCTCGCGCGCGTGCGCCGCGATCTCCGTCGCCCCGCCGGCGCCGGGCAGGCGTGTCCTGGGTTTCTCGTATGGCCCGATCACGGTGCTGTTCAGGTTGCCGAACTTGTCGATCTGCGCCGCGCCGAGAAAGCCGACGTCGATGCGCCCGGCTTGCAGGTAGTCGCTGAAGATGTCGGGCAGCGGGATCACGCAGGTCGCTGTCTCGGCCAGCTCGCCGTCGCCGATCGAGAGCGGCAGCACAGTTGGCCGCGTGCCGATGGTGCCCGACTCGTAGATCAGCACGAGGTTCGGGGCGTGCGTGAGGCGCGCGAGGTTGCAGGCGGCGCTCGGCAGGCCGATGCCGACGAAGCACACCTGCCCATCGCGCGAGCAGCCGCGCCGCGGCGACCGTTGTCATCTCGTCGCGGGTGTACTCGCTCAAGCGATCCTCCCCATTCGCCGGCGCGCGCGGGATCCGGCGGGGTTGCTCGCTCGCAAACTCCGCCGGAACTTACGAGTTTGCTCGCGAGCACCCCGCCACCTCGCGCGCGCCGGCGATGCCGCGGTCGGTTCAAGCGCGCCAGCTGCGAGTCGAGGCATCAGGCGGCCTCCCGAAGTCTGGCGAGAAACTCGCGATGGTCGGTCGTTCCGCGGACGTGCCGGTCGATCCACGCCGTGAACTGGTCGCGATCGCGCGCAATGGTGTCCCACTTCAGGTAGAAGTCGTTGTCGCGCGCATAGTCGCCGTGCGCGTACGACGGCCAGGCGCCGCCCGGACAGTGCGAGACGGTCGTCACGGTGAAGTGCGGGATGACGACGTTGTTCATCGCCGGCGGCAGCTCGTCGACGACCTTCTCGACGGTCACCAGCAGCTTGGTTGCCGCGAGCGCGGCTTCGCGCGCCGCGCCGATGATGCCGTCGATCGCGACGTTGCCGCGCCGATCCGCTCGTTGCGCGTGCAGGATGGTGACGTCGGGGTTCACCGCCGGCACGGTCGCAATCTTCTCGCCCGTGTAGGGGCAGTTCACGTGCCGGATGCGGGGATTCTTCGACGGCAGGTCGGTGCCGATGTAGCCGCGCAGCATGCCGAACGGCAGCCGGGCAGCGCCGGCGCGGTAGGCGGCGGCCATCGCCGCGTGGCTGTGTTCGTCGATCTCGAGCGGGCCAGGCCAGCCGTTCTCGACTGCGTCGCGCAGGCGATGGAGCGAACCGACACCGGGATTGCCGCCCCATGAAAAAGTCAGCTTGCGCGCGGCGCCCACCCCGATGAGCTGGTCGTAGATCAGATCCGGCGTCATGCGCACCAGGTGCAGGTTCCTGCGGCCCTGGCGGATCAGCTCGTGGCCGGCCGCGAACGGGATGAGGTGCGTGAAGCCCTCGAGCGCGAGGCAGGCGCCGTCGGCGACGTGCTTCGCGATCGCATCCCGGAGCGAAAGGAACTCGGTCATTCAGTCCACCACGGTGCGCGACTGCTCACGCATGTACAGCGGGAGGTAATACGCCGAGGCAATCGCCTTGCCTGAGGAGCCGGAGCCCTTCCAGCCGCCGAACGGCTGGTAGCCTGGCCACGCGCCGGTCGTCGCGCCGGCGCTGCGGTTTGCGTAGGTCACGCCTGCCTGGATGCCCTCCTGGAACCACGGAATCTCGGCCGCGGACCCGTAGAAGCCGGCGGTGAGGCCCATGTCCGTGTCGTTCGCGAGCCGCATCGCCTCCTCACGGTCGCGATAGCGCTGCACCATGAGGATGGGCAGGAACATTTCCTGCTTCCAGAGCGGGTCGGCGGGATCCGCTTCCGCGAGCACCGGCTCGACGTAGTAGCCGCGTCCCAGCGTACCTTCCGCCGGCTGCGTTCCGCCGCGGCGGAGCTTCGCGCCGCGGCTCTTCAGGTCCGTGACGTAGCGTTCATACGCCTCGTGCGCGCGCTTGTTCACCACCGGGCCGAGTCCCGTCGCGCGCTGCGTGGGATCGCCGATCCGGATCTTGTCGATCTCCTGCTCGATCTTCTGCAGCAGCGTATCCGCGACTTTCTCGTGCACGTAGAGCCGCGACAGCGCGGAGCACTTCTGCCCGCCCATGCCGTAGGCCGAGCGCGCGATGCCGGCGGCCGCCCGGTCGAGGTCCGCGTTTTCGGTGACGATGGCCGGGTTCTTGCCGCCCATCTCGGCGATGTAGGGACGCGAGTACCTGCCTGCCGCCATCTCGTTCATGATCGTGCGGCCGACTGCGACCGAGCCGGTGAAGGTCGCGCCGGCGGTGCGCGCGTCGCGGATCATCTGCTCGCCCACCGCGGAGCCCGCGCCGTTCAAATAGTTGAAGACGCCAGCGGGCACGCCCGCGTCGCGGATGCAGTCGGCAAGCAGCCGCCCGGCCCACGGCGTGTCGGTCGCGCACTTGAGAACCACGGTGTTGCCGGTCACCAGCGCGGCGGCGGTGGGACCTGCCGCGAGCGCGATCGGGAAATTGAAGGGCGCGATCACAGCCCAGACACCGTACGGGCGCATGACGCTCTTGTTGCGCGAGACGAAGGCGTTCGACGGGTCGTTCGGCAGCTCGAACTCGTAGCCCTTGTGCGACTCGAAGTCGTCCGCGTAGACGTTGAAGAAGTCGACGCACTCCTGCGCCTCGCCGAGCGCCTCGAGCCGGTTCTTGCCGACCTCGAGCGTGAGGGCGGCCGCGATCTCGTAGACGCGCTCCTCCAGGAGCGCGGCGACCTTGCGCATCAGCGCGACGCGCTTCGCCATGCCGGCTTCGCGCCAGGCCGGGAAGGCGCGGTGCGCGGCGGCAATTGCCGCGTCGACTTCCTTCGCGTTCGCGTTCGGGAAGCGCCCGATGCGGATCTGGCTGTCGATCGGGCTCAGCCGCTCCTCGGTCGCGGCGGCCGGGACGTCCTTGCCGTCGATGTGCATCGGATGCGTCGCCCCGAGCCGGCCGCGCATCGTTGCCAGGGCCTTCTCGAAGCGCTCGTGCAGCTCCTCCGGAGGGTTGAACATCGTGGCGTAGGTCAGGCGGAAGCTCATGAGGCGCGCTCCAGGGACACGGGGAAGAATCGGGCGAGCAGGCGGTCGAGTACGCCGAGCGCCATTGCGAGCTCGGACTCGGTGATCACCAGCGGTGGCGCGAGGATCAGCAGGTTTCCCCGCGAGCCGAATGACACGCCCTCGTCGCGGGCTGCGCCGAGGAGCAGCTTCAGGGCCTCGGACTGGGCAGGCCACGGCGCGATCGGCGCCTTGGTCGCGCGGTCGGCGACCAGCTCTATGACCGCGAACAGCCCCTTGCCGCCGCGCAGGTCGCCGATCACGGCATGGCGCGCGGCGAGCTTCGTGAGCTCGGCGAACATCTCCCGGCCGAGCTCGCGCGAGCGCTCGATCAGCCGTTCGTCGCGATAGGCGTCGATGGCGGCGACGCCAGCGGCGCAAGAGAGCGGGTGGCCGCAGTAAGTGAGGCCGCCGTAGAACATGTCGCGCTCGATCCTTTCGTACACCGCGGCGCTCATCACCACGGCGCCGAGCGGCGCGGCCGCGCCCGTCAGTCCCTTGGCGAGCGTCATGAGATCGGGGCGGTTTTCCTCGCCATAGCGCTGCCAGGCGAACCAGTCGCCACAACGGCCGAATCCGCTCATCACCTCGTCCGCGATCAGCAGCACGTCGCGCTCGCGCGTGACGCGCCTGAGCCCCGGCCAGAAATTCTCTGGCGGTACGATGCCGTTGCTGCCGGCGTCCACTTCCATCAGCACCGCGGCGACGCGGGCAGTACCGTGCTTGTCGATCTCGGCGGCGACTGCATCGGCCGCGCGGCGGCCACATTCCTCCGGCGTCTCGCTGCCCCACGGGCAGCGATAGGCGTACGGCGGCGGCACGTGGCGCACGCCCCAGGCCTCGGCATCCACCTGGTGCGCGGTGCGCGCATCGCCGGAAAGCGCCATGTCCATGTAGGTCGCGCCGTGGTAGGAGCGATCGCGCGTGACGACCAGGCCGCGACCCTTCTTGGAAGCCTGGCGCGCGATGCGCACGGCGTTCTCGTTGGCGTCCCCGCCGCCCAGCGTGAAGAACACGCGCCCGCCCTCGAATCCGGATACCTCGAGCAGCCGCTCGGCGAGCGAGCGGCGCGAATCGGCGCCCCAGGCGGCGGTCACGAAGGCGAGCTTGTCGGCCTGCGCCTTGATGGCGGCAACGAGCTTCGGATGCTGGTGCCCGAGGTTGCTGCACTCGACCAGGCTCGACATGTCGAGCAACTCGCGGCCGTCCTTCAGAAAGAGTTTCGCGCCGCGGCCGCCCACCACCGTCGGGGCGTTCCAGTCCCCCGGTATGCACCAGCTGTGCAGCACGAAATCACGCTCGTTGGGCATCCGGATATTCTCTCACGGTTGCATTGCCCGGGGGCCCGTCCCACGATGGGCCCCATGAAATGCAGGCGGTTGCCAGCGGCTTTCGCGCTTTTCGGGATTGCGGGGGCGCTCGGCGCCTGCGGCGAGCGTGCGCCAGAGGGCGCGCTGCTCCTCACCGCGACACGGCTCTACGTCGCGGCCGATGCGCCGCCAATCGACGATGCCGCCATTCTGGTGGTGGACGGCAAAATTGTGGCAGTCGGCCCCGCGAAGGACGTGAAGGGGGGCGGCGCGCAGCGGCTTGCCGCCTGCGATGGGGGCACGGTGACTGCGGGCTTCCAGAACAGCCACGTGCACTTCACGGAAACGAAGTTCGCGGACGCGGCAGTGAAGCCCGCGGCCGAGCTCACCGCCGCGATGGCGGACATGTTGAACCGGTACGGCTTCACGACCGTCGTGGACACCGCCTCGAACCTCGCCAACACCGTCAGCCTGCGCGAGCGCGTCGAGCGGGGCGACGTCGCGGGCCCGCGCATCCTGACTGCAGGCTTCGCGCTGTATCCCAAGGACGGCATCCCGATCTACCTGCGCGACTTGTCGCCGGACGTCCTCGCGATGCTGTCGCAGCCCGCGTCGGTGGAAGAGGCGCTCGCGGAAGTGCAGGCGAACCTGGACGGCGGAGCGGACGCCACCAAGCTGTTCCTGATGACGCCGCAGGGCGGCGGGCGCTTCGCTTTCATGCAACCGGACATCGCGCTCGCCGTCGCGGACGAGACACACCGTCGCGGCAAGCCGGTGCTCGCGCACCCGACGGACATCGAGGGCATCAACCTGGCGCTCGAAGCCGGCGTGGACGTGCTGGTGCACACGACGATCGGCGAAGGCAAGACCACCTGGGACGCTGCGCTCATCGAGCAGATGCTCGCGAAGAACATGGCGGTGGTGCCGACACTCAAGCTCTTCCCCTACGAGCTGAAGCGCATGGCGCTGCCGGAGCGGATCGTCGAGCTGGCGACGGCCGACGCCGTCGAGCAGGTCCGCGCCTACGCGGAGGCGGGCGGGCAGATCCTGTTCGGCACCGACGTCGGCTACATGACCGACTACGACCCGGCGGAGGAGTATGTCCTGATGGCGCGCGCGCTCAAGCCGATGCAGATCCTCGCATCGCTCACCACCACGCCCGCCGCGCGCTGGAAGGAAGAGGGACGACGCGGGCGCGTGGCCGCGGGACTCGAAGCCGACTTCGTGGTGCTGGACGCGGATCCGGCGGCCGATGCGGGGAATTTCGCCAAGGTGCGTTGCACGATCCGTAGCGGCCGCCTCGTCTGGCCGCTGCCGGCGCGCTAGCCGCCTAGAAGAACTGCCAGCCGATCCACCAGGCGGCTGCGGCGATCGCCGCCGAGGCGGGGATCGTCACCACCCAGGCCGCGACGATGTTGCCGGCGACGCCCCAGCGGACGGCCTTCACGCGCTGCGCGCTGCCGACGCCGATGATCGAGCCGGTGATCGTGTGCGTGGTCGAGACCGGGATGCCGAGGTTGGTGGCCAGGAACAGCGAGATCGCGCCACCGGTCTCGGCTGCGAAGCCTCCGACCGGCTTCAGCTTGGTGATGCGCTGGCCCATGGTCTTGACGATGCGCCAGCCGCCGAACAGCGTGCCGAGTGCGATGGCGACGTAACAGGAAACTATGACCCAGACCGGGAGGTGCTCCGGCGTCGCGAGGTTCGCGGTCATGAGCAGCAGCCAGATGATGCCCATGGTCTTCTGCGCGTCGTTGCCGCCGTGGCCGATGCTGTACATCGCGGAAGACACGAGCTGAAGTTTCCTGAACCAGCGATCGGTCTGGCGCTGCGTGCGCCGCCGGCAGATCCAGGACACCGCGACAATGATGGTTCCCGAGAGCAGCATGCCGAGCAGCGGCGCTACGACGATGAACGATACGGTCTTGATGATGCCCGGGGCCAGCAACGGGCCGGTGCCCGCCTTCGCGACTGTGGCACCGATCATCCCGCCAATCAGGGCATGCGAGGACGACGACGGCAGGCCGTAGTACCAGGTGATGACGTTCCAGGAGATCGCGCCTATCAGCGCGCCGAAGATCACGTGATTGTCGATGAACGCGGGATCCACGATGCCCTTGCCGATGGTGGCGGCCACCTTCAGCTCGAACAGCATGATCGCGACGAAGTTGAAGAGCGCGGCCCACATGACCGCCTGGTAGGGCTTCAGCACGCCGGTCGACACGACGGTCGCGATGGAGTTCGCGGCGTCGTGAAAACCGTTCATGAAGTCGAACACCAGGGCCACGATGACCAGCATGATGATCGTTGCGGTGAACGCGCCGAAATCCATCGGGCCTCAGCCGTTCTCGAGCACGACGCCCTCGATCACGAGCGCGACGTCCTGGCACTTGTCCGTCGTCAGCTCGAGCAGCTCGTAGACCGCCTTGAGCTTGACCAGCTGGCGGGTGTCCTTCTCCTCGCGGAACAGGCGCGAGATCGCGGAGCGCATGACGCGGTCGGCGTCGGACTCGAGCGCGTCCACCTCCTGGCATATCTTGAGGATCGCGGGGCCGTTATCCATCGAGGAGAGCTGGATGACCGCATCGGCGACCTTCTGGCAGGAGAGCTGCATGAGGTTCGCGAGATGCCGGACCTCGGCGGTCAGGATGTGGACGTCATAGAGTGTCAGCGACTCGGCCGTGTCCTGGATCAGGTCCAGGATGTCGTCCATGCGCTGGATCAGCTTGTTGATCTGGTCGCGGTCGAATGGCGTCACGAAGGTGTTGTGCATCAGCTGCACGGTCTGATGCGTGACGTCGTCGGCGGCATGCTCGATGGAATGGATCTTTGCGACGTATTCCTCGCGCCGGCTGCTATCGGTGTAGTTCGTCAGCATCTCGACCAGGACGGCCGCGCCCTCGACGACGAGCGAGGCGTGCTGGTTGAAGAGCGCGAAGAACCGGCGCTCCTGCGGCATGAGCATGGACAACAGGCGCATCGCGATACCCCCGCGCGACCTATCCCCGGGCGCGCATTGTACGCATTCGCGGCGCCGGCTGCGGTATCGTTCGGGCATGAACATCCTGGTGCGCGCGGCGGCGCTGTCCGCCGCTGTCTGCTGCCTGCTGGCAGCGATCCCGGCGACAGCGGGCGACGAAACGGCTGCAACCGCCCGGCTGATCGAGGAATTGGGGCTGCGCGAATCCGCGCTCGCGCTGCGCGACCGGCCGGGCTGGGGGCCGCCGCGCAAGGTGGTGCTCATGGGTGCGGACGACGCACGGGCGGCCTGGATGCGCGAGGTGGCGCCGGGCGTCGAGGTCGTGGGCGCAGCCGATCGCGCGGCCGCGGTGCGCGAGGCGGCGGATGCCGACGCGGTCATCGGCGAGTGCGTGCCGGAGGTGATCGCCGCCGGGCCGCACATCCGCTGGGTGCAGCGCATGTACGCCGGCGTCGAGCGCTGCGTCGCGATCCCTGCCTTCGTCGAGCGTGGCATCGTGCTCACCAACATGCAGAAGGTCGCGGGCTCGGTGATGGCCGAGCACGTGCTCGCGCTCATGTTCGGCCTGACGCGCGGACTCGCGGCCTACGTCCCCGCGCAGGCGAAGGGAGAGTGGGCCGACGAGGCGGTGCCCGAGAGCCGGCTGTGGGAAGTGAAGGGGCGCACCCTGCTGGTCGCCGGCCTCGGCGGAATCGGCACAGAGGTCGCGAAGCGCGCGCACGCCCTCGGCATGACCGTGATCGCGACCCGTAACTCCGGCACCGACGGGCCGGACTACGTCGCCGAGATCGGGCTGCCGGACAAGCTGCTGGCTTTCGCCGGGCGGGCCGACGTCATCGTCAGCACGCTGCCGCTGACGCCCGAGACCAAGGGCCTCATGAACCGCGCCTTCTTCGACGCCGCAAAGCGCGGTGCGCTGTTCATCAACGTCGGCCGCGGCGGCACCGTGGTGACCGACGAGCTGGTGGCGGCGCTGAAAGACGGGCGGATCGGCGGCGCGGGCCTCGACGTCACGGACCCCGAGCCGCTGCCGCCCGAGCATCCGCTCTGGCGCGCGCCGAACGTGATCGTCACGCCGCACGTCGCGGCCGGGCTCGAGGGCAACGAGGTGCCACGCTGGCTCCTCGCCCGCGAAAACCTGAGGCGCTACGTGGCGGGCGACAAGCTGCTGTCGGAAGTGGACGTGAAGAAAGGCTACTGAGGCTCCTATGTCGATCCGCACGCTGCAGCTCGACGACCGCACCTACGAGTACCTGCTCGCGCATTCGCTGCGCGAAGACCCGCGGCTCGCCGCGCTCAGGGCCGAGACCGCCTCGCACCCGAATGTGAACATGCAGATCGCACCGGAGCAGGGGCAGTTCATGCAGATGCTGGTGCGCCTGACGGGCGCGCGCCGCGCGATCGAGGTCGGCGTGTTCACCGGCTACTCGAGCCTCGCCGTCGTGCTGGCGATGCCCAAGGACGGCCGGCTGCTGGCGCTCGACGTCAGCGAAGAGTACACGGCCGTCGCGCGCCGGCACTGGCGCGCCGCGGGCGTCGCGGACCGCATCGAGCTCGTGCTCGCGCCGGCGAGCGAGACGCTCGACGCGCGATTCGCAGCAGGTGAGGCCGGGCAGTACGACTTCGCCTTCATCGACGCCGACAAGACGGGCTACCTCGGCTACTACGAGCAGTTGCTGAAGTTGCTGCGGCCCGGCGGCCTGATCGTCGTGGACAACACGCTATGGGGTGGCGAGGTCGCCAATCCCGGAAATCGCGAGGCCGATACTGAGGCGCTGCGCGCCTTCAACGACGCGCTGCACCGCGATCCGCGCGTCGACCTCGCGCTCCTGCCGGTGGGCGACGGCCTGACGCTCGCGCGCCTGCGCGAAAGCAATTGATCTGACGCCGCCCGCGGCGAGTATGATCGGCCGAGGCAAGCCAATTGGGGATCCGCCATGAACAGGATTCATGTTGCCCCGCCGGTCGCGCTGGCGCTGCTCGCCCTGCTCGCGGGCTGCAATGCAAGCCGGTCCACCCGAGGAGTTTCCGCAGGCCGCGGCCGACGCCTGGCTCGGCTCCTTCAACGGCGGCGACGTCGCCGGGCTCGTGCTGACCTACAGCGCGGACGCGAAACTCCTGCCGCCGGACGAGCCGATCATCGCGGGCGCCGAGGCGTATCGAGGCGTTCTGGCAGGCCTATAACCCGGGCCAGGTGCGGCTCGAGGTGGGCGAGGTGGAGTCGATGAAGGTCGGCGACGTCTGGTTACGCGAGGGCGCCTACAAGGCGCAGTTCCCCGACGAGGGCGAGCCGCGCGTCGGCAAGTTCATCGAGCTGTGGAAACAGGAAAACGGCAACTGGCTGATGTATCGGCAGATGTGGAACCGCAACGCGCCGCTCCAGCCCGCTGCGCCGCCGGGAGATGCAGCCGCCGATGAGCCTGCGTGACTACGTTGAGGCGATCCTGCCCGAATGGGAGCGCTGGTATCCCAGCCTGTTCGACGCCGCGGCCGATCTCGGCGTGATTCGCGCCCGCGTGTGCGCGCCATCGCAGCTATTGCTCTCGCGCCGGCACTCGGCGATCCGCGACGAGGCCATCCAGGCGTTCCGCGAGCGCTGGAACGCGGTCGAGCCGGAAGACACGGACTAGCGCGTCGCGGCGCTCAGCGCTCGTCCTGCCTGCGCGCGCTGATTACGCGCCAGTCACCGCTGTCGCGCGCGAGGCGTATGTCGAGGCGCTCGACATCGGCGGCGAGATCCCAGTCAGATTCGCCCTTGGCCTCGCGGCCCAGCATGCCGACCGTGACCTGCACGCGCGCGAGCTCGGTGCCCTCGAGCTCGATGGAATCGATGCGCGTGACGAGGTTTACCGCGGGGTGCGCCACGAGCCAGGCGTGCAGCAGGTTCCGGACGTCCGAGGCGTCGCGCCCGCGCGCGTCCTGGTAGTCGTCCGCGACCAGGGCGCGCAGCTCGCCCGCGTCGCGCGCCTCGGCGAATGCCTCGGCCTCGTCGACCAGCCCGCGGATCTCGTCTTCGGGCGTTCCGGTGGGCCCGCAGGCGGCGCAGGCGAGGACTGCCAGGAGCGCGAGGCTACGCAGGCAACTCATCCCAGCGCGGCAGCACGTCCGTGACCTCGTACCACGGCGCCTTGCTGCCCATGAAGATGTGGCTGCGCGGGAGCTTGCCGGGCGGATCGTCGAGCCCACCGCAGGGCACGACGACGTAGCCGGTGGAGGCGACGACGCGCGGCACCGCGCTGCCGCAGCGCCGACAGAATGCCTGGCCGAAGCGCTTGGCGCCCGGCAAGGCAAAGCTTTCGACCCGCTCCTCGCCACGGATCCAGCGTGAGCTGCTCGCGCTTGAAGAACGCATTGGTCGCGTGCGCGGCGCTGCGCGCCCGGCGGCAGCGCGAGCAGTGGCAGTTCTGCACGAATTCGGGCAGCCCCGCGAGCTCGAAAGCGACGTCGCCGCAAAGGCAGCGGCCACGGACGGTCTCGGGCTTCGCGGGCGGTAGCGCGGGACTCTCGATCCACACGCCGTCTTCGAAGCCCGGGGGGAATTTCTCGCTTTGCGGCAGGGCGTCGGTGATCGGGAACCACGCGGCGCCGGAGGCCGCGAACATGTGCAGCTGCGGCCGCATTCCCGGATCGCCCTCGAGGTTGCCGGCCGGGACGAAGGACATCCCGAGGTGCGGCAGCACGACCGGCAGCACCGAGCCGCAGGTCCGGCAGAAGGGTCGAAGCCCGTTCGGCGACGACTGGTAAGTCACCACCTGGTCCTCGCCGGCGATCCAGCGGAAGGCATCGGCCTTGCCGCCCAGGAATGTCGCGAACATCGCGCCGTGGTGCCTGCGGCACATCGAGCAGTGGCAGTGCAGCATCGAATCGAACTGGCCCGCCTCGAACCGCACGGCTCCGCACAGGCAGCTTCCCGGGTTCATAATGCGGACCTTACGGGAGGACGCGAAGCCATGTACACATTGTATTGGTCGCCCGGCACGGCGAGCCTGTGCGTGCACTGGATGCTGATCGAGCTCGGCGAGCCGCATGAGCTGGTGAAGGTCGACATCGAGGCGGGCGAGCACAGGAAACCCGAGTACCTCACGCTGAACCCCGGGGGCGTGGTCCCGACCCTGGTCGTGGAAGGCGTCCCGCTCGGTGAGGCCGCGGCGCTGTGCATGATCCTCGCGGAACGGCACCCGCAAGCCGGCTTTGCGCCGGCCGTTGGCCACCAGCAGCGCGCCGCCTATGTGAGCTGGCTGTTCTTTCTCTCGAACACGCTGCAGACCGCGTACCACAACTGGTTCTACCCGGACCAGCCGGCCGGCCAGGCCGCCGTCGAATCGGTGAAGGCGTCCGCGCGCCGGCGCATCGAGGCCTGCCTCGACCGCGTGGATCGCCAGATCGCCAAGTCGAACGCCTACCTCCTGGGCGACCGGGTGTCGGCGGCCGACTTCGTGACAACCATGCTCATGCGCTGGTCGCGCAACATGCCGAAGCCCGCGACCGAATGGCCGGCAATCGCCGGCTACGTGAAGCGCATGAAGGCGCGGCCCTCGTTCAAGACGCTCTACGAGCGCGAGGGCCTCACCGAGTGGGCCTGATCCCTCTCAACCCTTCGGGGATGCCGGCGCCTTGATGACGGGTGTCACCTGCCGGATGCTGCAGGCGAAATTGAGCAGGGTCTCGCCCACTGTGCCGGGCTGGACCTGTTCCCAGCTGCGCAGCGGATTCGTCGAGCGCTCGGGCGAATCGTCCTGCAGGTTGTTCCACTGGTAGAACACCAGGCCCGAGGTCGAGCGCGTCCGGTTCTTGCAGTCCCAGTCGTCGCGGCTCACGGCGCTCCGGTGATCCAGCGGATGGTGCGGAAACTTGTACTCGACGCGCGTCCACATGGTGACGATGTCGCCGATGCGCGTGGAGTCGTGGCGCGTCGCGAAGTACACCTGCTCTGGGTAGGTCTCGATCCACTCCCAGTCCATGCGGCCGCGCAGGTTGAGCTGCTTGACCCACTCGTTTTCGACGCCCTTCATGGGCACGGTCGTGATCTGCGCGACAGCAGTGGCCGTGGCGAGGAGCCCGAGCAACGCGGCGGAAATGGATCGGCGAGTCATCACTGTCTTAGTATACGCGCGGCACATTCTGGTTCCCGTGACCGCAGGGCATGGCAATGAACCACCGACACAGGCTGACGCGGCGCGCGTTCGGCCGCGGCCTTGGCGGCGGCCTTCTCGGCATGGCGAGCCTGTCGCTGATGGCCGAGGAGCCGCCCGGCCCAGATGCGGTCGAATTCGTTACCTCGCCGGACGGAACGCGAATCGGCTTCTACATGCTTGGCGACGGACCGCCGATCGTCTTCTCACACGGATCGCTGGAAACCGGGGCGGAATGGCTCGACGTCGCGAAGCTGGTTGCGAATCGTCATCGCTGTTTCGTGGTGGACCGGCGCGGCCGCGGAGTGAGTGGACCGGCCGGCCGGCACAGCCTCGAGCGGGAGTGCGAGGATCTCGAAGCCGTGCTCGACGTGGCGGGCGTTCAGGCGACGCTGCTTGGCGCCTCATATGGCGCGGTGGTCGCGATCGCGTCGGCGCTGCGCCGCCAGCCGAAACGGCTGGTGCTCTATGAGCCGCCGCTGCTGCTGGATGCGTCCTCCCCGATTCATCGCGCACTTCAATCTTCGCAGGACGAATACCGTCGGCTGACGGAGACCGGCGCACTCGATGAGGCGCTGGTGCTCGGCCTCGAGGTTTTCGCGGCGGTTCCGGCGGAAGAGGTCGCAGAGATCAGGCAATCATCGCCCGAGGCCTGGCGGACGATGCGCGAACTGACGCCGACGTGGGTGCCGGAAATGCAAGCGATCCGCGCCCTGCCGATGGGCGTCGAACGATACCAATCGTTGCGAGCGCCTACGCTGCTGGTCACCGGCACGCAGAGTCCGCCATTCCTGCGCGAGGTGATCGCAGCGCTTGACGACGCCCTGCCGCAATCGCGCATGTTGGAACTCGCCGGTCAGGGCCACGAGGCCCATCTCACTGCGCCGCTGCTGTTGGCCGACGGCATCGCGGAGTTTCTCGCGGGCTGACTCGTACTGCTCAACCCAGGATAGCTTCCCGCCGGTAGAGCCGCCCCGCGAGCCACGCCAGCGCGGTCCCGAGCGCGAGGCAGCTGATCGCGGCGAGGGCCGCCCAGGCGGCCGGCAACGGTTCGCCGCGGATCAGCCCCTGGATCAGGAGGTGCTGCGACAGCGAGGGTACGAACATCAGCGGCACCTGCGGCCGCACTGCGAGGACGCTCGCGATCGCGATCGGCACGGTCGGCACCAACAGCACGATGCCGAGCCAGGACTGCGCTTCCTTGTAGGTGCGCGTGAACGAGGCGACCACCGTGAGTATCGCCGCCGCGACCAGTGCGAAAGGCGCGACCACCAGGAACACCCGCCAGACCATGCCCGGCCCGAAGTTCGCGGACATGCCGAAAGTCTCGAGCGGCACGGCATTCAGCGACAGCGCGATCGAAGCGGTCACGAAAGCGAGCGCGGCCAGCATCATCACCGTCGTCGCCGCAATCTTTCCGTAGATCAGGTGCTCGCGGACCACGGGCAGCGCCAGCAGCGATTCGAGCGAGCCGCGCTCGCGCTCGCCCGCCGTGGCGTCGATCGCGAGGTAGAGGCCGCCCATCAGCGTCGCGAGCAGGATGACGTAGCTCAGCATCCCGAGCAGCAGCGTCGCGCGCGCCGAGGGCGTCGAGACGTCCACGTCGTCGATGACGACCGGCTGCACGACCGCAGGCGAAATGCCGCGCGCAAGCAGGCGCAGGCTCGCGATCCGCGCCGAATAGCCCGCGACCACCGCGGCGATGCGCGCGCCGTGCTTGCCGGCCTTGGAGTCCGAGCCGTCGGAGAAGAGCTGCACCGCGGCGGGCCGGCCGGCGGCGAAGCGCTCGCCGAATGCCTCCGGCACGCGCAGGACCACGAGCTCGTTCCTCTCCGTGATCCAGCCGCGGATCTCGGCCTCCGTGCCCTCGCGCAGGCTGACGTCGAGCCCGTTCTCGCGCAGCTGCTGCACCAGGTTCGGGGCGCGCCGCGGCGTTCACCACGGTGACCGGCACCAGCTCGTCCTGGGTCGCGACCGAGCGGGAGAGCGCGAGCTTCAGGACCAGGATGAAAAACAGCGGCGCGAGGACCGGGCCGATCAGCAGGCTGTTCACGAGCGTGCGTCGGTCGCGCAGGCTCTCGCGCAGCTCCTTCAGCATCACCGTGCGGATGGCGTGGATCATTCGAGCCCCCGTGCGTCGCCGATGGCGGCGACGAAAGCGTCCTCGAGCGTCGCGGAGCCGAATCGCTCGCGCAGCGCCTCCGGCGTGCCGGCCGCGACCACCCGGCCCTTGTCCACGATCACGATGTCGTCGCAGAGCGCGGCGACTTCCTGCATCACGTGGCTCGAGAACAGGATGCAGTGCCCGGCGGCGCGCAGCTTCAGGATCAGCGCGCGCAGCGCCCTGGTGGCCATCACGTCGAGTCCGTTGGTCGGCTCGTCGAGCAGCAGGTTCCTGGGCGCGTGCACGAGCGCACGCGCCAGCGCGACCTTGATGCGCTCGCCCTGGGAGAAACCCTTCGCGCGCCGGTCCGCGATGCCGCCGAGGTCGAGCTCGGCGACGAGCTCGTCGACGCGCGACTCGAGGGCCGCGCCTCCGAGCCCGTGCAGCCGCCCGAAGTAGTCGATGTTCTCGCGTGCGCTGAGCTGTGGGTAGATCCCCGCGCCATGCGGCAGCACGCCGATCCTGCGCCGCGCCGCGAGCGGGTCGGCCAGCACGTCGACGCCGTCGATGGCCGCCGTGCCGGCGTCGGGCCGCAGCACGGTATAGAGGATGCGCAGTGTCGTGGACTTGCCCGCGCCATTCGGTCCGAGCAGGCCGGTGATGCGCCCGTCCGCGGCCTCGAAGCCGACGCCATCCACCGCGCGCACCGCGCCGAAGCGCCGCTCGAGATTCTCGACGCGGATCATGGTGCGCTCCCGCTGAAGGACAGGAAGAAAGGCGCAGGCTGGATCGCGGCGACACAGGCGATGTCGAGCCGGGCGGCGGAGCCGTCGGCGATGAACTGGCGTAGTAGCCGCTGCAGGCAGGGCAGGCGCGCCACGCCGTGTCCCTGGCCCGGCACGACGACGTGCCGGCCGTTCCCGAAGCCCTTCGCGGCCAGCTCACCGTAGGACGCGGGCGTCGCCGGGTCGAACTCGCCGGAGAGCAGCAACGCCGGTACCGCGGAGTCGAGCGGCTCCCCGAAGTCCGCGTCCACCGGACCGCGCGGCCAGACCGCGCAGATCGCTTCCATGGCATCCAGCATCAGCGGCCCGATCGCGGTCGCTTCGAGTGCCGCGCGGTCCACCGTGCCCGCAAAGCGCGGCGCGTCCTCGGCGCAGGCGACGGAATTGTGCATGCCCATCGCGATCATGGATTCGAGCTCGTCGCCCAGCATCTCGGCTTGCGCGGCGAGCGGCGCATAGTTGCCGCGTGTCGCCGCTTCGTGGACGAGCAGCGGCAGCAGCGACGCCGTCCCGGGCGAATAGATGAGCATGCGCGCCATCGTCACGAGGTGAGCGCGCGTCACATCCAGGCGTGTCGACTCGCCGGTGACGGGATCGGCGAGCGTGACCGGGACCGCGGCCTGGCGGAGCCTGGCGTCGAGGCGCGCGAACTGTTCCGCGACGGCCGGGAAGCGCCGGTTGCAGTCGGCATCGGCCGCGCAGCGTGCGAACACCCGCTCGAGCGCGCGCTGCGACTCGATGGCGATGGACGGACCGAGCACAAGCGTCGGCGGCACGACGCCGTCCAGCACCACGGTGCGCGTGCGCTCCGGGAACCGGCGTGCATAGTGCTGTGCGACCCGCGTGCCGTAGGAGCCGCCATAGAGGTTGACCTGCTGGTAGCCGAGCGCCGCCCGTACCGCGTCGAGGTCGCGCACGGCGATACTGGTCGTGTAGAACTGCGGTCGGCCGGGGAGCGTGGCGAGGCACTCGCGCGCGAGCGCGGCCAGCCGGACGGGCGGGATCTCGCCGCTCTCGAGCGCGTCGTCCGGCATGTCGCAGTCGAGGCGATTGGAGCCGCCCGTGCCACGCTGGTCTACGAGTACGAGGTCACGGTCGCGCCTTACGCCCGCGAAGTGCCGAAACGAGCGGCGCAAAGCCCTGGATCGAGCCCTGTCCCGGGCCGCCCGCAATGAGGACCAGCGGGTCCGGCTTCGCGCGGGTCGCGACGGCAGGCACCACGGCGACTGCGAGCTCGATGCGCCGGCCGCCGGCGTCATCCGGATCTTCGGGCACGGAGAACCTGCCGCAACGCGCTTCGGTGGAAGTCAGCCCGTCGAGATCGGCAATGCGGCAGGGCTCGAGCGGGATCTGCGGCTTTGCCTCGAGCGGGGACGGGCCGAGCAGCGCGCCGAGCACGAAAGCGGCGATCAGCTCGGCACGCGAATGGTTGCGGTCAGTCATGGCATGCCTCATAGCCCCCAATAGTCTCCCGACCTCGGTATCCATTACAAAAGGGGACAGTCCCCTTTAGAGGGGACTGTCCCCTTTTAGTATCATGGCGCCCCTCATGGAACCGTACGACGTCATCGTCATTGGCGGCGGCCACGCCGGCACCGAAGCTGCCCTCGCGGCGGCCCGGATGGGCGCGCGCACCCTGCTCGTGACGCAGAGCCTCGCCACAGTCGGGCAGATGAGCTGCAACCCGGCGATCGGCGGTATCGGCAAAGGTCACCTCGTGCGCGAGATCGACGCCATGGGCGGCGCGATGGCGGTCGCCGCCGACCGCGCCGGGATCCAGTTCCGCACGCTGAACGCAAGCAAGGGCCCGGCTGTGCGCGCGACCCGCGCCCAGGCCGATCGCACGCTCTATAGGAATGCGATCCGCGCCCTGCTCGAGTCGCAGCCGAACCTCGCGCTCCGGGAATCCGAGGTCGCCGACCTCGCTGTCACGGGCGGCCACGTGACCGGCGTCGTCACGATGGACGGCACGGCCATCGCGGCTCGCGCCGTCGTGCTGACCGTTGGCACCTTCCTCGGCGGGCGCATCCACGTTGGCCTCGAGAGCAGTGAGGGCGGTCGCATCGGCGACGCTCCTTCTAATGCACTCGCCGCGCGACTGCGCGATCTACCGTTCGCGGTCGGCCGGCTAAAGACCGGCACGCCGCCGCGACTCGATGGCCGCACGCTCGACTACGACGCCATGCGCGCACAGCCCGGCGACGAGCCGCGACCGGTGTTCTCCTTCCTCGGCCGTCGCGAAGAACATCCGCGGCAGGTTCAATGCCACATCACCGCGACCAACGCGAACACCCACGAGATCATCCGCGGCGCGACCGACCGCTCGCCGATGTTCACCGGCCTCATCGAGGGCGTGGGGCCGCGCTACTGCCCTTCGGTCGAGGACAAGGTCGTGCGCTTCGCCGCCAAGGCTTCGCACCAGATCTTCGTCGAGCCCGAGGGCCTCGACACCCACATCGTCTATCCCAACGGTATCTCGACGAGTCTCCCCGCCGACGTGCAGCTCGATTTCGTGCGCACGATCGCGGGCTTCGAGCGCGCGGAGATCACGCGGCCCGGTTACGCGATCGAGTACGACTACTTCTGCCCGAAGGGGCTGCGCGACTCGCTCGAGACGAAGGCGCTCGCCGGCCTGTTCTTCGCCGGCCAGATCAACGGCACGACGGGCTACGAGGAGGCGGCGGCGCAGGGCCTGCTCGCGGGCATCAATGCCGCGCGCTCGGTCGCGGGCCAGCCGCCCTGGTCGCCACGCCGCGACGAGGCCTACCTCGGCGTGATGGTGGACGACCTCATCACGCGCGGCGCGATGGAGCCCTACCGCATGTTCACCAGCCGCGCCGAGCACCGGCTGCTGCTGCGCGAGGACAACGCCGACGAGCGCCTGACTCCCGTCGCGCGCGAGCTCGGCCTCGTCGATGACGCGCGCTGGGATTTCTTTCGCGCCAAGCGCGAAGCGATCGCCACGGGTACGGTGCCGGAAGCCGCCGACGCGCGGCTCGCCGAGCAGGTTGCGCGCGGCCTCGAGGCGCGCGAGAAGTACGCCGGCTACATCGAGCGCCAGAGCGCCGAGGTCGAGCGCCAGCGGAAGAACGAGGAAACGCGCCTGCCGGCGGAGATCGACTACGCCGCCATCGGCGGCCTCACGCACGAGGCGCGCCAGCGCCTCATCGAGTCACGCCCCGGGACGCTCGGCCAGGCTTCGCGCCTGCCGGGGATCACGGCCGCGACGATCTCGGTCCTGCTCGTGCACCTCAAGAAGCACGCGCGGGCTGCATAAGAGTCGAGTTAGTTCGCCGCCCCGACCGGTTGCAAACGAACCACGTGCCGCCCGATGTCGCGAGTCACGAGGACTTCCCCAAAGTCGCCGTCAGCCGGCCGGTAACCCTTGACATCGGGCCACAAAACATACGCGCCCGGCGGAAGGCCACGAACAACGAAGGACCCATCGGCTGCCAGGACGACAGACTTGCTGTACGCGAAGCGGGTCGACGAAAGGTAGAGGTGCATGCCCTCCGGAATCGGCTTTCCGTCGGTAATTTCGACGCGACCGGAAAAGACCAGGCCCTTCACGAGATGGAGATCGCCGACGTCAACGTCTTGCCTGTCGCGCTCCGTCGCACATTGGAGGGTTTCCATGGCATCGCGGCCCGTCAGGGAATCCCCGTTGGCGTACAGGTCCCACACACGGCCGGCGGGAACGTTGGTAAACATGAATCGGCCATCTTCGTCGGTCCCGACGTACTCTTCGGGGTAGATCGATCCCATGTCACGACGCACCGTCGCCAGGACTAGCTCGACGTTCGGCATTGGTTTGCCGTCCTTCACTACGCGGCCGCGGATCGTTGCGCCGTCCGAGACGGCGATATTTTTCCGCTCCGAACCCGGATTCGCGCTGAGCAGGCGCGGCGCCTTGGCCCGCGCCGATACGAGCATCATGACGTCCGTCGCAGGCTGCCCGGCGTCCAGCTCGAATTCGCCGTGCTCGTCGGACACGGCAAGCACGTCGCCCGAGGGAAGCCTGCCGGCGAATTGCGAGCCGTCGACAAAACTGGCAGCCTGCGGCTCGACGAGCGCATACGGCACTTCGCTGCCGCGCTCATCGACGACCTTGCCGAGCAAGACTCGCTGTGGATCCTTGACCGGTGACCGAGTATCGATTGAGACAGCGGGGATCGGACCCTTCAGCGGATCGGCCTTGCGAATCCAGGCCGGCGAATGGCCCGCCTTGACGACGAGGAGGTTGAACAACAGCTGATCGTCAAGCCCCGCGATGGTGAACTTCCCCTCCGAGTCAGTCTGCGCGCGCTTGCCGCAATCCACGTAGCACGTCGGGCACAGGGTGCTGTAACCCTCACGAACGCCGGCCGAGTACACCATGACGGTCGCATCGGTGACCGCCTTTCCGGCCGAGTCATTGACGACCCCTGTCGCGGTCGCCGTTCTGCCCGCCTGCGCGGTTGCTGCGCTTGCGGTGAGCAGTGCGAAGAGAACCAGTTGTGCCTTTTTCACAAAACCTCTCTTCGCAGGCTGCGATACGCCGCTAACGCCAGCGCACCACCACCTGCTCCGCGTCGTCGAACTCCAGCGTCGTTTGCGGCCTCATCGTCTCGGCCTGTCGCAGGCTCTCGAGGTATCCCTCGTCGTAATAGACATCGCTCAGCGCCGCGAGCGGATCGAGCATGCGCACGACCTGCGAATGCAAGCTTGAGCCCTTCCCGTTGACGGTCGCACCGCTGATGTCGCCGAAGCCGTGCAGGACCAGCCGGATCTTGCTGAACGGCGACTCGAATTTTCCTTCGGGGCGCGAGAACGTGATTTGCCGGCCCACGGGATCGAACGCGATCGTGCGCCTGCGGAACTGGCCCTTGCGGTAGTCCAGCGTCTCGCCGTCATCCTCGTAGAGCACGAACGCGTTCGGCTCGGCGCCGTTGAAGACGTGCACGGTCAGCACGGGTCCCGGGTCGTCGCGCGTCGACTGCACTTCGCCGTGCATGGGAATGATCGCGGAAGCCTTCGCGAATATCGGCAGGCGATGGCCCGCATAGTCGGCACTGACGACACGGCCGCCGTCTAGCCGCTCGTCCGTGAAGATGTCGTACCACGATCCGGCGGGCAGGTAGGTCGCCTTGCGCTGCTCCTGGCTGGTCATCGGGTTCACCAGGAGGCCGGAGCCGAACAGGGACTCGTGCTGGAACTGCGGGCTGTAGACGTTGGCATCGAAGGAATGGTCGATGGCGAGGCTGCGGCTCACCGGCATGCCGGTCTGCGTCGCCTCAAAGAACGCCGAATAGAGATAAGGCATCAGCGCGTAGCGAAACCCGATGTAGGCCTTCGAAATCGCCTCGGCTTCCTCGCCGTAGGCCCAGGGCTCGCCGGCCGCGGCGTACTGCTGGCGATGGTTGCGCAGGTACGGCGCAAACACGCCGGCTTCGACCCAGCGGCGGTAGAGGTCCTTGTTGCCGTCGCCGATGTAGCCGCCGAGGTCCGGCCCGGTGAACGGAACTCCAGACAATCCCATCTGGTTCACCAGCAGCGCGCCGAGCAGGATGTGCTCGTCCTTGGCCTGGTTGTCGCCGCTCCAGACCGCTGCGTAGCGCTGGATGCCCGCGAATCCCGAGCGGCTCAGCACGAACGGGCGCCGGTTGCCACCGTATCGTTCGGCCGACTCGAACGCGGCGCGCGCCATGAGCATGCCGTAGTAATTGTGCGCCTCGAGTGCCGAGGTCTTCTGGCCGTCGAAGTCGAACATCACGTTGTCAGGCATGGCCTGGCCGTCGATCGCCGGCTCGTTCATGTCGTTCCAGAGCCCGTGGATCCCGAGGTCCTGGTAGAGCTTCATGTTGTCGATCCACCAGCGGCGCCCACGCGGATCGGAGAAGTCGACGAAGTGATTGGTGTTCGGCGCGATGTCCGCGACCCACAGCTCCCCGTCGGCGTAGCGCAGGAAGACGTCTTCCTTCAACCCGCTGCTGTATTGCTCGTAGGTGTCGTCGATCGCGATGCCGGGATTGACCGAGGCGGTCAGCTCGATGTTCATGCCCCGCAGCGTGTCCGCGAGGCGGCGCATGTCGGGGAAGCGCTCGCGGTCGATCCGGAAAGGCTGGTACTCGTGCAGGTAGTCGGCGTCGAGCACGATGCCGTCGAGCGGAATCCGCTTGGCGCGGAAGGTCCGCGCGATGAACATGACCTGGTCTTCCGGGTAGTAGCTGCACCGCGACTGCTGGTAGCCGAGGCTCCACCGGGGCGGCAGCGGCATCCTGCCGGTGAGCGACGTGTAGTGCTCGAGGATCTTCCCGACCGAGGCGTCGTGGATAAAGAACTGGTCCAGCGCGCCGCCGTCGAAGCCGAACGACGCGAAGCGGCGATTCGACGCGCCGAAGTTGAACACCGACCGGTACGAGTTGTTGAAGAACAACCCGTAGGCCTTCCCGTGGTGCAGCCCCATGAAGAAGGGGATGCTCACGTACATGGGGACTTTCGGATCGTCGTACCGGTAGTTGTCCGTATTCCGGAGCGTGATCACCGACCCGCGCCGGTCGAGGTTGCCGAGCTGCTCACCCATGCCGATGAAGCGCTCGTCGTCCTGCAGGCGCTTGTAGACGGTGACTTTCCGGCCCGCGAGCGTGATGCCGAGCTCCTTGCCCGGCAGGTCTTCGTTGATGACGCTGCCGTCCGCGCCCCTGAAGGTGACGCGAAAGTCCGGCCGGAGCTCCACCTCGGCCGTGATTTCCGCGGTCTTCAGCGCGACGACTGCATCAGTGGTCGTGACACTGAACTGCGCGCTGCCGGGCGGCGTGTCGGAAACCAGCGCATAGCCGACATGCCGTGCGACACCCTGGGGCGTGACGCGCACGCGGATGACCTGCGGCGACCAGACCTCGACCGCGAACTCTGCCGCGGCCGTCCGCCCCGCGATGCCGTGCGCGGTCTTCTCGTACGACAGCACGGGTCCGAGGTTGTCGGCGCGCGCCGTGAACGCCATCGCGCCCAGCAGGAGCAGGGCAACGCCGGCTGCCCGGATGAATGCGCGGTCTACGGTCATTACCGCACGTTGCCGCGGAACGTCATGCGCTGCAACGTCGGAATGCGGTCGAACCATTGGTGCTTGATCGCGCCGGCAAGATGGGCGGCGAGGAGAAAATACAGCACAAAGCTCAGTCCGACGTGGATCTTCCCGGCGACGACGTCCAGCAGTTCCTTGGCGTGACTCGGCGGCATGTCCATGATCCAGGGGATCCGCGGCATCTCGAAAAGGCCCCAGAAATCGATCGGGACGTCGGCCGCCCATTCCCAGGCGGAATCGTAGATCCACCCCGACAGCGGCATCGCCAGGATCAGGAAGTACAGGCCCGCATGGCCCAGTCGCGCGGCCTTGACCTGCCAGCGCGGTATCGCCGCGTTGAAGGGCGGTGGCGGATGCCCGATCCGCCACAGCAGCCGCATCAGTGCGAGGCCCAGCACCGTAATGCCGATGGTCTTGTGGGTGTTGGTGACGTACTGCGTCCACGGGTAGTCGTCAAAGATCTTGAATGTCCAGGCGAGCGCGATGTTGCAGAGGACGAGGACGGCGATGACCCAGTGAAAGACGATCGCAGTGCGCGTGTAGCGATCGCTCAACGCGGCAGGTTCCGGAATGTCGTATCGCGCTCGTCGGCGAGCCAGACTTCGTTGTCCTCGCTTCCGGTGAAGCGCCGCTCCCCGTACTCGCGAATCTGGCTGTCCGGCACCTTGACGAGCTTCGTATAGCGCGGATGCTGCGACTCCTTGTAGGGGTCGTTGCGCGCCGCGTTGTAGCAGCAGATCATCGACCAGCGCGGATTCGTCGACTTGTTCTGGTCCGACCGGTGCAGCAGGTTGCAGTGGAAGAAGAGCGCGTCGCCCGGTTCCATCTCGACGTGCACGAGCTCCATGCCGCTTCAGGACTTCGTCGCACCCGTTCGCATGTCGGCCCCGGCCTGTTCGCCGGTGAGCACGTGATCGATGCGGCCCAGCGCGTGCGATCCGCGCATGACTTGCAGGCAGCCGTTCTCGCGCGTCGCGCGATCGACCGCGATGAAGACGCTGCCCATCCACGGATTGAGGCACGCCGTTGTGATACCAGTAGCCGTAATCCTGGTGCCACGTCCACGCACCGCCGGTCAACGGGTCCTTCATGATCATCTTCGAGTGATAGTGATAGACCTCGCCGCCCAGCAGCTTTTCGCATCGAGCCGACGATCGACGCCGCAGCGCGCGATCATGCCGTAGATCGTCTCGGTGGGATGGTTCCACAGCGACAGCCGCACCGTGCCGCCTTCGCCGTCCGCTCGGCCGAAGGCATGCTGGTCGAGCACGCGGTCGGCGCGCGCCGCGCGTCCGAGCAGTTCGACCTCGACGGCGTCCAACATCCCGCGCACCAGGACGTAGCCGTCGGCGTCGAAGGCGCCGATTTCCGCATCGCCGATTGGACCCTTGGCCATTGGACTATCCTCGCTGCGCGGGGAACCGACGCGTCGACCAGAACTTCTCGATCTGCTCGAGCGTCCGGTTCCTGGTCTCCGGCACGAACCGCCAGGTGAACAGCGCCTGTGCCAGCGAGACCGCGCCCAGGATCGCGAACGTCGGCGCCTGGCCGAGCTGGTTCAGTGCCGCCGGAAACAAGAGTACGACAATCGCGTTTGCCACCCACTGCGTCAGCACGGGGACGGTCATCGCCGTGCCCCGGACATGGGTGGGAAGGATCTCCGGCACCAGCGTCCAGAACACAGGACCGATGCAGGACGCGAAGAAGGCCAGGTAACCCAGGATCAGGACCAGGGCCAGCAGGCCGGTGAAATGCCCGAGCAGCACGGAGATAGTCAGCGCGGCGAGCGCCACGGCCATGCCCAGCGATCCGACGATGTACAAGGGGCGTCGGCCATAGCGGTCGATGGTCCAGAAGGACACCAGCGTGAACGCGAAATTGGCGATGCCCACGACGAAGGTCGAGAGCAGGGCCGCATCCAGCTCCCACCCCGCCGACTGGAAGATGATCGGCGCGTAGTCGATGACCGTGTTGATGCCGGAGAAATGGATCAGGATGGCGAGCCAGAAGCCGACGAACACGGCGCGGCGCACGCCCGGCTGGAATATTTCGCGCCATGAGCGGCGCGTCGTGGCCGGCACCGCAGCGCCGGCGGACGCCACTTCGTCCGGCGAGTCGCCGATCCGCTCCATGACGGCGCGCGCCTCGTCGCGGCGTCCGGCCATGAAGAGGAACCGCGGCGTCTCGGGGGCGCGCAACAGCAGGACGAAGAAAATCACGGACGGGATCACGCCGGTCGCGAACATCCAGCGCCAGTTGTCCGGACCGATGTCGTGCAGCAGGTAGTTGATGCAGTAGGACACCAGGATGCCCGTGACGATGGACATCTGGTAGAGCGCGCCGAGTCGCCCGCGCACGGCCGCCGGCGCGACTTCCGCGATGTACATCGGCGAGACCAGCGACACCGCGCCGACGGCGAGGCCGCCGATGAATCGCGCGGCGAGGAAGCTCGGAAAATCCCAGGCGATGGCCGTCGCAACCGAGGTCAGGGCGAACAGCAGGGCAATCCACAACAGGACGTAGCGACGGCCGTAACGGTCGCTCAGTCCGGCCGGCGAAGGCGGCGCCGAGCGCACAACCGAACAGCAGCGAGCTGAATGCGACACCCAGCCCGAGGTCGCCCAGCTCGAAATGCTGGGCCAGGAACGGGCCCGCGCCGCTGATGATGGCGACGTCGAATCCGAACAGCAGGCCGCCGGTCGCGGCGGTACAGGCAAGGAACAGGACATAGCGCAGGTTCATGGCTGCCGGCCGATTCCGCGGCGAGCTTCTTCAGCATCTCGCCGATCTCGGGATTCGACATGAACGAACGCCACAGGACGCCCGCTGCGATGGTTCTCGACCATGGCGACGATCGGGGCCTGGTTGAGGCCCATGTAGTGGTAGGCGAGCCAGTTCTGGCTCGGGTTGTAGTTGTCGCGCGGGCCGTAGATGCCCCAGAGCTCGGCGCCGAGCTCCCGATAGAAGTGCTTGAAGGCGGCCATCGACGCTTCGGGCGTGTAGGGGAACGACGACAGCGCGCCGGTCAGCGCGATCGTGCCCTCGTCGTTCCATTGGTCGGGCGCCGGCGTCGTGTAGCCGTTGGGCCCGAAGCTGGCGGTCAGTCCCCAGGCGTTCGCGCCATAGCCCTTGAAGCCCTTCGGGTTCGCGATGCAATACGCGCGATTGATTTCGGCGATGTGGCGGCTGTTCTCGAAGTACGAGTCCGTGTAGCGGTCGCGCAGTTCACGCGGATCGAATCCCATGAAGATGTAGTGGATGAAGAACAGCGGGCCGCCGGTGCTGACGCCGACGTCGAGCTTGATGCCGTAAGTAGGTGTTGCCGTTGGCATAGAGCCTGCCGTCCGGGCTGCCCGACCAGCCCTGCCGGTAGTCCTGCGCGCGCTTTGTCCTGGCTCGCCCAGCCGCTGTAGTACAGGCTCGCCGGCACCGGGTGCGTGGGCGAGGCGATCGCGAGCAGATAGGTCGGGACCGTCTCGTTGAAGCCGATCAGCGGGTGCTGGATCTGGAATCCCCACTGCGGCGACCAGTGCCAGTACAGAAACGGACTGTCGGGCGTCATGCGATACCAGTCCCATTCCACCGCTTCCCAGAGCGCGGTGATGCGCTCGCGGAGCGACCGCTCGCGCGCGTCCTTGCGGTCGAAATAGCCGCGCGCCGTGAGCAGGCCCTGGATCACGTACGAGGTCTCGATGATGTCGCCGCCGTTGTCGTACATGCCGAAGAGCGGCATCGTCTCGCCGGTCTCGTCGTCGTAGTAGTGCGACCAGGCGCCGTGATAGCGCGGCGCGCGCTCGAGGAACGCCAGGATTTTCTCGAGCCGCTCGAGTCCCTGGTCGCGCGTGATGAACTTGCGGTGGACCGCCGCCACCAGCGCGCTGATGCCGAGGCCGGTCGCGCCCGGTCGCGACGATGCGGTCGTCGCCGGGAAGATTCTCGTGGGCCATGCCGGTATTGGCGCCGGACGCTTCCCAGTAGTAGCGGAATGCCGCTTCCTGCAGCATGTCGAGCAGTTCGTCGTCCGTCATTTCGCGCGTCGCTGCCGTGACCGTGCCGACGGGCCCGACTGGCGTCCCTCCCAGTCGGCGGCGACGACGCGGTAGCTCGCCGTGACGCCCGAGCGGCCGATGAAGTCGGCATAGCGATTGACGCCCGGCCGTTGCGTGCCGACGGGCACGAACGGCCCGCCGTCGAGCGAGCGGGACACGACGTAGTAGGCGGCGGCGCCCTCCGCGGGCGCCTGCCATTGCACGTCTATGTGGCGGTCGAACCCCTTCGCCGACACGCCGTCCGGCACAGGCAGCGGCGCCGGACGGCGTCCGGCGCCGGCTCGTCGTCGATCCGGATGTCGTCGACGATCAGCACGTGCTTTTTTCCGTCCGCGCGCCGCTGGTGAAAGATGACGCTTTGCATGCGCTCGGGCGGAACTGGTAAACGGACGCCGAGCGCAGCTTCGCGAACGGAATGCGGACCGGAACCCATTTGCCGGCGGGCAGGTCGCCCGTGTAGCTCGCGAGCGGTTCCTCGACGGTGAAGCTGCCGGGCATCGTCGCCACCTGCAGGCCACCGCGCGCGTCGGACAACACCACGTTGGGCAGGTCGTCGGCCGCGATGGGCTCAGGCGAATAGACCCAGAAGAAGAGCGTCCCGCCGGCAAAGTCCGGGAACCGGTTCGGGAAGCTGACGAACTGGATCTGCGCATCCCAGCTGCCGCCGGGCGCCGACTGCCATTCGATGCGGATCGCGTTGGGTGCCGTCCGGAACACGGTCGATTCGACCGGCAGCCGCCAGCCGACCGAGCGCAGCTCGCTCGGCCCGTCGCGCCGCGCTGCTTGGCAGTACACTTCGCGCTGGTTGCTGTTGTCGAAGAACACGTGGCGGTAATAGTCCGACTGCGCGGCGGCGGGACGAGCGACGCCAAGGCCGGCAATGAGAAGGAAAATTCCCAACACCTGGATATTCGTCGGCATGCTTTGGCTCCGCACGGCTACCGCCTCACGGCGGGTATCCGCCGGCCGAGAGGGCGGGTCCGAGCGTTGCGACGTGCGGCGCGAGCTCCCCCGCGAAATACCGCCAGCGCCCCACCGAGCGGTCATTGACTTTCTCCGCGACGCGCGCGTAGCTCGGTGTCGGCGCATAGCGCCGGCTCTCATGAAAGTGCAGGCACGCATCCTCGAAGGGCAGGCCGACGTGCGCGAGCAGGCGACGCGTCTCCGTTTCCGGGTCCGCCACGAATCGCTCGTATTGCAGCACGTACGCCGGCACCCGAACTCGCGCTCGTAGCCCGCGATCAGCGCGTCGGTTGCCGCCAGGTGATGCACGATGTCCTCGATCCGGAACGCGCAATGGAATCCATGCGACAGGTTGTTCGACAGCATCGAAACGGCGACGTCGCGCGGATCGCGCTTCACCAGGACGAGCTTCGATTCCGGGAAGACCATGAGCAGGAGCGGCAGGTTGATCTCGTTGAACGGCGTCTTGTCGGTGAACAAGCGCGCGCCCGGGCCCGTGAGGCCCGCCGTCTCCGCGCGCGCGAAGTAGTGATCGCGGAGAACCGCCGCAAGGTGCCTCTCGTCGGCCGCAGCGGTCGCATCGAGGCATCCGGGGAAGTCCCCACCGTACCGGCACAGGCGCTGTGCCACGGCGCGCAGCTCGCTGAGCCAGGCGTGCTCGCCGCCCGCGCGCACGGCGCTGTGCGCGGACAGTACGTGCTCGACGAGCGTCGTCCCGGAACGCGGAGCGCCCAGGATGAAGACCGGCTGCGGCACGTCACCGCGTGTGGACGCGCGCGGCATCCGCGCCATCGTCACGGCGCTGAAGTACTCGCGCATTGCGCGGTAGAAGGCGGCGACGCCCGCCGCATCGTAGGAAAGTCCGCCCAGCTCGGCCGCGAGTTTGCGCTTGCCTTCGATGTAGTCGGCCCAGGCCTCACCATGACGGCCGACGCGCTCGTAGAGGCGCCCCCGCTCGAGCTGCCCGTCACCGTTGATGTTGCGGGCCGCCTCGATGATCGCGAGCGCCTCGGCGTCGCGCCCGGTCCGGGCGAGGTATTGCACGCGCAGCAGGTTGATCGCCTCGGCGGAGGACGCCGCTTCCGCGGCGTCGAGGAGCCGCTCCGCGCCGGCGAAGTCGCCCTGCACTTCCCGGAGCTTCGACCAGTGCGCGAGGATCCGGAGGCTCCTCGGCGCGAGCCGGTCCGCCTCCGCAAAGGCCGCCTCCGATTCGGCGGTGCGTCCCTGCTGCATCAGGTTGAGCGCGAGGTTCGCCAGCGGCCCCGCGTTCGTCCCGCCGGACTCGAGTGCGCGCCTGAAGTGCCATTCGCCCGCCGGAAGGTCGTTTTCCACGGACAGCAGGCTGCCCAACTGCTCGTGCGCGGCCGCATTTCCGGGATTGGCGACGACGGCGCGGCGCGCGACAACAAGCGCATCCGCGCGCCTGCCGTGATTCGCCAGCAGTGCGATGAGATTGACGAAGGCCCAGTCGGCGCTGCGATCGCTTGTAACGACGTCGGTCAGGACCTTCGCGGCCCCCGCGACGTCCCCGCGCGCAATCGCATCGCGCACCGCCGCGGGTGTCGGTTCAATCGGGACAATGTCGAGCTCCTGCACCTGCGGAAGTTTCCGCGAAGATGCGCCGACGTGCACTCGGTAGCGCCCGGCCGGGCGGCGCCACTCGCTTTCGCTCGTGTCCCAGACTCGAAGAGCGTAGGGATCCGCCGCGATCCGGACGCGGCGCCGCTCGCCGGGCGCCAGCTCCACGCGAACCCAGCCCGCCAGCCGTTTCGAAGGCTCGGTGGCGGACGGCGGAAACTCGATATACAACTGCGCGACTTCGACACCCTTGCGATTGCCAGTGTTCGTGAGGTCGAAATCGACCGACAAATCCCGATTCACGGCGAGATTGGCGTAGGCGAACGTCGTATAGGACAGCCCATAGCCGAATT
Organism: uncultured Gammaproteobacteria bacterium; assembly: GCA_963817195.1. Classification (GTDB taxonomy): domain Bacteria; phylum Pseudomonadota; class Gammaproteobacteria; order Steroidobacterales; family Steroidobacteraceae; genus SCUD01. The sequence goes on from CAWFNJ010000013.1 coordinate 139,868, forward strand.
CGTACGCGGGCGCCTTCTGCTGCGCGTCGTACCACCGATAACCCACCGCCAGGCCTTCGCGCAACGCGACAACCGGTGGGCGCGAGGGCGCGGCGCCCGGCTTTTCCGGGTCTGCCGCCGTCTCGGGCGGACGAGGACGCGGCAGGTCCGCCTCGGCGCGCGGGAAGCTGATCGGGAGCCGGCCGGACGGGTTGACACGACCGAACAGGATGTTTGCGATCGCTTCCGCGCCGCGGTTGCCGGGATACCAGGCTGCGAGCACCGCTCCGACTTCCTGCGCCCAGGGAGTCAGGACCGAGCCTCCGGTCTGGAGCACGACGACGGTCCGCGGGTTCGCCGCGGCCACCTTGCGGATGAGGTCATCCTGCGCGGCCGGCAGCGACAGGGTCCGCAGGTCCTTTCCTTCTTCGCGTGCCTGCCACGCAAACACGATCGCCACATCCGCCGAATCGGCAAGGCGTTCCGCCGCTTGCAGGTCTTCGCCCGATGCGAATTCAACGGTCGCCGAGGGCGCCATTGCCGCAATCGCCTTCAACGGCGAGGAGTGATGCCAGCCGATGCTCGCGAACATGGCAAGCGAGTCTGGAGTGCCCGGCGGCGTATCGTCCAGGGTGACGCCGCCGATCGAGTCGACGCGCGACGACCCGCCGCCGGACAGCACGCCGATGTCGGCGCGTCGGCCGATCACTGCGATCTTCTTCAGGTCTTCCGCTCGAAGCGGCAGCAGGCCGCCCCGGTTCTCCAGAAGGACGATCCCTTCTTCCGCGACGCGCTGGGCGACGGCGAGGCCGGTCGCAGCATCGGCCGGCTGCACGGTTTCGGCGCGATCGAGCGCGCCAACCGCAGCAAGGCCGCGCAGGATGCGGCGCGCCATGTCGTCGATTCGCTTTTCCGGGACCTCGCCTTTTTCGACCGCGGACTTCAATGCGCCCGTGAAGTAGCGTTCCTCCCAGAACTCCTGGTCGAGGCCCGCGTTGGCGGACCGCGCGGTGCTGTGCGTCGCGCCCCAGTCGGACATGACCCAGCCTTTGAAGCCCCACTCGGACTTCAGGATGTCGTTCAGCAGATGCGAGTTCTCGCAGGCGTAGATGCCGTTCACCTTGTTGTAGGCGCACATCACGCTGCCGACGCCGGACTCTTTCACGACGATCTCGAAGGGCAGCAGGTCGATCTCGCGCAGCGACCGTTCATCGATGCTCATGTCGACCCAGTGGCGATCGGTCTCCTGGGAGTTGGCGACGAGGTGCTTGACGGTTGAAACGACGCCCTCCGACTGGATACCGCGCACCTGCGCCGTCACCATGCGGCCGGCCAGGATCGGATCCTCGCCGAGGTACTCGAAGTTCCGTCCGTTCCAGGCGTCCCGTTCCACATTGGCGCCGCCGGCGAGCAGCACGTTGTAGCCGCGTGCGCGCGCCTCGCGGCCCATGATTCGGCCGCTCTCGTAGGCCAGCCCGGGATTGAAGCTGGCCGCCAGCGCCTGCGAGGAGGGCAAGGCCGTCGCGCGCCCGTCCGCCCCGCCGTCGATATTCCTGACGCCGAGCGGTCCGTCGTTCAGCTGCAGCGCCGGAATGCCGAGCCGTGACAAGGGCGGGACGAAGCCGGCTCCGCCGCGCGCGCCGTCCGGCGCCGGTCGACCCTCGTACGCAAAGCCAAGTGTTCCATGGAGCAGGTGGATCTTTTCATCGAGGGTCATGGCCCGAACGAGCGCGCCGGCGCGCTCGTCGGGGTCGGGGTTCCCGCCCGGGCCAGGATCACTCGCGTGCACGGCGATCACGATTGCGGCGAATGCGGCCAGCCCGCCTGCGGCGCGCAGGCAGCGCGGGGCCGCGCCGGCGAAGTGCTTCGGCGCCTGGCCGGCGGGCCCCTTGATTCAGCTGCGGCACTTCACGTCGACACGCGCTCTGCTACCAGTTGAAGGCCAGGCTCAGCTTGAACGTGCGCGGTACGCCCGAGATGTCTCCGTGCCTGTCGTAGGAGGGCAGACCCGGGAAATTGCTGATGAACTGGTCGGGGTTATTGTGATTCGTGACGTTGAGCGCGTCGAGGCGGACCTGGATAGCCGATCCGTTGCCGAACTCGAATGATTTTGTCAGCTGCAGGTCGAGCGCCAGGTAGCCGATCGTGTTCGGCGGTTCCTGCGAGATCTTGTGGTAGTTGTAGTTGAGGCCGTTCGGCGGATCGGTTCTTCCCGGCGAGGTGCCGATGCCATTGAAATTGGTCAGGGGTTTGGGCGATTCGATGACGAACTTGGCCCCCACGTTCATTCCCCAGGGCACGTCCAGCGTGCCAATCGCGACGATGCGGTTCTTCGGAACCTGGCTCGACAGTACGGTGAGCGAGTCTTCGGCGAAGGGGTAGTCGAACTGGTAGTCGCCGTTGAACTCGAGCTTTTCCTTCGCCCAGGAATACGTGTACGCGATGCTCGCGGACCACCCAGATTCGCTGGTGTAGGGCTTGTCGAAGGACATCAGGACCTGCGTGGTCTTGGTCTCCTTGGCGTTGTCGAAGAGGAACAGCCCGCCGCCGCCGGCGTTCGGAATGAGCGCTTGATTGAGCGAGTAGTTGCCCGAGTCGTACCAGTACCAGGTGCCGTCACCGAAGAAGTTCCCGGGGCTTGCGATCACGCCGTCGTGGCTCTCGATGTACGCCACCGCGACACTCGTGTTCCAGTCGTTTATTCGGTTGCGCATGCCGAGCGTGAACTGGTCGGCATAGGGCGCCTTGAGATTGTTGTTGATGAAGTGCATCTCCCCGAAATTGCCCGGGGCGATCCCCGCCAGCCCCTCCGGCGTCCGGTAGGCGTCATCCCAGGGGATGCAGAACTCGTTGTTCTGCGTGTTCGGCTGGCACGCCGGGTTGTTGACGTTCCAGAACTGGACCGTCGGCGTGTAGAGCGTCGCCTTGTTGGTCTCGTGCTGCAGGACGCTGAACGTGTTGCGGTCGTAGCTCCGGGCGGCGCCGCCGAAGATCACGTGCTCCTGGTCGGCGAAGAGGTCGTAGGAGAATCCGAAGCGCGGCGCAATCTGGTCCGAGGGATTGCTGCGATTGCTGCCGTTGCTGATGTAGTCGTTGATGTCGATGCCGGCGTTCGCCAGCGTGTCGGCGTAGGTCTGGCCGGGCTGCGAGCCGCGATATCCGCCGCTGAAGGTGAAAGGGCACAGGCGCGGACGGTGCTGGATAGCGGGGTCGCAGCCATTGGTGTCGAGGCCGAAGATCGCGTCCACGAAGCGCTGCGGCGTGCGGTAATCCGTGTACGTCGGCGTCTCTTCGTAGTCGTAGCGCACGCCGAGGTTCAGCAGCAGCTTGTCGTTGACCACCCAGTCGTCCTGGAAGTAGATGCCGTACTGGCGGTTCTTCGAGGTCGAGGTCGTGTTGATGCTGGGGTCAGCCTGTGCGCCGAAGGTCACCTGGAAGGGATCCGCCTCGACGCCGTTATTGGGTATGGCGGGATCGACGAAGAACGTATAGAGCGCTTCGGTCGAGGCGTCGCGCATCTCCAGCTCGACGTCCTTGAACTTGACGCCTGCCTTGATCGTGTGGTCGCCAAGATCGGTGAACGTGATGTCGTTCTGGAGGGAGTAGCCGCTCTGCGCCGCGAAGAAGTAGCCGAGCGGGTCGACGCCGTCGACCTGCAGGATGATGTCGAAACCCTGGCCCCGGGTCCCCAGGGCCCGGTACTGCTTGCCAGGCTCGTTGCCAACCTTCGACGGTGAATCTTCGGTGTCTTCGTAGGTGACGGTCGCTTCGTTGAAGTAGCGCTCGCCGGAGTGCTCCCAGCGAAGCGCCAGTCGCTTGACGTCATTGACGTAAGTCGTTGCCGCGGATTCGGCGACCACGCCGGCGGCGCCGGACTGCTGCCGTTCCTCGCGGGACGTGCCCGACAGCTCGAGCCGATCGGAATAGCCGAGCTCCCAGTCCAGCTTGGCGAAGATCAGGTCCTCGTCGAACGGATTGGCCACCGGGCCGTAGTTCTCCCGAAGCTCCGGCGTCAGCGCGCCGACCCAGTCGAGCTCCTGGTTGTTGTCGTCGAACAGCTGCGGCGCCTGCACGGTATTGGGCGTCGTGAAATCCTTGGCCTCGTAGGTGAGGAAAAAGTGCAGCTTGTCCTTGATGATCGGACCGCCGATCGAAAAGCCGTACTCCTTGCTGTCGCCGCCCACCTTGCCGGTACCGGCGGCCTCCTCGGCCGGCGTCTTTTCCCGGAGACCTTCGTCCGTGTAAGTCATGAACGCGCCGGCCTCGAATTCGTTCGTTCCCGACTTGGTGACGGCCGTGATCGCAGCGCCGGAGACCTGGTCGTACTCGGCCTTGTAGTTCGACGTGATGACTTTGTATTCGGCGATCGCGAGCTGCGGGAAGGGGTTGCCGGAGGAGCCGACCGTATTCTGGTTCGCACCCGACCTGGGGTTGGCGTCGACGCCGGCTTGCCCGCTTGCTCCGCTCGGACGCACGTAGTTCTTCTGCCCGATGCCGTCGATGTAGACGTTGGTGGTCCCCGTATTGAGCGTGCCGCTGCGGATCTGGGTTCTGCCCTTGGCGTCTACCGAGAACTGCATGCCGGGAACCGCGTCGGCGAACTCGAGGAAGTTGCGCGTGATCTGGGGCGTGACCTCGATCTGGCGCAGCGAAATGCCGCCGCCGACTTCCGAGGTCCTGACCTCGGCCAGGCGGTTGCCGCTGACCGTGACCTCGCCGAGGGCGGCCGGCGCCTGCTCGCCCCCGAAGTCCAGCGTCGCGGTCGAGGCGATGGACAGTGAGACGACCTGTTCAGTGCCGGGCCCTGCGCTGACGCGATAAGTGCCGGGCGGCAGGCCGACGAGTACGTAGCTGCCATCCGGGTTCACCTGGGTACGCCGCGTCAGGCCTGTGTCGGTATTCGTCGCGATGACCTCGCCGCTGCCGGGTGCCTTGCCGCGCAGGGCCGCGTTCGCCGATTGCGCCGCGGCCCCATGCGGCAGCGCACTCGACAGCAGGATCGCGCTGATTGCCGTCGCGAGGCGCCAGTCACTCCGGGCAACCGTCTTCATCGTTGTGCGAGTGTTCATGATGTTCCCTTGCTCGTTGATTCCTGTAGCGCCGCCCTACGCTGGCGCAGCTCCCAATTGACGTCACCGATTCATCGACGCCTCGACTGCACTCAAGGCCGCACCGATCATTCCGCCACGCGCCCCGAGACGCGCGCGCCGCACGCGCACGCGCCGCGCATGCCGGCCCCAGGTGAATCGCGGCAGCGCAGCGCGAAAGCTGTTCCAGTACCGGCCCGGCGCGCTTCCGAGGCCGCCGCCCAGCACGACCAGCGACGGGTCCAGCGCATTGACCAGTATTGCGACGTGAGCCGCGAGCTCGGTCGCCGCGGCGTCGACGACACGGCGCGCGATGCCAGGCCGAACGCGCGCCGCGCGGCAGACCTCCGCTGCGTCTTCGGCGTGATAGCCGAGCGCATTCGCGCGGCGTACCAGCGCCGGGCCCGACGCCCGGGATTCGAGCGGGGCGTCGACGGTCTTGCCGTCGTCGGCTACCAGGTGGGGCCGCTCGCGAATGCGATGCGCGTGTCCATGCGATCCCGCGTAGGGCTCGCCGTCGATGAACAGGGTCGAGCTGATTCCCGTACCGACGCCGACGTACAGGAACGTCGGGTTGTTGCGCGCCGACGCCGAGGCGTGCCTCGGCCAGGGCCGCGGCCCGGCACGTCGGAGGCGATGACGACGTCGCCGTAGGGGGCGAAGGTCCTTGCGGACTCGCGCCGATTTCCACGGCGCGACGGCGCGGCTCTCGATCTCGCCGGTCGGGCTGACGAGCTCGGGCACGCCGATGCCCACCTTCTCGACCGACAGGCCGGACCGGTCGCCGGCCTCCACCACCTCACGCGCGACGGCTGCCGCCCGCGACAGTGCGTGCTGACCGCCGCTCTGCGCTTCCGTGCGGATGGCGCGCACGTGCTGGACGGAACCTGAGCGCGGAATGAAGAGGCCGGCCCGGATGCTCGTGCCGCCGACGTCGATGCCGAGCACGCAACGCTGGCGGCCGCGCGCACGCTTCTTGCGTCGCGCGGCTTCGCTCATGGCAGGTACCGGGGCGCGACGCCGAGCAGCGCGGTCGCCGGCGTCGAGAACGACAGGACCTCGTACTGCCCGCTTTGCGGAATAAAGACCGCGTCGCGCGGCCCGAGCTCGAAGGTCGAGGACTTCGACTTCCAGTGCGTGCGGACCATGAGCTCGCCGGTCATGCCGACGACCATCGCGTCGCCGCCGTGCGCGGTCTTCTCGCCGGCGGCCCCCGCCGGCACCTGCAGCTCGGCGACGGTCAGGTGCTCGGTGCTGACGATCAGGCCGACGGCGATCTCGCCTTCCAGGCGGAGCGAGCGATCGCGCGCGCCGATGCGATGCAGCGTCGCCGGCTTGTCCGAGCCGATGCAGTTGCCGAGCAACTCGTCCCGGCGATAGACCGGCGCCTCGAGGTACTTCTGGCTCATCGCGTAGGTGCCGCTCGCCCCTGCGACGGGGGCGGCGAGAAGAATTCGAGGACGCGCAGCGGCTCCACGCCCTGGGCCCGGACGTGATGCCAGGTGTCCCGGCGGAAGAAGACGGATTCGCCGGCCAGGCACTCGACGACCTCGCCCGTCTCCGGATTGCAGGCGAGCATCGCGCCCTGCAGCACGAACAGGACCTCGTCGGCGGCGAAAACCGTGCGGAATGAAGGCGAATGCTTGAACCAGTGCCCGGGAGCGAGGCCGAACTCGAGCACGTGAATCCTGTCGGTCGAGGCGTACAGCCAGTCGCCGACCAGGCCGGACTGCCGGTCACCCCAGATGTGGTGCTTGATCTCGCTGCGGCGCACGAGGGTCGGCGCGTCGAACGTCGGCCGCGGCGACGGCACGTATCCCGATGCAGCGCGATCGGCCAATTGCCCTCCGCGTTCCTCTGCAGGTGGCTCGACGACCACGGCTCGCCCGAATATAGGCGCGCTCCGAGATGCTTGCAACCATCAGCGACCAATGCAAACCAGCCCCAACCAACGGGCATAACGCGGCATTGCCTCGCTGCGGGGCACTCGGTAATCTGGCCCGGCTGCGGCACGCGGGATCGGCGCGCCGATTACCAACCAATGGCAACCACCCCCCGATCGACCTGAAATGCCCCGGACCCGACAACGACGCCGTGCCCGCTCGCCTCTGGCGAGGCTCAACACGACGTCCCTCTACGAGACCTGCGCGACGGCGCTGAATCGCGAGATCGAAGCCGGCGTCCTGCGGCCCGGGCAGCGCCTGCCGTCGGAGCGTTCGCTCGGCGATGCGCTGGGATTCACGCGCCTGACCGTGCGGCGGGCCCTCCAGGTGCTCGCGCGGCGCGGGCTGCTCGAGCCGGACGAGCGCCGCGGCTGGCAGGTACGGAATGGCCGCGTCAGCGACAGCCTGTCGACGCTCATGGGATTCACGCAGATGGCGCAGATGCGCGGCCTGGTCGCGAGCTCGCGCATTCTCTCGCTCGTTTACCGCGACGCGACCCTCGATGAGTCCGAGTCCCTGCGCATCGCGCCCGGCGCCCCGATGCTGGACCTGTCGCGATTGCGACTCCTCGACGGCCAGCCGACGGCGATCGAGCGACTGCGAATGCCCACCGCGCGCCTGCGCTGGCCTGAAGGCTTCGACTTCACCGGCTCGATCTACGCGGGCCTCGAATCGCAGGGCATCGTCCCGACCGTCGCGGACGCCTATGTGGACGTCGTGGATGCCAGCGATACCGAGGCGGGCCTGCTCGGCGTCGCCGCGGGGCGCGGTCTGCTGCGCATGAATTGCGTGACGACCGGCGCGGACGAGGTGCCCATCGGCCTCGAGACGTCCCTGTACCATCCGGATCGCTATCGATTCCGGGCGATCCTGCACAAGCGCGCCCGGCGATGATGCAGGCCGCGGGAGCCCGGGCTCGCTTCGCGCTGCGAAGCCTGGTTGCCGCATGCGTCATCGCCGGGATATCGGTCGCTTGCGGATCGGGCGATCACGACGTTGCCCAGGACGGCGGCCGCACGCTGGAGGTCTGGACGCCGGAGAGCGGCTCACGCCTGCAGCTCGTGCAGCAGCGTGCCGACAGCTTTGCCGCCGGGCATCCCGGCGTGGCAGTCAACCTCACGGTCCGGGACTTCGGTTCCTATCCCGCGCAGCTCAAGCTGGCGCTGGCGTCGGACAGTCCCCCGGACGTCGTGATCGGCAATCTCGGGTGGTCGCTCGACGGGCCGCTGATCAAGGCCGGCCTGCTGCGGCCGCTCGATCCCTGGGCCGCGCGCTACGGCTGGGACAGCCGCTTTCCGGCCGCCGCGCAGCAGCAGATGCGGTTCACGACCGACGGCAAGCAGTTCGGCCGCGGCGCGATCTTCGGCATCCCGTACGCCGCCGACGTCATCGGCTGGTTCTACAACCGAAGCAAGCTCGCCGCGCTCGGCGCCGGCGTGCCGGCCACGCTCGGCGAACTGGAGGCGAGCTTCGCGGCCGCGAAGCGGGCCGGCGAAGTGCCCATCATGCTGGGCAACAAGGCGCAATGGCCCGGCCTGCACCTTTTCTATCTCGTCAGCGACGATCTGGCATCCGCCGAGGAGATCAACGGCATCGTCTTCGGTGACCGGACGATCAAGTGGACCGCGCCTGGCTTCGTGAGGAGCGGCCGGACGCTCGCGCAATGGAACGCGAACGGATACATCGCCGCCGGGGCGAATGGCATGTCGCCGGCCGACGCCGTCGCGAGGTTCAGCCAGGGCTCGGGCGTGTTCCTGCCGGCCGGCTCCTGGAATGCGGCGGAGCTGGCGGCCTCGATGGGCGACAACGTCGGCTTCTTCCTCATGCCGCCCCTGCGCGAAGCCGAGCCGCGTCGCGCGACGGGCAGCGTCGGCTACGGCTGGCACATCACGGCGGCGAGCCGCCAGGCAGACCTCGCCGCCGAATTCATCGACTACATGACGCGCGAGGAGTTTGCGATCGAGATCGTCGCCGGCGGAGAACTCTCGCCGCTTGACCTGGGTGACCGTGTGCCGCCGATGCCTTCGCCCGTGGCCGGCGAGATCCTTGCCGCCTGGCAAAGCGTGCTGGCGAATGGGACGCTGCTCCCGTATCTCGACTTCGCCGCGCCGAACGGGGCGGAAGTCATCTATCCAACCATCCAGTCGATCATCGCGGGCCAGGAATCGCCGGAGCAGGGGCTCGCCCGCATCGAGCAATCGCGCGCGGAATTCCTGGATTCGCTGTGATGAACGCAGCTGACCGCCGGGCAACGCCTTACCTCTACCTGCTGCCCGCGTTCATCTTGTTCGTGCCTTTCGTCCTGGTGCCGTTTGCGCACACGCTCGGCCTGTCCTTCTTTCGGTGGGACGGGCTTTCTGCAGGCCGCTTTCGCGGGACTCGACAACTACCGGCAGGCGCTCGAGAGCCCGTTGGTGCGAGCCGCCTTCGCCCATGCGCTCGTGCTCATCCTCTTCATCGGCGTCATTCCCGTCCTCCTGGCACTGCCGCTCGCCGTGAGCAGCGCCCGGTCCAACGTCCCCGGCGGCACCGCGCTGCGGACGCTGATCTTCCTGCCGCAGGCGATTTCCACGGTCGTGGTCGGGGTGAGCTGGGGCTGGATCCTCGCGCTCGATGGCCCGCTCAATGCCGGGCTTCGCACGCTGGGCCTCGAGTGGGCCGCGGTCGACTGGCTCGGCAGCTTCACCTGGGCGCTACCGAGCATCGGCATGGTCGGTGCGTGGACGTTGCTCGGATTGTGCGTGGCCTTGTTTTTCGCCGGCCTGCAGCAGATTCCGCGCTCGCTTTACGATGCGGCCGCGGTCGACGGGGCCGGGCGCTTCCGGGAATTTCTGGCTGTCACCCTGCCGGGACTCACGGGACCGCTCGCCGTGGCGCTGACCGTCACCATCATCTCGGCGCTGCGGACGTTCGACATCGTGTTCGTGACGACGCGCGGCGGACCGGGCACGGAAACCGTCGTGCCGGGGATCCTGATCTATCGGCGGGCGTTCGAGGACGGCCTGCTGGGCTCCGCTGCGGCGATTGCCGTGATGCTGAGCATCGTCGTCTTCGCTGCGGCCTGGCTCATCAACCGGATTGCGGACCGGAGGTCGCCGTGACCGCGGCGCCCAGGGCGGCTGCGACGTGGAGCATCGCGCTGCTGCTGGCGACCGCGGCCGTCACGGTGTTGCCGATTCTCGGCATCGTGCTGCTCAGCCTGCAGCCCGAGCAGGCGCAGCTGTCGGGTTTCGGGTGGCCCGACAGGTTGCACTTCGAGAATTACGCGCGCGCGTTCGAGACGGCGCACTTTGCCAGCTACCTGAAATCGAGCCTGATCGTCAGCGCCGCGGTGGCCGCGGGAACCGTCGCGGTGTCGACGCTCGCCGGCTACGCCTTCGGCACGATGCGCTTCGCCGGGCGGGAGCTGCTGTTCTACCTGCTCCTCGCGGGCCTCGTCATACCGTTTGAGGCGGTGATCGTGCCGCTCTACGTCGAGCTGCGGGCCGCGGGCCTCACGAACACGTACGGGTCCATCATCCTGCCGCTGGTCGGCGTGAACGCCGCGTTCGGCACGTTCTGGATGCGCGCGTACTTTCGCGCCGTGCCGCGCCAGCTGATCGAAGCGGCGAGCCTCGACGGCGCCGGCTCGCTGCGCATCCTCTGGAAGGTCCTGCTGCCGGGCGCGCGGCCCGCGTTGATGACGCTGCTGGTGCTCGTATTCATGTGGTCCTGGAACGAGTTCCTGCTGCCGCTCGTCATGCTGTCGCGCGAGGACCTGCGCACGGCGCCGCTCGGGCTCGCGTTCTTCACCGGCCGCTACACGACCGACCGCGTCGGCATGGCCGCCGCGGCGGTGATGGTGGCGCTGCCGGTCGTGGCCCTGTTCGTCGCGACGCACCGGCGCTTCGTGCACGGCATGTGGGCCGGGGCCCTGAAGCAGTGACTACGGGCATGGAGAAGTCGCCGCTTCGGCTGACGGACGCGCAGCGCGCCTCGTTCGGGCGCGACGGCTTCCTGCGCATCGAAGCGATCACCGACGACGCCGAGATCGGGATCCTGCGCGGCCTGTTCGACGAGTTGTTCCTGCGCGACGGCGGGTTCGCCGCGGGCGATCGCATCGAGTTGAGCGCCGACACCGTGCGTGAGCCGCTCGGACAGGTCGTCAATCCCGAGCGCTATGCGCCGCGGCTCCTGCAGGGCCACGCGTTTCGAAATGCCGAGGCCATCGCCCGGCAGCTGCTGGGAACCGGCTGCATACCGACCGGGCATCACGCCATCCTGAAGCCGGCCCGCATCGGCGGCGGCACGCCCTGGCACCAGGACGAGGCGTACTGGGATCCGCGGTTCGCGCACCGCGCCGTGAGCATCTGGATCGCGCTGCAGCCGGCGACGCTCGAGAACGGCTGCATGCGATTCATCCGCGGCAGCCATCGCGGGGCGGTATTGCCGCATGAGCTGGTCTCGCCCGAGGCGCATGGACTGCGCCTCTGCGGCGAGACGCCGGACGGCGTGCAAGTCGCCTGCGAGCTGCCGGCGGCCGGGGCCACCGTGCACGACGGGCGGACCGTCCACGGCGCCGGTGCCAATTCGTCCGGGAAGCCACGCCGCGCGCTCGTGTTCGGGTTCGGCCTTGCCCCTGTGCTACCTCGACACGCCCAATCACTATCCTTGGCAACGGCCGGAATGGTCGGAGCCGACCCACGCAGGACACTGATACCCATGCTCGGAATCGGAGTGCTCGGCCTCGGCAGCGTCTTCCTCGTTCCCTACCGCCAGGCCATTCGCCAGCTCGAGCAGGCCGGCAAGGCGCGCTTCGCCGCCGCCTTCGACATCGACCGCGAAAAAACGGCGGCCGTCGCGGCCATGAATCCGTCAGTGGCGGCGCCGACGAGCGCGGCAGCGCTCATCGAGCGCGACGACGTCGACGTGGTGGTCGTGCTGACGAGCATGAACGAGCATGCCGAGCTGGCGCGCGCGGCGCTCCAGGCCGGCAAGCACGTGCTGGTGGAGAAGCCGATGGCGACGAGCCTGGCCGCGGCGCAGTCGCTGCTCGAGCTCAGCCTGTCCGCGAAGGGCCTGCTGGTCTGTGCGCCGCACATCGTGCTGTCGCCGACCTACCGCGCGATGCATGACGACGTGATGGCCGGAAAAATCGGCAGGGTGCTGCTGGCGCGGGCCCGCTACGGCTGGGCCGGTCCCTGGTGGGGCCAATGGTTCTACCGGCCGGGCGGCGGCGCCCTGTTCGATCTCGCCGTCTACAACCTGACGAGCCTGTGCGGGTTCATGGGGCCGGTGCGTCGCGTGTGCGCGATGGTCGGCACCGCGATCCCGAAACGAATGGCCGAAGGCGTCGAGATCGACGTCCAGGCGGACGACAACGCACAGCTGCTGCTCGACTTCGGCGAGAGCCGTTTCGCCAGCATCACCACGGGCTTCACGATGCAGAAATACCGCAGCCCGGCCGTCGAGCTGTACGGCACGGAAGGCGTGCTGCAGTTGCTCGGCGACGACTGGGCGCCGCAGGGTTTCGAGCGATGGACCCGCGAGCGCGAGACCTGGGAAATCGTCGAGGAGAGCGATCCCCAATGGTCGTGGACCGCGGGCCTGCAGCACCTCGTCGACTGCGTCGCGGCGGGGACGCGGCCGGTCAACCGCCCGGAGCACGCCCTGCACTGCGTGGAGGTCATGCTGGCGGCGCAAGCCTCGGCCCGGGAAGGGCGATTCGTGACGATCGAATCCGGGTTCCCGGCGCTGGATTTTCGCCAGGTGCTGGCGGGTTCGGCGGACGATCATCGGCGCCGGCACGATCCGAGAAGCGGGTAGGACCCGCGCACCGCGATGGCATCGATCACGGTCGAAGGCGCTTGCCGCACGTATCGCCGATGGCACGCGCGCGCTGGACACGGTCAGCCTCGCGGTCGCGGACGGCGAGTTCCTCGTGCTGGTCGGTCCTTCCGGTTGCGGCAAGTCGACCCTGCTGCGGGCGGTCGCGGGGCTCGAGGGGCTCGACTCCGGCCGCGTCCTCATCGGCGACGCCGACGTCACCAGCAAGCCCGCGGGCGAGCGCGACATCGCGATGGTGTTCCAGAACTACGCGCTGTATCCGCAGATGACGGTGCGCGACAACATCGAGTTCGGCCTCAAGTCGCGGCGCATGAGCGCCACCGAGCGGCAGCGAGCGCGTCGCGGAAGTCGCGGCCCTGCTCGGGCTCGGATCGCTGCTGTCGCGACGGCCGGCAGAGCTGTCCGGCGGCCAGCTGCAGCGCGTCGCCATGGGCCGCGCCATCGCGAGGCGCCCGCAGGCCTTCCTGATGGACGAGCCGCTGTCCAACCTGGATGCGCAGCTGCGCTCCACGATGCGCGCCGAGCTCGCCCGCATGCGCGAGCGGCTCAAGGTCACGACGATTTACGTCACGCACGACCAGGTGGAAGCCATGACGCTGGGCGAGCGCGTCGCCGTCATGCGCGAGGGCACGATCCAGCAATGCGACACGCCGCGCCGGCTCTTCGACCGGCCCTGCAACACCTTCGTGGCGACGTTCATCGGCTCGCCGCCGATGAACCTGCTGAAGGCGGAACGCACGGCGGCGGGAATCCGCTTCGGCAGCTTCGAACTGCCGCTCGGCAGTGGGACCCGGATTCCCGATGCAGCCCCGGCGGGCCTGCTCCTGGGCCTGCGGCCCGGAGACCTGGCCCTCGATCGCAGTGCGCCCGGCCACTGGCCGCGAATCGACGTCGTGGCGGGCGCGGTGGAGGAGCATGGTCACGAGCGGATCGTGCGCTTGCGGTCCGAGGGGCCAGCCGGCGGGGGTGACGAAGTCGAATTCAGCGCGTTGTTGGGCGGCCGGGACCCGATCGACACCGGCGAGCGGCTGCGCGTCGGCGTCGACACGGCGCATCTGCATTTCTTCGATCCGGGAAATGGTGAGGCAGTCACATGCGAAAATTGATCACCGCGGCGACCGTTTCCGTCCTGCTGATTTGCCACGGTGCTACGGCGCAGTCCGACGAGCGCCTCTCGGCGATCGAGGCCCGCACCGGCATCTATGACCCAGCGCTCGACGCGCGGGTCGAGTCGCTGCTGCGCCAGATGACGCTCGGGGAAAAGGTGGGGCAGCTGGTGCAGTTCTCGGCGGGCCAGCCGACGGGCCCCGGGACTGGCCGCACGGACTACGAGGACATGATCGCCAGAGGGCAGATCGGCGCTCTGTTCAACATTTCGACTGCGAAGGAGATCAATGCGTACCAGCGGATCGCCGTCGAGAAATCCCGCCTCCGGATCCCGATCGTCTTCGGCCTCGACGTCATCCACGGTTTCCGCACGGTGTATCCGGTTCCGCTGGCCATGGCATCGACCTGGGATCCGCTGCTGGTGGAGCAGGCGGCCCGGATCGCGGCGCGCGAAACCTCGGCGACCGGGATTCGCTGGACGTTCTCACCGATGGTCGACATCGCCCGCGATGCGCGCTGGGGCCGCATGACGGAAGGCGCCGGGGAGGATCCGTTTCTCGGCTCAGCCATGGCGGCCGCCTACGTGCGCGGGTACCAGGGCGCGCGCCTGGACGCGCCGGACAGCATCGCCGCGACCGCCAAGCACTTCGTCGGCTACGGCGCCGCCGAGGGCGGGCGCGACTACAACACGACCGAGATTTCCGAGCACACGCTGCGCCAGGTCTATCTGCCTCCGTTTCGCGCAGCCGTCGACGCCGGGACGGGCGCGATCATGAGCGCGTTCAACGCGCTCAACGGCGTGCCCACGTCCGCCAATCCGTTCATCGCTGCGCCAGATCCTGCGCGAGGAATGGGGGTTCCGCGGCGTCGTGGACAGCGACTGGGAGTCCGTGCGCGAGCTTATCCACCACGGCATCGCGAACGACCGCGAGACTGCGGCGCGCAAGGGTTTCCTGGCCGGCGTCGACATGGACATGGCCAGCAGCGTCTACCACGATCATCTCGCAGACCTGGTGAACTCGGGCCAGGTGCCGCAGGAGCGCATCGACGAATCGGTGCGAAATGTCCTGCGATTGAAGTTCGCGCTCGGCCTGTTCGAGAATCCGTACGCCGACGAGGCGCGCGAGGCCGCAGCCATGCTGCGGCCGGACGGCGTCTCGCTGGCGCGAAAAGCGGCCGAGCGGTCCTTCGTACTGCTGAAGAATTCACCCGGCCCGAAAAAGGTACCGCTGTTGCCGCTCCCGGCGCGCGCCGGCCGCATCGCCCTGATCGGGCCGCAGGCCGAGGACCGCGCCAGCATGCTGGGCTCCTGGGCCGGACTGGGTCGCGTCGAAGACGTGGTGACGCTTCGCGACGCCCTGGCCCAGCGCGTGGGCGAGCAGAACCTGATCTACCAGAAGGGCGTCGGCATGACCGACGGATCCGACGCAGAGCTGGCCGCTGCCGTCACGGCCGGCGGGGCAAGCCGACATCGTCATCCTGGCGCTGGGTGAGAGCGGCCCTGCGATGACGGGCGAAGCCACGTCGCGGGCGCATCTCGGATTGCCCGGGCGCCAGCAGGAGCTGCTCGAGAAAGTCGTCGCGACCGGCAAGCCCGTGGTTCTCGTCCTATTCAGCGGACGCCCGCTGACGCTGCCCTGGGCGTTTGAACACGTTCCGGCGGTACTCGCGGCATGGCTTCCCGGCATCCAGGCAGGACCTGCACTCGTTCGCACCCTTTTTGGCGAGGCCGATCCCAGCCGGAAAGCTGGTCATCAGCTGGCCCCGCAGTGTCGGGCAGCTACCGCTCTACTACAACGCTCTCAACACGGGACGACCGGCAGACAAGAGCGACCTGACGAAACCCCTCGGCGGCAGCGACGACACGTACGTGTCGCGCTACATCGACGAGCGCAACGACCCGCAGTTTCCGTTTGGGTACGGGCTCACCTACACCACGTTCCGCTATGGCACGACCGTGACCACCGGCGGCGAACTCAAGGCCTCCCGGCTGGATAGCGGCCCTGCGCGAACCCGGGGCGAGCCCTGCGGCCGGGCTGACGGTCAGCGCCGAGGTCACCAACACGGGCTCACGCCCGGGCGAAGAGATCGTCCAGCTCTACTTACGGCTCATGGGAACGAGCGTTGCCCAGCCGGTGCGCGCCCTGAAAGGATTCCAGCGAATCTCGCTGGCTCCGGGCGAAACGAAGAAGGTGACGTTCAACCTGGATCCGCACGCTCTCGCGCTGTGGAACGATCGCAACCAGTGGGTCGTCGAGCCGGCGAAGTTGGCGCTGTGGATCAGCCCGGATTCGGCGCGTGGCACGCCCGCCATCGTCGAGATCCGTCCGTAGCCGACGGGCGATGACGCGCTGCGCATCGCGGCGTTCCTGCTCGGAATCGCCGGGCTGCCGGCCGCCGCTAGTGCTGCAACGATCCTCTTTGTCGGCAACAGCTTCACGGCCGGCGCGGGATCGCAGGTCGAGAAATTTCGGCCCGATACCGTGACGGACCTCAACCGCGAAGCAATCGGCGGGGTGCCGGCCCTGTTCAAGGGCTTCGCCCGCCAGTCGGGTCTCGCGTACGACGTCCATCTCGAGGTGGCCGGCGGCATGAACCTGGATTTTCACCATGACGAGAAGGCTGCCCTCATCGTTCGCGCCTGGGATCACGTGGTCCTGCAGGGATACAGCACGCTCGATTCGGATTCGCCCGGCGATGCCGGGAAAATCATCGACTACTCGGCGCGTCTAGCAGGGCTCTTCCACGCTGAGAATCCGAAGGTCGACGTGCGCCTGCTCGCCACCTGGTCGCGGGCCGACCAGACCTACCTCGATTCGGGCCACTGGTTCGGGCAACCGATCGAGCGCATGGCCATGGACGTTCGCGCCGCATACGATCGCGCCGCGGAGGTCTCGCCGCACATTTGCGCCGTGATTCCCGTCGGCCAGAGCTGGAACCGCGCGATCGCCGACGGCATCGCGGCGCGCAGTCCCTATCAGGGCGTCGGACTGCAGCAGGTCAGTCTCTGGGCTTTCGACGGCTACCACGCGAGCGTGTACGGCTCCTACCTCGCGGCGCTCGTGATCTTCGGCAGCGTGACGGGCCGCGACCCGCGAGGCCTCGGGCGCGGGGAGGAAGCCGCCGCCGAGCTCGCGATCTCTCCTGAGACGGCCGTTGCGCTCCAGCGCATCGCCTTCGACACGCTTGCCCTCGAGCCGGGACGATGCATCAACGCGCGTCGCGTCCCAGCAGCTTCTTGAATTCCTCGTAGGCTGCCTTTTTCCCGAATCCGCCCTCAGGCCCGTAGGTCAGGCCCCATCCGTCGTCCTTGTCGGGCAGCGCCGGGTGGCGTTCGTCATTGAGCTCGTAGTTGAAAATAACCTCGACGGCCGGATCCGCACCCAGGATTCCGCTGTCGCGGTCGTAGTGGCTGCGGACGTACCTTCGCTGCGCTTCCTCGCCGCCTTCCTGGTCCGCCGTCGTCCACCCGGTTTCCGTGATCCAGATCGGCTTGCGCCCGGCGACGACTTGCTTGACCTCGGCGAGCTGCGTGCTGCGGTGGAACGGGTAGTAGTGCACGGACACGGCATCCACGAGATCCAGGAGTCCGAGGTCCACCAGCGTCTTCAGGTAGCCGACGCCCTCGGCATTCGCTCCCACGGCAGGACCCACGATGCGGGCGTCCGGATTCGCGGCACGGATGATCGCGCGCGCCTCGCGGAGCATGCCCATGTAGTTCTCCGCCGAAATCGGGCCGCCCCACCAGCCCATCTCCGGCTCGTTCGCGATCTCCCACGCCGGCACCTCGGGCGTGGCCTCTATCTGTCTCTTCACGTAAGCCGGCCACCCCGACGTATCCGTGGAGTACCACGGCAAGAGCGCCAACACGTGGATGCCCTTGCGCGCCATGTCGGCGGCAAAGCGCGCGTCCTTCGCCGGCTCCTGGAAATCGCCGCGAATCCAGAACGGTCCCGCGGCACGCAGGTCATCCAGCACGGCCGCCGCCGCCGGCGTGTATTCGTCACCGAAGGCGCCGTGGTGAAAACAGACTCCGAAGTCCGCGGCTTCAGGCTCTCCGGCGCTGGCCGGCGACAGAAAGACCAGGCACAGGATGAGAAAGGCGCCGTATCGCATGGCGCGGCTAACTCGCTCGAGCGCGAGGCATTGCTCGCCGCGGCATCAGGCGCGCGAGCAATGTCGGGCCGCCCGAGGGGCGCAGCTCCGGATGATCCGCGAGAAAGCTGCGCCGCGCGCTCGCCGCCGTGTGCGAGTCGTCGCCGGGTGCCCAGCCCGGCGGCCTGAAGAGATAAGCAAGCTTCTCGCGCCAGCCGCGTGCCTGACGCACGTCGCGCGCCAGCAGCAGGAACTCGCCGAAATAGAAATCCACGAAGCTGGTGACGTTGATGTCGCGCGTGATCCCGTACTCGATCTTCACCTCGTCGCGCAGCGGCTGCAGCGTGCCGAACATCCAGTCCCAGAACGGCAGCAGCGAACAGTAGTTCCTGTCCATGTAGAGCGGGTTCCTGGCGTGATGGACCCGGTGGTAGGAGGGCGTGATGATGAAGAAGCGCGCCGGCCCGAATCGGCCCGTGCGGAACGACCGCTCGCCGGCGTGGATGAAGGTTCCCCACGTGACCTCGAAGGCCATGAGCACCACCAGCATGCCGGGTTCCACCCCGAGCAGCATCAGCAGCGGGACCTGCACGAGCGCGGAGTAATAGCCTTCGGCGAAGAAATGCACCCAGGCCACCGTCATGTTCAGGTTCTGCGGCGCGTGATGCGGTGAGTGCAGGCACCACAGCAGGCGCACCTTGTGCGCGCCGAAGTGCCAGATCCACATGGTCAGGTCCCACATCAGGAGGGCGTAGAGCCAGCCGTACCAGGTGTAACCGACGCGGAAAAGCGCGAACGGCTCGAAGTACGGCAGCAGCAACCAGAAGATATCGAGCACGATCAGCCGCGGCAGCAGGCCGAGTACCAGCCCGGTGAAAAAGGTGGGCTGGTACTCGAGCGCGGTCGCCTTGAACACGCGCGCGGCGTGGCCCGGCCCCTTGCCGCGCTCCTGGCGGGCCTGCGCGATGAGGAAGCGCGCCAGCTCCCACAGCGTGAGCACCGCAATCAGGAGCCCGACGATCGCCAGCACGCTGTTGTGATAATTCCCCTCCCTGAAAGGCCTGAGCAGGTCGGCGATGAATCCCTGGCCGTCCGCCGTCGCCCGCGCATAGCTCACGAAGCCGGTGCTGAGCTGCCAGGTGGTGTAGGCGAACACGCCGGCGAACAGCAGCGCCTCCAGGCGGCGCCAGGGCCGCGGCGTGTCGCGCCAGACTGGAGTTTCACGGTATGTCATGGGATGCGGGAGAACTCGACCGTTTCGATGTAGACCGCTCCCGGCGCGTGGGCGTTCTGGCCGAAGACGAGCGTCAGGCGCGCTTCGACCGCGCCGGCCGGGGCGACCGCTTCCAAGACGTGCTCCTGCCAGACGTCGGTCGGCGTCGCCGCGTCGGCGATCGGGATCTCCTCGACTCCCAGCATCGCGGGGCCTGCGAAGTACTCGCCCCAATGATTGTAGAACTCGATTTTCATGTACGCGCGGTCGTTCGGGTCCGTGAGCTTGTCCTGCGATCGCATGAGCGTGAACAGTTTCACGCGCACCCGCTCGCCGTAGGCGACGCTGATGCCCTGGGACGCGCCGGAATAGTTGGCACCCCCGGTGCCCTGGCCCGCAAGTCTCAATGCATGCGTTCCGTCCCGGGCCGCCTCACGCAGCACGCGTACCTTTGGGTTCCCGTCGATCTGGTTGCCGAAGAGGTGCCAGCCGGCCGCGGAGCCGCCGTTGGCGTCGAAACCGCCGTTCTGGAACGAACGTTCACCCGGCGCATCGGCGAGTTCAAAGACGCGGACCCAGTCCACGTCGGCTCCGTCGATGACGAGCCTCATTGGCGCGGTGACATGCGGCAGGAAGTAGCCGGCCTCGTCGTTGTAGATCATGGCGTGGTACACGTCGTCGACGTAGAACCGCAGCTGGTTGAAAACCCACTCGCAGGCAAACGTGCTGGAACCCGTCGCCGTAAGTGACGAGCTTGTCTCCGATCGCCATTTGCTGCTCGAACGCGAAGGATTGCGGCGCGGCGGAGCCGGGCGGAACCCAATGAAACACGCTCGACGTGACGGTGGGCCGCCCGGCCTGGAACTGCACGATGTCGATGCCGCCCTCCGTCGGCCAAGGCGCATCGGGTTGTAGTCGGATTGTCGAGGACGTGCCCTGTTTCCCCGTCAATCGCGCACGCACCTCCCAGCGCCCCAGCCGCTGGGCATGCCGGCTGACAAGCCGGCCGTCGACTCTTCTGCCAGGCTTCAGGATCCCGCGTCTCGGACTCGCCGGACCATGCCAACCGCCAACGGGGCGGCGACCCTGGAGCCGGAACCAACCGTACGATCGCGCCGCCTGCGGATGCAAGCGCGAGGTCGAGCACGTCCGCCGGCGATACCTCACGCTCCGTTCGCGCGTAGCCGTGTTCCGCGGCGGGATCGTCCTGGAAGACGATCGCGCGAAACGTTCCCGCCGGCAGGAACGAGAGCGGGACGCGCACTTCCCTTGTATCCCGACCCGACATCGCGCCGATCCACCAGTCATTGCCGCTCTTGCGCGCAATGGCAACTGTCCTCGCCCGGGCGGGCCAAGATTGCCTTTGTCTCGTCCCAGGTCGAGGGCACTTCCGACAGGATCTGCGTGAGCGGATGGCGCCGATAGGCCGATGGATAGTCGGCCATCATCGGCAGGTGATTCTGGAAGACGACGTACGAGGCCAGCATGCGCGCCGGGCGTGCCGATCACCAGCGGGCTCGCGACTCTCGGCTTGAATCGTCGAGCGCTCACGCCGCGAAACGAGCCCTGGTGATAGTCGAGCGGTCCGGCGAGCATCCGCGTGAACGGCACGGTGACGTCGTGCTCCGGCGTGCACGCCGCGCTCGTCCCATTTGTTGTATTCGAGATTGAGCACGGCCTCGCTGTTGAGCAGGTTCGGGATAGGTCCGCTCGAGGCCCGTCGGCGCGGCGCACGCCGTGAAACGTCACGGTGAGTTGGTTGTCGGCCGCGAGTCGCAGCAGCTCGCGCTGGAAGATCGACCATCTCCTGGTCGTCGCGGTCCATGAAGTCGATCATCACGCCTTCGATGCCCCACGTCGCGGTAGAGGGGAAATGCGCGGTCCATGTGGTGCCTCGGACGCCTGCCAGTGCATCCACAGCCGGAGCCGCACGCCCTTCTGCCGCGCGTAGCGCGATGACCTCCGGGAGGTCGAGCCCGTCGATGCCCCGGGTGATGTCGGCGCCTTCGTAGGGCACGATGGGTCCGCCGTACCAGGCGATCTTGGCCGTTTACGCCGTCGAGCGAGTGATACGGAATGCCGTACTCGGCGCAGAAGTCGATGTAGTGCTTCGCCGTCTCGGTGTTGAGCCCGGCGTGAACGGCACGCTCCTCGAAGTGAAGTCGTTCCACCACGGAAACGTCGTCTTGCCCGGCCGGATCCACGAAACATCCTGGATCACGCTCGGCGCATTGAGCTTGAGCACCGTGTCCGATTCGAGCAGCTGCCGGGCTTCCGTGCCGATCAGGATCAGGCGCCACGGCGACTGGTGGGGCAACGCCGCCCGGACCGCGACCTTCGGCTCGTCGGGCCGGGGTGAGAGCCGGCTGACCAGGCGGCCGCCCGGCCCCCGGGCGCGCTCGAGATACATGCCGGCATGGTCGGTCAGGTTCGCTTCGAGGACGGCGGCCCAGCCGAGGCCCGGTAACTCGACGAGGCAACGGCAGCCCCAGCAGCCGACCTGGCCGGAATCTCGTGCCACGTTCAGCCGTTCGTATCGGCTCTCGTGCGACGTGGTGAAGTCTTCGAGTATCGACGCCGTCGCGACCGCGCCGGCCGGAAACGCGAATTCCGTCAGTTCGTCGGCCATGTTCCAGGTCCGGCCAGCCGGGCTGTGCGGGAAACCGGTATCTGAACGCAACGCCGTCGTCATAGGCCCGCAGCACCAGCTGCCATTGCAGTGCATTCACCGCGCGCTCGCGCAGCGTGACGCGTGACTTCGTTCGCACGATCGATCACGTGCCGTCGCTTGCCCGGATACTGCTCGAAGGACGCGTCAATCGTGGCCGGCATCGCGCCGACGATCTCGGTCGCGCGACCGAGTTCGGTGCCGTCCGCCAGTCGGACGCCGAGATTCGACGCATCGATGACGGGCTTGCCCGAGAAGGTCACCCGATATCGGAGCGGGCTGCCGAACACCTCGAGCTGAAGGCGGCCGTCCGGAGAACGAACGAAGGAGGATTCGCCCTGGGGCACCGATCCGGCCGGACAGGCCGGCGGCGCTGCGGCCAGGAGCAGCAGGCAAAGCGCAGCTCGGAATTCGCACGGCATATTGTCAACCCGTCCGTCTCGAATACACTGCCACAGCCATGAAGAATAGATACACCCCGGCATTGATCGTCCTCACCTCGCTGTTCTTCATGTGGGGCCTGATCACTTCGCTGAACGACATCCTGATCCCGTACCTGAAGGCCCTGTTCGAGCTGTCCTACTTCGAGGCGATGCTGATCCAGTTCTGCTTCTTCGGCGCGTATTTCGTCATGTCCTTCCCGTCCGGCTACCTGGTCGAGAAGGCCGGCTATCGCCGGGGCATCATCATCGGGCTGCTGGTCGCGGGCATCGGCTGCCTCGGCTTCTATCCCGCCGCCGCGCTGCACGCCTATCCGCTGTTTCTCCTGGCGCTCTTCGTGCTCGCGTCGGGCATCACGCTGCTCCAGGTCGCCGCCAATCCCTACGTCGCGATCCTGGGCGAGCCGGCGACGGCCGCGAGCCGGTTGAACCTGACGCAGGCCTTCAATTCCCTGGGGACGACGGTCGGTCCCTGGGTCGGGTCGATCCTGATCCTGTCGATCGTCGCGACCGCGCGCGATGCGAGTGCCGTGCAACTTCCGTACCTGATCCTGGCGGGGACGCTCTTTCTCATCGCCCTCGCGTTCGCGCAGTTTCGCCTGCCTGCCGTCAGCGCCGGAGGCCCGTCGGCCGATTCGAAGTCCGCAGCGGCGCCCGAGAGCAGCGTCTGGCGGCACCGATCCCTGGTGCTCGGCGCCGTCGCGATCTTCGTCTACGTCGGCGCCGAGGTGACGATCGGGAGCTTTCTCGTCAACTTCATCGCGCAGCCCGACATCGGGGCGATGCCCGAGAGCAGGGCCGGACAATTCGTGTCGCTCTACTGGGGAGCCGCGATGGTGGGCCGCTTCATCGGCTCCGCAGTGCTGAGGAAGGTGAGCCCGGGAAAGCTGCTCGCCTTCAACGCAGTCTGCGCGATCGTCCTTCTCGCCATCACGATGACCACGCAGGGCGCGATCGCGATGTATGCGGTGCTCGCGGTCGGCCTGTTCAACTCCATCATGTTCCCGACGATCTTCACGCTCGGCATCGCCCACCTCGGCCGGCACACGGGGGAAGGGTCGGGCGTGCTGTGCATGGCGATCATCGGCGGCGCCGTCGTGCCGCTCGTCGCCGGCCATGTCGCCGACCTGTCCGGCATCGCCATTTCCTTCGTCGATTCCCGCCGTCTGCTACGCCTACATCGTCTACTACGGTCTCGCGGGGCACCGGGAAGCTCGCATGAAGCGCGGCGCGCCGGGTGCTCGCGCTTCGCCGCGGCGCTCGGCGCGGCGGCTGCCGCGCTTTCGGCGTGTTCGCCGGGGCCTGACACCGCAGCTGCCAACGAACTTCGCCGCGGCAATGGCAGCGAGCCGGACTCCATCGACCCGCAGCTCGCGCGCATGGAAGCGGCGATGACCATCCTGCGCGACTGCTACGAAGGCCTGGTCTCGATGGCGCCGGACGGCAGCCCGGTGCCCGCCGCCGCGGAAGGCTGGGAGATTTCCTCCGACGGGCGTCGCTACACCTTCAGGCTGCGTCCTGCCGCGCGATGGTCGAACGGCGAGCGTGTGGTTGCGGAGGATTTCGTCGCGGCCTGGCGCCGGCTCGTGAACGCCGCGACCGCTTCGCAGTACGCGCTGATGCTGGAGCCCGTGCTGAACGCCGCCGACATCGTCGCGGGCCGGAAGCCCGTCGAATCGCTCGGCGTCTCGGCGCCCGACCAGGCGACGCTGGTCGTCGAGCTCGCCGAGCCCTCGCCCTACTTCCTCGCGATGCTCTCGCATCCGAGCACCTTCCCGGTACACCGGCCGACGCTAGCGGCGAAGCCGAAGGAATTCGCCCGCCCGGGCGTCGCCGTGACGAACGGCGCGTTCACGCCCGCGGAATGGGCCATCGGCTCGCACATCCTCGCGAAACGGAATGCGCAGTACTGGAATGACGCGCAAACCAAGCTCGACGCCGTGCGCTACGTGCATGTCGCCGATCCGGCGACCGAACTCACGCGCTTCCGCGCCGGCGACCTGGACGTGACTTATACCGCGCCGCCGGGCGAAGTCGCCCGGCTTGGGAAGGCGCTGCCAGGGCAGCTGCACGTCGCGCCGACGGTCGGCGTGTACTACTACGGCTTCGCACTCGACCTGCCGCCGTTCAAGGATGCGACGAAGCTGCGCCAGGCGCTGGCCATGGCCGTGGATCGCGACATTCTCGTGCGCCAGGTGCTGGGCGACGGCGAACGGCCGGCGTACGGCTGGGTGCCGCCGGGCGTCGCGGGCTACGAGCCGCAGCGCTTCGCCTGGGCGGCGCTCGACGCCGACGCACGCAATGCGGAGGCGAAGCGGCTCTACGCCGAGGCCGGCTACTCGGCTGCGAAACCGCTCAGGGTCGAGCTGCGCACCAGCAAGAGCCCGCTGCACGATCGCATCGCGCTCGCAGTGACGGCGATGTGGAAAGAGCAGCTCGGCGCCGAGGTGAGCCTGCGCTCCGAAGACTTCCGCGTGCTGAAGGCCGCCGTGGACGCGCGCGAGGCGCCGCTGTTTCGCGGCAGCTGGATCGGCGACTACAACGATGCTTACTCCTTCCTCCAGGTGCTGAAGGGCGGCTTCGGAATCAACCTGCCGCGTTACGCGAGCGACCCCTACGACGTCGCGCTCGTGATGGCCGCCACCGCCGACGGCAGGAAGCGCGCAACGTATCTCGCGACGGCCGAGCGCGAACTGCTCGCCGACGTGCCGCTGATCCCGCTTTACTTCTATGTCTCCAAACACCTCGTCGCCCCGCGCGTCGAGGGCTGGTACGACAACGTCATGAACGTGACCTACAGTAAGGACTTGTCCCTCGCGCTGGCAAAGGAGCGGGAGCCATGAAGAAGACCTACCGGGGAAGCTGTCATTGCGGAGCCGTTCGCTTCGAGGCCGACCTCGACCTTGCGGAGGGCACGGTCAAGTGCAACTGTTCGATGTGCGCCAAGGGACGCAACTGGCTCGCGGCGGTGAAGGGCGATGCGTTCCGGCTGCTCGCGGGCGAGGAAGACCTGACCACTTACCAGTTCGGCCGCAAGGCGATCCAGCACCGCTTCTGCAAGCGCTGTGGACTGCGTCCGTTCTCGCATGGCGAGCCCGGCGGCAACATTTTCTACGCCATCAACGTTGCCTGCCTCGACGACGTTTCCCCCGACGAGCTGGTCGCGGCGCCTGTCACGGTCGTCGACGGCCGCAACGACGACTTCAAACACCCGCCGAAAGAGATCCGTCACCTCTGACGCGCCACGAAACGGCGCCCGGAGGGCCGCGCGCAGCCGCGCCTGGTGTCCGACCGGGTGTCCGGGCCCTGTCCGCGGACACTGCCGACTGGTTTTCGCAGCGGAGAACCGGTTCCGAATCAACCAGTTACGCGCGATTCAAACTTGGCACGCTCCGTGCAGCATCCAAGGACGTGAGCATGCGGCCATGAAGATCACGAACTTGCGCCCCCTGTCGTCCGGCGGGCCGGATGCGGCACCCGCCGCCGACGCCTCGATCCGCGGCACCGATGCGCAGGACGTCGCCGTCGCCGGGAAGCCCGACCGGACCCGCCAGAAGATGATCGGCGCGGCCGCGGGTGGCCTCGCGCTGATTCTGGTATTCGGACTCCTGATCCGCGGCTGGAGCTCGACCGAAAACACAGTGTCGCGCGAGCGCCTGCGCATCGCGACCGTCGTCGAGGGTCCGTTCGTGCGCGACGTCTCCGCGCAGGGCACCGTGGTCGCCGCGGTGAGTCCGACACTGTTCGCCGTCGCGCCCGGCAACATCAGCTACGTCGTCCGCGCCGGCGACACCGTGAAGGCCGGCCAGGTGCTCGCGAACCTCGCGAGCCCCACGCTCGAGAGCGAATACCAGCGCGAGCGCGCGACGCTCGAGAGCCTCGATACCACGTTGCAGCGCCAGGCGATCGAGATCCGCCGGCAGAAGCTCGCCACCAAGGAAGCCGCCGACCTCGCGAACGTGCAGATCCGCGCCGCGGACCGCGAGCTGCAGCGAGCGCAGTCCGCCTGGGACAAGGGCGCTATCCCCGAGCGCGACCTCAGGACCGCCGAGGACAACCGCGAGTCGGCGAAGCTCGCCTATGACCACGCGATGGAAACGGCAGGACTCGAGCAGGAGAGCCTCGACCTCGACCTCCGCGCACGCCGCCAGGAGCGCGAGCGCCAGGGCTTCGTGGTCCAGAACCTGAAGCGCCGCGTCGACGAGCTCAGCGTCCGCTCCCCGGTCGACGGCATGGTCGCGAACCTCGCGGCTGCGGAGAAGGCGAGCGTCGCGGAGAACGCGCCGCTCCTGACCGTCGTCGACCTCTCGGCCTTCGAGGTCGAGTTCCAGGTCGCCGACGTGTACGCGCGCGACATCAAGGCCGGCATGGAGGCCGAGATTTCGCTCGACGGCCAGGAATTCAAGGGCCTGGTCACGGGCATCTCGCCGGAAGTGCGCTCGGGCCAGGTGACCGGCCGCGTCAAGTTCGCGGGCGAGCAGCCGCCGTCCCTGCGGCAGAGCCAGCGCGGCTCCGTGCGCATCGTGATCGAGCAGCGCGCCAAGGCCGTGAAGTTCGAGCGCAGCTCGGACATCTCCTCCGGCACGCGCGCGGTCTACGTCGTCGACGGCGACCAGGCCGTGCTGACGCCGGTCGAGCTGGGCGCCGCCGCCGTCGGCGAGATCGAGGTCCTGAAGGGCCTCGTGCCGGGGCAGGAAGTGGTGATTTCCGGCTTCGGCGACCTGGACGACGCGCCCGAATTCCACATCAGCGGCTGACCGCCGGATACGACCAACGACCCTGGAGCGACACGACATGCTCGAGATGCAAGGAATCAGCAAGATCTACCGCACGGACCTGATCGAGACGCACGCGCTCAGGAACTTCTCGCTCCAGGTCGGGGACGGCGAGTTCGTGGCGGTGACCGGGCCCTCGGGCTCCGGCAAGACGACGTTCATGAACGTCGCCGGCCTGCTCGAGACTTTCGACACGGGCACGTACAAGCTGGACGGCCAGGACGTGAGCAAGCTCTCCGACGAGGCGCGCTCGAAGCTGCGCAACGAGAAGATCGGCTTCATCTTCCAGAGCTTCAACCTGATCCCGGACCTCGACATCTTCGACAACGTGGACGTGCCGCTGCGCTACCGCAGTCTCGCGAAGAAGGACCGCGAGCAGCGCATCAAGAGCGCGCTCGAAGTCGTCGGCCTCTCCTCGCGTATGCGCCACATGCCCTCGCAGCTCTCGGGCGGCCAGCAGCAGCGCGTCGCGATCGCGCGCGCGCTCGCCGGCGACCCGCGCTTCCTGCTGGCGGACGAGCCGACCGGGAACGTGGACTCGCTGATGGCGCGCCAGGTGATGGACCTGCTCGAGCAGATCAACGAGATGGGCACGACGATCATCATGGTCACGCACGACCCGGAGCTCGCGCGCCGCGCGCACCGCAACGTGCACATCGTCGACGGCCAGATCTCGGATCTGAAAGCCTATGAGCCGCGCGACGAGGCGCTCGCCGGAGCGGGCGCCGCCTCCGGCGCGATGGCGCTGTCGCCGGCCTGAGGGAGGCTGCACATGTTCGGCTACTACCTCGAGCTCGCGTTCCGCAACCTGAAGCGCAACCCGGGCCTCACCGTGCTCATGATCGGCGCCGTGGCGCTCGGCATTGCGGTGTGCGTCATGACGCTCACCCTGTACCGCGCGATGTCGGGCAACCCGATCTGGTGGAAGAACGACGTGCTCTACGCCGTCACGATGGACTTCTGGGATCCGCAAGAGGCGAACGACGAGGACAAGCCCTGGCTGCCGCCCCCGCAGTTCACCTACCGCGATGCGCTGGCGTTGTACCGCTCCGACATCCCGAAGCACAAGGTGCTCATGCACAAGGCGATCGGGATCATCTCGGTAGACGGCCGGCAGGTGAAGCCGGAGCGCGCGCTCACGCGCGTAACGACCAAGGACTTCTTCGCCGCGTTCGACGTTCCGTTCCAGTACGGCGGCACCTGGAGCGACGCGGCGGACAGCGGACCGGAGCCGGTCATGGTGATTTCGCGCAAGATGAATGAGAAGCTGTTCGGCGGCGGCAACAGCGTTGGCAGGCGCGTGCGCTGGAACGACAACGAGTTCCGCATCGTCGGCGTGCGCGACAACTGGCTGCCGCTGCCGACGTTCTACGACGTCAACAACGGCTCGCTCGAGGAGCCCGAGGACGTGTACATGCCGTTCGGGTGGAACGCCGCGCTGGAGCTGTTCAGCGCCGGCAACACGAACGGCTGGAAGCCCGAGGACATCAAGAGCTACCAGGACCTGCTCACCTCGGAGGTGGTCTGGATACAGATGTGGGTCGAGCTGCCGGACGTCGCCAGCCGCGACCGGTTCCAGACGTTCATCGACAACTATGGCCGCGAGCAGAAGCAAGCGAGGCCGCTACCCGCGACCGCTCAACAACCGCCTGACGCGTCCCGACCAGTGGCTGGTCGACAACGGCGTGGTCGGCAACGACGACCGCGTGCTGGTCGGCCTCGCCTTCGCCTTCCTCGCCGTCTGCCTGCTGAATACCGTGGGCTGCTGCTGGCGAAGTTCCTGAACAACGCCCCGATCACCGGCGTGCGCCGCGCGCTCGGCGCGAGCCGCAAGCAGATCTTCCTGCAGCACCTGGTCGAGGTCGGCGTGATCTCCTCGATCGGCGCGCTGCTCGGCCTTGCGCTCGGCGGGCTGCTGCTCGTGGGGCTACGCGCGCTCTACACCGTCGACCCGACCGACGCGGGCGGCACGCAGGCACTCGCGCACGTCGACATGACGAGCGTCGTGACCGCGCTCGCGCTCGCCTTCTTCGCGACCATCGCGGCCGGGCTGTACCCGGCCTGGCGCATCGGACGCATTCCCCCGGCCTCCTACCTCAAGGCACAGTGACATGGCAGCCTGGAATCTCCGCCCCATCGCTTCCGCCCTCTGGCGCAACCGCACCGGCGCGACCCTGGTCGCTTTCCAGATCGCGATCGGCCTCGCGGTGCTCGTGAACGCGGTCTACGTGGTCAAGCAGCGCGTGGAGAAGATCGGCCGGCCGACCGGCATGGACACGGCCAACATGATCTGGGTGTCGAGCGCGGGCTTTGAGCAAGGCTTCGACTATGACGCGAGCTGGCGCGAGGACCTCGCGGTGCTGCGCAGCCTGCCGGGCGTCAAGGCCGCGAGCCTCATCAGCAACATCCCGCTCTCCGGCGGCGGCAGCTCGAGCGGCTTCCAGGCGAAGCCGGGAGAGCCGACGCCCGACGAGATCGTGCCGGCCAACACCTACGAGGTCGACGAGCAGGGCGTCGAGGCGCTGGGCATCAAGCTTTCTTCCGGGCGCAATTTCGAGGCGAGCGAGATCCTGCCGGCGATCGATGCGTTCGATGGCGCGCCGCAGGCGATCGTGACCAAGGCCTTTGCCAAGGACATGTTCCCGGACGATCCGAACCCGGTCGGCAAGTCCTTCTACGATGGCCTCGGCAAGCCGACCGTGGTCGTCGGGATCATCGAGCACATGCACGGCGCCTGGGTCGGCTGGGACAACCTCGACCACGTCATGCTGTACCCGCGCATCAAGAATGGGCCGTCGGCGGTCTACGTGGTGCGCACGGAGCCGGGCCGCCGCGACGCGGTGATGCGCGACATCGAGGCGAAGCTCGGCGACTCGACGCCCGGGCGCCTGCTGCGCTGGGTTCGGCCGTTCGACTATTTCATCCATCAGTCCTACCTGGACGATCGCAACATGGCGATCTTCCTGGTGAGCGTCACGAGCGCGCTGCTCGCCATTACCGCGCTCGGGATCTTCGGCCTCGCGACTTTCAACGTCTCGACGCGCATCCGCCAGATCGGCACGCGCCGGGCGGTCGGCGCACGGCGCATGGATATCGTGCGACACTTCCTGGTCGAGAACTGGATGGTGACCACCGCGGGCGTGATCGCGGGCTGCGGCGGAGCGCTCGCCGTCGGCTACTGGATCTCGGTCAAGTACGAGTTGCCGAGGCTCGACCTCTACTACCTGGTGGGAGGCGTACTCGCGATCTGGCTGATCGGCATCGCCGCGGCCCTGCAGCCGGCGCGCCGGGCCGCGGCGATCTCCCCGGCGGTCGCCAGCCGCACCGTCTGAGCTCCGGGCAAATACAGTGGCAGGGATTGCAACGCTATTGGCACAAGGCGCATCCAAGTCCATGAAGGACACGCAGGAACAGGGACTTCAGGGCAGCTTGGGAGAGCGCACCGTACTCGTGATCGACGACAGTGAGGCCGTGCGCACGGCCCTCGACGTCTTGTTGACCATGCACGGCGCGCGCGTCGTCGGCGCGGACTCGGCGGCCGCCGGGCTCGACGCGCTGGCGCGCGAGTCCGTCGATCTCGTGATCCAGGACATGAACTTCCGCCGCGAGGCGACGTCCGGCGAGGAGGGCATCGCGCTGTTCCGCCGGATCCGCGAGCAGTACCCGGACCTGCCGGTCATCCTCCTGACCGCCTGGACCCACCTTGAGACCGCCGTCGAGCTGGTCAAGGCGGGCGCCGCCGACTACGTCGCGAAGCCCTGGGAAAACGCCCGGCTGCTGACGACGGTACGCAACCTCCTCGACCTGCACGCCGCGCGCGCCGAGAACCGCGCGATTCACCGCCGCCGCGCGCTGGCGCGCAGCGAGCTCGCCGCGCGCTTCGACCTGAAAGGCCTCGTCTACGAGAGTGAAGCGATGCACGCGCTCGCCTCGACGGCCGCGCGCGTCGCCCATGCCGGCGTGCCGGTGCTGATCACCGGCCCGAACGGCGCCGGCAAGGAAGTGATCGCCGACGTCGTGCAGGCGAACTCAACCGTCAAGGCGGGCCCGTACGTGAAGGTGAACGTCGGCGCGTTGCCGGACACGCTGCTGGAGGCGGAGCTGTTCGGCACGGAGGCGGGGGCCTTCACCGGCGCCAAGGCGCGCACCGGCCGGTTCGAGGCCGCCGACGGCGGCACCATCTTCCTCGACGAGCTCGGCAACCTGTCCGCCCAGGGCCAGGCGAAGCTGCTGCGCGTGCTGCAGACTGGCGAGTACGAGCGCCTCGGCTCGAACCTGACGCGCAGGACCCGCGTGCGCGTGATCGCCGCGACCAACTCGAGCCTTCCGCAGCTGATCCGCGAAGGCCGGTTCCGCGAGGACCTGCTGTACCGGCTGAACGTCATCGAGCTCGAGGTGCCGACGCTCGCCGCGCGGCAGGAAGACATCCTGCCGCTCGCGCAGCACTTCCTCGAGCCCGGATTCACGCTGGCGCCGGACGCGCTGCGCGCGCTCGCGCGCTACCACTGGCCGGGCAACGTTCGCGAGCTCCGGAACGCGATCCACCGGGCGTGCCTCTTGTCCGTCGACAATGTCGTGACGGCAAAGTCGCTCGCACTGCCGATCGCACTCGAGCCGGCCGACGGCTCGCACGTCGACCGCGAGTCGATCGAGCGTGCGCTGCTGGTGGCGGACGGCGTCGTCGCCCATGCGGCGCGCGACCTCGGCCTTTCGCGGCAGGCGCTCTACCGGCGCATGGAGAAGCTCGGCCTCAGGGCGCCGGTCGATCCGGGCCGCAGCGCGCCGAACAGCTAACGGAGCGGTTTACTCGACGGGGTAGCGCTCCAGCACCGGGCCGAGTGCTTCCTTGAGAGGGCCCAGGTGCTTCTCGAAATTGCGCCACTGCTCGAGCCCGGAGCGGTAGATTGGCTGGCGCACCTGCTCCGAACTCGGCGTGCGCACGGCGCGCTCGGTTTCCCAGAATCGCAGACACTGTTCCTCGAACGGGAGCCCGCAGTAATCCAGCAGGCGCCGGACCTGGGTTTCCGAGTCGGCGACCATGTCCTCGTATTCGACCCGCAGCACGCGGCCCGGCAGGACGCGGTCCCAGTGGTCCATCAGGAACACGTAGTCGCGGTAGTACTTGCCGATTTCCTCGAGCCCGTAGGTAAAGGTCTGGCCGCTCGCGAACAGCTGCTTGAAGCCGGAAAAGCAGCACGCCATCGGATGGCGCCGCGCATCGATGATCTTCGCGTTTGGCAGCATCAGGTGGATCAGGCCGACGTGCCGGAAGTTGTTCGGCATCTTGTCGATGAAGAACGGCCGGTCGTTGCGTTGCACGCGCGTGCTCGCAACATAACCTTCGCCGAGCTCGCGGAAACGGTCGGCATCGAGGGTCGCGAGCACCTCGGGATATTTTGAGGCCGGGAGGCGCCGCGATTTCTCGCCCAGCCGGCGCGAGATCTGGATCACGTCCATCAGCTCGGCCGTGCCCTGCACCCGCGAATGGCTGGAAAGGATCTGCTCGAGCAGCGTCGAGCCGGAGCGCGGCAGGCCGACGATGAAGATCGGATCGGGCGCCGGTGATCCCCAACCCTGCCGGGCGGCGAAGAACTCCGCGGTCAGGGTCTTCATCTGGCGCGCGGTGTCGAACACGTTGATCCGGACGTTGTGCCGGTGCTTGACCTTGCGGATGCAATTGCCGCGCTCGTAGCAGCGGAAGGACTCGTCGAATTCTCCGCGGTCCTCGAGCGCCTTGCCGAGCGCGAAGGCGAGATGCGCCTGGTCTTCCGGCTTGCCCTTCGTCGCGGACAGTTGTTCGCGCATCAGTTCGACTTCCGAGTCGGTGAACCGGTAGGTCTTGAGGTTGGCGAGGCTCCAGTACGCCTCGCCGATCCCGGGCTGCAGCGCGATGCAGCGGCGGTAGGCAGCGATCGACTCGTCCAGGCGGCCGACGGTCTTCAGCGCATGTCCGTAGTTCATCTGTGTGCGGGGCTGGTTCGGGTAGGTCGCCAGCACGCGCTCGAGGAGCGTCAGCGCGTGCTCGTGATCACCCATCTGCACCAGGACGTTGCCCTCGAGCAGCAGGTAGTTTGGATTGGCCGGATCGCTCGCCAGCACGCGCCGGGCTTCCTTGAGCGCTTCGGGCAGCCGGTTCTGTCGGGTCAGCACGACGGCATAGTTGTAGCGCGCGAGGTGGAAATCCGGCGCCAGTTCGAGGCAGCGTGCGAGCAGGTCGCTGGCCTCGCGGTAGCGGGAGAGTTTCATGCCGATGTCGGCCAGCAGGCGGATCGCGTTGACGTCGGCCGGGTGCGCCTTGAGGTATTCGCGCACGATGGGCTCCGCCTGGCCGACCTTGCCGTCGCGCATCAGTTCCGCGGCTTCGACCAGTTCGGGGATGCGTGCAGTCAGCGCGAAATAGCGTTCATGCGCGACCCGGCCGCCGGCCTCGTCGCCGTCCAGGACGAGCTGGTCGCCCAGCGCGCGCCAGGCCGCAGCATTCTTCGGATCGAGCCGGACCGCGCCGCGCAGGGCGCCGATTGCGTCCCGGGTTCGGCCGAGGGCGCCCAGGGTGCGTCCCCACTCGTACTGAAAGCCCGGCGAGGCCGTATTGCGTGCCGCCAGGGGCTCGAGTATCGCCAGGCTCTCCTGCGGCCGCCCCTGCATCCGACAGGCACTGGCGAGAATGTGCCTGGCGGGCTCGGCCTCCGGGAAAACCTTCAGGATTTCAATTGCTTGCTGTTCAGCCACCCGCGGGTTGGTGCGCAGCAGTTTCGCGGCATGTTCGAGTGCAGTGCGATAACTGCCGCGCGGTTCGGAATCGCTCGATTCCATCGTGCTCGCTTTGCAACGGGTTTGCGGGTTGGGGAATAATCGTCGGCAAGACCGGGGTAGATTATAGTTCCGATGGCTCAGCGACAGCCGCGCCCGAGTGCTGCATGTCCAGGACGAGCAATGAGGGGGTACAAATGACGAATCTGAAACGCAGGCCGCTGAACCAGGCTGTCTTGCTTGCGCTGGCCGGCACTGCCGTCGCCGCGACCGTCGTGAACCCGGCACACGCACAAGCCGCCGGAGCCGTGCTCGACGAGGTCGTCGTCACCGCGACCAAGCGCGCCGAGAACCTGCAGGACGTGCCGCTCTCCGTCATGGTGCTGGATACCGCGAGGCTCACGGACCTCGAGGTGCGCGGCTTCGAGGACTACATCCAGTTCCTGCCCACCGTGGCGTGGACCTCCAACGGGCCCGGCTACGGGCAGGTCTACATGCGCGGCATCTCCAGCGGCGGCGACGGCAACCATTCCGCGCTCGATGCCGAGCATCGGCGTGTACCTCGACGAGCAGCCGATCACGACGATCAACCAGATCCTCGACGTGCACGTCTACGACATCGCGCGTGTCGAGACGCTGTCCGGCCCGCAGGGCACGCTGTTCGGCCAGGGCAGCCAGGCGGGCACCATCCGCATCATCACCAACAAGCCCGACCCCGGCCAGTTCGAGGCCGGCTACGACGCCTACGTGGACACGGTCTCGAACGGCGGCGAGGGCTACGGGCTCGAGGGCTTCGTCAACATCCCGATCGGGCGACCGCGCGGCGGTGCGCCTGGTCGGCTGGCACACCGACGAAGGCGGCTGGATCGACAACGTGCCGGGCGAACTCGAGTACGCGGCCAGCGGCATCGAGAGGGACAACCTGGCTATCGTCGACGACGACTTCAACACGGTCAGGACTTCCGGCGCGCGTGCCTTGCTGAAGGTCGACCTCAACGACAACTGGAGCGTGACGCCGGGGATCATGTACCAGGAATCGAAAGTCGAGGGTAGCTGGTTCGACAACGAGCACTACACCGGCGAGGAGCTACGAAGTCAGCAGGTTCTTCCCCGACGGGCAGGACGAAGACTGGTACCAGGCGTCGCTGACGCTCGAAGGCCAGATCGGCGACCTGAACCTGGTCTATGCCGGCGCCTACCTCGACCGCGACGTGGATAGCCAGTACGACTATTCCGGTTATGCGGAGTACCTCGAAGCTGTCTACGCCGGCTACGGCTATGCCTGCCTGTACTACGACGCGTTGGGCGGCTGCGCCGATCCCTCGCAGTACGTCTTCGGCGACGAGAACTTCAAGCGCGAGAGCCACGAGATCCGCCTGCAGTCCGGCCAGGACCAGCGCTTCCGCTGGATCACCGGACTCTTCTACCAGCGCCAGGAGCACTATTTCGACCTGCAGTGGACGGTTCCCGACCTGAACCCGGCACAGTCGGTGGTGCAGAACGGCACCGCGATCTGGCAGACGAACCAGGACCGCGTCGATCGCGACAAGGCGGCGTTCGGAGAGGTCTACTTCGACGTCACCGACACCGTCACGCTGATCGGCGGGGCGCGCTACTTCGAGTACGAGAACTCGCTGTCCGGCTTCAACGGCAACATCGGCCACTGCACCGGTTTCATCGACGCGAACGGCGACTTCGTCGAGGACGACACCGGCGAGCCGCAGTTCCCCTGCTTCAACACCGGCATTCGTCGACGACGTGCAGGATGGCGACGACTGGGCCTTCAAGGGCAGCGTCCAGTGGAACGTCGCCGAAGACAAGATGCTGTACGCGACCTATTCCGAGGGCTTCCGGGCGGGCGGCGTCAACCGCGCGCGCGTGCCGGGCATTCCCGCGTACGAGCCCGACTGGGTCTACAACTACGAGCTCGGCTGGAAAACGCAGTGGGCCGACGGCGCGGTGCGCTTCAACGGCGCCGTGTATCTCGTCGACTGGGAGGACTTCCAGTACGGCTTCCTCGATTTCACGATCTCCAACCTGACCATCGTCCAGAACGTCGGCAAGGCGCAGACCAAGGGTCTCGAGTTCGAGCTGGACTGGGCGCCCGCCGAGGGCCTGCTGCTGTCGCTGGCAGGTTCTTACAACGACTCGACCTTGCAGGAGGACTTCTGGCGCAGCGCCGATGACCGAGACTGACGGGGCTGCCGCCGGACGCCCCCGAGGGCACCGAGATGCCTTACGTGCCGGAATTGCAGTACACCGCGATGGCGTCGCTACGACCTTCCAGGTCGGCAGCCTGCCGTTGTTCGCGCAGGGCGCCTGGTCGTGGCGCGACGACGACCTGGAACGACCTCGAGGTATCCAACGTCGCGGCGCGCGCAGATGGATTCCTACGGCATCCTGAACCTGTCGACCGGCATCGAGAACGAGCGCTGGACGCTGAGCCTGTATGCCAACAACGTGACCGACGAGCGCGGCCAGATCGACATCGGCGACCCGGGCTATGCCAGCCCGAGCGGACTCGACTTCACCCGCAACCACATCCGCCCGCGCAGCATCGGCCTGCGGTGGTCGCAGCGGTTCTGAGCCTCGCCGACCGCCGGCGTCGCGGATTGCAAGGCGAAGTACCGACGAAAAGGCCCCTAACGGGGCCTTTTCGTTGTTCCGTCGATGCTGTCGCAACGCCGGGGACGCTCGGCTGAGCATCCCGGCCTGCCGCACGTCGGCTCAACGCACGGCTGGTCGCGCGGCCGCCCGCGGCGTTACCCTTGTGCCCCGTCCTGCCTGGGAGGCCCCCATGTCGATGCGCCGATTCGCCCTGATGCTGCTCGCCTGCGCGGCCGCGCTGCCGCTGCACGCCGAGACCGACGACCGCGCGCGCGTGACGGCGCTCGCGGACCGGTTCGTCGCGGAGTACGAGAAGAATTTCCCGCTCTCGTTCGCCTTCTCGGGCCTGCCGGTGAAGCGCAACGATGGCCTCGAAATCAATTCGCCCGCAGACATCGCGCGCTGGCAGGACCTGATGAAGGGCATGGCGGCCGAGCTCGCCGCGATCAAGCCCGATGCCTTCGCCGGTACGTCGGAATGGGTCACCTGGCAGTTCCTGGACCACGCCTTCCGGCAAAACCTGTCGACCCGGGCCTGCCGCAACGAGCTGTGGAGCGTGTCCTCGCTCGGCTGGCAGTCCTCGCTGTCGCAGATCGCGGCCATCCAGCCGGTGGGTACGGACGAGACGCGCGCTCAGGCGCTCGCGCGCTGGCGCGCTTTCGGTCCGTGGATCGACCAGGAGATCGCGAACCTCGGCGAGGGCCTCCGGCTCGGCTACACGGCGAGCGCGGCGGCGACCCAGTCGACGCTGAACCAGCTCGACTCGATGCTCGCGCAGCCGCCGGGCGAGTCCACGCTCATGGAGCCGGCGCAGCGCGACGCGACGCCGGCGTTCGCCGCCGAGTGGAAGAAAGTCATCGAGGGCACGGTGTGGCCGGCGCTCACGCGCTACCGGGATTTCCTCCGCGACACCTACCTCGCCCGCGCCCGCACCTCCCCTTCGCTCGACGGCATGCCGGGCGGGCGCGAGTGCTATCGCGCCCTCGCGTTCGCGACCACGACCGTGGACGCCGATCCCGAAGCGCTGTTCGAGCTCGCGCAGAAGCAGGTGGAGCGCGAGCGCAAGATCGCGGTCGACATCGGGCGCCGACTGTACGGAGACCGGGTGACCGACTGGAAGTCGCTCTCCGACATCATGCGCGCCGATCCCGCCGAAAAGTTTGCGTCCCCCGAGGAGGTCCGCGACTTCACGCAGCGTACCTACGAGCGGGCCGAGGCCGCGGCCGGAAAGATGGTGCTCACGCCGCCCGCCGGCAAGGTGGTGCTGGAGCCGTTTCCCGGAATTCCAGCAGGCGACCGCGCCGGGCGGCCAGTACGTTCCGGCGGCGGACGACGGCAGCCGGCCGGCGACTTATCTCTACCGCAACGTGACCGCAGGACCTGTACCGGTCGGCGCTGCAGAACGTGATCCTGCACGAGACCCTGCCGGGCCATCACCTGCAGCTGCAGTTCCTCGCGGAGCACGGGCGCAAGGGCAATCACCCGGTTGCGCGGCTCCTGTATTTCAGCGGCCCGGGCGAGGGCTGGGCGACGTACTCCGAGGACTTCGCGTACGAGCTCGGCCTCTACGATTCCGACCGCGACTACATCGGCGCGCAGATGAGCTCGATCACGCCGATGATGGTGGTCGATCTCGGCATGCAGGTGAAAGGCTGGACTGCGGAGCAGGCGGTCAAGTACCTGCAGGAAGGCATGCCGCTGCGGCCGCCGCAGCGGGCGGAGCAGTCGGTCGCGCTGATCAGCAGCCTGCCCGGCTTTGTGCAGGCGTACCCGCTCGGCGGCATCAAGTGGCAGGAGATGCGCGCGCGGGCGCAAGAGGCGCTCGGCGACAAGTTCGACGTCCGGGCATTCCACCAGGTGCTGCTCGAGGACGGGATGCTGCCTTTCTCCGCCCTCAATGCAAAACTCGACCGATGGATTGCGAGCCAGTGACGGCGGCATGAACCCGCGCGCCCGGCGGTCGCTCGCCGGCCGCGTCGCGGTAGTTGTCGTGGCGACGGCCGGGATCGTCGCGGCCGTCACGCTCGCCTTCGACCGCTGGCTGCAATCGCCGGCGCTGGCGGGCGCCGCGGCGCTGCTCGTTACCATGCCGCTCGCGTTGTGGCTCACCAACCGCATGTTCAGCGGCTGGAGCCGACAGCTGCGCGCGGTCGCGGACGCCATCGGCAGCCTGCGCGACCGCGATTACAGCGTCAGCGTCACGCCGGCGGGCCCGGACGAGATCGGCGACCTCACGGCCGAGTACAACGCGCTCGGCGACAGCCTGCGCCGCGAGCGGCTCGACCTCCACCAGCGCGAGCTCCTGCTCGACACGGTCGTCCAGACGACGCCGCTCGCGCTCGTGCTGACGAACGCGAATGGCCAGGTCGTGTTCGGCAACATCGCGGCACGGCAACTGTTCCGCGCCGGCCGCCGGATCGAAGGCCACCGCTTCGAGGAGCTGCTGGCGGGCGCGCCGCAGCCGCTGCGGGAAGCGGTGGACGGCGGCGTCGACACGCTGTTCACGGTGGCCGAGGGCGCGGAGACGGAAATATTCCATCTCGCCAGCCGCCCGTTCACGCTGAACAGCCAGCCGCACCGGCTGCTGCTGTTCAAGCAGCTGACTCGCGAGCTGGCCGCGCAGGAAGTCGTGATCTGGAAGAAGGTGATCCGCGTGATCGCGCACGAGCTCAACAACTCGCTGGCGCCCATCTCCTCGCTCGCGCACTCGGGCCGGCAGCTCGCGGACGGCCCGGATGCCGGGCGGCTCGCGCGCGTGTTCTCGACCATCGAGGAGCGTGCCTCACACCTCGCGACTTTCATCGACGGTTATGCGCGCTTCGCGAAGCTCCCGCGGCCGCGGCCGACCGAAGTGGCCTGGGCTCCGCTGCTCGCGGGGCTCAAGGACAGCCTCACGTTCCGGGTGCAGCAGCCGATGCCGACGCGGCCCGGCTGGGTGGACGCGCCGCAGATCGAGCAGGTGCTGATCAACCTGATCAAGAACGCGATCGAGTCCGGCTCGCCGGAGGACGAGGTGACGCTCGCGGTGACCGAGCAGGGCGGCGGCGTCGCGATCGAGGTGCGCGACCGCGGCAGCGGGCTCACCGACGAGGTGCTGGGCGACGCGCTCCTGCCGTTCTACTCGACCAAGCCCAAGGGCACGGGCCTCGGCCTGACGCTGTGCCGCGAGATCGTCGACGCCCACGGCGGGCGGCTCTCCATCGCCAACCGGGACGGCGGCGGCGCCCTGGTCACCGTCTGGCTCCCCTCTAAAGGGTCTAAAGGGGACAGTCACCTTTAAAGGTGACTGTCCCCTTTTCCTAAAGGTGACGCTAACCTTTTCGAAAAGGTTAGCGTCACCTTTTAGGATGTGCACATGAAGAACTTCTACGACTTCAAAGTTGATCGGCTGGACGGCGGCAGGGATTTGCTCTCAGGGCTGAAGGGCAAGTTGGTGCTCGCCGTGAACGTCGCGAGCCGTTGCGGGCTCACGCCGCAGTACACGGATCTCGAAGGCCTGCACGAGGAGCTGACGGGCGAGAACTTTGCCGTGGTCGGCTTCCCCTGCAACCAGTTCGGCGCCCAGGAACCGGGCAGCGC
This sequence comes from uncultured Gammaproteobacteria bacterium, assembly GCA_963817195.1. Lineage (GTDB taxonomy): Bacteria > Pseudomonadota > Gammaproteobacteria > Steroidobacterales > Steroidobacteraceae > SCUD01. The sequence continues at coordinate 179,937 of CAWFNJ010000013.1, forward strand.
GAAGGAGATCGAGGCGTTCTGCTCGGCGACCTACGGCGTCACCTTCCCGATGAGCGCGAAGCTCGAGGTCAACGGCGCCGGTCGCCATCCGCTCTATGCCTGGCTCACGGATCCCGCCAACGGCCATCCGGGCGACATCGAGTGGAACTTCGAGAAATTCCTTATCGGCCGCGACGGCACGCTGCTGAACCGCTACGCCCCGACCGTCAAGCCGCGCGATACCGGCCTAATGAACGACATCGCGGCCGCGCTGTGAACGCCACTGCGCCAGCGCTCGCGGCTCTTGCAGCCGCCCTCGGGCTCGCAACGCTCGCCGCTGCGGACGACACGCCCGCCTGCGCCGGCCCTGCCTACGATCTCGCCCGCCGCTTCACCGGCGTCTGGCAGGAGTTCGCAGTCACTGAACAAGGCGAGCAGCTCGGCGGCCGCCTCGATTCGACCTTGGAGGCGGGCGACTGCGCGCTCACGCAGCTCTTCACCGGCGCGGACGGCGCCTTCAGCTTCCGCTCGCTTGGCCATGTCGAGGCGGCGACCGGCCAGTGGTTCGAGACCTACGTGCTCAGCAACGGCCGCGTCGCGGACTACCGCTGGCGCGAGGACGGGGAGGACATCGTCATCGACCGCGTCTCGGGCGGCGATCCGGCCACGCGCCGGCGCCTGCGGGTAACGTTCGAAAGTCCGGACGCGTACCGCGTCGTCGAGGAAACGGCGCCGGCCGACGCGGACGCCTGGACGGCCGGCATCGTGACGATGACCAGAAGGATCGAGACGCCGCCGCCTTGATCCCCTCCTGTCGGTCGGTGCCGGGGCGGTGGAAATTCCGCCTTCCTGCGCTTAACATTCCGGGCGCTCACGCTCACCAAGAGTCCGCCGCCGATGGATCGCCATTCCAAGTCCTTGATTGCCGCCGGAATGCTGGCGCTCGTGTCCCTCGCGACACAAGCCGATGGCGACGCCGCCCGGGGCGAGAAACTGGCCTATGCGTGCCTCGGCTGCCATGGTATCGAGCACTACAAGAACGCCTATCCGAGCTACTCGGTGCCGAAGCTCGGCGGGCAGAACGCGGCGTACATCGTCTCCGCGCTCGAGCAGTACCAATCGCCCAACCGCATGCACCCGACCATGCGCGGCTTCGCGAGCTCGCTGACCGCTGAGGACCGCGCCGACCTTGCGGCGTTCTTCCACTCGCAGGTTCCTGCCGCCGCCGGGCCCGAGCCCGTCGGCACGGCGCCGCCGCAGGCCGAAGCCTGTGCCGCCTGCCACGGCAAGAACGGTCGCGGCACGACGCCCGATTACCCGAACATCGGCGGCCAGCACGCCGACTACATCGCCCAGTCGCTGAACGCCTACCGCCTCGGCAAGCGCAAGCACCCGGTCATGTCGGCCTTCGCGCAGCAACTCACGCAGGATGACATCGAAGTCCTCGCGGAATATTTCTCCGCGCAACAGGGCCTCGAGACCCCGCACCACGACTGAGCCCACTGCAGCCATGGCGGACGTGACGATCACTCGTGAGCTCGGACCCGCACGCGGCCGCTACGTTGCGAAGGTCGCCGGCTTCGAGGGCGAAGCGGAGCTGACTTTCGTGCGGCTCGACGATTCCCGCGTGCTCGCCGACCACACGCTGACGCCGGTCGCGATGCGCGGGCAGGGCGTTGCGAGCGCACTCGTCGAGCGCCTGATCGCCGATGCGCGCCGCGAAGGCTTCAAGGTCGTGCCAAAGTGTCCGTTCGTGGTCGAGCAGTTCGATCGTCACCCCGAATGGTCCGACGTCCGGGCGCGCTGACCTTATCCAGGCCGCGGCGTCGAATCTCGTCCGTCGGCGATAGCCGACACGCAGTCGGCATTGGCCGACAAGCCCGCCTGACCTTTCAACATCCTGTCGGTAGGCTGCGCGCTTCTTTTTGGCCGGGGGGTCAGAAATGCGGAGAGTAGCGCTCGCTTGCGGGCTCGGTGTGACTTTGGCTACGAGCGGCTGCCTGGGCGGCGGCGGCAGTAGCGGCGGCGAATCGAAACTTCCCCGCAAGGGCGCGCAATCCGGCAATCGTCCTCCGCTCATCTCGGGACATGCGCCGCCCGAAGCCCTGGCCGACGAGTTCTTCGACTTTCGCCCGCACGCGAGCGACCCGGATGGCGACCGGCTGGTGTTCTCCATCGCGAACAAGCCGGTCTGGGCGCATTTCAATCCCGAGACCGGGCGGTTCCACGGGACGCCCGGCGCAGGCGATGTCGGCGTCTACACCGGGATCACCATCGTGGTGGCGGATGGGCGCCAGTCCACCGCGTTGCCGACCTTCGAACTCGCCGTCACCCAGTCGGGTTCGGGGTTGGTGACGCTTTCCTGGGATCCGCCGACACAGAACCACGACGGGTCTTCGCTCAGGAACCTCGCGGGCTATCGCATCTACGTGGGCCGCAATCCCGACGCGCTGTCGCGCGTGATCGTGCTGAACAACCCGGGCCTGACGCGCTTACGTCGTGGAGAACCTGTCGCCCGCGACCTGGCACTTCGCGATGACCTCGTTCAACCGCCACGGCCACGAGAGCCGCCGCTCCGCAACCGTCAGCAAGCGCGTCGGCTAAAAAGGGGACGCTCACCTTTTCCGTCCTTTAAGCGTCCCCTTTTTCGCAGGGCTTGACACATTCACTGAATAATGATTCAATGAATATATGGCAAGTTCAACCAAATCAAGCCGACGCCGCTACCGGCTGGGCCGGCGGGCCGAAGCGCAGGAAGAGACGCGGCAGCGGCTCGTCGAGGCGACGTTCCAGCTGCATTCGGAACGCGGCATCGCCGACACCTCGATGAAGGACATTGCCGAGCGCGCCGGCGTCAGCGTCGGCACGGTCTACCACCATTTCCCGAGCTACGCCGACGCCATCGCCGCCTGCGGCGCGTACACGGCCGAGCACGCCCCGGCGCCGACCGCGGCGATCTTCGCTGGCGCGGCGCACGCGCGAGGAACGTGTCGCACGCCTGGTGCGGGCGCTGTTCGAGCACTACGAGCGCGTGCCGGCGCTCGAGTCCGTGCGCCGGGACCGACACCTCAGCCCGGAACTCGATGCATTCGCGCCGCGAGGAAGTGCGCAATCGCCGCAAGCTCGCGGCGGAGGCCGTCGGCGCGGGCGGTCCGGCGGCACTCGCCGCCGCGCTCGCGGACATCGATGTCTATCGCTCCCTGCGGCGCGAGGGATTCGGGACCGCGGACGCCGCGGACCGCGTTGCCGCGCTGCTGAACCTGGCACTGGCCGGCGAGCCGCCCGGCGGCCGCCGCTGAAGAGGAATAACCCATGCAGACCCGAATTGACGAGATCGCTGACGGCATTTACCGCCTGTCCACCCTGGTGCCGGAGGTCGCGCCGCCGGCCGGCTTCACTTTCAACCAGTTCCTGCTGATGGCGGACGAGCCGCTGCTGTTCCACTGCGGCCATCGCTTCATGTTCGACAGCATCCGCGGTGCCGTGGAGAGGCTGATGCCGGTCGAGCGGCTGCGCTGGATTTCCTTCAGCCACTTCGAGGCCGACGAGAGCGGCGCCATGAACCTCTGGCAGGAGCACGCCCCGCGGGCGCAGGTCGCGCACGGCCGGCTCGGCTGCGACATCTCGCTGCAACGACCTGTCGTTGCGGCCGCCGCGGCGCTCGACGACGGCGAGACGCTCGACCTCGGCGGCAAGCGCGTGCGCTACCTCGCGACGCCGCACGTCCCGCACGGCTGGGACGCCGGCCTGATGTTCGAGGAGCGGACCGGCACGCTGCTGTGCAGCGACCTGCTCGGCCAGGTCGGCGACGGGCCGGCGCTGGCGCGCGGCGACATCGTCGGGCCCGCGCTCGAGAGCGAGAACCTCTGGCAGCTCGATGAGCGTGACGCGCGGAGACCGCTGGCTGACGATCCGGCGGCTGGCAGCCCTCGAGCCGAGGACGCTCGCGATCATGCACGGCTCGTCGCTCGAGGGCGACTGCGCCGACGCGCTGCGCTCCTTCGCCGACGGGATCGCGCAGCAGCGCCTGGCCGCCGCGGCCTGAAGCGAAGGCGCGATAAGGGGACGCTCACCTTTCGAATCAGGAGGTCACGCTTGACGGCGACGTCGATAATGAAGGTGAGCGTCCCCTTTTGCTACTGCTTCAGCGTCTCCAGGAACATCGCCACCGCCCACTGGTAGTAGTCGACGTTGTCGCGCTTCTGGAAGCCGTGGCCTTCGTTGAGCCCGACCAGGTACCAGACATCGCCGCCGTTGGCGCGGATCTTCGCGACCATCTGCTCGGCCTCGGTGAACGGCACGCGCGGGTCGTTCTGGCCCTGTACCACCAGCATCGGCTTGGTGATCTTCCCCGCGTTGTTGAGCGGCGAGATCTTCTCCAGGAACTCCCGCATCTTCGGGTCGCGCTCGTCGCCGTACTCGGCCCGGCGCAGGTCGCGGCGGTACTCGGCCGTGCTCTCGAGGAAGGTGACGAAGTTGCTGATGCCGACGATGTCGACCGCGCCGCGCAGGCGGTCGTTGTAGTGCGTCATCGAGGCCAGCACCATGTACCCGCCGTACGACCCGCCGATCAGGACGACGCGCTTCGAATCGAGCTCCGGCTGCGTCGCGATCCAGTCGAGCAGCGCGCCGATGTCGCGCACCGAGTCCTCGCGCTTCATGCCGTTGTCGAGCGCGACGTAGGTCTTGCCGTAGCCGGTCGAGCCGCGCACGTTCGGCAGGATCACCGCGTAGCCGAGCTCCACCGCCCATTGCTGCACGGTGATGCTGAAGTTCGGCTGCGACTGGCTCTCGGGCCCGCCGTGAATGCTGATCAGCACCGGGTGCGGGCCAGGGCCCGCCGGCTTGTACAGCCAGGCCGGGATCTGCCGCGGCTTTCCTTGAAACTTGTCAAAAGTGGGGAAGTGCACCAGCGTCGGCGCGAGCAGCTTCGAAGCGTCCAGCGGCCCGATCTCGCTCTCGGTCCAGCGCTCGAGGCCGCCGTTCGCGAGCGTCCACACCCAGGCGTCGTTGGGCTGCGTCGGCGTCTGCAAGGTGAAAGCGAGCCGCTGGCTCGCGGGATCGAAGCCGATCGAGCCGATCAGGCCGAACGGCAACTTGGGCGGGACCAGGTCCGCCTGCTGCACGAGGTCGCGGATGCCGAGCCGGCTCGCCCCGTCCTCGTTCACGACGTAGGCGAGATGCCGCCCGTCACGCGAGATCGCGAGGTCGTCGACGTCCCATGCCAGGTGGTCCGTGAGCGGCGTGACCTTGCCGCTTGCGAGGTCGACGTGGCGCAGCGTCCGGAACTCGCCGCCGAGATCCGAGGCGAAGTAAACGCCCTTGCCGTCGCGCGCGAACACTGCCGGGCCGCGCGAGGCCTTCACCGAAGCCTGCTCGATCTCGCGCTTCTCGCGCGTCGCGAGATCGTAGACGTACAGGTAGTTCTCGTTCGCCGACACGAAGCGCTCGAGCAGCAGCGACTTCCCGTCCGGCGACCAGTCGGCGACGTCCCAGCCGGTCTCTGCGGCCTCGAACACCATCTGCGGCTGCATCCGGTCGATCGGGTCGTCGACGTAGATGTCCGTCTGCACGCCGGTCCGGACCGTCCAGGGGAAGGCGTACTGCGTGCCGTCCGGCGACCAGACACCCGGGCCCGCGCGGCCGCGCCCGTCGGTGAGCCGCACCGGGCTCCCCATCGCGGGATCGAGGAACTCGAGCTGGTAGTTCTCGTCGCCGCCCACGTCGCGGATAAAGGCGATGCCCTTGCGCGCGCCGGTCGGCGACCATTCGCCGCCGTTGATCGGCTCGTCGAAGAAAGTGATCTGCCGGCGCGCGCCCATCGGCCGGTCCACGATGTGCAGCTGGTTGGTGTTGCCGAAGCGCGTGCTGACGGTGATGCGCCCGTCCGGCGTCCAGTCCGCGAAGAACGCGCCGCGCGAGAACTGGTAGCGGCGCATGCGCTGCTGCAGCTCCGGCGGAATCTCCGGGATGCCCTCGATCGCGAGGTTGCCGCGCGTAACGCGCTCGACGTCGGCCGCGAAAGCGGGCAGGGACAACAGGGCGATCATGGCGACGATCAGGCGGGTCATTCTTCCGCTCCGTGGGATTGCCGGGCGGGTAGATTGCCACAGCCGGCCGACAGGCAGGAGCACGCCGGCGTGAGAAGATGCCGGCGGAGGAAACCATGGCTACCCGCAAAGTCGGCTATCTCGTCGGCAGCCTCGCGAAGGGCTCGATCAACCGCAAGCTGGCTCTCGCGCTCGTGCACGCGGCTCCGCCCGGGCTCGCGCTGACGGAAATCCCGATCCGCGACCTGCCGCTTTACAGCTACGACTTCGACGCGGATTTTCCCGCGCCGGCGAAGGCCTTCAAGGAGGCGCTCGCAGCCAGCGACGCGCTGCTGTTCGTGACGCCGGAGTACAACCGCGGCATCCCGGGCGGGCTCAAGAACGCCATCGACTGGGGCAGCCGGCCGAAGAAGGAGAACTCCTTCGCGCACAAGCCCTCGGCCGTGATCGGCGCCTCTCCAGGAAAGATCGGCACTGCCGTCGCACAGCGAGAGCTCCACAGCGTGCTCGGCGCCGTCGCCTCGCCGCAGATGGTCTCGCCCGAGGCCTACATCCATTTCACGCCGGACCTGATCGACGGCGAGGGCAAGGTCGCGGACGCCTCGACGCGTGCCTTCCTCGAGAAGTTCATGGCTGCCTTCCAGAAATTCCTGGACCGGCAGCTCGCATGACGGCGCTCGCCGGCAAGCTCGAGGATTTTCGCGCCGGCATCACGGCGATCGATTGCGACTACGTGCGGCCGCGGCTCGCGGCCTCGCACCTGGTGGTGGACGAGGGCCGCGCCGCATTCGTGGACACCGGCACGACCCATTCGCTGCCGAACCTGCTCTACGCGCTCGGAGTGAAGGGGATCGACCCTGCGGACGTCGACTGGGTGCTGACGACCCACGTGCACCTCGACCATGCGGGCGGCGCCGGGGCGCTCATGCAGCTGCTGCCGAATGCGCGCTGTGCGGTGCACCCGCGCGGCGCGCGACATCTCGTCGAGCCTGCGAAACTGGTCGCGGGCTCGATCGCGGTATACGGCGAGGAGCGCTACCGCGCACTGTACGGCGAGATCGTGCCGATCGAGGCTGCGCGCGTGTTCGTGGCGGAGGACGGCGCGAAGATCACGCTCGGCGGGCGCGAGCTCGAGCTGATCCACACGCCCGGCCATGCGCTGCACCACTACTGCGTCGTGGATGCGGCGAACGAGCTGGTTTTCTCCGGCGACACCTTCGGCCTCTCGTACCGTGATTTCGACGTCGACGGCCGCGCTTTCATCATCCCGACCACCACGCCCGTGCACTTCGACCCGGAGGCGCTGTGCCGCTCGGTGGACCGGCTCATGTCGTACCGCCCGCGCTCGATCTTCCTGACGCATTACGCCGAGGTCACCGAGCTCGAGCGGCTCGCGCGCGAGATGAAGGAGCGCGTCGTCGCCGTGGCGGACCTGGGCCTGCGCTATCGCGATGCGCACGACCGCGCGGACAAGCTTCGCCACGGGATGTTTGCGATGATGTCGACCTGGCTCGACGCGCACGGCTACCCGCGGGACGAGGCGAAGCGGCACTGGCTGCTGGACGACGACATCGAGCTGAACTGCCAGGGCATCGAGGTTTGGCTGGACAGGAAGTGACATGAGCGAATTCAAGGCATTCCGCATCCACGAGCGCGAGGGGAAGATCGCCGCGGGCTTCGAGCAGATGAACGTGGACGCGCTGACGGCGGGCGACGTCGTCATCCGCGTGCAGTACTCGAGCATCAACTACAAGGACGCGCTGGCCGCCACCGGCGCCGGCAAGATCCTGCGCAAGTACCCGCTGAATGGCGGCATCGACCTTTCAGGCGAGGTCGTGAGCTCGACCGATGCGCGCTACCAGCCCGGGCAGAAAGTGCTGGTCACCGGCTGTGGCCACTCCGAGACGCTCGACGGCGGCTACGCCGAGTACGCGCGCTCGAAAGGCGACTTCGTGATCCCGCTGCCCGATGGCATGAGCCTCGTCGACGCGATGGCGCTTGGCACCGCCGGCTTCACCGCCGCGCTCGCGCTGCATCGCATGGAGCAGAACGGCCAGAAGCCGGGGATGGGGCCGATCGTCGTGACCGGCGCCTCGGGCGGCGTCGGCTCGATCGCGATCGACCTGCTCGCGAGCCGCGGCTACGAGGTGGTCGCCGTGAGCGGCAAGCCGCAGGCGGACGACTTCCTGAAGTCCCTCGGCGCCGCAAAGGTCCTGCGCCGCCAGGACATCGACCTCGGCAAGCGGCCGATGGAATCGGCGCAATGGGGTGGAGCGGTGGACAACGTGGGCGGCGAGATCCTCACCTGGCTCACGCGCACGGTGGACAACTGGGGCAACATCGCGAGCATCGGCCTCGCCGCGAGCCACAAGCTCGAGACCACGGTGATGCCCTTCATCCTGCGCGGCGTGAGCCTGCTTGGGCATCAATTCCTCGGCCATGCCGCGCGAGGTGCGCATCGGCATCTGGAAGCGGCTCGCGACCGACTTGAGGCCGCGGCACCTCGACAAGATCGTGACCGAGACCATCCCGTTCGCCGAGCTCCCGGAAGCCTTCGACGACTTCGTGAAGGGCCGCATCATGGGGCGCACCGTCGTCAAGATTGGCTGACGTGGACCGGGCAGTTGCCGCGCGGTTGTCGGCGGGGCTCGCGCAGCTCGGGCTCTCGCTCGCGCCGGCGCAGGTGGAGGCGCTCGGGCTGCTGGCCGCGGAGCTCGCGGACTGGAATACCCGGATGAACCTCACCGCGATCACGGCGCCGGACGAGGTGGTGGACAAGCACCTGCTCGACTCGCTCGCGGTGCTGCCCTTCCTGAAGGGCCTGCAGGTGGCGGACGTCGGCACCGGCGCGGGCTTCCCGGGCCTGCCGCTCGCGATTGCGGACCTGGACCGGCGCTATACGCTGATCGAATCCACCGGCAAGAAGGTGAAATTCATCCGCCACGTGGTCGAAAGGCTCGCGCTGCCGAACGTGGACGTGGTCCTCGGCCGGGCCGAGTCCTACAAGCCCCCGCAAGCCTTCGATACTGTGGTCGCGAGGGCCCTCGGCCCGCTCGCCGAGTTCGTGCGGGTGGCCGGACACCTGGCGGGGAAAGGCGGCCGGTTGCTCGCCATGAAAGGCAAGGTCCCGGACCAGGAGCTGAAAGACCTGCCGCCGGGTTGGAAGGCGCTCGCCGTGCACCCTGTCGCCATCCCCGGACTGGACGCCGAGCGTTGTCTCGTCGAACTTGGTAGGGTTTAGCCTCCGATGTTCAAGCGCATCATCGCGGTTACGAACCAGAAGGGCGGCGTCGGCAAGACGACCACCGCCGTAAACCTCGCCGCTTCGCTCGCGGCCACCCAGCGGCGCGTGCTGCTGGTCGACCTCGATCCCCAGGGCAACGCGACCATGGGCTGCGGGGTGGACAAGCGCAGCCTCGAGCGTTCCACGACCGACGTGCTGCTCGGCGACTGCAATATCGTCGATGCCATCGTCACGATCGAGGGCGCGGGCTTCGACCTGCTGCCCGCGAACCAGGACCTGACGGCGGCGGAGGTGAGGCTGCTCACCCTGCTCGCGGGCCGCGAGCACCGGCTCGAGAAGGCGCTCGCGCCGGTGCGCGACCGCTACGACATCGTGGTCATCGACTGCCCGCCGGCGCTCAACATCCTGACGGTCAATGCGCTCACTGCCGCGGATTCTGTGCTGATTCCGATGCAGTGCGAGTACTACGCGCTGGAAGGGCTGTCCGGCCTGATGAGCACGATCGAGCAGATCCGCGATTCGGTGAACCCGAAGCTCGCGGTCGAGGGAATCCTGCGCACGATGTTCGACCCGCGGAACAACCTCTCGAACGACGTCGCGGCGCAGCTCATCGAGCACTTCGGCGACCGCGTGTTCCGCACCATCATCCCGCGCAACGTCCGGCTCGCGGAGGCGCCGTCCTTCGGCGTGCCGGTGATGCTGCACGACAAGGACTCGCGCGGGGCGCTCGCCTACCTCGCGCTTGCGGGCGAGATGATCCGCCGCGACGACCCGGACGCGGTGCCGCTCGAGGAGCCGGTGATCGAGGCGCGGGTGGTAGCCGAGCCCGAACCCGAGCTGGCCGCGGCGAGCGTCGAGGTCGAAGCGGAAGTCGAAGTGGAAGTCGAGCCCGAGCCCGAGCCCGAACCCGAAGGCGATTCCGAGCTCGAGCCGTCCCCGGAACCCGCCGGCCGACGAATCCCCGCCACCCGCATCCTCCATCCCCTACCTCAGCAACTGAAAAGGGGACAGTCACCTCTAGAGGTGACTGTCCCCTTTGAGTCGTCCCGGATGTGGGAATTGGGGCGTAGGGGTCGTCCCACGAGCGGGATGCTGAACGGCCCAGGGCGCGTTTCTTCGCTCGCCCAGCTTTCGGCTGAAAAACTAAAAACGTCTAATTATCAGCCTCTTACGCAGGTTCAAACCAAGTTGGCACGCCCCTTGCTCTATCTACATCAGGTGGCGGCACAAGCCGCATCGGATCTGAAGAGAAAGGAGAGAGCCATGAAGACCCTGTTCAATCGCAATACCGGAATCGCGGCCCTCGCAGCGGTCGCGATTGTCGGGCTCACGGGCCTGACCCTGGATCGCGGCCATGGCGGCGCGCTGCCGCAGGGCGTGATCGAAGTGGGCGCCCTCCAGACGCTCGCCGTCGGCGGCACGCTCTACGCGCAGCTGCCGGCCGTCGAAGTCGTCGGCGCCCGCGAAGTCCATCTTGCAGACGCTGCGAACCATGCCGAACCGCAGGGCTGAACCGATCGCGGCCATGGGCCGTGACGACTCCCCGGCGGATGTGCAACTGACTCGCGCGTTCGTGGCGGTTGCGGTCGGCCTCCTGCTCGCCCTCTGGGTGCTCGTCCCGGAGTGTGCGAGCCAGGACGTCAACGTGCTGCTGCCCGAATTCCGCGCCCTCGCCGGCATCCCGACCCTGGTGATCTGATGGACCGCCCCCGCATCCGCGAACAGTTCACGCTCAAGCACCGGAAGCTCGTCCTGGTGGCGGGCGGCTTCCTGCTGCTGTCCGGCGTCGCCTTCGGGATCGCGAAGCTCGAGCCCGGCGCACCCGCCGTGGCGCGCGAGCAGCTCTACCTCGACGAAGTGAAGGAAGGCACGCTCGAGCGCAAGGTGCGCGGGCCCGGTGCCCTGCAGCCGCGCGAAGCGCGCTGGCTCTCGACGCGCGCCGAGGCCCGCGTCGACCGCGTGCTGGTGCGCGCCGGCGAGACCGTCGAGCCGGACACCGTCATCGTCCAGCTCTCGAATCCCGAAGTCGAGCGCGCGGCCGACGCCGCCACGCTCGAAGTCGCCGCCGCCCGCGCCGAGTACGCGGCCGCGCGGCTCGAGCTCGAAAGCCAGCGCCTGGACCGGCGATCCTCCCTCGCCGAGGCGCGCGCGACCGCCGAGTCCGCGCGCCTCCAGGCGGTGGCGGAGGAGCGCGCGTTCCAGCAGGGCGCCGTGTCCGAGCTGCAGACCGCCCGCTCGAAGATCGAGGCCGCGCCAGCTCGGCGAGCGCGCCGAGATCGAGGAGCAGCGCCTCGCCGCGCTCGACTCCGCCGTCGGCGCCCAGCTCGAGGCGCGCCAGGCGCGGCTGCGCCAGCTCGAGCGCGCCGCCGAGGAGCGCCGCCTCGCGGCGGATTCGCTGCAGGTGAAGGCCGGCATCGCGGGCGTCGTGCAGAGCGTGCCGGTGCAGGAAGGCCAGCAGCTCGCCGCGGGCGCCAACGTCGCGCGCGTCGCGAAGCCCGGCACGCTGTACGCGGAGCTGCGCATTCCCGAGCTCGACGCCCGCGACCTCGCGCCGGGCCTGCCCGCGGTCATCGACATGCGCGACCGCCTGGTGCGCGGCCGCGTCGTGCGCGTGGACCCGGCAGTGACCGCGGGCGCCGTCAGGGTCGAGGTGGACTTCGACGAAGCGCTGCCGACCCAGGCGCGCGCCGACCTCTCGGTGGACGGCACGATCGCGATCGAGACGCTGAAGAACGTGCGCTTCGTCGGCCGCCCGGTCGGCGCGCAGTCCGACTCGGCGACCACGGTATTCCGCGCGAAGCCCGGCGACTCCGTCGCCGAGCGCGTGCCGGTGAAGTTCGGCAAGGCGTCCGTGAACCAGATCGTCGTCCTCGAGGGCCTCGAGCCCGGCGACATCGTGGCGCTCGCGGACACCACGCAGTGGTCCGGCAAAGATCGCCTCGTCATCGACTAGAACGACAGAACCCACTCACGGAGCAGGAAAGATGCACGACACAGCCATGATCAGCCTCGCGGGCGTCACCAAGGTCTTCTACACCGACGACCTCGAGACGCACGCGCTCGACGGCATCCACCTGGACGTCGCGAAGGGCGAGTTCCTCTCCATCTCCGGCCCTTCGGGCTGCGGCAAGTCGACGCTGCTCGCGATCCTCGGCCTGCTCGACTCCGCCGACCGAGGGCAAGTACCTGCTCGACGGCCAGGACGTCACGGCGCTCGCTGCCCGCCGCGCGCGCGAAAGTCCGCAACGAGCGCATCGGCTTCATCTTCCAGGCCTTCAACCTGATCGGCGACCTGACCGTGCTGCAGAACGTCGAGCTGCCGCTGACCTACCGCGAGAAGATGTCCTCCGACGAGCGCCGCAAGGCCGCGCTGCACGCGCTCGAGCGCGTCGGCATGTCGCACCGCGTGAATCACCATCCCGTCGCAGCTCTCGGGCGGCCAGCAGCAGCGCGTCGCCGTCGCCCGCGCGCTCGCCGGCCGGCCCGCGATCCTGCTCGCCGACGAGCCGACCGGGAACCTGGACTCGCGGAACGGCGAGGCGGTCATGAACCTGCTGCGCGAGCTGCACCGCGAGGGCGCGACGATCTGCATGGTCACGCACGACCCGCGCTACGCCGACTACGCCGACCGCAAGGTCCAGCTGTTCGACGGCCGCGTGGTGGACGAGACCACGCCTGATCGACCTGTCGTCCCGCCGCGCCGCCAAGGCCTGAGGAACAAACCATGCGCGCATTCCTCGAGGAACTGAAGGCGGCCGTCACCGGCCTCGGCCGCGCGCCGGCGTTCACCGCGCTCGCGGCCGGCGTGCTGGGCCTCGGGCTCGGCGCGGTGATCTTCATGTACGGCGTCGCGGACACGCTGATGCTGAAGCCGCCGCCGTACCCGAACGCGGATCGCCTCTACACGATCGTGACGATCGACGGCCAGGAGGCGGGCGACTACGACAACTCGCATGCTGCCGCGCGACTACCTCAAGGTCCGCGAGGTCGCGGGCGACCAGTTCGAGGCGCTCGGCGGCATCTACGTCGGCACCACCTACCTCACCGGCGACGGCCAGGCCGAGCGCTACGACGGCGCCTTCGCCGACGGCCACATCTTCGACGTGACCGGCGTCGCGCCCGAGCTCGGGCGCACCATCCACCCGCGCGACACGATCGAGGGCGCGGCGCCGGTGGTCGTCCTCTCCCACGAGCTCTGGACCGAGCGCTTCGACGCGGACCCGGCTGTCATCGGCCACGTCGGTGCGCGTGAACGGCAAGTCCTCCGAGGTCATCGGCGTGATGCCGAAGGGCTACTCCTTCCCGTCCACGGCCGTCGCTCTGGGTCGCGAACCAGCAGGACCCGCTGCAGACTCCCGCGCGACGAGGCCGTCGACGTGCAGGTGTTCGGCCGCGTTGCGCCGGGCGCCGACCTCGACGCGGTGCAGCAGGCGCTTGCGCCGGTCGCCGCCGCGATCAAGGCGGAAGCCGGGCCGCAGGCCTTCAACGGCCGCTTCGAGCTCATCCCGGTCGCCGCCGGCTTCATCGGCGACGGCAAGGCCGCTCATCGTGACGCTGCTGATCGCGGTCGGCTTCGTGCTGCTGATCGCCTGCGCGAACGTCTCGAACCTGCTGCTCGCGCGCTCCGCCTACCGCGTGCGCGAGACGACCGTGCGCTCGGCGCTCGGCGCCTCGCGCGGCCGCCTGGTCGTGCACATGCTGGCCGAGGGCTTCGTGATCAGCGCGATCGCGACCGTCATCGGCCTGCTGCTCGCGTCCATCGCGCTCGACGGCATGCAGCTCGCGGTCTCGCGCATGATGGACGACAGCCCGAGCTGGTGGCGCTTCGAGATCGACTACCGCGTCGCGGCGGTCGCCGTCGGCGCGGCGCTCCTGTCCACGCTGATCGCGGGCCTGCCCGCGGCGATCCGCGCCTCGCGGCCCTCGCTCGACTCGCTGCTGCGCGACGGCGGCCGCATGGGCACCGGGCTCGCGATCGGCCGCATCGCCTGGGGCCTGGTGGTGGTCGAGGTCGCGCTCGCCTGCCTGCTGCTCGGCGTCGCCGCGCTCATGACCAAGAGCGTGCTCAACGCGACGACCTCGGACGTCGGCGTCGAGACCGACGACATCATGACGGCGCGCGTCGGCCTCACGGCCGGCACGTACGTCGAGGAGGCGGAGCAGATCCGCTTCTGGGAGACGCTGCTGTCGCCGCATCCAGGCGCAGCCCGGCATCCAGGCCGCGGCGGTCGCGACCTCGCTCCCGGGCCACGGCACCGGCGACGGCCCGGTGTCGATCGAGGGTCGCGACTACGGCGACAACTCGACGAAGCCCTTCGTCAACCACGCTGATCGTGAGCCCCTCGTACTTCGAGACCTTCCGCATCGCGCCCGATCCAGGGCCGCGCTGTTCGACAGCCGCGACAGCTGCGACTCGATGCCGGTCGTCGTGATCAACGAGTACATGGCGAAGAGCCTGTTCCCGGACGAGTCGCCGATCGGCCGGCGCATCAAGTTCGACCTCGACCGAGGAGAAGACGTGGTTCACCATCATCGGCGTCGTGCCGGACGTCGTCATGGACGAGGACGGCGCGATCGACGAGGGCGTCTACTTCTCCGTGCTGCAGAGTCCCGAGCGCTTCATGAGCATCGCGGTGCGCGGCGAGGGCGACCCGCGCGGGCCTGGTCGGCGGCGTGCGCACCGCGCTCGCGCAGACCGATCCCGACCTCGCGCTCTACTGGCTGCGCACCTTCGACGAGTCGCGCATGATGCGCACCGCCGGGTTCCGCATCGTCGGCACGATGTTCGCCGTGTTCGCGGGCGTCGCGCTGGTGCTGGCCGCCGCGGGCCTGTTCGGCGTGCTCGCCTTCCACGTCGGGCAGCGCACGCGCGAGATCGGCGTGCGCCGCGCGCTCGGCGCGGACGACGGCCGGATCCTGCGCATGGTGATGCGCGCGAGCGGCGTGCAGATCCTGCTCGGCGTCGCCATCGGCATGACGCTGCTGCCGCTCATGGGCCGCGGCCTCGGCGACGTGCTGGGCGACGTGAGCCCCTACGACCCGGGCATCTACAGCATGGTCGTCGTGCTGATGATCGGCGTCGCGATCCTCGCGACCCTGACGCCCACGCGGCGCGCGCTGAAGGTCGATCCGGCGGCGGCGTTGCGCTACGAGTGAGGCCCGTGCACGATCGGCCTGATGCAGCCGCGCATACTCGTTGCCGATGACCAGGCGGACATCCTCTCTGCGCTGAAGCTGCTGCTGAAGCGCGAGGGCTTCGAGGTCGCCACGGCCTCGAGCCCGGCCGGCGTGGTCGACATCACCGCGCGCGAGCACGTGGACGTCGCGCTCGTCGACCTCAACTACTCCCGCGACACGACCTCCGGCGAAGAGGGCATCGCGCTCGTCGAGCAGCTGCACCGCGAGCACCCGGACCTGCCGGTGGTCGTGATGACCGCCTGGGCGACCGTCGAGGTCGCCGTGAAGGCGATGCAGAACGGCGCCAACGACTTCCTCGAGAAGCCCTGGAACAACCAGCGGCTGCTGTCGGTGCTGCGCAACCAGGTCAAGCTCGCCGAGGCGCGGCGGCGCGGCCGCCGGCTGGAGGACGAGAACGCGATCCTGCGCGGCGCCGACGGCGCGGACCTGGTCGCGACCTCGCGGGCGATGCAGGACGTCGTTCGCCTCGCGCGCCAGGTCGCGCGCTCGAGCGCGAGCGTGCTGATCACCGGCGAGCCGGGCACCGGCAAGAGCCTGCTGGCGAAACTGATCCACGACTGGTCGGATCGCGCCGCGCGGTCCTTCATCTCGGTGAACGCCGGCGGGCTGGCCGAGACCGTGTTCGAGAGCGAGATGTTCGGGCACGTGAAGGGCGCATTCACGGACGCGAAGATCCGATCGGGCGGGGCGCTTCGAGCTCGCCGACGGCGGCACGCTGTTCCTCGACGAGATCGGCAACGTGCCGCCCGCGCAGCAGGCGCGCCTGCTGCGCTCGCTCGAGACCGGCGAGTTCGAGCGCGTCGGCTCCTCGCGCACGCAGCGCGCGGACGTGCGCGTCGTCTCCGCGACCAACGCCGACCTGCCGACGATGATCCGCGACGGGCGCTTCCGCGAGGACCTCCTGTTCCGCATCAACACCGTCGAGGTCCGGCTGCCGCCGCTGCGGGAGCGGCGCGAGGAGATCCTCGAGCTGGCCAACGCACAGCTCGCGAAGAAGGCGACGCAGTACAACCGCGCGGTGAAGGGCTTCGATCCGACCGCGCTGCTGGCGCTGCAGCAGTACGCCTGGCCGGGCAATGTGCGCGAACTGAACAGCGTGGTGGAGCGGAGCCTGTTGCTGACCGAGGGCGACGAGATCGGCGCGGCGGACCTGCGCCTGTCGGCGGCAAGGGCCGGGCCCCCGTTGCTCGAGGAAATGAGCCTGGAGGATGCGGAGCGGGCCCTGATCCGGTCAGCGATCAAGCGGAACGGGGGCAGCGTGCCGGCGGCGGCGGAGGCGCTCGGCCTGTCGCGCAGCGCGATGTACCGCCGGCTCGAGAAGCTGGGGTTGAAGCCGGACGAGCCGGTGAAATGAACTGGTGGATCGTCTGCGGCGCTGGTGACGACGTTCGTACGCGACCTGCGCCTGCTGCCTGCCGGAGCCGTCACGACGCCCACCAATGTGAGATGATCCGTGCATCGGCCGTGCCGATACCACGAGAACAACGGAGACATGTGATATGAAATCGCTATTTACGGCCGCAATGACCACGGCCCTGTTGATGAGCCCGGCGGCTTTTGCCCAGGACAGCACCGCAGCCAACACTGCCATCCTTCTGGAGAAGGTCCGCGCGGACAAGAAGCTGCTGGTCGCGGCCAACATGAAACTGACCGAGCAGGAAGCCGCGGCGTTCTGGCCGGTGTACGAGTCCTACCAGAAGGACCTCGAGGCCCTGAACGGCCGCATCAGGGACACGGTCAAGCGCTACGCCGACGCGTACAACCAGGGCGCAGTCGATGACAGCACCGCCAAGTCGCTGCTCGACGAGGCGCTCGCCGTCGAGGCCGCCGAGCTCGACCTGAAGAAGTCGTACCTGCCGAAGTTCGGCAAGGTGCTGCCCGCCGCGAAAGTGGCGCGCTACTACCAGATCGAGAGCAAGATCCGCGCGGCCATCAAGGCCGAGCTCGCCGGCGGCATCCCGCTGGTGGAGTGACACCACGCGGCGCAGCACGGCGACGTGCTGCGCCGCTACTTTCCGAAGGCGCCCGCTCGAGCGCGCGCCGCCAGCCTGCGGCGCTGCCGGCATGCCCGGCCGCAAGCGCGTAAACTTCCGCGCCGTGGAGGAAGAACCCGAAACGCGCAAGCCCCTGTATAGCCGCCCGGTCTCGCGCCGGCGCGGCGTGCCGTTCCAGGCGCGCATCGTGCTGCTGACGCTGGCGGGCGGGCTGCCGGCGCTGCTGGTGGCGATCCTGCTGCTGCGCGACGCGCCGATCGCGGACTCGGTGCACCGGCTCGCGATCGTGCTCCTGGCCGGGGCCTGGATCGGCTTCGCCGTCGCCGTACACAAGACGACGGTCGAGCCGCTGCGCTCGATCGCGAACCTGCTGGAGGCACTGCGCGGTGGCGACTACGCAATCCGCGGCCGGCACGGCCGCAAGGGCGACGCGCTCGGCGACATCGTGCTGGAGGCGAACCGGCTCGGGGCGACGCTGCGCTCGCAGCGCTTCGAGGCGCTGGAAGCATCCGCGCTGCTCAACAAGGTGCTCGCCGAGATCGACGTCGCGGTGTTCGCCTTCGACGGCGACGAGCGCATCCGCCTCGTGAACCGGGCGGGGGGCGAGCTGCTGCGACGCCATCCGGACTCGCTGTTCGGGCTGTCCGCCGGCGAGATCGGCTTCGACACGCTGCTCGAAGGGCCGCCGGTGTCGAGCGAGTCGCACACCTTCCCGGGGCGGGCGGGGCGCTGGCAGGTGATGCGCGAGGTGTTCCATGAGGCCGGCCGGCAGTTCCGCCTGGTGGTGGTGACGGATCTCTCGCAGGCGCTGCGCGACGAGGAGCGCCGCGCCTGGCGCCGCCTGATTCGCGTGATCTGGCACGAGCTCAACAACTCGCTGGCGCCCATCAAGTCGGTGATCGAGACCAGCCGCGACGCGCTCGCCGCCGGCTCGCCGGACAAGGCAGAGCGGGAGGAGCTTGCGCACAACCTCGCCCTGATCGCGGAGCGCGCCGAGTCCCTGCGGCGTTTCCTGTCGCGTTACAGCGAGCTCGCGCGCATGCCGGAGCCGACCATCGCGCCGAGCGACGCGGCGGGGATCCTGCGGCAGGTCGCGTCCGTGCATCCGCCGGGGCGAGTGCAGTTCGCGGCCGCGGACGGGCTGGCCCTGCGCGGCGATGCGGACCAGATCCAGCAGGCGCTCATCAACCTGGTGCGGAACGCGGTCGAGGCGACGCCGGAGGGCGCCGCGCCGGTGGCGCTGCGGGCGCTGCGGGGCAAGGACAGCGTGGTGTTCGAGGTCGAGGACAGCGGCCCGGGCGTGGCCAACCCCGACAACCTGTTCGTGCCGTTCTTCACCACCAAGCCCGGCGGCAGCGGCATCGGCCTCGTGCTCGCGCGCCAGGTCGCCGAGGCCCACGGCGGCACCCTCACGCTCAAGAACCGCGACGACGCCTCCGGCTGCCTCGCCCGCCTCGTCATCCCCACCTAAAAGGGGACGCTCACCTTTCGAACTTCACAGGGGACGTCGCCTTAAGGAAAAGTTCGAAGTGTTCGACCCTTTGTGCATCCGCTAGACTCGGGCATGAGCGACAAGAAGCGCGGGCTGGGACGCGGGCTGGAGGCGCTGCTCGGCGAGGCCAGGAAGCGGCCGGAGCCGGGCGTGCCGCCGGCGCGCGAGCAGCTCATGCAGATCCCGGTGGACCTCCTCTCGCGCGGCAAGTACCAGCCGCGCGTGGACATGCGCGAGGACTCGCTCGCCGAGCTCGCGGACTCGATCAAGGCCCAGGGCGTCATCCAGCCGATCGTCGTGCGCCAGGTCGGCCTGCCCGAGCCCAACGAGCCGCAGCGCTACGAAATCGTCGCCGGCGAGCGCCGCTGGCGCGCCGCGCAGCTCGCGGGCCTGCATGAGATCCCGGCCGTGCTGCGGCAGATCGACGACGAGCATGCCGTCGCGCTCGCCCTGATCGAGAACATCCAGCGCGAGGACCTGAACCCGCTCGAGGAGGCGCTCGCGCTCTCGCGCCTGATCGGCGAGTTCCAGCTCACGCACCAGCAGGCGGCCGAGGCCGTCGGCCGCTCGCGCGCCGCCGTGTCGAACCTGCTCCGGCTCCTCGACCTGCCGCAGGCCATCCGCCCGCTGATCGAGAAACGCGAGCTCGAGATGGGCCACGCCCGCGCGCTGCTCGCGCTGCCGGTCCCGAAGCAGCAGGCGGAAGTCGGCGCGCTGGTCGCGAAGAAGGGCCTCTCGGTCCGTGAGACGGAGGCGCTCGTGCGCCGCCTGATCGCGCACGCCGGCAACAGCAAGAACAAGTCCGGCCGGGCACCCTCCAAGGACCCGGACATCCAGCGGCTCGAGAACGACCTCGCCGACAAGCTCGGCGCCACGGTCGAGCTGCAGCATTCCAGCACGGGCAGGGGCAAGCTCGTGATTTCCTATCACAGCCTGGACGAACTGGACGGCATCCTGGCGCACATCAGCTGACCGGCGTCCGAAGGGAGCGTGTCATGACCCTCAGTCATCGCCTTGCGGGATTACTCGTCGTTGCGGCCACCATCGGGCTCGCACTGCCGGCGCCCGTCGCCGCCAACGAAAAAGACAAGGCCGAGATCTCGAGCTACGTGCTCACCGACGCGGGCCTCGCGAAGTTCACGAAGGCGACGCAGGCGCTGTCCGCGATACCCGGCGCCTGCGCGCGCGAGGACGAGGACGACGACGATTCGAATTCGGCAATCGCTCGACCAGCTGGTCGCCAAGCTGAACGCCGTACCCGGCGCGCAGGCCGCGATCCAGTCCGCCGGCATGACCACGCGCGAATACGTCGTCTTCATGTGGTCCATGATGCAGTCGGGCATGTCCGCGTGGGCGCTGCAACAGAGCGGCAAGCTGCCGCCGGGTGTCTCGCAGGCGAACGTCGACTTCTACAACAAGCACGAGGCCCAGATGCGGGCGATCGGCGAGAACGACCCCTGCGGAGACGGTGACGGCGACGAGGATTCCGGGGAGGAAGTGGCCCCTTCCTGATCCGACGCCAGGGAGAATTCAGATGAACGAGACGACGCCTGCTACGCCAACGCCGGCCTCAGCCCCCGCCACGCCCAGCGCCGACGAAAGGCTGTGGGCGCTGTTCGCCCACCTGTCGATCCTGCTCGGCGGCCTCGTGACCACCGGCTGGGGATTCAGCATTGGCTGCTTCCTCGGGCCGCTGGTCATCTGGATCATCAAGAAGGACACCATGCCGTTCGTCAACGACCAGGCGAAAGAGGCGCTCAACTTCGCGATCACGCTGTCCATCATCGGCTTTGCGCTGCTGATGGTGACCATCCTCTCGCTCGGCATCGGCGCGCTGCTCACGATCCCGCTGCTGCTGTTCGTCGGCATCGGCGCGCTCGTGCTCGTGATCATCGCGGCCGTGAAGTCGAACGAGGGCGTCGCCTATCGCTACCCGCTCACGATCCGGCTGGTCAAGTAACGGCTCGGCCGCCCGCGCGAGTGGGCGCTACTCCCGCGACGTGTAGGCCTTGAGCGCGCCGTAGCCGCGCTCGTCGATCCGGTCGAGGCGTGCATCGAGCGGCGGGTGCGTCTTGTAGAGCGCCGCGAGGCTCGCAGACGCGCTCCCGAGCGCCATCATCTTCTGCAGCACGGCGTACAGCGCCATCGGGTTCATGCCTGCGCGCGCGAGGTAGATCTCCGCCGCCTTGTCGGCGCGAAACTCCGCCTGACGGTCGAGCGAGGTCACCAGGATCGTCGCGCCGTGCTGCTCGACGTACTGCCGCGCGTAGTTTTCCGCGGCGCCAGTGCCGACGTCGATCTCGCCGGCCACCACGTCCTTGCCCACGGTCGTGAGCTCCTGCTTGCGGATCACGTTGTAATGGTCACGCTCGACGGCGTGGCTGATCTCGTGCGCGAGCACAGCGGCGACCTCGCTGTCCGACGTCAGCAGCTCGTACAGCCCGCGTGTCACGAGGATGTAGCCGCCGGGCGCCGCGAAGGCATTGACCTCGGACGTGTCGATCACGCCGAAAGTCCAGGGCAGTTCCGGCCGGCTGGTCTGCGAGGCGACCCAGCGGCCGATCACGTTGACGCGCTTCTGCGCCTCGGCGTCGCTCCACAGCGGGCGCGCGCCAAGCACGCGGCCGGCGATCTGCGGCCCGAGCGCGAGTTCCTCGGCCGCCTGCTCCTGCTCGGACTTCGGTGCCACCTTGCCGGCAGTGCCGAGCAGCGAATTCGCCTTCTGCCCGAGCGAGCCCATCATGCCGCTCAGTCCCGACAACGCGGACGCGCCTGACGAAGCCGTAGCCGCCTTGTCGTCCTTCTTCGGCTTCGACTCGGCATCCCAGGCGACCGTGGTCGCCTGCCAGCCGTGCCCGCTCGCGTAGGCCGCGGCAGACGGCGGCGTCGGCGCGGTTGGCGACCATCGCGTCGAGCCCGGCCTGGTTGAAGGACGCGGCCTTCAGTTCGCTCTCGTCGATGCCGCGCACGCCCGCGGTCTCCGAGACGCGCCCTACGCCGGCCTTGCCGGTGGTCAGCACGCGGATGTTGGCGTCGCTGTCCTCGACGCGCCCGTAGTTCACGCGCACGTCGTTGACGCGCACGAAACCGGTCTTCCCGTCGGGGAGCTTCACCTGGTACCAGAGCCCCTGCTGCACGGCGATGCCGACCGTGTCGTCCTGCTTCAGCTTCGCCAGCTGGGCGGACTCGAGGTTCGCTTCCGCGTACACGTTCACTTCGGCCTTGCGCACCGTGGCGGTCAGGTCGGCGGCCGAAGCGGTGGCGGCAGCGAGGAGGGCGGTGGCGAGGAAGGTGGAAAGGGCACGCATCATCGTTCTCCTGCAGGAGGCGCGGGCTGCAGCGAGTCGATGCTGCGCTGGGCCAGCGGCCATTCGGTGGCAGAGGCTAGCACCTGCCCGATCAGGATGTGCAGCGGCACACGGCGTCTTGTCGTCGCCGGGAGCGGCCGTGATCTCGCCGCTCCCGAAAGCCAGCTGCACCGTGCCGTCGTCCGGCAGGCGCGCATCCAGCTCGGCCATGTTGCGCTCGAGCCGGGTGAGGTCGCGCGCCGCGGCCGCGCGCGCGTCCGCCTCGCTCTCGCCGTGCCACATCAGCACGACGAGGTCGCTCAGGGCATCGTGCAGCCAGGTTTTTTCCTCGACGATCGCCCTCAAGCATGACTGCATCCGTGCCGGCGTACAGGAATCGCCGCAGGCGCCGGCGATATTCCCGGCGGCGGCGCACGACGGTCCGCGCGTCGAGGCCTGCGTCCGGCACGAAATGCAGGCGCGCGACCGCAAGCCAGCGATCCCTCGCCGGGTCGAAGTCCGGCAGGTAGTCGCCGTTGCCGACCGCGCGGCCGCGCTGGATCTTGGCGTAGATGCGGCACAGGCCGAACACCAGGCTCACGAAGCCGACCGCGGCAAACACGTCGAAGAAGTAGGCGAAGAACGTGAGCCCGATGAACGCGGCGCTGAGCAGGAGGAGGTTGGTCGCGACGAAGATCGAGTCGATGTCGTTGTGCGGCTCGCCGCGGAAGAACACGAAGGCGGTGAGCATGACCAGCAGCGCGGCGATCACGTACTTGAGCCCGGCCGGCGGGACGCGGATCGCGCTGCCGGCGACCAGCGCCTCGGTCGCCTCGGCGAGCACTTCGACGCCCTGGCATGACCGGATCCACCGGCGTCGGCTTCGCGTCATTGAGTCCGGCGGCGGTGTAGCCGACCAGCACGACGGCGTCTTTCAGCGCCGGCACCGCGTCGCCCGCGCGCCGGCAGACTGGCTTCCCCTCCACGAGCAGGTCCGCGGCGCTCAGGCGCGGCAGCCGCGTGTGCTCGCGCCAGTTCGGCCGCACGGAAGCCTCGAACGCGTGCGGCGCCTTGCTGCTGGCCGCCATCGCGAGCCGCATCGGCAGCGAGGGAATGCCGAAGTCGCCCGCCGGCTCGAAGACCGGCAGGTCGCGCAGCACGCCGTCTTCATTGCGCGCGACGTTGACGATTCCGCTCATTGTCGCCATCGCCTCGCCGTACGGCAGGAGCAGGGCCACACGCGGGTTCGCGGCGGGCGCATCCACGAGCGCGAATGCACCCGGCGCCTGCGACGCCGACAGCGGCGCGCCCGCGTCGTAGTCGCGATGCATGCGCGCGGCGGCGAACAGGAAGCGGCCGGCGCCGCCCTGCGCCATCGCCTCGAGCGACTGGTCCCCGCCCGGATCCTCGTGCGAACGATCGGTCAGCAGCACGTCGTAGCCGACCGCGCGCACGCCCTCGCGATCCAGGCGGTCGAGCAGGTCCGCGTGGCGCTGCCGGTTCCAGGGCCAGCCGCCTTCGCCCATGCGCGCGGAAATGTTCGATCGAGCATTCGTCGATCTCGACGACGACCACGCGGCCGGAAGGTGTCGGCTCGACCGGTCGCCAGTTCACGACCTGGTCGAAGATCGCGTTCTCCGCCGCGTTCAGCGTGCGGTCGTGCGTCCAGTCCCAGGCGAGCCAGCCGAGCGCGAGCAGCGCGAGCAGCGGGTAGTAGGCGAACTTGAGGCGGAACGCCGCGCGCGAGAACGGGCGGCGATAGCTGCGCTCCACCTTTGACCAGGCGCGCATGAAGCCATCGCCGAGCGCGGCGAGCGGAGCGTCGAGCCAGGAAAACATGCAGCGGCGGCCTCCCCCGAGCGAGCCTATTCTTCTTCCGTTTCCGCGGCCACTTGACACCCCCCGGCTTCCGGGCGCATACCACGCCGACCCCGACCAATTGCCCTCAACACGAACCAGGGGATTTGCATGATCCGCAATCGTTCAGGCCGCATCCTCGCGGCAGTCTCGTTAAGCATCCTCACGACAGCCGCCATCGCGGACGAGCGGCCCGGCAACCTCTGGAAGACCACGTCGCAGACGGTCATCCCGGGCATGCCGTTCACGCCCGCCGCCGAGCACGATGGAACTGTGCACCGCCAAGGAATGGACCCAGCCGCCGCCGCCGCCCGAGGGGCAGAGCTGCACGGTCTCCAACTTCCAGCGCGAGGGTGACAACAAGGTCAGTTGGGACACGCAGTGCACCGGCCAGATGAACATGACCGGCCACGGCGAGGTCACGTTCGTCGGCGAGGAGTCGTACACGGGCACGATCACGATGAGCGCCGAGGGCATGAACATCACGGTCAACCTCAGCGGCACGAAGATCGGCGAGTGCGATAACCCGATCAGCTAAAAGGGGACGCTCCCCAAATCGGGGAGTGACCCATTTTCCTCTTGAGTTACTTGACCGCTGCCTCGATGGTCGGGAACTTGATTGTCGGGACCGTCTTGGTGACCCGCTCCGGATCGCCACTCACGAGAACCGAGATCGCATGGGCCGCCGTAGGCGAAGCGCCGGCGCGGCTTCCCGCGCTCCATTTGCCGCTTGCACCTGCGGTCCACGCGCCGAACAGGTAAAGCGCGTGGTCGGTGCTCTCGAGCTCGTTCTCGACGTGCCAGCGCTGCGCCGATTTCGCGCGGGCGGGCGGCGCGATGGCCTTGGCTCCCTCGCCGACGGACTCCAAGCGAGGATTCGCGTACACGCTGATCGTCATCTGGAAGTCCCGGTTGACCTCCTTGTCGGTGGCCGCCGCCGCCGCAGGATCGTGGGCCTCGTTGAGGATCGCCTCGTATTCCTTTTCTGCCGCCCTCAGCTGCGGAGCGAGTTTCTCTGCGCCCGCGTAGTCTTTCTTCTGGCTCAGCTCGTTTATCTGATTCATGATTTTCTGGTACTTCGCTTGCGCGGCGTCGAGCCGCGGCTTGCGCTGCTCCATCGCGGCCTGCTGGCTCGCCGCCTGGTCTTCGATCAGTTTTCCCCGCGCTTCTACGCCCTCGACCTGCTTGTAGGTCCGCGTGAAGCCGTAGTTCCACGGAGACTTCTCCGTGTCCCTGCAAATCCTGGCCGGAACGCTGATCTCGTTCGACGGGTCGACGACGATGATCCAGCCTTCGGGCGCCGGCGGCAGCGCGGTTTGCATGGTCTTGAGCACGCTCGTGACTTGCGCACGCTCGGCAGGCGTGGTGTCGCGATAGTCCGCGAGGCAGGGCGAATCGCCGAGTGCCGTCGGCACGACAGCGAACAGTCGACACCAGGAACGCGATTTCCGCGCGGAATTGGCTTGTATTCATGCTCGGCTCCCCCGAACCGCTCCCCGCCGCCAGCATAATCCTCCGTCGAAGGGGACGCGCCCCTTCATGATCGCCCCCGCTTAAGGAGTCCTTAAGCGAGCTTCAGAAAGCCGGTTTGTTCCATAGGCGCCCACCTCTCCAAAGTAGCCACCACGGAAAACCGAACGGCGAAACAGAGAGAAGGAGCGGGTCATGAACAGCAGCAGCAACGGTTACAACCTCCGCGCGGCCCTTTCAGCGGTCCTCGCGGCAGCCATCGTCGGCACCAGCGGCCTCGCCTTGGACAAGGCCCACCTGGCGGCAGCCCCGGCCGGCACCATCGAAGTCGGCGAGCTCACCCCGGTCGACGTCCTGCCGCAGGTCGCGGCACTGCCGGAGGTCATCGTCAGCGCCCCCCGCCTGGCGATGACCGCCGGCCGGGGAGGGCCTGACCATGCGCCACGTTTTCCACGAGATCCTCGCGCGCTACCTCGACAGTGATCAGCACGCGTTCGACGCCTCTTCGCGCGAGCTCTGGCCGGAAACCGGGCCGTCGTGGCACCCTGCAGTCGCGGGCAGGCCGGCGGACAGCTTCCCGAACGTGCGCGGCGCCAACGGGTCTACCGTGAGCTTGAACCCCACAATTGATCCCATCCAACGGCTGCCGGCGCCCGGGCTCGTGAACCTGCGACCCGCGACGCCGGCGGACCTCGAAACCCTGCGCCGTTGGGACCAGGATCCCGACGTCCGCAACTCCCTGATCGACGCCGACTGGCACTGGGAGACCGAGCTCCCCAGGCACCCCGCCTGGCGCGAGTGGCTGATCGCCGAGGTGGCCGGCCGGCCGATCGGCTTCATGCAGATCATCGACCCGGAGCACGAGGAGATCCAGTACTGGGGCTGCATGGACGCCGGCCACCGCTGCCTCGACATCTGGATCGGCGAGCCGGACGCCCGCAACCGGGGCTACGGCGCCCAGATGATGGAGCAGGCGATCGAGCGCTGCTTCGCCGACCCCGCCGTCCACACCATCCTGATCGACCCGCTCGAGTCCAACACCCGCGCCCACCGCTTCTACGAGCGCCTCGGGTTTGAATATGTCGTGCGCCGCAGCTTCGGCGACGACGACTGTTTCGTTTACAAGCTCACCCGCCAGCAGGACACCCGCGGGCACGCGTAAGCCCGCATAAAAACAAAGGTTTTTCCGGCTTTTCGCGGTTGTACGCCGCGGAGCCGCCCCTCTATAATGCGCGCGGTTTTTGGCCGCCCCTGCGGCTTGCTTGCTGCGCGTGAAAACGCCACGGACCGCCCGCAGGGCCACGTGGCGTTTTTGTTGCCCGGAGACAGGTGCATGAAACCGTCCGCAACATCCTGCTCGCGCAGCTCGCGACGGCAGTGGTAGCTCGCCGCGATCGTCTGGCTCTGGCTTGGGTTCCGAGCGGGCGATCCCCACCTTGGTAGGTGGATTGATCGGCGTCGTGCCGAACGCATTTCTGGCGGCGCGGGTGATGTCGCCGCGGGCCGGGAGCAGCGCGCAGAGCCTGCTCCGGGCGGGATGGCTGGGAGAGATCGGCAAGCTCGTGATCGCGGCGCTCCTGTTCGCCGCCGTGTTCGCGACCTTGAAGCCGCTGCACCCGGGGTTCCTGTTCACCGGGTACATCGCGACCCTCCTGGCGCTGCCGGTGGGGCTGCTGTTCGATAGGGGACGCTGAGAGAATCATGGCGGAAGCGGGTCATTCAGCCGGCGAGTACATCTCCCACCACCTCCAGAACCTGACCGTCTGCAAGAAGGACGGCGCCTGGGTCTGGAACGAATGCCACGGCAACTTCTGGGCGATCAACGTCGACTCGATGTTCTTCGCGATCCTGCTCGGCTTCGTGCTCGTCTTCGTGTTCAGCCGCGTCGCGAAGAAGGCGACGACCGGCGTGCCGAGCAAGCTCCAGGCCATCGTCGAGGTCGTGGTCGGCTTCGTGGACCAGAGCGTCCGCGACACCTTCAGCCACCCGCCCAAGAGCCTCGTGATCGCGCCGCTCGCGCTGACGCTGTTCGTCTGGATCTTCCTGATGAACTCGATGGACCTGATCCCGGTGGACTGGCTGCCGTGGGTGGCCAAGTACGCGGGCGTCGAGCACCTGCGCGTCGTGCCGACGACGGACGTCAACGTCACCTTCGCGATGGCGATCTCCGTCTTCCTGCTGACGATCTACTACAGCGTCAAGATCAAGGGCGGCTGGGGCTTCACCAAGGAGCTGACCTGCAGCCCTTCAACCACTGGGCGGCCATCCCGTTCAACTTCGCGCTCGAGGGCGTGTCGCTGATCGCGAAGCCGGTGTCGCTGTCGCTGCGGCTGTTCGGCAACCTCTACGCCGGCGAGCTGATCTTCATGCTGATCGCGCTGCTCGGCATCTGGCAGCTGCCGCTGCATTTCGCCTGGGCGGTGTTCCACCTGCTGATCGTGCTGCTGCAGGCCTTCATTTTCATGATGTTGACGATCGTGTACCTGTCGCAGGCGCACGAGCATCACTAACGGTTTTTCGACCAGGAGATCGAGATGGAAACTGTGATTGGATTTACCGCGATCGCTGTCGCGATCCTCATCGGCCTCGGCGCACTCGGCGTCGGCATCGGCATGGGCCTGCTCGGCGGCCGCTTCCTCGAAGGCGCGGCACGCCAGCCGGAGCTCGCCCCGATGCTGCAGACGAAGATGTTCATCGTCGTGGCGCTGCTCGACGCCGTCGCGATGATCGGCGTCGGCGTCGCGCTGTTCTTCGCCTTCGCCAACCCGTTCATCGGGCAGCTGCAGCAGGCGACCGGCGCCGGCGGCTGATCGCGGGAGAGGTTCGATGGATTTCAACCTGACACTGATCGGGCAGACGATCGCCATGATCGTCTTCGTCTGGTTCTGCATGCACTTCATCTGGCCGCCGGTCATGAAGGCGATCGAGCAGCGCCGCAAGGAAATCGCCGACGGCATCGCCGCGGGCGAGAAAGGCCAGAAGGAACTGGCCGACGCGCGGCAGGCGCGGACGCGCATCCTCACCGACGCGCGCCAGAAGGCCGTGCAGGTCGTGGACATCGCGCACAAGCGCTCGAGCGACCTGGTGGGCGAGGCGAAGAACCTCGCGGTCGCCGGAGGGCGAGCGCATCGTGACGACGGCCCGCAGCGAAGCCGCGAACGAGCAGACCCGCGCGCGCGACAGCCTGCGCAAGGAAGTCGCGGCGCTCGCGGTCGCAGGCGCCACCAAGGTGCTCGGACGCGAAGTCGACGCCAAGACGCACGCGGCGCTCCTCGACGAGCTGGCGGCGCAGCTCGAGCAGCAGGCCCCGAGCCGTGGCTGAACGCGCCACCATCGCAAGGCCCTACGCCCGGGCGGCATTCGCCCACGCGCAAGGCGCAAAGGACCTCGCGAGCTGGTCGAAGCTCCTGGACGCGGCCGCTCATGCCGCTGCCGACTCGCGCGTCGCGCGCCTGATCGGCAACCCGCATGTCACGGGCGACGAGCTCGTGGATCTCCTGGGCGGGTTGTCGAAGCAAGGCCGCGGGCGAGGACGGCCGCAACTTCCTGCAAGGCGCTCGCGGAGAATCGCCGCCTCGCGCTGCTGCCGCAGATCGCGGCGCAGTTCGAGGCGCTGCGCGCCGAGGTCGAGGGCGTCATGGACGTCGAGGTGATCGCGGCCCGCGAGATCGCGGCGCCGCAGCAGAAGAAGCTGGAAGCGGCGCTGGCGAAGCGCCTCGGCCGCGAGGTGCGCATGCACACGCGGATCGACGAGACGCTGCTCGGCGGCGCCATCGTGCGCGCCGGGGATCTCGTCATCGACGGATCGCTGAAGGGCCGCATCGAGCGGCTCGGCTCGGCGCTAACGAATTAGTCAAGGAAAGCGGATATGTCCATCAAGGCCTCTGAAATCACCGACCTGATCCAGGCACGGATCAAGAACTTCGACGCCGCGACCGAAGCGCGGAACGTCGGCACCGTCGTCTCCGTGACCGACGGCATCTGCCGCGTGCACGGCCTCGCGGACGCCGCCTACGGCGAAATGCTCGAGTTCCCGGACAACACCTTCGGACTCGCGCTGAACCTGGAGCAGGATTCGGTCGGCGCCGTGGTGCTCGGCGAGTACCGCCACATCGGCGAGGGCACGACGGTGAAGACCACCGGCCGCATCCTCGAAGTGCCGGTCGGCCCCGAGATGCTGGGCCGCGTGGTGGACGCGCTCGGCAATCCGCTCGACGGCAAGGGCCCGATCAAGGCCAGCAAGCGCTCGCCGATCGAGCGCGTCGCCCCGGGCGTGATCTGGAGCAAGAGCGTCAGCCAGCCGGTGCAGACCGGCCTCAAGGCCATCGACTCGATGGTGCCGATCGGCCGCGGCCAGCGCGAGCTGATCATCGGCGACCGCCAGACCGGCAAGACCGCGGTCGCGATCGATACGATCATCAACCAGAAGGGCACCGGCGTTAAGTGCATCTACGTCGCGATCGGCCAGAAGCAGAGCTCGATCGCGAACGTGGTGCGCAAGCTCGAAGAGCACGGCGCGATGGCGCACACGATCATCGTGTCGGCCTCCGCCTCGACGCCGGCCTCCATGCAGTACATCGCGCCGTATTCCGGCTGCGCCATGGGCGAGTACTTCATGGACAACGGCGAAGACGCGCTGATCGTCTATGACGACCTGACCAAGCAGGCCTGGGCGTATCGCCAGATCTCGCTGCTGCTGCGCCGCCCGCCGGGCCGCGAGGCGTACCCGGGCGACGTGTTCTACCTGCACTCGCGCCTGCTCGAGCGCTCGGCGCGCGTCTCGGTCGAGTACGTCGAGAAGGTCAGCGGCGGCAAGATCAAGGGCAAGACCGGTTCGCTGACGGGCCTGCCGATCATCGAGACCCAGGCCGGCGACGTGACCGCGTTCGTGCCGACCAACGTCATCTCGATCACCGACGGCCAGATCTTCCTCGAGACCGACCTCTTCAACTCCGGCATCCGCCCCGCCATGAACGCGGGCATCTCGGTGTCCCGAGTCGGCGGCGCGGCCCAGACCGGCGTCATCAAGAAGCTGGGCGGCGGCATCCGCCTCGCGCTCGCGCAGTTCCGCGAGCTCGCGGCGTTCTCGCAGTTCGCCTCGGACCTCGACGAAGTGACCCGCCGCTCGCTCGAGCGCGGCCAGCGCGTGACCGAGCTCATGAAGCAGAAGCAGTACGCGCCGATGTCGGTCGCCGAGCAGGCGCTCTCCATCTACGCCGTCAACAACGGCTACATGGACAAGGTGGAGAAGAAGAAGATCGTCGCGTTCGAGGAGGCCCTGCAGTCCTACGCAAAGACGACCCACGCGGCAGTTCCTGAAGCAGGTCAACGACAAGCCGGAGCTCAGCAAGGAAGTCGAGGCCGGCTACAAGAAGATCTGCGAAGAATTCGCAACGACCGGAGCCTATTGATCCCATGGCCGGCACGAAGGAAATCCGGGTCAAGATCGCGAGCATCAAGAGCACGCAGAAGATCACCAAGGCCATGGAAATGGTCGCTGCGAGCAAGATGCGGCGCGCGCAGGAGCGCATGCGCGCGGCGCGCCCCTACTCGGACCGGATCCGGAGCGTGATCGGGCATCTGCGGCTCGCGAATCCGAACTCCCGCCATCCGTTCCTGGTCGAGCGCGAGGTCAAGGCGGTCGGCATCATCGTCGTGAGCACCGATCGCGGCCTGTGCGGCTCGCTGAACGTCAACGTGTTCAAGCAGGTGCTGATCGCGGCACGCGAGTGGCAGGAGCAAGGGCGTCGAAGTGCATCTCTGCCTGATCGGCAGCAAGGCGCTGCAGTTCTTCCGCCGGCTGAAGCTCCCGATCGTCGCGTCCATGACGAACATCGGCGACAAGCCGCACGTGAAGGACCTGATCGGCGGCGTCGATGCGATGCTCGAGCTCTACCGAGACGCGAAGATCGATCGCCTGTTCGTCGCCGGCAACAGGTTCATCAACACGATGACGCAGAAGCCGATGGTGGTGCAGATGCTGCCGGCCGAGACGCTGGACGCGAGCGAGCTGCAGGAACGCTGGGACTACATCTACGAGCCCGCGGCGGACCAGCTCATCGCCGGATTCATGATCCGCTACATCGAAGCGTCGGTGTATCGCGTGGTGATCGAGAACCTCGCCTGCGAGATGGCCGCGCGCATGGTCGCCATGAAGAGCGCGACCGACAACGCCGGAAAGATCATCGACGAGCTACAGCTCGTCTACAACAAGGCCCGCCAGGCCGCGATCACGAAAGAGATTTCGGAAATCGTCGGCGGCGCGGCAGCGGTTTAGGATCGGGGTGAATATGAACAGTATGAATGGCAAGATCGTGCAGATTATCGGCTCGGTGATCGACGTGGAGTTCCCGCGCGAGGGGATCCCGGCGGTTTACGAGGCACTGAAACTCGTGGACCACGAACTGACGCTCGAGGTGCAGCAGCAGCTCGGCGACGGCATCGTGCGCACGATCGCGATGGGCGCCTCCGAGGGCCTGAAGCGCGGGCTCGGCGTCAAGACGACCGGCGCACCGATCATGGTACCGGTCGGCGTCGGCACGCTCGGCCGCATCATGGACGTGCTCGGCAACCCGCAGGATGAAGGCGGCCCGATCAAGACCAAGGATTTCCTGCCGATCCACCGTCCGGCGCCGGCCTACGACGAGCAGACGGGCGGCCAGGACCTGCTCGAGACCGGCATCAAGGTCATCGACCTGCTCGCGCCGTTCGCGAAGGGCGGCAAGATCGGCCTGTTTGGCGGCGCCGGCGTCGGCAAGACCGTCAACATGCTCGAGCTCATCAATAACATCGCGAAGGCGCACTCGGGCCTTTCCGTGTTCGCCGGCGTCGGCGAGCGCACCCGCGAGGGCAACGACTTCTATCACGAGATGATGGAGTCGGGCGTCATCGACAAGAAAGACATCACGAACTCCAAGGTCGCGATGGTGTACGGCCAGATGAACGAGCCGCCGGGCAATCGCCTGCGCGTCGGCCTCTCGGGCCTCACCATGGCGGAGTTCTTCCGCGACGAGAAGCAGGCGGGCGGCAAGGGCCGCGACGTGCTGCTGTTCATCGACAACATCTACCGCTACACGCTGGCGGGAACGGAAGTGTCCGCGCTGCTCGGCCGCATGCCCTCGGCAGTGGGTTACCAGCCGACGCTCGCGGAAGAGATGGGCGTGCTCCAGGAGCGCATCACCTCGACCAAGACGGGATCCATCACCTCCGTGCAGGCGATCTACGTGCCCGCGGACGACCTGACGGATCCCTCACCCGCTACTACCTTTGCTCACCTCGACGCGACCATCGTGCTGTCGCGCCAGATCGCGTCGCTCGGCATCTACCCGGCGGTGGACCCGCTCGACTCGACGAGCCGCCAGCTCGACCCGCTGGTCATCGGCGAGGAGCATTACAACACCGCGCGCGGCGTGCAGGTGATCCTGCAGCGCTACAAGGAGCTTCAGGACATCATCGCGATCCTCGGCATGGACGAGCTGTCGGAAGAGGACAAGATCACCGTGCAGCGCGCGCGCAAGATCCAGCGCTTCCTGTCGCAGCCCTTCCACGTCGCGGAAGTGTTCACCGGCAGCCCCGGCAAGTACGTCGCGCTCAAGGACACGATCCGCGGCTTCAAGGCCATCATCGCGGGCGAGCACGACAACCTGCCCGAGCAGGCTTTCTACATGGTCGGCGGCATCGAAGAAGCGGTCGAGAAGGCAAAGACGCTCACCTGATCATGGCCAACACGATTCACATCGACATCGTCAGCGCCGAAGGCGAGGTCTACACCGGCGAGGCCACCATGGTCTTCGCGCCTGCGGCGGGCGGCGAGATCGGCATCGCGCCGCGGCACGCACCGCTCCTGACGGCGATGAAAGCCCGGCGAAGTGCGGGTTCAGACGGCCGACCGGCGAAGAGCTGCTGTTCTGGGTCGGCGGCGGCGGCATCGAAGTGCAGCCGCACAAGGTCACGATCCTGGCGGACACGGCTGCGCGGGCGAAGGACCTGGACGAGGCGTCGGCGCTCGCCGCCAAGCAGCGGGCCGAAGAAGCGCTGCGCGATCGCGTCGGGGCTATGGAAGTCGCCGAGGCGCAGGCGGAGCTGGCCCGCGCCGCCGCTCAGCTGCACGCGATTGAGAAACTCAGGCAGCTCAGGAAGGGCGGCTAGCCGTTCAAGTTGCCAGGTCGTTGTTGCTGTGGCCTAGCTCCCTGGTTCAGCGGCACGCGCAGCTCGGCGACGTCGGAAATACCGCCACACCGACCAGGCCAAGGCAACCAGGAGCAGCATGGCGCCGGCGCCCACCACGATCAATTGGTGGATCGGATTCAGGACCACCCACTTGCCATGTTTCGTATAGACACCGTTGAAGCTCCGCAGCGTTTCGGGTAACGAAAGCAGGTCCTCCTTCGTCAAGGGCAGTGCACGCTCGTGCGGATGATGGGTGGACTGCCAGGGGAACAGTTCCTCCTCGCGGTTCATCTCGATGTGCGCACCGAGAACGTGAGTGATTGGACGAGTTCTGACGAAATCCGCGATTCGCTGCGCGCTCGCCAGGTAATCATCGCTGTCGTCAACGAGCAGGCGGCCCGGCATTAGAAAATCTCCTGAAAGGAAGAGGCCCGTATTGCGATCGTAGAACGCAACGTGCGTGGATTCGTGACCCGGCACGGGAATCACGTCCACGGTTCGATCACCAAGCGCCACCTGCGCCAATCCTTCCGGCCAAGTCTGGAAGCCAAAATGCCGCCTCACGTCTTCCAGGAACGCCGGCACCACTTGAACGCCTGGCAGATTCGCGAACTGAGGGTCTCCGGCGCGATGATCCAGATGGCGATGGGTATGCAGGACCAGCAGCGGCATCTGCGAGGACCCCACCATCGGCAGCAGACCCATCACCGTGTCCGCCAGTGGCATCACTTTCGGGTCCTCGACAGCCCCGGTATCGATGAGCAGCGCCTTTGACGAGCCCAGCAGGAGATAGATGAAAGGCGCCTCGAAAGTCGTGCACAGGCTTTCCCGCAGGATGAATGTTTGGGCGTTGTACTGGTGTACCTGAATGGGCGCCTGCGGTGGGCCGGCCCCACAGTTCTCCGAGCCCGCGCTCCATTTCACATCCAGCGAGCCGGGCGCGAGCTGCGCCGAAGCGGGTTGCCCACAGGCCAGCAGACCGACGCCCAGCATCATGGAGAGCCACGGCGTCTTCCTATTCGTCATTTGCCTGCCTCCAGTCGACGCGGCACTTTGTTACCGGAGGCGTGAATAGGCAAGCTTCGTTCGTGGGCCCACATTTACCAGCCGTTGCCCGTCGCAGAATTGTTCGCCGGCAGATCCGAATGCGCAGGACTATGCAAAAGCGTAGCCAGTCCTGCACTCTTGACCGATGAAGGTCCTCCAGGACTCGCGCTACCCGGCGATCGCGCGCACGATCGGGATCCTGCAGCCAAAGCAACCGAAGCCGCCGTGAATCAATCGCTGCTCGACATGCCCTTGGAGCGGGCCCTGCGCCGGCTGTTGCGCCGCCATGTGGCGGCTGCGGCCCGCGGCCTGGAGCGCGCCCGAAACCCCGATGACCACAAGGGGCTGCACGCGTTTCGCGTCGCGATTCGCCGGCTGCGGTCGCTGCTTCGCGCCTACCGGCCCTGGCTCGGGCGGGCCGCCGGCAAGAAACCGCGCCGCCGGCTGCGCGAACTCACGCGCGCGACCAATGCCGCCCGCGATGCCCACGTGCAGCTCACCTGGCTCGCCACCGAGACGCCGTCGCTCGACCGTGAAGACCGGGCTGGCCTCGCATGGATGCGAAAAAGGCTGCGCGGTCGCCAGCGCGGTGCGAGTCGCTCGGCCGTCGCGCAGCTCGGCCGCGATTTCGCGCGCGCGACCAGGCTGCTCGAACGCCGTCTCGGGGAGATGAAGGACTCGCGACGAATGCCCGTTCCGCTCGGCCTTCGGCGAGGTGCTCGAGCCCACCGCGGACAAGTTTCGATCGCACCTGGCCGCGATCGCAGGTCCCGGCGACGATAAGAGCATCCACCGGACACGCATCCAGGTAAAGCGGCTGCGGTACCTCGTCGAACCGTTACGGAACGTGACCGAGGAGGCGCGCGCGGTCGACAAGCGGCTCCGCAAGCTCCAGAAGCTCCTGGGCGAGCTGCACGACATCCAGGTCATCGAGGCCGAGCTCGCGGCCGGCATCGAAGAAGCAGCGGCTGAGAAGGCCCGCCATATGCATGAACTTGCCGTCGGGGGCGAGACCCGGCGGCTCGAGCAGGCGCGCCGGCGCGACGAGGGGCTGGGACTCCTCGTGCTCGCTGGACGGGCGCGCGCCCGGCGCGACGCACTCTTCGGGACATTCAATGAAGAGTGGCTCGCGGACCGCGCCGACGCGCTAGACCGCGAGCTGCGCGCGCTCAGCGAGTCGTTAAGGCAGGGCGGCCCCTAGCCGCGAGGCGCCTTGACCGGCTCCTGAGCGGCGCACATGCCGCCGATGATCTGCCAGTTCCCTTCGACATTCATCCACGTGTGAGTGAACTTTCGCCAGAGGCCTGCGCCGCTGCGCGTGCCGTCGCCATAGTCATAGACGTATTCGGCCGCGTAGTGCACCACGACGATGTCGTCGCCGAATGCCTGACTTTCGAGCGGCTTTAGCTGGTAGGTGAGCTTCCATCGGTTGTCGCGTACGTCGCGAACCCACTTGCCAATGTCTCCCTTGCGGGCAGGATTCCACTCGAAGCAGGGCCACCCGACGAAATCGTCATGCCAGAGCTTCACGTACGAGTCGACATCCCCGGCACTGACGAAGCGCCAGTAGTCTTCCTCGAGTTGCCATACAGCCTTTTCGTCCGCTGTCCAGTCGCTGGCGGCCAATGAGAACGCCAGGCAGACACCCGCCAGGACGGCGATCGCGCGTAGAAGCATTGCTCCCCCGCTGTGACAAAGGGAGTGTAACGTGGCAATCGGTGTCATGACGCGAAGGCGAACCATGCCTGAAGCAAGGACCGCGGGTGACGAGACTTTGCTCTCGCTGGCGAGCTTTCCCGAACAGCTCGAGCGGCACTACTGCCTGATTCCCGACTCGCACAGGTCCTGGGCACCTGACTCGTGGGATGGCGTGCCCAGCGAGGCACTCACGGCGATCGAACAGGTTTGGCACGTACTCGACATCGAGGTCGAAGGTTACCAACGCCGCTTCCAGCGCACGCTCGTGGAGACAGATCCCCTTCTGGAGTCGCTCGACACGTACGCGCTCGCACGCGAACGCCGCTACAACGAGCGGGACGGGGCCGAGGCGCTCGCAGCTTTCCGGCAGGCGCGATCGAAGACGATCGAGCTGCTCTCAACCATACGACCCGAGATGTGGCAACGCACGGCGCGTTTCGAGGGTTATGGGAGCGTGTCGCTGCGCTCGCTCGTGCACTACCTTTGCAGCCACGATCAACAGCACCTTTCCGGGTTGCAATGGCTGCTCGGAAAGATCGCCTCGGCAGGTTAGCGGAAAGCCGGCGGGCGCCTCCCGCAGCAGATACTCGCCGAAGCTGCAGGCGTTCCTGGGATTCCTGAAGGAGCGGTTTGGGACAAAAGCCTGATCAACGTTCCAGCAGTTTGCGTTTGCCCGGCACGTTCTTCCACTGCTCGGCATCGGAAGGCGAGTCTTTCTTCTTCGTGATGTTCGGCCAGATGGCCGCCAGCTCGGCATTCAGCTGCAGGAATTCACTCTGGTCCGCGGGCAGTTCGTTATCGGGGAAAATCGCGTTGACCGGGCACTCCGGTACGCACAGCGCACAGTCGGTGCACTCGTCGGGGTGGATCACGAGGATATTCGGACCCTCGTAAAAGCAGTCCACCGGGCAAACTTCCACGCAGTCCGTGTGCTTGCACTTGATGCAGTTTTCGCCGACGACGAAGGTCATGGAACGCCGGCCTCTTACGCGACGGCCAGCGGCATCCCGGTGAGACCGGCAGCTTTGATGGCCTCGTCGATCATCCGCTGGTGTTCGGCGGGACGCGCCCAGCGCTCCTGGCCTTCCTTCGGCAGCAGGTCGACCGGATCGAAGTAGAGGTACGCGAGTTCGGCATGCACCGCCGGCGAGCGATAGACGCTGATGCCGGTCGTGCGGTCGTAGTGCTCGAAGCTGTGGATGTCGCGCTTGCCGCCGCCGCCGGGCAGGTCGACGATCGACAGCGGGGTGTTGAAACCCGCGGTCGAGCCGCGGACGCCGCGCTCGATCGTGCAGTTGGTCTGGACGGTCGTGCGCAGCTCTTCCACCGCGCTGACCATGTCGTGCTGGTAGACGTAGTAGGGCCGGACGTTCATGTAGCTGAGGCGGCGGACCAGCTCGGTCATCGTCGCGATCGAGTCGTTGACGCCGCGGATCAGGACGGTCTGGTTGCGCACGGTGACGCCGCCCTTGAACAGCAGCTCCATCGCCTGGCGCGTGATCTCGGTGATCTCGTTCGGGCTGTTGAAGTGGGTGTGGAGGCAGACCTCCTTGCCCATCGCGCGGCCGGCATTGGCGACGTCGAACAGCGCGTTGGTCCAGGCCTCGTCGGTGAGGATCTTCATCGGCGACACGGCCGGACCCTTGGTCGCGATGCGGATGCGGCGGATGTGCGGGATCGCGAGCAGCAGGTGGCCGATCGTGCTGGAGGTGCTTGGCCGGCAGCATGTAGAGGTCGCCGCCGGAGACCACGATGTCCTCGATCTCGGGGCGCGAGGCGATGTAGGCGATGGCGGTATGCCAGCGCTTCGGGTCGGGCTTCAGGCCGGCCTTCTGGACGGTGTCGGTGTCGCCGCCGATCGCGTAGCTGCGCGTGCAGAAGCGGCAATAGACCGGGCAGACGTCGAGCGGCAGGAACAGCGCCTTGTCGTAGTAGCGGTGCGTCAGGCCGGGCGTCGGCGCATCGGCCTGCTCGTGGAGCGAGTCGAGCGTCAGGCGCGGGTGATCGGGCAGCTGGGTCGAGGCGACCGGCAGGAACTGGATGCGGAGCGGATCGCGATACGGATCGGCCCAGTTGATCAGGGCGACGACGTAGGGCGAGATCCGCACGTTCATCGGCGCGCGGGCGATGCCGGCGCGGACGTCGTCGAGGAAGGCCGGCGACACGCGGTCGCCGAGCACCGCGGCGAGCTTGTCGAGGCTCGTGACGCTGTGCTTGTTCTGGAACTTCCAGTCCAGGAAGGTGGCGCGATCGACGTCGGCGTAGCCGGGGATCTGCCGCCAGAACTCGTCGTCGCGGAAGTTGCGGTGGGCGTAGGCCTTGGGATCGACGACCGGCTTGAGGGCGGCGGGCACCTCGAGATCCATCAGCTCGGCCAGCAGCGGGTGTGCTTCCATCCCCGGCAGGACGTCGCGGACGCGGGGGGTGACATCGATCTCATTGACAAGGATATTGGCGGGCTGGCTCATGGTGGCGTCTTCTTCAATTATGGTGAATCGGGTGTCGAGGGCGGCGCGCGCCGCATGTTGCGGTGGCCCGTACGTGCCGGCAAAAGCCGCTCAAATCCCGTGAAATACGGCTGTTAGACTACCATAAAAGCCTGTTGTGCGAACGTTCAACAAGGCGGAATGAACTTAATGCGGCGCAGCCTGTTCAATTGCGTCACAGAAAACGTTCCGGCCGGAACGTCTAAGGCGTACTGCGAACCTGGCTGGGCAGCACTGCGAAGTGCTTGCTGAATGCGGCGGTGAAGTTCGTCGGCTCACTGAAGCCCGCTTTTTCGGAGACATGCGCGATGGGCAGGCTCGTGGTTTGTAGGAGTTCCAGCGCAAGCTGCATGCGAACCTCTGTCAGGTATTCGTGCACGGAAACGCCGCACATTCGCTTGAAGCCGTAATGGAGCTTCTTGCGGCTCAACCGAAACTGGGCGCAGAGGGTCGGAAGTGTGTAGGTCTTGCCCGGGTTCGCCTTGATCAGGTTGCGAATGCGAAGGAGCTTCTCGCGTTCGGGCAGGGTGATCCTCATCGATGCTCTCGAATGGGGGCTCGCGGTCCGCCAGTCCTCGAAAAGCACGCGTAGCAGTTCGAGCGCGTTCGACCGCACCTCCACGTCGCGCCATGCGCTCGAGGACCTGGCACGAAAGAATCGGCTGGCCAGTGCCAATGCGGCTTTCGACGCCGCGAAATGACCCATGACGGTCTCGCACCGTTCCCAGTGGGAAATGAGCACTGGCGTCAGCTCGTCGCTGCCGAGGCCGAGGAAGTCGACCAGGTAGGCCTCGGTGACATTCAGCGAGCAGTAGCGATAGCGCACTCCGCCGCTGAAGCTGGCAGTCAGGGAGTCACCCGCGGGACGCACGATGTAGCTGCAGCCGAGGTACTCGTCCGAGAGTTGCTGCTTGCGGTCGAAGTAAGCCGCTTCGCCGGCGAACGCGATGCGGAAGCGCAGGTTGTTGTCGCGGCTTCGGATCGTGAGTCGCCAGTCATGGTCGATGAAGGTGTCGGCGATGTGGGCGCAAAACCCGGGGTCGATCTCGTAGATCTCCTCGAACCCGACTTGGAGATGGGACCGATGGGCTCGGTCCGCGGAATCGAGCGCCTGTCCTGGATGACCTCGTCGATGCCGCCACCGACCGATGGGTCGATGTGGAGTCATCTGTTCGAGCTTTTCCCACAGCGGGGTTCGTTGGCGCTGATGTAGATCTTCGCGTGCATCCCCAGGGATTCTAGGCTGCCAGGGACACGATTTCATCATTCGTATCCCGCTTGATTATCGCCCCCGGGCACGCGGCGCTAGAGTCGGATTCGTGGCAATCGCTGGAACGGCTCGTCCAGGATCATCGGCAGGGCTTCAGCCTGGCGCAGGACTTCTATCACGCCGCGCCGGTATACCAGGCAGAACTCCACCGGTTCCTGTCCTGTCACTGGATCGCGGCCGGCCACGCCTCGGAGATCCCGGAGCGCGGCGATTACCTCCTTTTCGGCGGACTCGATTCGTCGGTGATCGTGGTGCGCGCCG
The DNA here is from genome assembly GCA_963817195.1 of uncultured Gammaproteobacteria bacterium. GTDB lineage: Bacteria > Pseudomonadota > Gammaproteobacteria > Steroidobacterales > Steroidobacteraceae > SCUD01. The sequence goes on from CAWFNJ010000013.1 coordinate 220,439, forward strand.
CGGACGGCGAGATCCACGCCCTGCACAACGTCTGCCGGCACCGCGGCGCGAGGCTCTGCGAGGAACCCGGGGCCGCCTCTCGATGATCACCTGCCGGTACCACGGCTGGTCCTATCGACTGAACGGCGAACTCGCGGCCTGGCGCCACATGCCGGATGGCCTCGACAAGGACGAGCACGCACTGCGTCGCTGCGCAGTCAGCGTTTACGAAGGGATCAT
>CAWFNJ010000014.1:0-167889 GCA_963817195.1 uncultured Gammaproteobacteria bacterium
CTGTCCACGATGGCGGCCCGAACACCGACCCCTCCCTGACCACTCCCCCTTCCCGCCTCGTACGCTGGAAATAACCTCGGTGGACGACACGATGCCACGACTTCTGCGTGACGGCACGCACCGTGCAGCAATCCTGCCGCGCTGCGTCGCGCTCACGCTGGGCACATGCACTACACCTGTCCTGAAGTCCGAGGTCGACGTGCCGCAGCTTCGTCACCGCCGGAGTACGAAGCTCCGGAAGTTGCGTGGTCGGAACGCTTCGGCGACCATCTGACCCGATGCCGTCCGGCGTCCACCTCGAACCGCGATGTGAAGATCACAGCGCTCGCGCCGCCGGCCGGAGAGCGATTGACGATCTTCGCTGCTGCCGAGCTTCGGTGCCACCGTCTCCAGGATCGACAACGATCCAGGTCGGGCGCCACCGGTCAGCCGCTCGCCGGTCTCGATGTCCTGGGAGTCGATGTCGCGGGTCGGCTGCGCGCGCGCGTCCGCCGCGACCTACGATCGAATCGCCCCCGCTGAAGACGGCGCGCGCAGCCATTCGGCTGTTCGTCCTGACGGACGTGGCGACGAACTACTTCGCGCTGGTCGGCGCTCTTCGCCGGCTGCGGGCGGTACGTGCGATCTCGGCGGGTCCGGACGAGACCCTGCGTCTCGTCACCGCGCGCCACCGCGCCCGCCTTGCCTCCACGTTGACGTCGAGCGCGCGCCGGACTCTGCCTCGAGCGCGCCCGCCGCTATGCCGCCGCTACGAAACGCTGGTCGCAGTGTTCGCGGCACCGGATACGGCGTCCTGATCGAGCGACCAGCATCGCATCCCACGCCACCGTCGCCCGTCAAGCGGCACCAGCACTCGTTCCACAAGTGCAGCCCGGGCAACCAGCGACTCTTCCTCGAGCACCGCCCAGGACCTGCTCGCCTCGCGTGCGCAACTCGAAGCTGCCGTTCGGCTACGACGCCGGAGGCGGCGGCAAATCGCTGCCCCTCGCCTTTTCCTCGGGGTCCTGTTCGGCATCAGGACGTCGATGGCGAACGCGATCGACTTCGGCGCCGCACCGCTTCCGCGAACGTGTCCACCTGGACCATGCCGATCTTCGACTGGGCGACGTCACCGCGCCTGGATGCGCTCCAAAAGCCGCAGCACGAGGCGTGTTTCGCTACGAGGACGGGATCGTGCGCGCACTTCGAAGACGTCGAGATACGGCTCGATTCGCTGCGCGATGAGCGCCACCGTGCCGACGCCCTGCGGACGCGGCCGACTCGCCGGACGCGGGCCTCGCGCGTGCGCATCGCTCTTTCGACCATCACCAGATCGATCTTCTGCCGCTGCTCGATGCGCGGCACACACGCCTCAGCGTGCCGGATCGACGCCAATGACCACGTCTCGCTGTTCTCGCCAGCGTGCATCTACAAGGCGCTCGAGCGGCGGCTGGGAAGAATCGAACCAGGATACCCGCACCGGAGAACCGTGTTGAAGCGCTTATCGCCTGGTCCAGTCGCGGTGACCGCCGCTTCGCTGCTCGTCGGCGTGCGGATCGCCCGCCGGCCGAGGAACGCTTCACAGTTCCCGCACGCCGTAGTCGCTACGACGATGCATTCGACACGAGTTCAGCTACTTCGGCTCCGTCCGGCGCAAACCACATCGACACATTCACATCAGCGGCAGAGTCTCATGGAGCCGCACGTCGACGTCGGCAAGGGGTGCACGGGCGGACGCCCTCGCCATCCTCGACGACGTCGGACCGCTGAGCCCAGACGGCCACCGCCAGCAGCTCAAGGACTTCGACCGGCACGCCCGGCTGAGTCGGACGCTGCGCGACTCGGCGCTGAAGCTCGATGGATCGGTCGGCGCGTCGGACGAGGAACATGCGCGGGCGGCTTGCGCACCTCGCGCGCGGCGGCCGAGGCCGAGCGCGCCGGCTCGCACTGGCTCGCGACCAGGTCGGAGTACACGGTAGGGAACTGGGTCGACCAGCGGTGGGGTGACGAATGCCGAGCTCCAGATCAGCAGGTCGTCGCCGCCGGCCGGCCGGTCGTTCGCAATCGCGACCAAGGCGAGGAACCCGCGAGATCGTCGGCGAACATGCCGGAGGCGCGTCTCGAGGCCTTCGAGGCCGGCGCCGTTTCGGCGCGTCGCTCGCGAGCGTCCCCGACGACCGATTCGAAGTCGTCTCCCGAAGATGTCGGCGCGGGCGGATCGCGCAGCCCCGCGCCTATCACGCCCGCCTGATGCCGGCGACACCGCGCGCCCTTTCGCTCGGAGCGACGAGCGACACTCGTCGCCGAGCATGCTGGGATCAGGCCCGCGCCGTTGGCATGATCCGCTTCCGCCGTAACGCGCGCAAGGGCAAGCTGCGGCACTGTGGACCGTGCGCCGCACTCGCGCTGAGCCCGTCGTGACAGTCGAACTCGTTCCGGTGACGGTACACCGATCTCGCGCCGACGCCATCCTCGTTTCCCGGGCCTGCAGCGGGCGCTGATCGTCACCGCCGGCGTGGGGAAGAGGATCGCGGGGATCCGCGACCGGCTACCCATCGTCGCGCGGACCGCGAGATCCGGATCGAAAGCCTCGATCTTCACCGATCAGGCGCCTCGACCATCCCGCCATCGTGCTGTTCTGATCCTGGTCATTGGCGTCGGCGTTGCGCTCGGTCTCCAGCTAGGCCGGCTCGAAGAATACGAAGTTCTGGGTCCAGTCGATGACGGCAATCGTGGAACCTGGCCAGGTCCCACTCACCAGCAGGTGCAGGACGGGCTCTTCGACCGCATGGAAAAGAAGTTCGAACAGCTCGACCACTTCGAAAGGTCGTCACCTTCGCGCGCAGGGTGTCGGCGGCATGACGATCCCTGTCGTCGGCAGCACTTCCACGGAGGACCGGCGCGAGGCTTGGTATCCGGCGCGCAGAAATTCGACGACATTCGGCTCGAGCTGCCGGAAGGCCCGTCGGTCCGATCTTCGACGGTGGTACGGTGATGTGTTCGGCACTACTCTATGCCGTCAAGGGTACGGCATCGGTCTCGACGGCCTCACCGACGTGGCGGAAGACGTCAAGCGCCGCCTGCTGAAGGTGCCGATGTGAAGAAGGTCGACATTCGGCAAGCAGGCCGACGCATCTACGTCGATTCTCGCACGAGCGTCTCGCCACGCTCGGCATCACGCCGGTCGCGATCGTCGAGACCCTCGAGGGCCAGAACAGCGTGCTCCCGACCGGCTCGATCGACACGCGAAGCGACAAAGTGTTCGTGCGCGTCGGCGGCCAGTTCACAGCGAGGAAGCCTCCGCAACCTGCCGATCGAGGCGGGCGGCCGCGTGGTCGGGCTGGGAGATTTCGCGACCATCAGCGTGGCTTCGAGGATCCGCCCACATACACGGTCGCCGCAACGGCCAGCAGGTCTGATGCTCGGCATCTCGATGACCGATCGACGGCACATCGTCGATCTCGGCAAGGCGATAGAGAGCGCTGTCACGACGGTCCAGGCGGAGCTGCCGTATCGCGTCGAGCTCAGCACGTCGCCGATCAGCCGACCACGGTGGGCGAATCGATCGGGGTTCGAGCGCTCGCTGCTCGAGGCCCTGGCCATCGTGCTGCGGTCTGCCTCCTCGCCTCGGCTGGCGGATGGGCCTCGTGGTCACGATGTCCGTACCGCTCGTGCTCGCGGTCGTCGCCATGGTCATGTTCGCCATGGGCTGGAACCTCGGCGCATGCTCACTCGGCTCGCTGATCGTTGCGCTGGGGCTGCTCGTGGACGACGCGATCGTCGCTCTCGACGATGCAGGTGAAGCTCGAGGCGGGCTGCGACCAGGCCAGGCAGCGGCATTCTCCTACTCGTCGACGGCCATTCCGCGGACTGACGGCGCCCTGATCACCGTCGCCGCTTCATGCCGATCGGCTTCTCGAAGTCGGCTTCCGGCGAGTACGCCAGCGGCGTCTTCTCGATGGTCGGCGTAGCGGTCGTCTTCTGCGTGGGTCGATTCTCGGGGTTTTTCACGCCTTGTTCACCGTCGAGGTGCTCCGGAGGATTTCGGCAGGCGTACGAGGGCGGCGATCCTTACCAGCTTCGTTCTTCAGAGAGAGCCTGCGGCCGCTGATCAACCTCGCCCTCGAGCACCGCTGGTGGGTGATCAGTGCCACCGGGGTGGGCCTGGTACTTGCTTGTCGCCGGCATGCGAGTCGTGCCGCACAGTTCTTGCCGGACGGCTGCGGCCGAGCTCCTCGTCGAGCTCCGCATGAGAGAGGGCGCATCCTTGCGGCGACGACCGAGCATGGAAGAAGATCGAGGCCGTACTTCCAGGGACGACGACATTCGCTTCTTCACGGCTACACGGGCGCCGCACACCGCGGTTCTTCTTTCCCTGGACCCCGAACTGCCCGACTCCGGCTATGCGCAGTTTGTGGTGATGACACGTGATCTCGAAGCACGCGAACAGGTGCGCTTCGCGATTGATGGCGATCGTCGATGCGGAGTCCCGCAGGCATGGGTCCGATTGACTCGACTGGAGCTCGGACCGCCGATCAGCTACCCCGTACAGTTCCGGGTAGTCGGGCCCGACACGCGAGTCGTGCGATGGATGCGGCGAAGTTCGGCGCGTGGTCGCGGCCAGTCCGAGCGTGCGCGACGTCCAGCTCGACTGGAACGATCCGGTTCGGACTTTGCGGGTCGATGTCGACCAGGACAAGGCGCGCGCGCTCGGTCTCACGCCTGCCGATGTGCGCCCTGGTTACCCAGAGCGTGACAAGCGGTGTAACGCTCTCGCAATTGCGCGAGGGCGAGGACCTCATCGACATCGTCGCGCGCGCGATACCCGCCGAGCGGCTCGACGTCGAATCGCTCGAGGACGTCAATGTACTTCACGGGTCAGGGCACTGTCGTGCCGCTCGCAGATTGCGAGCATTCGCCATGGCTCGAGGAGCCGGTGCTTCGGCGCCGCAACCGCGACATGGCGATCACCGTCCGCGCCGACGTCAAGGACGGCGAACAGGGCGTGTCGGTGACCCAGTCGATTCGCCCGGCCGTCGAAGAAGTTTCCGCGAAGCTGCCTGCCGGTTACCGCATCGACGTGGTGGCGCAGTCGAGGAGAGCGACAAGGCCAATCGTGCTCTCGCCGCCGTGGCTCCGGTCATGCTGTTGGCCATCCTGACGATCCTCATGCTGCAGCTCCAGAGGTTCTCGCTCATGGGGATGGTGTTTCTGACAGCACCTCTCGGGCTCGTGGGTGTCGTGCCTGCACTGCTGCTGTTCCACGCTCCGCTCGGCTTCGTGGCGATTCTCGGCGTGATCGCGCTGAGCGGCATGATCATGCGGAACGCGGTGATCCTGGTCGATCAGGTGCGGACCGAGATCGCTGAGGCAGCGACCCGTGGAACGCCGTGGTGAACGCGGCCGTGCATCGGACGCGCCCGTGGTCCTCACGGCACTCGCCACCGTGCTCGCGATGATTCCGCTGACCCACAGCGTGTTCTGGGGTCCGATGGCGATCGCCATCATGGGCGGTCTCACCGTGGCCACCCTGCTCACGATTTTCTTCGTGCCGGCACTTTACGCGGCCTCATTCCGCGTCACGCGGCAGAGTGTGCCCGAGGCGAATCGTCTGACGGCCGACCCGCTGCCCGCATGACGCCTAATTGTCTACAGGAGTGAGAACGACCATGACACTCTGCATGAAACTTGCCTCGCTGGCCCTGGTGCCGCTCGGTGCCATCGGTTACGCGACGCTGGCAAGTGCCGCCAACGATGAGGCACTGACGATCACGCTGGAGAACGATCTCCTCACTGGCTCGGACAACAACTACACGAACGGAGCGGGTGTCACGTGGGTGTCGAGCAATCTTGAGAGTTACGACGACGACAAATTCGTGAGCGGATGGAGCAGATTCTGGGCGTTCCTGCCGTTCGTCGGGAATGAAGGCTACAGCACGTATGCCTCCTGGACCGTCGCGCAGGAAATGCACACACCCGGCGACATCACGATTCCCAATCCGCTGGCGGATGACCAACCCTACGCTGGCGTCCTATACATAGACAGCGTTCTCTATGCACGCAAGGAGCGTTGGGCACATGCCTGGGAGCTCAAGCTGGGCGTGGTCGGACCCGCCTCGCAGGCCGACGACGTACAGAAGGCGATCCACGACGTCGTCGGCGGCGACGAGCCTATGGGTTGGGACACTCAGCTCCCGGATGAACCCATCATCAACGTGGGCCTCACGACGGCATACCGGTTGGCGGAAGGCACTGCAGGCGAATCGGCCCAGTGGCGCCTCGTGCCGGTGGGTCATGCGGGTCTCGGGACGTACTTCACGGGTGTCGGGCTTGGCATGTACGGCGAGCTCGGCTGGAACCTGGTGCGATGCGTTCGGTGGCACCGCATTGCGTGAAGGGCTGACGGCCGCATCGACAGTCGGTGTCGGCCCAGTTGAGGGCTGGTCCGTATCGTTCTTCGGCGGCATCGGCGGCCACGCGGTCGCGCACTATCTGCCACTCGATGGCACGGTGTTCGAGGACAGCCGGTCGGTGGACACCAAGCCTTTCATCGGCAACGCCACGATCGGCTTGAACGTGCGACATGACAAGCTCGTCTTGAGCCTTGCGACGACGTTCACCACCAAAGCATTTGAGAACCAGAAGAAGAGCGCCGAGTTCGGGACGTTCGGCGTGTCCTGGATCTTTTGATGACCGCTATAAGCCTGCAACTCGCGCGAGGCAAGAAGGCGGAGATGAGCTCCATCGCGCGACGCGCGTGGCGCGTACTGGGAGTCGTATGCGCGAGCGTCGGCGCGGTAAACGCCTTCCTGCCCGTGCTGCCGACCACGGTTTTCTGGATCATCGCCGCATGGGCTTTCGGCAAGTCCTCGCCCGAGTTGGTCCGCCGACTGCGCGAGCATCCGCGTTTCGGTCCGGGACTCAAGCTCTGGCTGGATCGTCGAATGATGAGCCGCCGTTCCAAGTGCGCCGCGATAGCCGCCATCGGTAGTTCATACGCCGTTACATTGACGCTCACGGGTCCAAACGGGGTCACTTTCCTGCTTGGCTTGGGGCTGGCCGCGCTATCGGTGTACCTCGGTTCGCGGCCCGAACCATCGTCGCACGCCGCGCGCTAAGGGGCCGGCCATGCACCTGATCATCCTCGGCGCAACGGGCTCGCTCGGTGGCCACGTGCTGCGCCAAGCGCTCTCCGCCGGGCACGACGTGAGCGTCCTGGTGCGCGATCCCTCCCGGCTGCCAGCGGATGTGCGGCGGCAAGTTGCGGTCCACACGGGTGATCTCAACGTCGTTTTGCCATCGGATGTCGTCAGCGGACACGACTTTCTCATCAATTGCGCGGGCCACGTGGCGGAGGGCGAGCGGTTCGTCAGCCTCGTGGACCGTGTCGTCACGGCCATGGAATCCCTGCCCACAGGCGAGCGGCCCGCTTGCTGGTTCCTCTCAGGGGCCGCCTTGCTTGATATCGATGCTTCGGGCCGCCGCGGCGTGGAGCTACCAAAAGTGAGATCGACCTATTGGCCGCATCTCAGCAATCTCCAGCGCCTCGATCGCTCGAGCATCGACTGGCGACTGTTGTGCCCGGGACCGATGGTTGATCTTCCGCCCCTCGGGCTGGACAGACTACGTATTTCGCTCGACCGCCTGCCGGTCGAGACGCCCGCGTTCGTCCGTGCGCTGCCCGCACCGTTCCTGCTGCCGGTGTTCGCCTCTTTGATTCCCCAAATGATCGTGCCATACGCCGACGCGGCGGCGCTCATGCTCGCCAACCTCGATCGCGACAGTGCCATGGCGCGACATCGCGTCGGACTAGCGCTGCCGGTAGGCATGCGAGGTCAGAAGTCGGGATGAGCTGCAAAGACGACATTCACATCAACTCAAGCAAGGTGGCGCTCTGCGGACCAGCGATAGTGCTTTCGCTTGCGATGGTCGGCTGCAGCACCCTCCCTTCCAAGCACGGAACGCTTGCTGACGGGATCGAGCCGACGCCGTGTGTGGCCGCTGAAGACTGCACAGCCAAAGCCGATGCTGCCGCGCGAATCCTGTTCGAGGCGCACCAATGGGCACAGCGGGCGACGCGCAGCCGCAGCGAGGGGTCGACAATCATCTTCTGGTCGAATTGCGCTGCGACTGCCCACCGGGCGCTGGGCACGACGCAAGCAGCTTTTGGCGAGAAAGCAGCGGCACTGGCCACACAGTGTACGGACGAGTTCCTGAAGCTGGCGCTACAGTCTTCGTCGCGACGCTGGTCCGAGGGGCTGACGCAGATCGGCAACCTCTCACTAACGATCGAATTTCGCGGGCTCTCGCCTTATCTCCATGGTCCGCTGGCCATTGCCCGGGCGCAGGATGTGCCGGTGCGCTTCGTTGGCGGCACGCGCTACATCAATCCCGGTTTCGGCGTGCCGCTGGCAGTGATGACGCCGCGCTGCGACGATCGTCCGCTGTGCAACCTGCTGCCGCCCGACGGTGTGTTTCGCTGGGCGACGGCGTGGTTCGAGGCGGATCCCGCACGCGGTGATTCGAAGCCGCGGTTAATAATCGCCGACCCGCTCACCGTGGGCGCACTCGCGTTCGGGGACCGGCGCTATCCGCTGGCAATCGACACTTCGGCCTTCTATTTGAAGGGCGTGCAAACCTCGAAGCTGCGTCGGATGGGCGTATGGGGTTTGCTGGGTGGCGACGAGGTAAGGCGGCGCGCGGGCCTCTATTTGCTCGAGGACTACGATCCGAACAAGCGTCCGATTGTGATGATCCACGGCCTGGGCGCCAGTCCGTTGGTCTGGGCGCGCTTGTCCAACGCGGTGTGGGGCAGCCCCGATCTGCGCGCGCGGTTCCAGGTGTGGCATGTGGTCTATCCGACCGAGGCGCCACTGCTGGTCGCTCGCCGGCGTGTGAAGGGCTATCTGGACGCTGCTTGGCAGGTGCTCGACCCGGAAGGCGATGATCCAGCGCGATCAGGCGTGGTGCTCATCGGACACAGCCTGGGCGGCGTAATCTCGCGCATGCTGAGCGTGGATTCCGGCGACGACTTGTGGTCGGCGGCGTTCACCGTGCCGCCCTCAGCGCTGCGTGGCGAGCCGGCTGATATTGAGATGATCGAGAGCATCTTCCACTTCCGGTCCTATCCGGGTATTTCACGCGCTATATTTCTTGGTGCGCCGCACGGCGGCAGTCCCAGCGCCGACAACTGGTTTGGGCGCCTATCTCGGGTGCTGGTTGGTCGCCGCACTCCGGAAGTTCAGTCTCTGCACCAGCTCATGAGCGACAATCCGTATGCGATTCGAGAGGAGCTTCGCGAGGCCTTTCTGCAGGGCCGAATCAACAGCATTTCGTCGCTGCAGACCGTGCAACCGATCCATGGTGAAGGCCAATCTCTGATGCCAGGTGCCGACGTTCCCTATCACACCATTGCGGGTGCATTGCCTGGTCGTCAGCCCGAAACCGACGGCGTGGTGCCGCTCGCCAGCGCGACGCTGCCGGGCGCAGCCTCGACGCTGGTGGTGGAGTCGAATCACAAGCTGTATGAGAGCGACGAGGCGTTGACTGAGGTGCTGCGGATTCTTCGTGAAGATATCGCGCAAAGGGAGACTGCTTGGCATTGATGTCTACGGTACTGTGAGTTGCAATTTTGCGGTGGCTCAGTGTTAGCTAACGGGGTTCTGCAAAACTTCCGCACGAAATTCCAATCAATTGCAGAACTTGATTAGTGATTGAAGGAGATAGTAGCTAGGGGCGGAATCAAACCACCGGCGCGCGAACTTTCAGTCGCAAGCCGGGAGCTTGGAGCATATGGGCGACGTTGGCGGGCCGCAGTCATTTGACGGAGCGCCCCCAACTCATTCTCGATGGTCACGTACGTCACGAAACGGCGTTTCACTCGGCCACTACGCACACATAAATTCCTAAACCTTCGGCCAAAAAGTTAAATATCTTTTAGGGTTGATGTTTAGGTTTACGTTCAAGTTTTCCTTTAACGTTTGATTCAAGTCCTTTCCAGTAAGCGGCATCGTTCATCGAATCTACTTGCCAATTCGCGCCGTGGAGTCGATCTCTCCGTCGTTGACGGCCCTCGTGTTGCGGGGCTAGAGTCACTCGCGTAGCCGGGTGAATCACACGGATAGTCCGGCGACTTTTGAGGGTACGGGCTCTGTCCTCTGTGAGCCGTAGGATTGTCCGACCCGCACCCATCCGGGTGTCACACGGCCTGTGCACTGTTAATTCCAATGTTGGATTGGGCTGTGCACAGCTGTCTCTCGCGCTAACTCGAGTTACCACTGTCGTTCCGGCCCGACTCAAACGGGACGTGAAGCGATGGCGCGAAAAACCTCAGGCTCAGACGGGCGAACACGGCGACTCTGCGTGCCGCGTTTCATCCGGCTGCGCGATGCCCCGACCTATCTGGGAATGGATCGGAACCGCTTCAATGCGGAAGTTCGGCCCTGTTTGACCGAGATCCCGATCGGCAGGCAGGGCATCGCATTCGATCGCCTTGAACTCGAGGCATGGGCAGAGGAACATAAACAGCGCAACGGGCGTCCCGGCCGATCTAGAGGAGATCTGGTATGGGACGCAAGAAGGTACCGGGCCTTATCCAACGGGACGGCATCTGGCACATCGACAAACGCATCGGCGGGCGTCGAGTTTGCCAGAGCACTGGAACAGCTCAGCTTGAGGAAGCGGAGCGATTCCTAGTCCGACAGATGGAGCAGGTCCGGCAGGCAAGGGTCTACGGCGTCAGGCCGGTGTGGACGTTCGAGCAGGCGGCAATCAAGTTTGTGCGGGAACACCAGCACAAGCGAAGCATCGACAGCGATGTGGGTCGCCTGAAAGCGTTGATGCCCATTCTCGGGCCTCAGCCACTCGATCGGATCCACATCGGAATGCTTCAGCCGTGGATCGATCGACGAAAGAGTGAGGGAGTCAGCGCGGGAACGGTCAACCATGGGCTCAAGATCGTCCGTCGCATCCTGAACCTTGCGGCCACGGAGTGGATGGACGAGTTCGGGCTTACGTGGCTGACAGTTGCACCGAAGATCCGGCTGTTACCCGACAAGGAGAAGCGACTGCCCTACCCCTTGAGCTGGGACGAGCAGGCGCGATTGCTGCGGGAACTGCCGGAACACCTGGTGAGCATGGCTTTGTTTGCCGTGAACACCGGGTGTCGGGACAGCGAGGTCTGTGGCCTACAGTGGAACTGGGAAGTCCAGGTGCCGGAGTTTGAAACAAGCGTGTTCATCATCCCGGGTCGGCATGTGAAGAACGGCGAGGAGCGACTGGTGGTGCTGAATCGCATCGCGAAGTCGGTCGTGAACTCGCAGCGAGGCCGACACCCGGCACATGTGTTTGTCCGTCGCGGCAAGCCCGTGAGCCGGATGCTGAACGGCGCCTGGCTTCGTGCAAGGGCACGGGCGGGCCTGCCGCAGGTGCGGGTGCACGACCTCAAGCACACGTTTGGTCGCCGGCTACGGGCGGCAGGCGTGAGCTTCGAGGACCGGCAGGACTTGCTGGGCCATCGTTCCGGACGGATCACGACGCATTACTCGGGCGCAGAGCTCTCGAAGCTGATCGAGGCGGCGAACCGGGTGTGCGACCGGGGTACGAACGAGCGACCCGAGTTGGTCGTGCTGCGACGCCTCAGTGTGAGCTGAAGGGTCCCGCAAAACTCCCGCACGGAATTCTGCGAGCGATTGCAGAACTTGATAAGTGATTGAAGGAAATGGTGGCCAGGGGCGGAATCGAACCACCGACACGCGGATTTTCAGTCCGCTGCTCTACCAACTGAGCTACCTGGCCATGCTCGGGGCTGCGTATTAGACCGAACGGCCTGCGGGGGCGTCAACAGCGCTGGAATCAGGCCTTGGAAGTCGGATCGACGAAACCGTCTGGCGCCTTCGATCCGGCGCCGAAGAAGTACTTTTCCATCTCGCCGACCAGGAACTGCCGGGCCTTCGGCTCGAAGGCCACGAGCCGGTACTCGTTGATCAGCATGGTCTGGTGCTTGAGCCACTGCTGCCAGGCTTCCTTCGAGACGTTCTCGAAGATGCGCTGGCCGAGCTCACCCGGGTACGGCGGTTTCTCGAGGCCTTCCGCCTCGCGGCCGAGCTTCACGCACTGGACCATTCGCGTCATTCCTCAACTCCTCGAGCAATCTTGCCACGGGTGCGGGCAGTCCGAGCGCCTCAATGGATTCGAGATCCTGCCAGCGCACCTCGCCTTCCGCCGCCAGACCTCCGCCTGTTGGCAGTTCGACGATCCAGGGCTCGATCTCGAGGTCGAAGTGCGTGAAGGCATGCTGGACCAGTGCCAGCCGCCGGGTCGGCGCTGCGACACCGAAACGCGCCGCGAGGCTGGCCTCGGCATCGGCCGCCTGCGCAAATTCCGGCGGCGCCCACAGCCCGCCCCAGATGCCCTGCGGCGGGCGCCGCTCGAGCAGCACGCGCCCACCTGACAGTGCGAACAGCATGTGCGTGCGCTTCAGGCGCCGCGGCGCGCGGCGGCGCGCGGCCGGCAGCGCCGCTTGGCGCCCCGCGGCGAATGCCGCGCAGCCGTGTGCGAGCGGACAGCGCTCGCAGGCGGGACTGGCGCGCGTACAGACGGTCGCGCCGAGATCCATGATCGCCTGCGTGTACGCGGCGACGCGCGCAGCCGGCGTGGTGGCTTCCGCGAGCGCCCAGAGTTTCTTCAGCCCCGCCGACGACTCCGCGGCCTCCTCGACCAGGTACACGCGCGCGAGCACGCGCTTCACGTTGCCGTCGAGGATCGGGTGGCGCTGGCCGCGCGCGAGCGCAAGGATCGCGCCCGCCGTCGAGCGACCGATGCCGGGCAGCTCCATCAGCACCGTGAGCGAGTCCGGCAGCTCGCCGCCGTGCTGCGCCACGATCTCCGTGGCAGCGCGGTGCAGGTTTCTCGCCCGCGCGTAGTAACCGAGCCCCGACCACAGCCGCATCACCTCGTCCTGCGGCGCCGCCGCGAGCGAGGCGACGTCGGGAAAGCGCGCGATGAAGCGCTCGAAGTACGGCTTGACCGTCTCGACCTGCGTCTGCTGCAGCATCACTTCCGAGATCCAGACGCGGTAGGGCGTGGGATTCGCCTGCCACGGCAGGTCGTGCCGGCCGTGCGCGTCGAACCAGGGCAGCAGTCGTGCGGCAAGCATCACTGGGTCGAATGTCATGGCGCGGCTCTCCCCGTCCGGCTCGACCCGGATCACGGCATTGCGCATCCTGGCTCCAGCGACGTGTGCCTCGCCAATCCGTATCTCCGCGTCGATGTCGAGCTTCGCGAGCTCGGCGGCGAGCGCTTCGAGCGTCGCCTTCTTGGCCTCCGCAGTTTTCGTCTCTGCCGACTTCTTGCCCGCGGCCTTCGCAGCGGGCGGCAGGTAGCGATTCAAATCGATGGTATCGAGGCTCGCACGCAAGAAGCGCCGTCCCGGAATCACGCGACCCTCGAAGTTCGTGTCGTCGAGCCGCCCGGACAGCGGGTCGAGCGTGAGCTCACCATCCTGCATCGCGGGCACGGAACGCGACCTGCAGCGATTCGAAGGCGTTCGCGTCGACGGTCACCGGCAATGGATGGCCGAAGATGATCGCGGACGCACGCGGCGCGAAGGCGCTCGGTCGCGACGTCGAAGTCCGCGACCAGCGCCGGTTCGTCGAGGTCGAGCGTGCCGTCGAATCGTCCGGGAACCTCCGCGAACTTGAAGTGCCCGCCGGCGAAGCGAGCCTCCCCCGTGCTGCTTTGAAAGGAAGCCTCCTGAAGCGTGCCGGTGAGCTCGGCGCCCGCAAGCGGCAGCGGATCGCCACCCAGCCAGCCGCGATATTCGAGCGCGCTCGCGTCGTACCGGCCGGCGTCGGTATCCAGGCGCCCCTCGCCTTTAACCGCGAAGTGGACGGTGTTCGTGCCGGCGAGGCCGCCGAGCTGCAGTTCGAGCGGAAACGCGGCCCCTGGCGCGACCTCCTTCGCGTTCGCCTTGATTCCAGTGAGCTGCCACTGCGAGCCGGCCGCGGCATCGCGATAGTCGATCGCGCCGCCCTCGAGCTCGAGCGCGCCGAGAGACCAGCGCGCCGGTTCGGCGGGCGCGGGCGCCGCGCTCGCCGCCGGCTGCGGAAAGAGCTTCGACCAATTGCTGATGCCGTCGGCGCCGACGCGCAGCCGCGCCGTCGCCTCCGAAACGGTCACGGCCTCGAGCCGGTCGGTCACGCCCAACAGCCTGCGCCAGGGAAGCGCTGCCTCGATGCGACCGACCTCGAGCAGGGGCTCATCCCCGAAGCCCGGCGGCTGGGCGATCGCGAGCTCGCGGATGTCGAGACGCGGCGACGGAAAGAAGCCGATGCTCAAGCCGACCGACGGTAGCGGGCAGCCCGGTCGCGTCCGTGACGGCGCGCGCGATCAGCCCGCGGGCGAACGGCGTGCGCGCACCGACCCAGAGAACGGCGAAGAGCCGCCACCGCGACGAGCGCGATGGCGGCCGGAATGCGTGCGTGGCGTCGCTCGAGAGGCATGAATCCGGTGATCCGATCGGAGCACCGGATTCTAGCGGACTCAGCGGTCGCAGACCTGGATCTCGCCGGAGAGCGTCTGCAATTCGACGCGCGCGCCGCCGTTGCCCTGCGTGAAGACGAGCTCGCTGCCCGGCGTGTACTTGCTCGTGCTGCGCGACTTCGGCCCGAAGCAGACGTCGATGTCGCCGCTGAACGACTCGATGTCGAAGTCGGCGTGCACCGGCGGTTTCAGGTTCAGGGTCAGCGTGCCGCTCACGGATTCCATGCTCGACCTGCGCGCGTGGGCGTCAGCTCGGCGTTGACCACGACGTCGCCCGAGACCGAAGAGACGTTGATCCGCTCGGCGGCCGCGATGGTCGCGTGGATCTCGCCGCTCACGACCTCGCCTTCGAGGTTCCCGCGCACGCCGGTCACGGTGGACGTGCCGCTCACGTTCTCGGTCTTGACCGCGGCCTTTCCGCCGCTGCCGGTGATCGTCACGTCGCCCGGACACCGCGGAGGCCTGCACCGGCGCGTCGAAGGCCTGCGTCGCGACCTCCCCGCTCACCGTTTGCAGGTTCTGCTCGCCGCGTGCGCCGACGACGGCAATGTGGCACTGACCGTGTCGACGACGAGGCGCGCCCCGCGCGGCACGCGCACCGTCAAGTAGGCCTCATCGTGGTCGCGTCCATAGTGGTGATCCGGGCGGTCCACCTCGATACGGACCTTGCGCGGCGTCGCCTCGAACTCGAGCTGGTCCTTGTCGCTCTCGAGCTCGGCGACGAGCTCGACCTCGTTCTTGTCCCAGGCCGCGATCTCGACGCTGCCCTGGACGTTCGAGACCTCGATCGTGACGTCGGGCGCGACGGTTGCGCGCTTGTTGATCTGCTGCTGGGCCGCGGCAGGCGCCGTGATGGCCGCGAGGATCGCGGCGGCCAGCCATGGATTCCGGGTGCTCATCGTCAGGTTCTCCTCGTGAGGCCGTCACGCGCGGTGACGACCGTCGAATAAAGCTGCAATTCCTGCTTGTAGGTGCCGAACAGCATGCCCTTCAGCATGCCGCTCGCCGGGTCCTTCGCGAGCGCGGCGTCGATCTCGTCGGCAGCCGTCTGCATGATCGCGAGGTTCTTCACGATCGCATCGCGGGTCTCCGGCTTCAGCGTCACGAAGGCGCTGCGGAACTGCCCGAGCAGCTCGTCCCGCACGGCGAGCTCGCCCGCGCTGAGCCCGGAGTTCGGCCCGTAGCGCACCGGGACAATGTCGGTCTCCCCCGCGGGTGCTTGCGCAACCACCGGCGGGCTCACCGGCTGCGGATCCCGCAACGCGCCCCAGGTCAGGAGCGCCGAGACCGACGCGACCAGGAACGCCGCCGCGAGCGCGAGCGGCCAGCGGAATGCCGGTTTCGCGGGCGCCGCGCCGGCCTCGCCGATGCGCGCGGCGATCGCGGGCCACAGGTCGCGCGGCGGTGCGACGTCCTTCGGCAGCTCGGCGGCCTTCGCCAGCAGCGGGTCTTCCGGGGGATTGCGCGGGCCGAATGGGACGGTGTTCATGTCGCGTGCTCCTCGCCCATGCGTGCGCGCATCAGGTGGCGCGCGCGGTGCAGTTGCGCCTTGCAGGTGCCGACCGCGACGCCGAGCATCGCGGCGGCCTCCTCGTGGCTGTAGCCGTAGATGCCGTGCAGCACGACGATGTCGCGCGCGCCCGGCGGCAGCGCCGCGATCGCGCGCTCGACGTCGATCGGCGTCGCCTCGTCCATGCGGTCCTCGGCCTCGAAATCCATCTGCTCTCCGGCGTCGTCGGTCATGCTGGTCTCGTTCCGGCCCTGCGGGCCGCGGCGCTTCGCGAGCACCGCGTTGACTGCGATGCGGTGCAGCCAGGTCGAGAAACTGCTCCTGCCCTCGTAGCCCGGCAGGCTCCGCCAGGCGCTCACGAATGTGTCCTGCGTGAGGTCCTCCGCGGATGCCGGCTGCCCGGTCATCCGCAGGCACAGGCCGTACACGCGCCCGACGTGCTGGCGATACAGGTCCTCGAAGGCGCCCGTGTCGCCCCGGCAGGCCCGCGTCACGAGTTCCGCGCTCGAGTCCACCAGGGGGGCCGGCATCGTCACCTGCTGCATCCGATTCGTTGTCCGTTCATGTACTTGGACGCGGCGGCCGCCCGGAAGGTTGGAAGCCTTACAATCCGGCCGTTATGGCGCAGTTTGCGACGATTACGGGCTGGGGCAAGTGCATGCCGCCGGCCATTCTGTCCAATGCCGACCTCGCGACCTTCCTCCCGACCGATGACGAGTGGATCCGGAGCCGGACCGGCATTCACGAGCGGCGGGTCTCGCACGTCTCGCTCGACGAGATGGCCGAGGTCGCCTCCCGCCGCGCCCTCGCCGGCGCGGACCTCGAAGCCCGGGACCTCGAACTGATCGTGTTCGGCACCTGCAGCATGGACGAGCAGGTGCCCAACATGGCTTCCGGCCTGCAAGCCAAGCTCGGCGCGCCGGGCGCCGGCGCCATGGACGTCAATACCGCCTGCACCAGTTTCCTGTACGGGCTCACCACCGCGAGCGCGATGATCAAGGCCGGCACCGTGCGCAACGCGCTCGTGATCGGCGGCGAGCTGATCTCGCCGATGATGGACTGGACCAACCGGAACGTGTCGGTGCTGTTCGGCGACGGCTGCGCTGCGGTCGTGCTGCAGGCGACGGACCGCGAGGAAGGCGTGCTGGCCGACCGGCTCGGCTGCTTCGGCGACGTGCGCGGCATCCTGCAAGTGCACGGCATGGGCCTCAACTACGCCAACCGCGGCTGGTCGCTCGGCGACACGGACTGGGTGTTCGAGGGCCAGGAGATCTTCAAGCGCGCCGTGCTCGGCATGAGCCAGGCCTGCGAAACGGTGCTCACGGCACGCGGGCTCAAGGCCGACGACATCCACCTCGTCGTGCCGCACCAGGCGAACCTGCGCATCATCGAGGCGGTCGTGAAGCGCGCGGGAATTCCGATGGAGCGCTGCTTCGTCAACATCCAGCGCTACGGCAACATGTCCTCGGCGACCGTGCCGGTCGCGCTCGTCGAAGCGCTGGAGGCCGGACGCGTAGCGCCCGGCTGCAACCTGCTGCTGACGGGCTTCGGCGCCGGGCTCACCTGGTCCGCGCACGTGCTGCGCTGGGGCGAGCGCACGACGCCGCTCGGCACGAGCGACGCGGAATTGCCGCCTTGCACGAAGAGCGCGCTCGAGATGGTGCGCGGCTACATCGCCGTCAAGCAAGGTTCGCGCCTGGCCGGCTGAGCAGCTCCCGATAGAGCGCGAGGAAGCGATCAGCCGCGCCCGCGACGTTCGCCTTCCAGTGCTTGGCAGAGTGCTCGTTCGCGCCGTCGCTGACGTACTTCGCGCAGGCGAACGGCGCGCCGGCGATCCGGCAGGCTTTCGCGAGCGCGTAGGCTTCCATGTCCACCACGTCGCAGTCGGGGCCGTGGTCCGCGGTCGCGAACGAATCGCCGCTGCCGCAGACGGCCTCCGGCAGGTTCGGGAAAGATTGCCGGAAACTCGAGCATCGCCGGCAGCTCGTCGAAGGGCGTGACGCCGGGCGCGAAGCCGAGCGCGCCGACGTCCATGTCGCGGTCCACGAAGCGGCGGCAGGCGACGAGCGTCTGCGCCGGCAGGCGCGCGCTGCCGGCGGTGCCGAAATTCACGACCAGCGGCAGGCGCCCGCCGTCGCGGGCGAGCGCTGCGAGCCTGCGCGTCAGTGCGATGGCCGCGTTGACCTTGCCGACACCGGTGTAGAGCACCGGGATGCCCGCCGCCTCGAAGCGGCCGGCGCCCTCGGCGGGAAGCGCCATCGCGACCAGGATCGCGGGCGCCTCAGACGCCATAGCGGATGACGGCGCGCGGCGCCTCGCCGAGGCAGCGGAAGTCTTTCACGATGCCGAGGTCGATCAGCACGCCCGTGTGCAGCACCCGAAAGCCCGCGTCGGTCGCGAGCTCGGCGGACGCAGAGAGCGTCCCGCCGGTCGCCAGCACGTCGTCCACGAGAATGAGTCGCCCTTCGCCGCGCTGCATTTCGAGCACGCCATCGCCGTACTCGAGCGAGTAGCGCCGATCGACGACGGGCGGCGGGAGCTTGCCCTTCTTGCGGATCGGCACGAAGCCCTTGCGCCGCTTCTCCGCGAGCGCGGCGGCGAGGATGAAGCCACGCGATTCGACGCCGGCGACGGCATCGGCCTCGGACCACTCCCGCTCGCTGAACAGCGCATCGAGCGCGTCGACGGCCTCGCCGAAATGCGAGCGCAGCAACGGCGTGATGTCCCGGAACAGGATGCCGGGCTTGGGGAAATCCGGAACGTCGACGATCAGGCGGGCAAGCGCGTGCATGGATTCTTTCTCGCCTCGGGGTTCAGGTGCCGTGGGTCGCTTCGGAAGTCTGCTCGTGGATGAAGTCGGCAATCTCGGCGATCGCGCGGTCGCCGTCGACGAGCCCGCGGATCGCGGGGAAGACGTGCGGCATGCCGTGCCAGACCGTCGTGCGCGCGCCGTCGAGCTTCGCCGAAAGGCGCAGCGTGTCGTCGAGCAGGATCTCCGAGCTGCCGGCGAGCAGCATGCTCGGCGGCAATCCGGCCATCTGCCCGAACAGCGGCGAGATGCGCGGGTCGGCGTGGTCGTGGCCTGGCGCGTACCAGTCCGCGATCCGCAGCGCCGTCTCGGCGCGGAACATCGGGTCGACCCCGTCGTTGCGCGCGAAGGAAGCGCCGCTGAACGTCAGGTCGAGCACCGGCGACATGAGCACCAGCGCCGCGGGCAGCGGCAGGCCCTCGTCGCGCGCGCGCATGGCGGTGACCAGCGCGAGGTTGCCGCCCGCCGAGTCGCCCGCAAACACGACGCGCGCGGGATCGAAGCCGGCCGACAGCATCCAGTTCCAGGCTGCGAAGCAGTCGTCGGGCGCGGCCGGAAACGGGTGCTCGGGCGCGAGGCGGTAGTCGATCATCAGCCCGCGCGCACCGGAGACGCGAGCGAGCGCCGCCAGCAGGGGATCGTGGATCGCGCGCGCGTCGGCGATGAATCCGCCGCCGTGAAAGTACAGGATGATGCCGGCCTTCGGGCTGCCGGCAGGCGTGATCCACCGGCCGCTGGCCTCGCCCATCGAAACCGGAGGCGACGTCTCGAACGCCTCCTTGCGCGCGAACACGCGCGCGGCCTGCGCGGTCAGAACACGCACGCGCTCGGGAGTTTTCGCGCGCGCGAGGACTGCCCGCGTCCCGAGCAGCAGCTGCCCGATTGCCCATCGTTGTACCGCCGCGCGCATCCCGGCATCCTACCCGCAATGGGACGCATCTTCGAAGTCCGCAAGCACGCGATGTTCGCCCGCTGGAACCGCATGGCGAAGCAGTTCGCGCGCATCGGCAAGGACATCACGATCGCCGTGAAGGCCGGAGGCCCGGACCCGAACAGCAACCCGGCGCTGCGCCGCGTCATCCAGAACGCGCGCGCGATCAACATGCCGAAAGACAAGGTCGAAGCCGCGATCAAGCGCGCATCCGGCCAGGGCGCGGCGGACTTCCAGCAGGTGCTCTACGAGGGCTATGCGCCGCACGGCGTCGCGGTCCTGGTCGAGACCGCCACCGACAACCCGACACGCACCGTGGCGAGCGTGCGCAACATCCTGTCCAAGCACGGCGGCAACCTCGCGAGCAACGGCAGCGTCAGCTTCCTGTTCCGCCACATGGGCGTGTTCCGCCTGAAGCCTGAAGGCATCGACCCCGACGAGCTCGAGCTCGACCTCATCGACCACGGGCTCGACGAGATGGGCGAGAGCACCGGCGAGAGCGGCGAGCCGCAGCTCGTCGCGCGCTGCGCGTTCGAGGACTTCGGCCAGCTCCAGAAGCGGCTCGAGGAGCGCAAGCTCGTCCCGGTTTCAGCCGAGCAGGAATACATCTGCACGACGCCGATGGAGCTGCCCGAGGCCGAGGCGAACGAGGCGCTCGAGCTCATCGACAAGCTCGAGCAGGACGACGACGTCCAGAAGGTCTATCACACGCTCGCGTGAGGCAGGCGCGGCCCAGGCGAGCGCAGCCTAGAGCATCACCGGCCGGTTCGGCTGTTCGTTGCGGTCCCCTCCGGTGCCGGGGAAGTGCGTAGCGAGCATCCGGCCGATTCGCGCAATGCCGGCTTCCGAGCCCTCGGCGAAGCGCCCGGACTTGTAGTGTTCCTTCATTTCCTGGCACACGGTGTCCCAGTCCGCCTGCGGTACGCGCGCCGCGATCGCGCGGTCGGCGACGATCTCGACGTCGCGGTCGGCCATCAGCACGTAGATCAGCACGCCGTTGTTGCCGGCCGTGTCCCAGACGCCGAGGTGCCCGAACACGAGCACGGCGCGCTCGCGCGGCGTCCTGCCGTACCACAGGTCCGGCAGGTCGAAAGCGGTCTCGATCGCGAAGCGGATCTCGCCGGCGTGCCGGCTCTCGACCTCGGCGATGGCCGCCTCGATCCGGCGCAGCACATCGGTTGTGAAGTGCTTGCGCGTGCCCCAGCGCGTCGCGAACAGATGCTTGAGCGTGCGACCGAGCGGCATGGCCTACCAGCGCCCTGAAGCGCCGCCGCCTCCGAAGCTGCCGCCGCCGCCGCGAAAACCCCCGCCCCCGCCCCCACCGCCACCGAAACCGCCGCCGCCCCAGCCGCCGGTCGTCCAGCCGCCGTGCCGCGGCCCGCTCGACCAGCGCCCGCCACCGCCAAAGCCGAGCGCGAGCGAAAGCACGAGGCCGACGAGCCCGACACCGATCGCGAGGCCGAGCGCCTGGGTGACGAACCAGGCGAGCCCGCCGACGACGCCGCCAGTGGCGAGCGAGCCGAACCCGCGGCCGAACATCGCACGCAGCACCGTGGAACCGACGAACACGATCATGAACAGGATCGGCAGCATTCCGCCGAGGGCCTGCGGCGCTTTCCAGTGCTGCTCCGGCTCCGGCAGCGCCTCGCCGTCGACGACGGCGATCATCCGGTCGACGCCTGCCGAGATGCCGCCGGCGAAGTCGCCCTCGCGAAACCGCGGCGTGATCGTCTCGTCGATGATGCGGTTCGCGACCAGATCCGTGAGCGCGCCCTCGAGTCCGCGGCCGACTTCGATGCGAAGCGCTCGGTCCTGCATCGCGACGAGCAGCAGCGCGCCGTCGTCCGGCTTCGCGCGGCCGAGCTTCCAGGCATCCACCACGCGGATCGAGTATTGCTCGATCGCCTCGGGCTGCGTGGTGGGTACGACGAGGACGGCGATCTGCGCGCCCTTGCGCGCCTCGAACGCCGCGAGCTTTTGCTCGAGGGCGGAACGCTCCGCCGCGGTCAGCGTATTGGTGACATCGGTCACCCGCGATGCGAGCTGCGGCACCGGCTGCAGCGACTGCGCGCCGGCCGGCGCCGCCGTTGCGAGCGCGACCGCTGCCGCAAGCGCGGCGACGGAAAGAGCTTAAAGGGGACAGTCCCCTTTAGCGGCCACGGATTCAACCTGGGCATTGCTTCAACCGCTAAAGGGGACTGTCCCCTTTAAGCTCTTTCAGGTCGCTGGCTCCGCCGGCGGCTGGGCGGGCGTCGCCGGCGCCGTGTTGAAGTCCACCGTCGGCGGGCGCGCAATCTCGGCCTCGTTTTCGACCGTGAAGTTCGGCTTCACGTCATAGCCAAAGATCATCGCCGTCAGGTTGACCGGGAAGCGGCGGACCGTGCCGTTGAACGTCTGTACGGCCTCGATGTAGCGGTTGCGCGCGACGGCGATGCGGTTCTCGGTTCCCTCGAGCTGCGCCTGCAGGTCGCGGAAGTTCTGGTCCGACTTGAGTTCCGGGTATCTCTCGACCACCACGAGCAGGCTCTTGAGCGCGCTCGTCAACTCGCCCTGGGCTGCCTGGAATTTCCGGAGCGCCTCCGGATCGTTGAGCGTCTCCGGCGTGACCTGAATCGAGGTCGCGCGCGCGCGCGCTTCGGTCACGCCGATCAGGACCGCCTGTTCCTGGGCCGCGAAACCCTTCACCGTGTTGACCAGGTTCGGAATCAGGTCCGCGCGCCGCTGGTACTGGTTCACGACTTCGCGACCAGGCGGCCTTCACCGCCTCGTCCTGGGTCTGGATCGTGTTGTAGCCGCAGCCGGACAGGGCGAGGCACAGCGTCGCTATGAAGCCGGTCGACAGGTGGCGCATAGGTAAACTCCCGGCGTATGACTTATCGTACTGTGCCGGATCGTGCGCCGGCGACCACGGTTCCTGTATAGTTCGCCCGCCTTCCCCTCTCCTACCCACAAGAAACATCATGAATTTCAACGATCTCGGGCTTCGAGCCTGAGTTGCTTTCTGCTATTTCCGCGCACGGTTACGACACCCCGACGCCAATCCAGGCCGGGGCAATTCCGCCCGTGCTTGCCGGCCGCGACCTGCTCGCCGGCGCCCAGACGGGCACCGGCAAGACGGCGGCCTTCGTGTTGCCGCTGCTCCAGGTGCTCGGCGCGCCCGAGGGCCGCGTCCCGCGCGCGCTCATCCTTGCCCCGACGCGCGAACTCGCGGCGCAGATCCGCGAGAGCATTCGCGTCTACGGCGCAAACAAGAAACTTCGCACCCGCGTGATTTTCGGCGGCGTCGGCGAAGTGCCGCAGATCGAGGGCCTCCGTGTCGGATGCGACATCCTGGTCGCGACGCCGGGCCGGTTGCTCGACCTCGCGAACCGCAGGCTTGCGGACCTCTCCGGGGTTCGCCACCTGGTCCTCGACGAGGCGGACCGGATGCTCGACATGGGCTTCATCAACGACATCCGCCGCATCATCAAGCTTCTCCCGGCGAAGCGACAGAACCTCATGTTCTCGGCGACTTACACGCCGGACATTCGCGCATCTCGCCGCCCGCATCCTCGTGAACCCGGCGCAGGTCGAGGTCACGCCGCCGAACAGCACGGTCGAGCGCGTGACGCAGCTCGCGTTCCGCGTCCGGAAGGACGACAAGCGGCACCTGCTGGTCCATCTCTTCGAGAACGGCGCGAACGGCGAGGGCCGCTGGCACCAGGCGCTCGTCTTCACGCGCACCAAGCACGGCGCGAATCGCCTGTCGCAGCAGCTCGAGCACGCCGGCATCCGCTCCGCGGCCATTCACGGCAACAAGAGCCAGGCGGCGCGTACGCGCGCGCTCGCGGATTTCAAGGCCGGCAAGCTGACGGCGCTGGTCGCGACCGAGGTCGCCTCGCGCGGCCTCGACATCCGCGAGCTGCCGCAGGTCGTCAACTTCGACATGCCGCACGTGCCCGAGGACTACGTGCATCGCATCGGCCGTACGGCGCGGGCCGGCAATGACGGCCACGCGGTGTCGCTGGTATCGGAGGACGAGGCGCCGCTGCTGCGCGACATCGAGCGGACGATGCGCCAGGCCGTGCCGTTCTCGCCGACGCCCACATTCGCGCGCAGGGAACAGGCGCCGGTGGCGCAGCGGGCCGCTCCCGCCGCGCCGGCCCGCCCGGCCGCGCACAACGGCCGGCGATTCCAGCCCCGCCGCCGCTTCGGCTAGTCGAACCGTTCGATCACCGGTCCACGCGGCTCGAGTAGGTGGCGAAAACGCCGTTGTAGTATTCGGACGTCCCGACGGCGCGACCACCGACGACGTGGAAAACGAGCCGATCCATCGGATACTCGGTGCTGAACGCAAAGCTTCCCCGACCCTGATGCAGGAGCGTGCCTGGCGGACGCTCGCTGCCCTCGACCGCACGGCGTAGACGGCTGCCCTCCGCGTAGATGCGGAAGCGGTCGGAGCCACGGTCATAGGTCCCGCCGTATGCCGATACTTCCGCCGGCGTGACCGGCAGATTGGCGAGGACGGGTTCGCCGAGCTGCAGCACGACGCGAGCGACGTTGCCCGCGACCGTCAGCGCATCCGCGTCGGCAGCCTCGGTGTTGATGAGCACGACGATCGGTGAGGTCGTCGTCCGGGTACCGCGCAAGCACGGACCAATAGCTTTCCATCCCGCCCGTGTGCCCCCACAGTTCATGGCCCTCGAGCATCCCGCGTCGCACGCCGAGAGCCGTAGTCGACTGCGACTCCGGACGCGAGCGTCGTCGCTTCGCGCATCTTTGCGAGCGACGCAGCATTCACGACGTCGCCGCGTGCAAGCGCCGCGGGCAGACGCGCGAGGTCGCCGACGGTCGAGCACAGGCCGCCGTCCGCGACGATGTTCGGCGCGCCGATGAGCCGGCTCGCGACGAGTCCCTTTTCCGTGGCGTCGTAACCGCGCGTCGCCGCCGCGGACCCGAACACCTCGTCGCAAGGCGCCGTCGCAACGAGGCCGAGCGGAGCTGCGATTTCGTCGCGCACGAACTCGCCGTAGGGTTGCCCCGACACGCGCTCGACGATCATGCCGAGCAGGTAGTAGCCGGAGTTGGAGTAGGACCAACGGCTGCCGGGCTCGAATTCGAGCGGCCGTCCGGACAGAAAGTCGAGCACGAATTTCGCGGAGACGGGCTTGCCACCGGCCAGCCAGTACTTCGTATGAGCGGCCTCGTAGTCGGGCAACCCTGACGTATGGCTCAGCAGGTGCCGCACGGTGATGCGTTGTCCCCTGTGCTGTGTTCGGAAACTCCGGAACGAGGGACGCCAGGTCGTCGTCCAGTTTGATCTTGCCCGCCTGCGCAAGCTTCATGATCGCAGCGGCCGTGAACAGTTTGGTGATCGACGCGATGTCGTAGATTGTGTCCGCCGTCGCCGGCAGCTTGGCGGCAAGATCGGCATGTCCGTAGCCCTTGCTCACGATCACGTCGTCCCCGTGAACAACGGCGATGGAGAGACCGGCGAGCGGTCCATCGGCGAGTGCGGCGGTGGCGATCGCATCGATCCGGGCAACGATCGCTTCGTGATCGGCTGCGCCCGGTACTTCGACCTCCGCGCTCGCTCGCCCACTCCCCTCGGAGCAAGCAACGGCCGTGGCTGCGAGCGCCGCGATCCAGATCGGCATCGCTTCCTGCGGGAGCCAGGTCATGGAGCGGGTGATGGGAATCGAACCCACGTTAGCAGCTTGGGAAGCTGCAGTTCTACCATTGAACTACACCCGCGTCGCCGGACCGGATTTTAAGACGTCGCGTGCTACATTGCATGCGGGAGATGGAACACGCCACGCCGCTCATCGCGACGATCGCCGGGGGCCTCGGGCTCGCCTTCCTGTTCGGTGCGATCGCCAGCCGCCTGCGCATGTCGCCCATCGTCGGCTACCTGCTCGCCGGCGTCGCGGTCGGGCCCTTCACCCCGGGCTTCGTCGCCAACCAGGCGATCGCCAACGAGCTCGCCGAGATCGGCGTGATCCTGCTCATGTTCGGCGTCGGCATGCACTTCTCGTTCCGCGAGCTGCTCGCCGTCCGCGCCATCGCGCTCCCGGGCGCCGTCGCCCAGATCGGCGCCGCGACGCTGATGGGCGCCCTGCTCGGCCGCTGGATGGGCTGGAGCTGGGAAGCCGGCATCATCTTCGGCCTCGCTCTCTCGGTCGCGAGCACGGTCGTGCTGCTGCGGGCGCTCGAGGAGCGGGGACTCGTCACTTCCGAGCGGGGCCGCATCGCGATCGGCTGGCTGATCGTCGAGGACATCGCGATGGTGCTCGCGCTGGTGCTGCTGCCGGCGCTCGGCGACACGATCGGCGCGGCGCGGGCCGGCGCGAGCCGAAGCGGCGCCCGACGTCCGCGCCATCGCGCTCGCCGTCGGGCTCACGATCGCCAAGGTCGCGGGCTTCGTCGCCCTCATGTACGTCGTCGGGCGCCGGGTCATCCCGCGCGTGCTCGATGCGGTCGCGCAGGAGCGCGAGCTGTTCCGGCTCGCGGTGCTCGCGATCGCGCTCGGGGTCGCCTTCGGCGCCGCGAATCTGTTCGGCGTCTCGTTCGCGCTCGGCGCCTTCTTCGCCGGCATGGTCCTCGGCGAATCGGAGCTCTCCCACCGCGCCGCCGAGGAGAGCGTGCCGCTGCGCGAGGCCTTCGCCGTGCTGTTTTTCGTCGCGGTCGGCATGCTCTTCAATCCCGGCCATCGTGCTGGACGAGCCGATGGCGCTGCTCGGGACGCTGTTCATCGTGCTGATCGGCAAGTCGGTGGTCGCGTTCGCGATCGTGATGCTGTTCCGGCATACGGTCGGCGTCGGCATGACGATCGCCGCGAGCCTGTCGCAGGTCGGCGAGTTCTCGTTCATCCTGGCCGGCCTCGGCGTCACGATGGGCATCCTGCCCGAGCATGGCCGCGACCTCGTGCTCGCCGCGGCCATGATTTCGATCGTCCTCAACCCTTTCGCTTTCGCGTTGTGCGCGCGGCTGGAGCCCCTGCTCGGAGCGCGCGTGCGCGGAGCCGGCGGCGTGCCGGACGGGCGCGCCGCGACGCCGCGCCTGCCGGCGCAGCGGCCACAGCATCCTGGTTGGCTACGGACGGGTGGGCAAGATCGTTGCCGCGGCGCTCGCCAAGTCGGGCAAGCCGTTCGTCGTGGTCGAGAGCGACGCAGAGCGCATCGCGCGAGTTGCGCGAGCGCAGCATCCAGTTCGTCGAGGGCAATTCGGCGAGTCGCGAGATCCTCGCGCAGGCTAGCCCGGGCACGGCCGCGAGGCTCGTGATCGCGATCCCGAACGCCTTCGAGGCCGGCCGCGTCGTGAAGCACGCGCGCCGCGCGAACCCGGGCCTCGTGATCGTCGCGCGGGCGCACTCCGATCCCGAGGTCCGCCACCTGCGTGAGCTCGGCGCGAACACCGTCATCATGGGCGAGCGCCAGATCGCGCTCGAGATGATCGCGGAGATCGAGCGCCTCGGTCCGACGGCTACTTCGTGACCGGTGCATCCGTCAGCGTCCGCCGCCAATCCGCCGACGTCGTGATCGCGGGCGCCGGGCATCGCCGGCGTCGCTGCCGCGATCGAGGCGCTCGATCGCGGCCGCCGCGTGATCCTCGTCGACCGCGACGTCGAGGAAAATCTCGGGGGCCAGGCCAAGGACGCCTTCGGCGGCCTGTGGTTCGCCGGCACGCCGCTGCAGCGCCGCCGCGGCATGTCGACGGGCCCGAGCTCGGCTTCGCCGACTGGCTGTCGTTCGGCGAGCTCGGCGCCGATGACGCCTGGCCGCGCGCCTGGGCACAGGCTTATGTCGAACGCTGCGTGCCCGAGGTCCACGACTGGCTCGCGTCGCTCGGCGTCCGCTTCATGCCGATGCCGATGTGGGTCGAGCGCGGGCTCGAGGTGCCCGGGAATTCCGTGCCGAGATTTCATCTCGTCTGGGGAACAGGCCGCGCGCTGTCCGACTGCCTCGTCGGCCGGCTGCTCGCGCACCCGCGCCGCGACCTGCTCGAGCTGCGCTTCGGCCACCGCGTGGATGCGCTCGTCACTCGCGCCGGCCGCGTCGCGGGCATTGCCGGCACGACCGAGCCCGCCGGCGAGCCGTTCGAGGTCGCGGGCGAGTCCGTCGTCATCGCGGCGGGCGGCATCAACGGCGACATCGAGCGGGTGCGACGCCACTGGCATGCGGACTGGGGCACGCCGCCCGCCGTCATCCTGAACGGCTCGCACCGGTTTGCCGACGGGCGGCTGCACGACGCGGCCGCGAGCGCGGGCGCGAACGTGACTCACCTCGACTGGCAGTGGAACTACGCGGCGGGCATCCGCCACTGGCGGCCGCGCAAGCCCGGGCACGGGCTCTCGCTGATCCCGCCCAAGTCCGCGCTCTGGCTCAACGCGCGCGGCGAGCGCATCGGTCCCGCGCCGCTGGTTTCCGGCTTCGACACGCACGACCTCGTCGCGCGCATCTGCCACGAGCCCGGCGGCTACAGCTGGCAGCTCCTCAACCGCAAGATCGCGCTCCGTGAGCTCGCAGTTTCCGGCGCCGAGTTCAACCCGGCGATCCGCGACCGCAAGCGGCTTCGCTTCGCGCGCGACCTGCTGTTCGGCAATCGCTGGCTTTACGACGAGCTGACGCGCAACAGCGAGGACATCGTGCAGGCGGCGACGCTGCCTGAGCTCGTCGAGCGCATGAACGCCATGAACGGCGACGACGTCGTCGACCTTGCCACGGTCGAGTCCGCCGTCACGCGCTACGACGCGGGAATCCGGCGCGGCGAGCGCTTCCACAACGACGAGCAGCTGCGGCGCATCGCCTGGCTCCGCCGCTGGCCCGGCGACCGCGATCCGGACCTGTGCCTTCCAGCCGATCCTGGACCGCGGCGCCGGCCCGCTGATGGCGATCCGCGAGCACGTCATCAGCCGGAAGAGCATGGGCGGCATCCAGACCGACCTCGCCTGCCGCGCGCTCGGGCAGGACGGGCGCGCGATCGAGGGGCTTTTCGCCGCCGGCGAGGCAGCCGGCTTCGGCGGCGGCGGCATGAACGGCAAGCGCGGGCTCGAGGGAACTTTCCTCGGCGGCTGCCTGTTCTCGGGCCGCATCGCCGGGCGGGCCGCGTAGGGAAAGGTCATGCGCTACGACCAAGCCATCAACATCGAGGACCTGCGCGACATCGCGAAGCGGCGACTGCCGCGCTTCGTGTTCGACTACGTGGACGGCGGCGCCGAGGACGAGCGCACGCTCGCCGGCAACCGCGACGCCTTCGCACGCTTGCGCTTCCTGCCGCGCACGCTGGTGGACGTCGGCCGGCGCGACGCATCGACGCGGCTGCTCGGCGCGCCCGCGTCGATGCCCGCCGTCGTCGGCCCGACCGGGCTCAACGGCCTCTCCTGGCGCGACGGCGACCTCGCGCTCGCGAAGGCGGCCGCGAAGGCCGGCCTGCCGTTCGCGATGTCGACGGTGTCGATGAGCTTCGTCGAGGACGTCGCGCGCGAGGCGCCCGGGCGGCTGTGGCTGCAGGCCTACGTGTTCGCGGAGCGCGCGATCACCGACGGCGATCATGCAGCGCGCACTCGGCCGCGGGATTCGAGTGCGTCGTGCTGACCAGCGATTTCCCGGTGGCCGGCAAGCGCGAGCGCGACCTGCGCACCGGCCTGCTGCCGCAGCAGAAGTTCACGCTCGCGACCAGGCTCGACATGCTGATGCACCCGCGCTGGCTCGCGACCGTCGCGACCCGCCGTCCGCGCTTCGTCAACGTCGAGCGCGAACTCGGCCCCGGACCGCGACGTCAATTCCTTCGTCGGGCACGGCATGTTCGACCCCACGTTCAACTGGGACGACCTGAAGCGATTCCGCGACCGCTGGCCGCGCAAGCTGCTGCTGAAGGGCGTGCTGCGGGCCGACGACGCGGAGCGCGCGCTCGCGGCCGGCGTCGACGGCCTCGTGCTCTCCAACCACGGCGGGCGCCAGCTCGACGGCGCGATCAGCGGCGCTCGAGGCCCTGCCCGAGGTCGCGCGCGCGGTCGACGGCCGGCTCTCGCTGCTGGTGGACGGCGGCGTGCGCCGCGGCTCCGACATCGCGAAGGCAGTGGCGCTCGGCGCCGAGGGCGTGCTGCTCGGCCGCGCACCCGTGTACGGCCTCGCGGCCGGCGGAGAAGCCGGCGCCGCGCGTGCGCTCGCGATCCTCGCCGACGAGTTCGACCGCACGCTCGCGCTGACGGGATGCGTCGACGTCGCGGCACTGCGCCGCGACCTCATCGTCCGCGGATGAACACCGAGCGGCGGTCCATCCGGAGCTACGTGCTGCGCGCCGGACGCATCACGGAAGCGCAGAAGCGCGCGCTCGCGGAGCTGCTGCCCCGCTACGGCATTCCCTATGCGCCGCGGCCCGCTCGATCTCGATGCCGTGTTCGGGCGCCACGCGCCGCGGGTGCTCGAGATCGGTTTCGGCAACGGCGACACGCTCGTCGAGCTCGCGACCGCGTCGCCCGAGACCGACTTCATCGGAGCCGAGGTGCACCCGCCCGGCATCGGGCATTGCCTGCTCGCCGTCGAGGCGCGGGGGCTCGCGAACGTCCGCGTCGTCGCGCACGACGCGGTCGAAGTGCTCGAACACATGGTCCCGCCCGCCGCGCTCGACGAGGTCCTGCTCTACTTTCCCGATCCCTGGCCGAAGAAACGCCACCACAAGCGCCGCATCGTGCAGCCGGCGTTCGCGGCGTTGGTCGCGAGCCGGCTGAAGCCCGGCGGGCGGTTCAAGCTCGCGACCGACTGGGAGCCCTACGCGGCGTGGATGCTCGAGGTGCTCGCGGCTTCGCCGCGACCTTGACGAATGCCGCGCCGGACGGCGGCTGCATCGAGCGGCCGGAGCGCGGCGACGACCCGCTTCGAGCGGCGCGGCCGGCGGCTCGGCCACCGCGTCTTCGACCTGGAGTTCACAGACGGGACGTGCCCATCTAAGGACTGCGTCTAGGGAAAGGCGTTCGTTACGCCGGTGATGATGAACTGCACGGCGAGCGCCGCAAGCACGACGCCCGAGAGGCGGTTCACGACGTTGCCGCCGGTCACGCCCATCACCCGCATCACGAGCGGCGTCAGCCGCATCAGCAGGTAGGTGATGAGCAGCACCGCGATCGACGGCGCCGAACAGCCCGACGGAAAGCGCGAGGTCGTCGCGCGACGCGCCGAAGGTCAGCAGCACGATCGCGAGCGCGCCGGGTCCCGCGATGAAGGGGAACGCGAGCGGGAAGACGGACGACGTCCTTGCGCTTCCTGCCCTCTTCCTGTTCCTCGGACGTCGTGCGCGTGCCGGACTCGCGCGCGAACACCATCTCGAGCGCGATCAGGAACAGCATGATGCCGCCCGCGATGCGGAAGGCATCGATGCTGATGCCCATGACCTTGAGGAACGCCGCGCCGCCGACGGCGAACAGGAACAGCACGAGCCCCGCGATGCACACCGCCTTGAGCGCCATGCGGCGGCGGAAAGGCCTCGTCTTCGCCCTCGGTCATCGCCGCGAACAGCGGCACCAGCGTGACCGGCTCGACCACGACGAAGAACAGCACGAAGAACTTGAGGACCTCGTCAGTCATTGCCCGCATCCCGGCCGTCCCGCGTGGCGATCTTGCCATGCCAGTCGAGCAGTCCGCGACGGCTCAGCCAGGCGAGCAGCAGGAGGCCCGGCAGGCTCAGCGACGCCGTGTAGGTGAAGAACGCCGGGTAGTCGATGGCGTCGACCACGAAACCGGACGTGCCCTCGAGCAGTTTCCCGAAGATTGCGTAGAGCGACGAAAAGAGCGCGTACTGGGTCGCCGTGTAGCGCGTCGAGGTCAGGCCCGACAGGAACGCGATGAGGCGCCGTGCCATGAACGCCCTGCGCGAGCATGTCGAGGGCGTTGACGAGGCCGAGGCCGAGCAGCAGCGGCGCTTCGGTCGTCGCGAGCAGCGCGAACCCGAGGTTCGACAGCGCGATCAGGATGCTGCCGAGGAACAGCGCGAACCGCAGGCCGGCTTTCGCGATGATGAAGCCGGCGGCGATCACGCCGGCCATCGAGACCGGCAGGCCGATCGCCTTGACGACGGTCGCGATCTGCCCGAGCGAATAGCCGTGGTCGATGTAGAACGGGTTCGCCATCGAGCCCATCGTGAACTCGGTGAGCCGGTAGGTGCTGATCAGCAGCAGCGTGATCGCCGCGACGCGCATGCCGTAGCGCGCGAAGAAATCCGTGAAGGGACAGATGACGGCGCCGATGAACGAGGCCCCGAAGTTGCGCAGCGGCTGCGGCCAGTGCGCGCGTGCCTCCAGCCACGCGACGACCCGCGCTTCGCGGTCACCCGCCGACTGCCTTCGCGGCGACAGCCGGCTCGCGCACCAGGAAGGTCGTGACGATGCCGATGCCTGCGAGCGACGCCATGACGGTGTAGCTCGTCGCCCAGCCGTAGCCCTGCGCGATGCCGAACGCGCCGGCGCTGCCCGTGATGAGGGCGGCGCGATAGCCGAGCTGGTAGGCGGCGACCATCGCGCCCTGTTCGTCAAGCGAGGCCGACTCGATGCGCCAGGCGTCGATCGCGATGTCCTGCGTCGCCGAGCAGAACGCCAGGAACAGCGCGCCGATTGCCACGTGCGTGATGTCGGTTGCGGGCGCGCTGCCTGCGAGGTTGAGCAAGCCGAACCCGATGCCGACCTGCGCGACCAGCATCCAGCTGCGCCGCTTGCCGAGCCACGCGTGAAGCAGCGGCAGCCTGAAGCGATCGACGATCGGAGACCACAGGAACTTGAGCGTGTAGACGAGGCCGACCCAGGCGAGCATGCCGATCGTCGCGCGCTCGATGCCATCCTGCCGCAGCCAGGCCGAGAGCGTCGAGAACACGAGGTAGAACGGCAGTCCCGCGGAAAACCCGAGGAACAGCATCGACAGCACGGACCGCTGCCGGTAGACGAGCAGCGCCTCCTTCCAGCTGCGGCGCTCCCGGTTCACAGCCGGTAGTCCATCGTGAGCGGCGCGTGGTCCGAGAACCAGCGGTCGCGGAAGATCATCGCTGACTTCGCACGCCCCGCGAGCCGCGGGCTCGCAATCTGGTAGTCGATGCGCCAGCCGACATTCTTCGCGCGCGCCTGGCCGCGGTTCGACCACCAGGTGTACTGGTCCGGCCGCGGGTCCACCTCGCGGAACGCGTCCACCCACTTGAGGTCGCCGAACAGGCGATCGAGCCACGCCCGCTCTTCGGGCAGGAAGCCGGAGTTCTTCTGGTTCGACTTCCAGTTGCGCAGGTCGATTTCCTTGTGCGCGATGTTGATGTCGCCGCAGAGCACGTAGTCGCGGTCGCGCCGTGCAAGCTTCTTCAGGTGCGGCAGGAAGGCGTCGAGAAAGCGGTACTTCGAGGCCTGGCGCTCGGGGCCCGCCGAGCCCGACGGCAGGTACAGCGAGACGACCGACAGCTTCCCGAACTGGAACTCGAGGTAGCGTCCCTCGTCATCGAACTCCGGCACGCCGAACCCCGCGACGATCTTGTCGGGCTTCGTCTTCGAGTACACGGCGACGCCGCTGTAGCCGGGGCGCTTCGCGTCGAAGTACCCGCAGTGGTAGCCCATGGGGCGGAAACAGGCATCGCTCAGCTGGTGCTCCTGGGCCTTGGTTTCCTGCAGGCAGACGACGTCTGCGCGCTGGGCGGGCAGCCACTCGAACAGCCCCTTCCCGGCCGCCGAGCGGATGCCATTGCAGTTGAGGGTAATGATGCGCATTCTGTAGCCGCGGCCGCAGCGCAATCATACGCATGGCCGAGAGGCGCCTGCATGCGATCGCACCAGAAAGAATTCATCGAGATGATCCTCGCGAAGCAGGTGCTGCGCTTCGGCGACTTCACGCTCAAGTCCGGCCGCACCAGCCCGTACTTCTTCAACGCCGGACTCATCAACGACGGCGGCGCTCTCGCGCAGCTCGGCGAGAGCTACGCGCAGGCCATCGTCGAGTCCGGAGTCGCCTTCGACATGCTCGTTCGGCCCCGCCTACAAGGGCATCCCGCTCGCGACCGCGACCGCGGTCGCGTTCGCCGGGAAGCACAGGCGCAACGTGCCGATCGCATACAACCGCAAGGAAGTGAAGGCCCACGGCGAGGGGGGCAGCGCTCATCGGCGCTCCGCTCGACGGACGCGTGCTGATCGTCGACGACGTGCTGACCGCGGGAACCGCCGTGCGGGAATCCTTGAATCTGATCAAATCCGCCGGCGCGAATCCCGCGGGCGTCGTGCTCGCCCTCGACCGCCAGGAACGCGGCCTGGGCGCCCAGTCGGCCGTCCAGGAGATCCAGTCGTCTCTCGGGATCCCCGTCATCCGCATCATCACGCTCGACCACCTGATCGAGTACCTGGAGGCCGGCGAGGACAGCGAGGAGCTCCAATCCCTGCGGAACCACCGCAGGACGTACTGTGTCGACAGCGAAGCGTGAAGCAGTTACGTTCTGGACTCGCGGCGTGAATCAAGAATAATACGGCCTGAGGTGCCATGGATGAACGCCCGGTCCGTCAAGCTGCTGCTGCCCGCCCTCCTCGTCGCCCTGCTCGCGGGCGCGGCGTACGCGCAGACGGACAGCAAGCAGAAGAAGGTCTACCGCTGGGTCGACAAGAACGGCCAGGTCCACTACGGCGACAGCGTGCCCGCGGAGTACGCGGAGCAGGACCGCGACGTACTCAACAAGCAGGGCGTCAAGGTCGGCCGCGAGGAAGGCACGATCACGCCCGAGGAAGCGGCCGTGAAGGCGGCGGAGGACAAGGCGGCGCGCGACGAGCAGAAGCGCAAGCTCCGCGACCGCGTGCTGCTGCAGACCTACCAGTCGGTGCAGGAGCTCGAGGTCCTGCGCGACGCGCGGCTCGAGCTGGTGGACGCGCAGCTCACGATCCAGGAACAGTCGCTCTCGAACCTGCGCGCGCAGCGCGCCCAGATCGAGCGCATGGCGTCGCGCTACGCCCCGGCCAACCAGGAGCCCGGCGCGCAGCTGTTGCCTGAGGAGCTCGCCACCGACCTCGACCGCTCGGCGGACGACATCGCGACCCAGGAAAGCAATCTGGTCAGGCGGCGCGAAGAGCGCGAGAGCATCCGCCTGAACTTCGAAGCGGACATCAAGCGCTACCAGGAACTGCGGACGATCAAGCCCCGCTGAGTTCCCTCAGCCGGTACTGCCGAATCCGCCCGCGCCGCGGGCGGACGCCTCGAACTCCTCGACGATCTCGAAGTCCACCTGCACCACCGGGACGACGACCATCTGCGCGATCCGCTCGCCCGGCTGGATGGTGTAGGCACGCTCGCCGCGGTTCCACGTCGACACCATTACCTGGCCCTGGTAATCCGAGTCGATCAGGCCGACGAGGTTGCCGAGCACGATGCCGTGCTTATGGCCGAGGCCGGAGCGCGGCAGCAGTACGGCCGCCAATCCCGGGTCCGCGAGATGGATCGCGATGCCGGTGGGGATCAGCTCGGCCTGCCCGGGCTCGAGCGTGAGCGGCGCGTCGATGCACGCGCGCAGGTCGAGGCCCGCGGAGCCCGAGGTCGCGCGCCGCGGCAGCTCGATGTCGCGGCCGATGCGCGGATCGAGGATCTTCACTTCGAGTTTCTGCATGGGCCGATTATCCCGGAACCGGCGCATTTTGCGACAGGCCTGCGCGGTCCGGCTCGGCGACACTGCCCGCATGCACATCCGGGACTGGCCTGCCGCCGAGCGGCCGCGCGAAAAGCTCCTCGCCCTCGGCTCGGGCGCGCTGTCGGAGGCGGAGCTGCTCGCCATCTGGCTGCGCCACGGCACGAGCGGCATGAACGCGATCGATCTCGCGCGCTCGCTGCTCGGCCGCTTCGGCTCGCTGCGGGGGCTGCTGACCGCCGGGCGCCAGTCGCTCTGCGCGCAGTCGGGCGTCGGACCCGCGCGCTGGGCCGAGCTGCAGGCGGCGCTCGAGCTGGTGCGCCGGCACCACCTCGAGCGCCTGCAGGCCGGCCCGCTGCTGGCGAGCCCGCGCGCCGCCCGCGACTACCTCATCGCGCGACTCAGGGACCTCGAGCACGAGGTGTTCTGCTGCCTGTTCCTCGACAGCCGCCACCGGCTGACGAGTTGCGAGGAGTTGTTCAGGGGTACCGTCGACGGCGCCAGTGTCCACCCCCGGGAGGTCGTGAAGCAGGCCCTCGCCCGCAATGCCACGGCGGTCATCCTCGCCCACAACCATCCGAGCGGCATCGCCGAGCCCAGCCAGGCCGACGAGATCATCACGACCCGGCTGCGCGACGCCCTCGCCCTGGTCGAGATCCGGCTCCTTGATCACCTCATCATCGGCGACGGATGCTGCGTTTCCCTTGCGGAAAAAGGGCTTATCTAGGCCTTGCCGGCCGCGCAACACGCTGATTTGACTACCCAAAGCTTCGCTGGTCTAATACGCGGCCCCGCAAGAGAGCCGCCATGTCCAGAGTCTGCCAGGTCACCGGAAAGCGCCCGCGCTCCGGCAACAAGGTTTCCCACTCGAACATCAAGAAGCGTCGCCGCTTCCTGCCGAACCTGCACACGCAGCGCTTCTGGCTGGAGAGCGAGGGCCGCTGGGTGACGCTCAAGCTCTCGACGCGCGGACTGCGCACGGTCGAGAAGCAGGGGCTCGAGAAGGTGATCGCGACCCTGCGAGCCGCCGGAACCCACGTCTGAGGTAAATGCCATGCGCGACAAGATCAAGCTCGTTTCCAGCGCCGGCACGGGTCACTTCTACACCACGACCAAGAACAAGCGGCTCCATCCGGAAAAGATGGAAGTCAGCAAGTACGACCCGGTCGTGCGCAAGCACGTGACCTACAAGGAAGCCAAGATCAAGTAGGCCGTTCCGCCGGCCATGCCCGCTCGGCTAAACTCCCCGCCATTCCGAGCCGAGTCCCTGGCACGTTCGCGCCGATCCCGCAATCCCGCGTCAACGGGCGACGTCCTCGCGGGCGTCGCTCATGCCTGCATTCGGCGCATGCGCCACGTCGCTGCCGCTGCCGCTCTGCCTGGGGCACAGGAAGCGCCTGCCGCGCCGATGTCCCTGGGCGAGATCATCGTCACCGCCCAGCGTCGCGAACAGAACATCCAGGACGTCCCGGTCGCGGTGTCGACGGTCTCGGCGAGAACCTCGACGCCATCCGCTCCGGCGGCGACGACATCCGCTTCCTGTCAGCGCGGCTGCCAAGCCTCAGCATCGAGTCGTCGTTCGGGCGCGCTTTCCCGCGCTTCTACATCCGCGGCCTCGGCAACACCGACTTCGACCTGAACGCCTCGCAGCCCGTCTCGCTGGTGTACGACGACGTCGTGCAGGAAAGCCCGATCCTGAAGGGCTTCCCGGTGTTCGATCTCGAGATGGTCGAGATGTTTCGCGGTCCGCAGGGCACGCTGTTCGGCCGCAACACGCCGGCTGGCGTCGTGAAGTTCAACTCGGTCCGCCCCTCGCGCGAGCGCGGCGGCTATGCACAGGCCGCGTACGGCACGCACAGCACGTTCAACGCCGAGGGCGCCGTCGGTGGCGCGCTGTCCGATAAGTGGTCGATGCGCGTGTCCGGCATCTACCAGCATCGCGACGACTGGGTGGACAACCGGTTCACCGGCGAGGGCGACGCGCTCGAGGGCTTCGACGAGGTTGCCGGCCGCGTGCAGTTCCTCTACGAGTCCGATCCGCTCGAAGTGCTCGTCAATATCCATGCGCGCAGCCTCGATGGCACTGCCCGCATGTTCCGCGCCAACGTCTTCGTCCCCGGCACGAACGACCTCGTGCCCGGCTTCAGCGAGAACCAGGTTGCCATCGACGGCCAGAACGACCAGGAGCTCGACGCGGTCGGCGGAAGCCTGCGCATCGCCTACGATTTCGGCCGCACGACGCTCCATTCCATCACGGGCTACGAATCGATCGACACGCTCTCGCGCGGCGACATCGACGGCGGCTTCGGAGCGGTGTTTGCGCCGCCCTCCGGCCCGGGCTTCATTCCGTTTCCTGCCGAGTCTGCGGACGGGCTGCCTAGCCACGACCAGTTGACCCAGGAGTTCCGCCTGGAGTCGAACGACTGGGGCAAGTTCGACTGGCAGGCGGGCGTCTATTACTTCGACGAGAGCGTGACGATCGACTCCCTCAACTTCGATACTCTGGGTGGCGGCGTGCTGAACGGCGATGTCGAGCAGCGCCAGGACAACGAGGCCTGGGCCGTGTTCGGCTCGGGCGAGTTCGAGATTGGCGACGCCTTCACGCTAGGCGCCGGCGTTCGTTATACGAATGACGAGAAGGACTTTTCCGCGCAGCGCTTCCTGTCGCCGGCCTTTCCGCCCGCCGGACCGCTCGGACCGATCGAGGTCACCACCGACTCGGACAACCTCAGCTGGGACGTCAGCGGCACCTGGGCCGCGAGCGACGACACCAATTTCTACGCCCGCGTCGCCTCGGGCTTCCGCGCTCCGTCCATCCAGGGGCGACTGCTGTTCGGCAACACGGTCTCGGTCGCCGATTCGGAAGAGGTGCTGTCCGTCGAAGCGGGCGTCAAGACCAGCCTGTTCGACGGCCGAGGCCGACTTGCCTTCACGGTCTACAAGTACACGATGGACGACCAGCAGCTCGTGGCGGTTGGCGGGACCTCCAACTTCGCGATCCTCCTGAACGCCGACCAGACGGATGGGCAGGGAGTGGAGCTCGATTTCGAGACCTACCTGACCGAAAACTTCCTGGTCACGCTCGGCGCGAGCTACAACGACACGGAGCTTGACGACCCGACCCTTGGGGTCGCGCCCTGCGGCGGCGGATGCACGGTCCAGGATCCGGCGGGACCGGCCCCGGGTACGGTCAGCATTGACGGCAACCCGTTGCCGCAGTCGCCGGAGGTCATCGCGAACCTGACGGCTCGCTGGGGCATGCCCGTCAGTAGCGGAGAGTTCTACGTGTTCACCGACTGGTCATACCGCAGCGAAGTGAATTTCTTCCTCTACGAGGCTGCGGAATTCGAAGGCAAGGAACTCCTCGAGGGCGGCCTGCGCGTCGGATACACCTGGAACGACGGAAACCAGGAGTTCGCGGTCTACGGCCGCAACATCACTGACGAGATCGTCGCGGTGGGCGGCATCGACTTCAACAACCTGACCGGCATGATCAACGAGCCGCGGCGCTGGTTCGCCGAATTCCGGACCAAGTTCTGAGGCCGGGCCGCATGGAATGCCGGAGCTCCCGGAGGTAGAAACGACGCGCCGGGGCATCGAGCCCTGGCTCGTCGGCCGGCGCATCGACCGGCTCCTGGTGCGCGAGTGGCGCCTGCGCTGGCGCGTGCCGCGCACCCTGCCGCAGAAGCTCGCCGGCGCCCGGATCCGCTCCGTCGGCCGGCGGGCGAAGTACCTGCTGATCGGCACCGACGCCGGCACGCTGATCATGCACCTCGGCATGTCCGGCAGCCTCAGGATCCTCGACGCAGCGACTCCCCCATTCGCCCACGATCACGTCGACCTGGTGCTCGACTCGGGCCGCTGCCTGCGCTTCAACGACCCGCGCCGATTTGGCTGCCTGCTGTTCACGGACCGTGAGCCCTTGCGCCACCGGCTGCTCGCCGGGCTCGCGGTCGAGCCGCTCTCGGAGGAGTTCACCGGCGACACGCTCTGGCGACGCGCGCGCGGGAAGCGCGTTGCCGTCAAGGCCTTCATCATGGATTCGCGCACGGTCGCGGGCGTCGGCAACATCTACGCGAGCGAGGCGCTGTTCCGGGCCGGCATCCGCCCCGGCCTCGCGGCAGGGCGCGTGAGCCGCGCGCGCATGGACGCGCTCGTCGCCGCGATCCGCGCTGTGCTCACCGACGCGATCGGCGCCGGGGGCACGACGCTGCGCGACTACGTCGACGCCTCGGGCATGCCGGGCTACTTCCGGCAGCGACTGTTCGTCTACGAGCGCACCGGCAAGGCCTGCCGGCGCTGTGGCACGCCGATCCGCCAGTTCACCCAGGGCGCGCGCAGCACCTACTGGTGCCCGCACTGCCAGCGCTAGGTCCGCTTCTTGCCACTGAGCGCCTCGGCAACCGCCGGGTGCACGAATTCCGAGACGTCACCGCCGTAGAGCGCGATCTCGCGCACCAGCGTCGACGAGATGAAGGTGAACTGCTCCAGCGGCGTCATGAACACGTAGTCCACGTCGCGCGCTAGGTGTCGGCTCATGTTGGCGAGCTGGAACTCGAATTCGAAGTCGGACACCGCGCGCAGGCCCCTCACCACGACGCCGCAACCCTGCTCGCGCGCGAACTCGACGGTGAGCCCGGAGTAACCGAGCACCGTGACGTTTCGCAGGTCCCCCAGCACCTTCTGCGCGAGCTCGACTCGCTCGGGGAGCGAGAACAGCGGCGTCTTGCCGGCGTTGGCGGCGATCCCGACCACCACCCGGTCGAAGATCCCGGTCGCCCGTCGGACCAGGTCGTGGTGGCCGTTGGTGATGGGGTCGAAAGTGCCCGGATAGACCGCACTGCGCTTGGGGTTCACGTGCCGGGCTCCTCCCGCTGTCGTCGGGCGAGATGATACCCGACCGCCCCGGCACGCCCTGACCGGTGCGGCTGCCAGCCGGCGGGGAACTCAGGCGCCCCCGCGGACGCGGGCATTTCGACGTAGATGAATGCGTCCGGCGCGAGCAAGCCGCGCGCATCGAGGCGCCGCATCGCTTCCGCGAGAATGCCGGCTGCAAACGGCGGATCGAGGAATACGATGTCGAACGCGGCCTGCTGCCCCGCGAGCCAGGCGAGCGCATCCGCCTCGACGACCGTAGCGCGGCCGGGCGCCAGCGCCGTCGCGGTTTCCCTGAGGCGCGCGGCATTCTCGCGGTCCCGTTCGACGAACGTGGTGTGCGCGGCGCCGCGCGAGAGCGCCTCCAACCCCAGCGCCCCGCTCCCCGCGAACAGGTCGAGACATCGGCTGCCGGAAACCTTGGCCATCAGCCAGTTGAACAGGGTTTCCCGGACCCGGTCCGGCGTCGGCCGGATGGCCCCTTTGCCGGGAAAATGGATGCGCCGGCCACGCCAGTCGCCGCCGATGATGCGCAGGGTATTGGCCATCTTTTTTGCAGCGCACATCCCTTAGACTTGCGCGATGATACGCGCCCGCGACCCTTACTTTGCCGGAGCTTCCGACATGAGCAACCGTCTTGTCGCCGCAATTCTCGCCGCCGGCATCCTGATTGCGGGCTGCGGGGGTTCGAGCTCCGACAGCATCGGGCCGACCGATCCGACCTCGGGCAACGGCAACCCGGGCACGACGCCGGGCGTCGGGCGATTTCGTGCCATTGTTCCGGCCGAGCGCCGGCGTGCTGCCGTTCCCGATCGACCTTTACTTCAGCGGCTCGACCGACGGCACGCTGAACCTGCCCGCTTCGATCGCCAATTTTACGCCCCATCATGCGGCACTGAATTCGCTGGACGGCTGGTCCACGAGCTCGGACATCACCGTCAACTTTTCCGCGGCCATCGATCCGGCGTCGCTGGCTGCGAACGTGCGCGTGATCCAGGTCGCGATCGACAACGCGACCAAGGCGACTGTGGGCGTGCTCGGCATCCTCCAGCCGGACGTGGATTACTCGATCGGAGTCTCGCCGGACTTGCTGACCGGGGGCACCTCGCTCCTGATCCGCCCACTTCGGCCGCTCGTGCCGTCGACCGGCGGGACCAACAACGGCTACCTGATATTGATCACGAACGGCGTCACGGACACCAACGGCACGCCGGCGACACCCGATGCGGAATACCTGACCGTCCGAACCGCCGCGATCGCGGACCTGACTGCGGGGGTCAACCCCCCGACATGTGCATCGGTCACGATTCCGACGCTGAACGGCATATGCCGCCTGACCTATGCGCACCTGGCGATCGGCAGCCAGTTACCGGGGTCATTGGCGGTGCCACCTGAAAACATTGTGGCGTCCTTCAGCTTCTCGACCGTGGCGACGCGCGACACGCTCGCATTCCTCGCCGCGACAACTTTGCCGCGCGAGTATTCCGTCGGCCGCCACGGGACTCAACACCTCATTCATGGGCTTGCCAGGTATTGCCGACATCTATGCCGGCATCTCTCAACATCGACTATCGCCTTGCGGTGCCGCCGGACGATACCTCGAACGTGGTGTTGACGACGCCGTGGCAAGCCGCAGGCCCTTCGCCTGTGCCGGGCATCGATCCTGAGAGCCGTAACCTGACGCGCTTCAATCCGGTGCCGGCGGCAGGAACCGCCATCGACATTCCGCTGATCCTGATGGTGCCGAACATCATGCCGAAGCCGGCTGGCGGCTGGCCGGTCGCCGTCTTCGTGCATGGCTTCCCGCGCGACCGCACGGACGCCCTGCTCGTCGCCGACACGCTGGCCTCGCGTGGCATTCGCGACGATCGCGATCGATCTGCCGCTGCACGGCGTCACGCCGTCCTCGGCGGCCTACGCCCAGGCCTTTGCGACGCCGTTCGAGCGCACCTTCGACCTCGACCTGCAGATCAACGCGCAGTTCGGCGTGCCAGGGACAGGACGGCCAGGTCGATCCCACCGGCGTCAATTTCCTCAACCTCGACCAACGTGCTGGTCGCAGCGCGACAACTCGCGACAGGCGATCGTCGACATCATCGCGCTCGTGCGCACGATTCCGGTCATGGATTTCGACGGCATCGCCGGCGCCGACTTCGACCCGGCACGCATCCACGTCATCGGGTATTCGCTGGGTGGCACGCATGCGGGAACGGTGCTCGGGCTGCTCGGCGCCGAGGTCAAGGCATCGGCGCTGCCCTCCGCCGCGGCGCTGCTCGACGGAGACGATCAAGGACTCCGCGACCTATGGGCCGATCATCGACGACCTGCTGGCCGCGAGGGGCGTGCAGCCGAACACCGCGCTGTATCGC
Source organism: uncultured Gammaproteobacteria bacterium (assembly GCA_963817195.1). Classification (GTDB taxonomy): domain Bacteria; phylum Pseudomonadota; class Gammaproteobacteria; order Steroidobacterales; family Steroidobacteraceae; genus SCUD01. The sequence goes on from CAWFNJ010000014.1 coordinate 42,615, forward strand.
AACTTCTTCCGCAACGTGCAGGCGGCATTCGACGCCGCCGACACGGTGAATTATGCGTCGACGATGTCCGGCGCCGCGGCGGGCGGCCGGGAGCTCTATTTCTCGACCTTCGAAGGCGGTGTTGGCGGATTTCCCACCGATCCCGTAGTTCCGGTCGGCGTCAACGCAACGCCTGATCAACACCGTGGGCGGCACGGGCGTGACGCGCATCAACTCGGTCGGTATCAATCCGGTCGCGGGCACAAATGGCGGCTGGGTACCGTTCTCGCAGGGCATTCACAACTCGCTGCTTGATCCGGGACCGTCGCTGGAGACGACGATCGAGCTGCAGAGCCAGATCGCGGACTTCCTGGCCAGCGACGGCGATGCCATCGTGATCACGAATGACGCGGTGATCCAGCCATAAGCCGGTCTCGCGTTCCTTGAGCGCGCAGGACGGCTTCCTCGCGCGACTCGCCGCGCGCGTCAACCGGGGCACCAGCTGGTTCGCCGACCTCCTCCCGGGGCGGCGCATCGACGCCGCGCTGCTCGAGGAACTGGAGACGCGCCTGCTCGCTGCGGACGTCGGCGTGGAAGCAACGGAAGAGATCCTCTCCGGGCTCCGCCAGAAGGTTGCACGCTCGGAGCTCGCCGACGCCAAGGCCCTCGAGGCTGCGCTCGCCGCCTCGCTGCTCGCGATTCTGGCGCCAGTCGAGCAGGCGCTGGTCGTCGACCGGTCGAAGAAGCCGTTCGTGATTCTTGTGATCGGCGTCAACGGCTCCGGCAAGACGACCACGATCGGCAAACTCGCCCGGCGGCTGAAGGACGGGGGACTGTCCGTGATGCTCGCGGCCGGCGACACGTTCCGCGCCGCCGCGGTGGAACAGCTCGCAGTCTGGGGCGAGCGCAACGGCGTGCCGGTCGTCTCGCAGGCACCCGGCGCGGATCCGGCGGCGGTCGTCTTTGATGCGCTGCAGTCGGCCAGGGCGCGCGGCACCGACGTGCTGATCGCGGACACCGCGGGACGCCTGCACACGCAGTCGCACCTGATGGACGAGCTCGCGAAGATCGCCCGCGTCTTGAAGCGGCTCGACCCGGAAGCGCCGCACGAGGTGCTGCTCGTGCTCGATGCGGGGCTCGGCCAGAACGCCGTGCGGCAGGCGGAGCAGTTCGGGCAGGCGATCGGCGTCACCGGCATCGCCGTCACCAAGCTCGACGGCACCGCGAAGGGCGGCGTTGTTATCGCGATTGCCCGGCGCTTCGGGCTGCCGATTCGCTTCGTCGGCGTTGGCGAACAGGCCGAGGATTTCGGTATCTTCGACGCCCGGGCCTATGTCGAGGGGCTGCTGCGGCCCGTGGCAGCCGGCACGCCGTGATCCAATTCGACCGCGTCTTCAAGCGATACCCGAACGGCCGCGAAGCCCTCTCGGAGCTGTCGTTCGAGCTCGAGACGGGAGAGATGGCATTCCTGACCGGGCACTCCGGCGCGGGCAAGAGCACGGTGCTGCGCCTGATCGCGCTGCTCGAGCGCCCGACGCGCGGCCAGGTATTCGTGAACGGGCGCAACACTGCCGCGCTGCGACGCGGCGCAATCCCGGCTTTCCGTCGCCAGGTCGGCGTCGTCTTCCAGGACCACCGGCTGCTCGACGACCGGCCGGTGTACGACAACGTCGCCTTGCCGCTCGCGATCGGCGGCGTGCCACGCCGGGAAATGGACAAGCGCGTGCGCGCGGCGCTCGACCAGGTGGGCCTGCTCGGCCGCGAGCGCTCCTTCCCGCTCGAGCTGTCGGCGGGCGAGCAGCAGCGGGTCGGCATCGCCCGCGCCGTCATCACCAAGCCGCCGGTGCTGATCGCCGACGAGCCGACCGGCAACCTCGACCCGGACCTCGCGCTCGAGGTCATGAACCTGTTCCAGCGCTTCAACGCGGTCGGCGTCACGGTGCTGGTCGCGACCCACGACGTGCACCTGCTCGAGCGCTTCCGCGTGCGGCGACTGCACATCGAGAAAGGCCACCTCGCCTCGGTGCCGCATGCCGCTGCCTGACGCCGTTTCCACGCACTTCGAGCGCCATGGGCAGGCGCTGCTCGGCTCGCTCGGGCGGCTCGCGCGCCAGCCGTTCGCCACCTTCCTTACGATCGTCGTGATCGGCATCGCGCTCGCGCTGCCGGCGGCACTGTGGCTCGCGGTTGCGAACATGCGCGTCGTGACCGACGGGCTCGACGACACCGTGCAGCTTTCCGCCTATCTCGCCATGTCGACGACCGCCGCTCAGGCGAGGCAGGCGGTCGCCGCCATCGAGGCGAAGAAAGGCGTCGGCGATGCGGTGCTGGTGAGCCCCGACGAGGGGCTCGCGGAATTCCGCCAGCTCTCCGGCATCGGCAATGCGCTCGAGGCGCTGCCGGAGAACCCGCTGCCGTGGCTGGTCCAGGTGCGGCCCACGCCGCCGTACGATACGGCCGCGGCCATGGAAGCGCTGGCGGCGGAGCTGCGCAAGATAGAGCGCGTGGACCTCGTCGAGGCCGACACGGACTGGGTGCGACGGATCCACGCGATCGAGGACACGCTGCAAAGGCTCGTGCTGCTGGTCGCTGCGGTGCTCGCGGCCGGCGTGCTGGCCGTGGTCGGCAACACGATCCGCCTCGAGATCAACGGCCGGCGCGCGGAGATCGAAGTGACCAAGCTGGTCGGCGGCAGCAACGCCTTCGTGCGCCGGCCCTTCCTCTACTCCGGCCTCTGGCAGGGACTCGGCGGCGGGCTGCTCGCCCTCGCGCTGATCGCCGCCGGGCTCGTCGCGCTGGGCCCCTTCGTCGAGCGTCTGGCCGCTGCCTATGGCACCACTTTCACCCTGCGGGGCCTCACCCGCGAGGAGTGGCTGGTGCTGGCGGGGAGTGGCGCGCTGCTCGGTCTGATGGGCGCCTGGCTGGCAGCAACCTATCACTTGCGGCGCATCGAACCTCGCGCATAACTGACTGTTTTCTAAAGACTTTATGGCAGTTCCGGCGGGAACTTCCGGGGCACTTAGCACTCTATTGACACGAGTGCTAGTATCGATCTCCGGAGGTAACCGATCAAAATGACTGGCCAAGCTCTCACGCTCCCGAACCCCGCCCTCGCCCTCACCGGCCCGCTCGGCAGCCTCGAGGCTTACATCGAGCGCGTGTCGGCGATCCCGATGCTGAGCCGCGAGGACGAGCTCGCACTCGCCCGCCGCTTCCGCGATGGGCAGGACCTCGAGGCTGCGCACACGCTGGTGCTTTCGCACCTGCGCTTCGTCGTGCACATCGCGCGCGGCTACATGGGCTATGGCCTGCCGGTCGGCGACCTGGTGCAGGAAGGCAACGTCGGCCTCATGAAGGCCGTCAAGCGCTTCAATCCCGACATGGGCGTGCGCCTGGTCAGCTTCGCCGTGCACTGGATACGGGCCGAGATCCACGAATTCGTGATCCGCAACTGGCGGCTGGTCCGCGTCGCGACCACCAAGGCCCAGCGGAAGCTGTTCTTCAACCTGCGCCGCATGAAGAAGAACCTTGCCTGGCTGTCCGACGAGGAAACCGCGGCGGTCGCCGGCGAGCTCGGCGTGGACGCACGCGAGGTGCGCGAGATGGAACGCCGTCTCTCCGCGCGCGACTTGTCCTTCGACCCCGCACCGGACGCGGGCGACGAGGAGTCCGTCGCATCGCCCTCGCTCTACCTGCCCGCACCCGAGTCGGACCCGGCGACGATCGTCGAGCAGGACGAGTGGGAGGGCGCCATGTCAGGCGACCTCACCTCCGCCCTTGAACGCCTCGACGAGCGCAGCCGCACCGTGATCAGGTCGCGCTGGCTCGGCGAGGACAAGAAGACGCTGCAGGAGCTCGCCGCGGACTATGGCGTTTCCGCCGAGCGCATCCGGCAGATCGAGTCCGCCGCGCTCGTCAAGCTGCGGGCCGCGATGACCGGCTGACGGCCTCCGCCACGGCCTGGTGCACCCCGCGATCGAGCGGGTCCGGCACCAGGTCGTCCCCGCGCGCAAGTTCCGCGATCGCGCCGGCCGCCGCCAGCAGCATGGCGTCGCTGAAGCGCGTCGCGCGCGCGATGAGCGCGCCCTTGAAGAGCCCTGGAAATGCCAGCAGGTTGTTGATCCCCTTCCCGTCCGCCGCGATCGCCGCACCGTGGGCGAGCGCGTCGGCCGGCTCGATCTCCGGGTCCGGGTTGGACAGCGCGAGGATGATCTGGCCCTTGCGCACGGACTCGGGCGCGATCAATCCGCGCGCGCCGGTGGTCGCGATGACGATGTCGGCCTTCTGCATGATCTCCGCGAGCGTCGACGCTTCCCCGCCCATGGCGGTCAGGCGCCGCACGGCGCCCGCGTCCAGGTCCGTGCCGAGCACGCGCCGCACGCCGGCCTGCTGCAGCAGCCTGACGATGCCGATGCCGGCGGCGCCGAGGCCGATCTGGCCGACGACCGAGTCGCCGAGCGAAGTCCCCGCGCGGCGCGTCGCGTTCAGCACGGCCGCGAGCGTGACGACCGCGGTTGCGTGCTGGTCGTCGTGCAGCACCGGCCGGCCGAGGCGCGCGCGCAGACCCTCCTCGATCTCGAAGCAGGCGGGCGCCGCGAAATCCTCGAGCTGGATCGCGCCGAAGCCCGCGGCGATCCTGGCGATGGAGTCGATGCAGCGCGCCGGGTCCTTCTCGTCGAGCAGGATCGGCACGGCGTTGATGCCGACCAGCGTCGCGAACAGCGCGGCCTTGCCTTCCATGACCGGCAGGCTCGCCAGCGCCCCGATGTCGCCGAGCCCGAGCACCGCCGTGCCGTTGGTCACGATCGCGACCGAATTGCCGAGGCTCGTGTACTCGTACGCGAGCGCGGGATCCTTGTGGATGGCGAGGCAAACCCGGGCGACGCCCGGCGTGTAGATGTCGCGCAGCACTTGCTGCGTCGTGATCGGGATGGCCGACTGCGTGCGCAGCTTACCGCCGCGATGCCGGTCGAACACGCGGTCCGACTTGCCGACGAAGCGCGCGACGGGCAGCGCGTCGATGCGGGCGTAGAGGCTGCGATCCGCCTCTTCGTCCATCTCCAGCGTGATCTCCCAGAGCGTGCGGCCCTGCTCGCGCCGCAGCGCCTGCAGGTGGTCGATGGTGAGTCCCGCATCGGCGATCACCTGCAGCACGCTCGCGAGGCTGCCCGGCTGATGTACGGTCTCGACGATCAGGATCTCGGGTATCTTCACGCGCGGAATCGTACCCGATCGGTGGTAATCTATGCGGTCGTCAATCCCCCGGGAGTAACGCGATGATCAATGGATCCAGGGCATTCCGCGCGGCGGCGCTGGCCACACTCATGCTGGGCCTCGCGGCCTGCGCCAGCCAGAAGGAGCCCGCCGAGGCGGCGCTCGCGGCCGTCGAGACGAAGTTCAAGGAGATGGGCGCCGAGATCCAGAAGTACCTGCCCGAGCGCTACGCGGAAGTGGAAGCGCGCATCGCATCGCTGCGCGAGTCGGTCGCCAGCCAGGATTACGGCGACGTCGTCGCCGGGGCGACGGCTGCGCAGGACGACATCAAGCGCGCGGTTGCCGATGCCCGGATCAAGCGCGCCCAGACCCTGATCGAAATGGAGTCCGAGTGGAACGAGCTGATCAAGTCCATGCCGCCGATGATCGCGTCGATGGACAAGAAGATTTCCGCGCAGCGCGGCCGGCCGCCAAAAGGCATGACCGCGGACGCCTGGAAGCAGACCGTTGCGGACTACGACGCCGCGCGTGACGCCTGGAGCAAGGCGGCGGCGGAAATGACCAGCCAGACCTTCGAGGCGACGGTGCTCACGGCCCGCGATGCCAAGGCGAAGATCGTCGCCATCATGGATTCCCTCGGCGTCAAGGCTTCCTGAGGCCTGCCGTGAACAGCCGCACCCTGCTCGCCGCCCTCGCGGCCACGATCGCACTCGCCGCCTGCTCGCAGAAGGACCCCGCGCAGGACGCCATCACCGCCGCCGAGAACGCGCTGAACGCGGTCTACGAGGACGCGGCGAAGTACGTTCCGGAGCGTTACGCCGAGGTGAAGAAGGGCCTCGAGACGGCGCGTACGGCTTTCAAGGAGGAGCGCTACGCGGACGCCATTGCCGCGGTGAGAAACGTGCCGGCCGAAGCCGAGGCGCTCGCCCGCGAAGCCGCGAGCCGCGAAGGACAAGCACATCGCGGAGCTGAACGCCGACTGGGCACGGATGTCGAGCAGCCTGCCGGAACTGCTCGCCGGCATCGGCGGCCGCCTGGAAGAGCTCGGCAAGCTGCGCAAGCTCCCGGAAGGCATGGACAAGCAGTTGCTCGACGAGGCAAACGCGGCGCTGGCGAGCGCGCGATCGGCGTGGGATGAAGCCGGCGCGGCCCAGGCCCGCGGCGACCTCGAGACCGCGGTCGGGAAGGCGCACGACGCCGAGGGCATGGCCCAGGATCTCGTCGGCCGCCTCGGGATGCCGGCTGCTTGAGTCCGCTCGACCTCTACGACATCGGCGCGTCGCTGTCCGACGAGGAGCGCATGGTGCGCGACTCGGTCGCGCGCCTGGTCGACGAGCGCATCCTGCCGGTCATCCAGAAGCACTTCGAGGAGCACACGTTCCCGCACGACCTGGTGCCGGAGATCGCTTCGCTCGGGCTGCTCGGCAGCTCGATCAGCGGTTACGGTTGCGCGGGAATGAACTCCGTTTCCTACGGGCTCATCTGCCAGGAACTGGAGCGCGGCGACTCGGGGATACGCAGCTTCGTCTCGGTGCAGTCGAGCCTGTGCATGTACCCGATCCACGCCTTCGGCAGCGAGGCGCAGCGCGAGAAGTACCTGCCGCGCATGGCGACCGGCGAGCTGATCGGCTGCTTCGGCCTCACCGAGCCGCAGGGCGGCTCGGACCCGGGGAACATGAAGACCCACGCGAAGCGCCGCGGCAAGGACTGGGTCCTGAACGGCGCCAAGATGTGGATCACGAATGCGCCGATCGCCGACCTCGCCATCGTGTGGGCGAAGACCGAGGAAGGCATCCGCGGCTTCATCGTCGAGAAGGGCATGCGCGGCTACGCGGCGCCCGAGATCGAGCGCAAGTTCTCGCTGCGCGCCTCGGCGACGGGTGCGCTGTTCTTCGAGGATGTCGTCGTGCCGGAAGAGAACGTCCTGCCCGGCAGCACGGTCGGCCTCAAGGCCCCGCTCTCCTGCCTGACCCAGGCGCGCTTCGGCATCACCTGGGGCGTGATCGGCGCCGCCCAGGCCTGCCTCGCGCAGGTGCTCGACTACACGAAGACGCGGATCCTCTTCGGCCGGCCGCTCGCCGCGAACCAGGCGATCCAGATCCGGCTCGCGGCCATGGCGCGCGGCATCACCGGCGCGCAGCTCATGTCGCTGCAGCTCGGGCGGCTCAAGGACGCAGGCAACATGCACCCCTCGCAGGTCTCGCTCGCCAAGTGGAACAACTGCCGCGTGGCGATCGACGTCGCCCGCGACGCGCGCGACATGCTGGGGGGCTCCGGCATCAGCGCTGAGTACGTCCCGATCCGGCACGCCCTCAACCTCGAAAGCGTGATCACGTACGAGGGCACCGAGACGATCCACCAGCTCACGATCGGCCGCGAGCTCACTGGCATCAACGCGTTCTGACGACCCGTTCACGAAGCATTCAGGCGCGCCGCGCCTAGACTGCGCCATCCTTTTCACACGGGAGGCAAACCGTGAACACAAGCAGGTACATTCGCGTCGCGGCCTTGGCGCTCGCGGCGATGGCTGTGGCGCCAGCCGCGGTGATGGCCGACCCGCCATCGCACGCGCCTGCACACGGCTGGCGCAAGAAGCATGACCCGTACTACGTCGGTTACACCGGCAAGCAGTGGTCCGACGACTATGGCATCCGCGAAGGCCATTGCAACCGCGACCGCGTCGGTGCCGCCCTCGGCGCGGCGGTCGGCGGGGCGATCGGCGCGGCGGTCAGCGACGGGGACGACCAGCTGATCGCGATCCTCGCGGGTGCCACGATCGGCGCGATCATCGGCCACGAGATCGGCGACGAGATGGACGACAACGACCGCGCGTGCTTCGGCCATTCGCTGGAACTGCTCGAGGACGGCCAGCGCGTCACCTGGGACGGCAGCCGGAGCGGCCTGAATTACATGCTTGCTCCTGACGGCCGCTTCGAGCGCGATGGCCAGGTCTGTCGCAGTTTCTCGCTGCTGCGGCAGTACGACGGCCGCCAGGTCACGAAGCGTGGCAGCGCCTGCCGGTTCGGCGAGGGCGACTGGCGGATGATCAAGACCTGACCGCAAGTATCGCCGCCGGATAGGCTACGCTGCCTTCTGGGGGAGGCAGCATGCGGAAGACGGCGGCGCGGCTCGCGCGCGAAGCTCTCGAGGAGCTCGGGGTCCGGCACACGTTCGGCATCCCGGGCGTGCACAACACCGAGCTCTACGACGAGCTCGGCGCGTCCGGCACGATCACGCCGGTCCTGGTCGCGCACGAGGGCGGCGGCGCTTTCATGGCGGACGCGGTCAGCCGCACGGGCGCTGGTGTGGGCGTGCTCGCGATCGTGCCGGCAGCCGGGGTGACCCACGCGGCGAGCGGCATCGGCGAGGCCTTCCTGGACGGCATCCCGATGCTCGTGATCGCGGGCGGCGTGCGGCGCGACCTCGGCCGCGCCTACCAGCTGCACGACATGGACCAGCACGCGCTGCTCGCGCCGATCACGAAGGGCCGCTGGCGCGTCGAGCGCCATGCCGACGTGATTCCCGTGATCCACGAGGCGTACCGCGTCGCGACGTCCGGCGAGCCGGGCCCCGTGTTCGTCGAGATCCCGGTCGACCTGCAGCTCATGCCGGGCGATGCGGGTGAGCGGCCGGCGTTCGCGCCCGCCCCGCCGACCGGGTGCCGCGCCGCCGCGGGCGACATCGCGCGCGCGGCAGCGCTGCTGCGCGCCGCGCAGCGGCCGGCCATTTTCTGCGGCTGGGGCGCGGTTGACGCGACGGCCGAGCTGATCGCGATCGCGGAGCTGCTCGGCGCCCCGGTCTCGACGACGCTGCAGGGGCTGTCGGCATTCCCCGGCAACCACCGGCTGCACGCAGGCTTCGCGCTCGGTCGCGCCGCGGTCCCGGCCGTCGAGAACGCCTTCTCGGGCTGTGATGCGCTGCTCGCGGCCGGCACCCGTTTCGCCGAGATCCCGACCGGAAGCTACGGCTGGGAGCCGCCCGCGAACCTCGTGCACGTCGACATCAACCCGCAGGTGTTCGGCGCGAACTATCCCGCGGCGGTCGCGCTCGAGGGGGACGCGCGGCCGACGCTGGCCGCACTGCGCGACGCCCTCGGCGGCACCGCCTCGCGCGCGCGGGCCGACGCCGTCGCCGCCGCGATCGCGAAGGACAAGCGCGACTACCGCGAGGAATGGCTGGCGCACGATTCGAAAGGCCGCGTCAATCCCCAGCGATTCTTCGGCGCGCTGCGCGCACGGCTTCCGGACGACGGGATCGTCGTCGCGGACGACGGCAACCACACGTTCCTGGTCGCCGAGCTGATGCCCATCCACGCGCCGCGCACCTATTTCTCGCCCTCCGACTTCAACTCGATGGGCTACTGCATTCCCGGCGTCATCGGCGCAAAGCTCGCGCGGCCGGACCGCACGGTGGTCGGCATCGTCGGCGACGGCGCGGCGCGGATGACCGGCCTCGAAATGGCAACCGCGGTCGCGCAGAAGGCCGGCGTCGCCTGGTTCGTGTTCAACGATGGCGAGCTCGCGCAGATCGCGCAGGCGCAGGAGACGCCGTACAACCGCAAGACCTGCACGGTGCTGCCGGAGCTCGACTTCGAGGGGCTCGCCAACGCGAACCGGGTGGCATTCCGCCTGATGCGCGACGACGATGATGTCGACGAGGTGCTCGCCGATGCGCTGGCGACCGCCGCGCGCGGCCAGCCGGTGCTGGTGGACGTCCGCATCGACTACTCGAAGCGCACCCGCTTCACCGAGGGCGTGATCAAGACCAACCTCAAGCGCTTCGGACTCGCCGACCAGGCGCGGCTGGTCGGCCGCGCGCTGTGGCGACGGCTGGCCGGTTGAAGGCCCGGGCAGCGGCGCGCGTATGATGCCGCGCATGCTGCCCGCCATCGTCGCGCACCGGGGCGACGCGGAACACTTTCCTGAGAACAGCCTGCCGGCGCTCGCGGCGGCCTGGCGGCGGCTCGAATTCGCCGAATTCGACGTGCAGCTCTCCGCCGACTGCGTGCCGTTCGTGATCCACGACGCCAGCCTCGATCGCACCACCCGCGGCGCCGGGGACCTGCGGCTCATGATGTCGGGCCAGCTCGACGGCATCGACGCCGGCGAGCCGGCGCGCTTCGGCGGCGCGCACGCCGGCACGGCGCTGCCGCGACTGTCCGCGGTCGCCGAGCTGATGGCGGACTACCGAAGGCGCGGGCTTTCGTCGAGGTCAAGCGCGCAAGCCTCGTGCACCACGGCCGCGCGCACTGCGTCGAGCGGGTGCTGGCAGCGCTCGCGCCGGTGCAGGAGCGCTGCGTCTTCATCTCGTTCGACGCCGACGCCTGCCGGCTCGCGCGCGCGTCCGGCAAGCTGCCCGATCGGCTGGGTCCTGGACGGCGACCCGATGCAGCTCCGCCCGGTGCTCGAACTGATGCAGCCGGAGTACGTGTTCTGCGACCACCGGAAGCTGACCGCCGCGCGGGCGCTGCCGACGGGACGCTGGACCTGGGTTGCCTACGAGGTGACGGACGCCTCGCTCGCGCTCGAGCTCGCCGCGCGCGGCGTCGGCATGGTCGAGTCGATGGCACCGCTTCGCCTCGCCGGCGAGCTCGCCGCGCGCGACACGGCGCGCGCATGACGGGCAAGGTCTACGTCGCCATCGACCAGGGCGGCCATGCGACGCGCGCCAGCGCGTTCGCGGCCGACGGCACGATCGAGGGCGCCGCGTTCGTCACGATCGCGACGCAGCGCAACGCCATCGGCCACGTCGAGCACGACGCCGAGGAGATCGTCGCGAGCGTCGGCACGGCGCTCGCCGAGCTCGCGCGCATCGTGCCGGCCGCGCGCTGGGCAGCCGCCGGCCTCGCCGTGCAGCGCTCGAGCATCGCCTGCTGGGACGCCGGGGACGGCCGCCCGCTTGCGCCGGTCATCTCCTGGCAGGACACCCGCGGCGCCACCTGGCTCAGGGGCCTCGCGCGCCGCGCGGAGGAGGTGCAGCGGCTCACGGGACTCCAGCTTTCCCCGCACTACGGCGCGAGCAAGCTGCGCTGGTGCCTCGACCACCTGCCGGAAGTGCGCAGCGCCGCCGCGCAGTCGCGGCTGCGCGCCGGGCCGCTCGCGAGCTGGCTGCTGCACCGGCTGCTGGAGGAGCGGCCGCTGCTTGCCGACGCGTCGACGGCGGCGCGCACGCTCCTCTGGTCGCCGTTCGAGCGCGACTGGTCGGACGAGCTGCTCGAACCTGTTCGGCATCCCGCGCGCGATCCTGCCGCGCGCGACCGGCACCTCGCATGCCTTCGGCACGCTCGACTGCGAAGGCTGCCGCGTGCCGGTCAACACCTGCAACGGCGACCAGTCGGTGGTCCCGTTCGCCGCCGGCCCGCTCGACTTCGACGCCGCCTACGTCAACCTCGGGACCGGCGCCTTCGTGTTGCGGCCGACGACGGACGCGCTGCGCGCCCCGCCGCTGCTCACGAGCGTCATCCGCGCCGACGACGAGCATTGCGACTTCGTGCTGGAGGGTTCGGTCAACGGCGCGGGCGCCGCGCTCGCCTGGCTCGAGCGGCACCAGGGTGCCGCCGCGGACCGGCTGCTCGCCCTGCTCGACCGGGCGCCGCTCGTCGACGACGACGCGCCGTTCTTCCTGAACGGCGTCGCCGGCCTTGCCTCGCCGTTCTGGCGGCCGGACTTCGAGTCGCGCTTCGTCGGCGAGGGCACGGACCTGCAGCAGTGCCGCGCGGTGCTCGAGAGCGTCGTCTTCCTGATCAAGGCGAACCTCGACGAGATGGACCGCCATCGACCCGCGCCCGCGCGCCTCGTCGCGAGCGGCGGGCTCGCCGAGAACCGCCTGCTGTGCCGCATGCTCGCCTGCCTCTCGGAGTCGCCGGTGGACCGCGGCAGCGACCGCGAGGCGACCTCGCGCGGGCTCGCCTGCCTGGTGGCCGGGATGCCCGCGGGCTTTCGCGGCCCGCCCGTCGAGCGCTTCGAGCCGGAACAAGAGCCGCGGGCTGCTCGCGCGCTACCTCAAGTGGCTGGGGCTGATGCGCGAGGCCGCGGGCGGGGAGAATAGCGACGGCGCGGCCAGGCTGAGGCGCATTGCATCGCAGTTAGATCATGTTGATTGCGAGCCTACACAGGACTTACTGCACAGCCAGGTGATCATCCTGCATGAATGACGTAAAACATCACGTCATTGATGACCACTAATTGTAGTTAGACATCCGACCGGAAGGCCATGGCGAAAGTATTTCGCATTGCTGCGTCAGAGCTGCGCGAGGTGGCAATTGGATTCGGTTCTGTATCGCCTCTGATGAAATTACGGTTGACGGCAAACTGGTCGGCTACATGTATCGCGAGGCGCCTGACAACGCGCACGACAGTGGTTGGCGCTTTTTCTCTGGCGCAGAATCACAGGAATACGCCGATAACGCCGAGAACTTTGCTTTCTATGATGTAAATACCATTGCGAACTACGAGCCGCTAATTGTCGGATTCCTGCGGGCGCAGTTGGAAGCGCGTCGCCGGCTGATCAGTCTGCGCTCGAGCTCGCTCGCGATCCGCCGGTCGATCCAGCTCGGGCCCCGCGAGCGCGTCCATGAAGCCGCAGTGCCCGCCGTGGCGCGTGACGGTGAGCTCGAGCGACGCCGGGCGCGCGAGGCGCGCGAGGTCCGCGTCGAGGATCATCGGGTCGTCCGCTGCGATGATCAGCGTGCGTCGGCGCCGTCCAGCGACTCGAGCAGCGCGCCCGTGATCGCGTAGCCCGACGAGGTAGCTCGCGAGGTCCGGGTATTCCGTGTACTTCAGCACCATGCGCTCGGTCATGCTGCGCAGCGACCGGTCGCCGATCATGTCGCCGAAGTCGTAGTCGCCCGGCCAGGCCTCCTGCTTGAGCCGCAGCGAGCGCCGCCACTTGTGCAGGAAGTAGCTGATGGTAGATCGCCGGCCCCGTCTCGAGCGCCTCGAGCGTCGTCGCCGGATCGAGCACCGGGCAGACCGCGACGATGCGCGCGATCTCGATCCCGGCCGCTCGCGCGCGCGCGCCGACGCGCAGGCAGAAGTTGCCGCCGAGCGAAAAGCCCGCGAGCATCAGCCGGTGCTGCCGGGAAGAGCGACTGCAGCCGCGACGGCGCCGACCACCTCGGGCAGGCGGCAGGAATGGAACAGCTCGCGGTTCAGCGCATGCGTGCCGCCGTGGTCGCGCAGGTTTAGCCGGACGACGTCGAATCCGCGCTCGTGCAGGAGCTGCGCGAGCGACAGCAGGTACAGCGAGTCGGCGCTGCCTTCCCAGCCGTGCAGCAGCACGGCGAGGCGCGGCGGCGCGGCCGCGGACGCCGGCAGGAGGCGCGGCGTGCAGGCCCATGAGGCGCACGTCGTCGCCGCAGTCGAGCACGAGCGGCCGGCTCGCTGCGCGCACGGTCGCGCGCGCGGCGCTCGATCGCGGGCCGCCGGAACGGCAGGCTCGGCAGGATCGACTGCAGGTGCCGGTTCGCGATCCAGGCCGGCGGGCGGAATTCGCCGGGCGCGTCAGTCAAGGATGACCTGCGAGACGCCGGGCAGGCGCGTGACGAAGTCGCTTCCCATCAGGCGCGCGGGCGTCGTGAAGCCGGCGGGCGCACCGCCCGCCAGCAGCCGCTCCGCGATCGCGACCGCCGCATCGCGCGTGAGCGTGTAGCCGTTCGGGACCCGGACCCGCGCGGTCACGCGGCGGCCGGCCGCGTTCTGCACTTCGCCCCAGACGAGAACCGGGGTCTGCTCGCGCGCCGCCTCGTCCGGACCCGGCTGCGCGCTTCGCGATGCGCGACTTCAGGAAATCCTGAACGACTTTCCGGCGCAGCAGCCAGCCGAGGTGGCCGAGCCGGCGCAGGTTCGCGAGCGCCTTGGGCGAGACCGGCACGTAAACCTCGACGTTCGGGATACCGGTAGTGCGGAAGGCCGTGCTGACGTCGCCCCAGGGAATCGCCGTCGCGAGCTTCTCGCCGGCGCCGAAGTCGATGCGCCGGCTGCGCGAGCCGAGCGGGATGCGACGGAGCGTCACCGCCCTCGCGAACGCAACTGCCGTGGCCGAGGCCCTCGACGCTGGTCGCCGCAGTGCCGCGGCTGAGGGCGCTGCGGCTGTCGAAACCGAGGGCAAGCCGCGTCGCATCCGGCAACCTGCCCGCGAGCGTGAGCGCGACGACAGTCGGTCGGCACGACGTCGAAGCCGGTGCCGGGGCAGACGACGATGCCCGGCGGAACGCGCCGCCGCATCCTGCCGGAACGCGTGCTCGAAGACCTCGATCTCGCCGGTGATGTCCGTGTAGTGGACGCGCGCCGCGATGCAGGCCGCGATCATCGGCGCCGCGGTCGCCGAGAACGGTCCGGCGCAGTGGATCACGACGCCGCAGCCCGCGAGCGCGGCCGCCACGCGGGAAGGATCCGACGAGCTCGAATGCGAGGGACTCGCAGCCGAGCTCCGCGGCGAGCGCTCGAGATGGATTCGCGCGAGCGGCCGGCGAGCACCGGCGCCAGGCCGCGCTCCGCCGCCGCGCGCGCGATCAGCCGACCCGTGTAGCCGTTCGCGCCGTAGATCAGCAGGCGCGGCTGTCATCGCTCGACGATGCTGATCTCGATGCGGTTGTTGGCCTGCGCGGCCGCGTTCCACTGCCCCGCCGTCGCCTGCTCGATCGGCGGGTAGGCGACCGCGAGCCGCTCGCGCGGTCCCGGCACGAGCTCGAGCTCGATCGCGCCGCCGGTGCGCTGGCGCACGGACGCGGCGAGGTTCGCGAATGCGATCGGCTGGCGCGCGGCGCCTGCCTGCGTGTCGTCGAAGGGATTGCCGACCTGCTCGCACTGCGCGGCGGGCGCGGTCGGCGCCGCGAGCGTGTAGCCGTCCGGCCCGGCGCTCGCGAGGCAGAAGCTGCCGGCGAAGTTCTCGATCCGCACCAGGCCGCTGATCGCCGCGCGCTCGAGCTGCGCCACGAGCGTGCGCACCGACTCGAGCCGCGCGGGATTGAGCGCCTGCTCGCCGAAAGGCACCGCGAGCACGAGCGGGCGGAAGCCTTCCTGCGCCGCGGCGTCGGCCGATGCGTCGCCCGCGATGCGCCACTTCTCGATCGCCTTCGTCAGCGTGTCGTTGGAGGCGGTGAGCGCCTGGATGGCACGCTCCGGCCTGCTGGGCCTCGATGCGCGCCTGCCAGTAGAGGATGCCGAGCGCGGCAAGCGCGAGGGCCGCCGCGCCGTCGCGAGCCATCCAGCGGCCAGGTGTCCGCGCCGGTGGCGCGCCCGCGCGCCTGGCGCTCTCGTCGTCCTCGCCAACGCCGCGATCCTTCGGCCGGAGTTCCGCGACCACGCGCCGCACGACGGCGTCGAGCGAGGTCGACGACGAATTTCCGCAGCTCGAGGTTCTGCTCCTTGAGGAGCGCCTCCACCGATGCCGCGGCGGGAGTCGCGGCCGCCGGCGACGCAGCCTCCGCTGGCCGCAGGCCCACCGACCGGCTTCGAGGCCCGATCGGCTCGCCGTCGCGGCGGTCCGGCAGGAGGCTCAACTGGTAGAGCGCCTTCGTCACGTCGATCGGGCGGATGGACTTCGGCAGCACGCCGACGGCGCCCGAGGCGCGCGCCTGCCCGCCGTAGATCTCGCCCTCCTGCGAGGTGTACATCATGATCGGGATGTCGGCGAGACCGGGATTGGCCTTGATCTCGCGCACCGCCTGCAGGCCGTCCATGCCCGGCATCAGGTGATCCATGAAGATCACGTCCGGGCGGCGGTCCTTGAGGTACTCGAGCGCCGACTCCGCGGACTCGGCCGAGTCCACGAGGATGCCGTAGCGCTCGAGCATGCGGGACAGC
This sequence comes from uncultured Gammaproteobacteria bacterium, assembly GCA_963817195.1. Lineage (GTDB taxonomy): Bacteria > Pseudomonadota > Gammaproteobacteria > Steroidobacterales > Steroidobacteraceae > SCUD01. The sequence goes on from CAWFNJ010000014.1 coordinate 58,613, forward strand.
ACGACCCGAGCGGACCTGGAATCGTCGACGACCAGCGCTCGCTTGCCCGGCATCATGTGGCTCTCCGTCCTGGCGCTCCGCAGTGTACCCCGGCCGGTGCGGGCCGGAATGTGGACCGCGGTCAATTTTTCAGCCTGTAGCCGGTGCGGAATATCCAGGCGATGATGCCGACGCAGGCGAGCATGAACACCAGCGTCATCCCGAGGCTCAGTCTCGACCGAGACGTCCGACGGTGCCGAAGAAGCTCCAGCGGAAGCCGCTGATCAGGTACACGACCGGGTTGAACAGGGCGACGGTGCGCCAGCGGCGGCGGCAGCATGTCGATCGAGTAGAAGGCGCCGCCGAGGAAGGTCAGCGGCGTCACGATCAGCATCGGCACGAGCTGCATCTGTTCCCAGTTCTTCGCCCAGATGCCGACGATGAAGCCGAACAGGCTGAAGGTGACCGCCGTCAGCACCATGAATGCGATCATCCACAGCCGGGTGCAGGATCGTGAACGACACGAAGAACGCGGCCGTCGCCAGGATGATGAGGCCGAGCAGCACGGACTTCGTCGCGGCCGCGCCCACGTAGCCGATCACGATCTCGAGGGCCGCGACCGGCGCCGACAGGATCTCGAAGATGGTGCCGGTGAACTTCGGGAAGTGGATGCCGAACGAGGCGTTCGCGATGCTCTCGGTGAACAGCGAGAGCATGATCAGGCCCGGCACGATGAAGGCGCCGTAGCTGACGCCGTCCACCTCGGCCATGCGCGAGCCGATCGCCGCGCCGAACACGATGACGAACAGCGAGGTCGTGATCACCGGCGTCAGCACGCTCTGCAGGAGCGTGCGCAGGAACCTCGCCATCTCGAACCGGTAGATGGCCCAGACGCCGTGCCGGTTGAAGGCGGCCGCGCTCATGCGCGCGCGCCCCGGCCGACCAGGCTCACGAAGATCTCCTCCAGCGAGCTCTCGCGCGTGTTGAGGTCGCGCCAGTCGATGCCGAGCTGCTCGAGTCGGCGCAGCAGCGGCGCGACGCCGGTCTGCTCGAGCGCGGCGTCGAAGGTGAACTGCAGCTCGTGGCCGTCGGCGTTCAGCGCGAGCTTCCAGTCCGACGAGCTCCGCCGGCACCGCGGCGAGCGGCTCCTGCAGCGTCAGCGTGAGCTGGCGCTTGCCGAGCTTCTTCATCAGCGCCTTCTTCTCGTCCACGACCACGAGCTCGCCGTGGTTGACGACGCCGATGCGGTCCGCCAGCTCCTCGGCCTCGTCGATGTAGTGCGTCGTCAGGATGATGGTGACGCCCTGGTCGCGCAGCCGCCGCACGAGCTCCCACAGGTCGCGGCGCAGCTCGACGTCGACGCCCGCCGTCGGCTCGTCGAGGAACAGGATGCGCGGCTCGTGCGCGAGCGCCTTGGCGATCATCACGCGCCGCTTCATGCCGCCCGACAGCGTCATCAGGATGTCGTCGCGCCGGTCCCACAGCGAGAGGTCGCGCAGCACGCGCTCGACGCGGGCCGGGTCCGGCGGGCGGCCGAACAGGCCGCGGCTGAACGCCGCCGCCGCCCGCACCGTCTCGAATGCCTCGATCGCGAGCTCCTGCGGCACGAGGCCGATCCGCTCGCGCGCGGCACGGTAGTCCCGCTGGATGTCGTGGCCGTCGACCAGCACCGTGCCCGAGGTCGGCCGCACGATGCCGCAGACGATGCTGATCAGCGTGGTCTTGCCCGCGCCGTTCGGCCCGAGCAGCGCGAAGATCTCGCCGGGCTGGATCTCGAGCGACACGCCCTTGAGCGCGTGCTGCCCGTTCGCGTAGGTCTTCGTCAGGTTCGAGATCGAGATGGCGGCGGCCATCGGCACTATTCTATCTAGGCTGACGGAAGCTCCGCGAGCCGGCGCTCGAGGAACCGGCGCGCCGGCCCCCTGCTGGGTCAGGTCGAGCGCGCGGCGGTAGACGTCGCGTGCCTCGGCGGTGCGCCCGAGCCTGCGGCAGAGGTCCGCGCGCGCGGCATGCGCCGGCTGGTAGTCCGCGAGCTCGCCGCGGGCGAGGATCGCGTCGACGAGCGCGAGGCCGGCTGCCGGGCCGTCGCGCATCGCGACCGCGGCCGCACGGTTCAGTTCGATCACCGGCGACGGCTCGACCTGCCAGCAGCAGGTCGTAGGTCGCGACGATGCGGTTCCAGTCGGTCGCGGCCAGGCGTCGCCGCCTCGGCGTGCGCCGCGGCGATCGCCGCCTGCAGCGTGTAAGGCCCGAAGCGCCGCGAGGCGAGCGCATGGCGCACCAGCGCGAGCCCCTCCGCGATCGCGCGCGGTTCCAGAGCGAGCGGTCCTGCTCGTCGAGCAGCACGATGTCGCCGGCCGGCGAGGTCGCGGGCGGCGCGCCGCGAGTCCTGCAGCAGCATCAGCGCGAGCGAGGCCCTCGACCTCCGGCTCGGGCAGCAGCTCGACCAGCAGCCGGCCGAGGCGTGATCGCCTCGGCCGACAGGTCGGCCCGCGTCAGCGCCTCGCCGCTCGAGGCCGCATAGCCCTCGTTGAAGACGAGGTAGACGACGCGCAGCACGGCATCGAGTCGCGCGGGCAGCTCCGTCGAGCGCCGGCACCTGGTAGGGAATGCGCGGCGTCGCGGATCTTCGCCTTGGCGCGCACGATGCGCTGCGCCAGCGTCGGCGGCGGCACGAGGTAGGCGCTCGCGATTTCCTCGGTCGTGAGCCCGCAGACCTCGCGCAGCGTCATCGCGACCTGCGCGTCCGGCGCGAGCGCGGGGTGGCAGCAGGTGAAGACGAGACGCAGCCGGTCGTCCGGCAGCGTCTCGTCGGCCGCGTTCGCCGGGTCGCTGCCGACGGCCACGAGCCTCTGCAGAGTCCTCGAGCCCGTGTCGTCGAAGCGCGGCGCGGACCTGCGGATGCCGTCGATCGCCTTGAAACGGCCCGCGGAGACGAGCCAGGCGCGCGGGTTCTCCGGCACGCCGTCGCGCGGCCATTGCTCGATGGCCGCCGCGAACGCCTCCGAGCAGCGCCTCCTCCGCGCAGGTCGAAGTCGCCGAGCAGGCGGATCAGCGTCGCGAGCACGCGGCGCGATTCGTCGCGCCAGACGGCTTCGACACGCGCCCGGGCGGCACCCGCAACGCCGTCGATCAGATGCGCGGCTCCACCGGGCGCACCTCGATCGGTGCCGCCGACCCGCAGCGTCGGGATGCGCGCCGCGATCGCCAGCGCTTCGTCCACGTCGCGGCACTCGACGATGTGGAAGCCGCCGAACTGCTCCTTGGTCTCGGCGTACGGGCCGTCGGTGACGACGCGCCTGCCGCCCTGGACCCGCAGCGTCTTCGCGGCCTGGCTGACCAGGCCAGCTTCTCGGTGGCCCGATGCTGGCCCTCGCGCTCGAGGTCCGCGATCCAGTCGCCGTAGTCCTTCATGACCGCATCGCGCTCGCCGTCCGGCAGCGCGATGCCAGCGGCTCTCGTCGATGCAGCACATCAGCATGTACTGCACGTCAGAGCTCGACGATCGGCTTGAAGCCGCCCCAGAACATGCGCTTGCCGTCGAACGGCATGTTCTTCGGGTCCATGAACTTCTTCCACTTCGGATCCGACATGAAGTACTTCATGACCTTCTGGTTGATACGGTCACGCTGGCCGCGCGAGCGGTAGACGATGAACGAGAACACGACGACCTCGCCGCGCTTCAGCTTCACGCTGCGCGGGAAACGAGGTCCGCTTGCCGACCTTGACGTCGTCCGCCACCGATCTCCACGTACTGAAGCGCGCCGTTCTTCATCCACACCTTGCCGGCGTCCTTCGCCATGCGCCGGTAGGCCGCCAGCTTCTTGCGCGGGACCGGCAGCACGTATCCATCCACGTAGCTCATGTCGTTCTCCTATTGCTTCTTCAGAATGGGGTGTTGGGCCATGAAGGCCTCGTCCGCGGGCCGCACTTCGAACGGCCCGATGCGGATGCCCGGATGGCGGCTGATGATCGCGACCGCCTCGGCCTTGTCCTTCGCCTCGAGGATCAGGATGCCGCCCAGCATTTCCTTGGTCTCGGCGAACGGGCCGTCGACGCGGGAGGCCCGCCCGTCGGCCCAGCGCACGGTGGTCGCCCTGGCTGAATCCTGCAGGGCGTAGCCCGCCGCGAAGTGGCCCTGGGCCGCGAGCTCCTGGTCGAAGTTCGTGCACTCGACGACGAGCGCCGCCTGCTCGCCCACGCTCAGCCGGCCCCAGGCTTCCTTGTCGAGGCATCCCAGGCAGATGAATTTCATGGCCTCTTCTCCGCTCCGCTCATTCCGATCTCGCGAAATCGGTCGAGGGTGTCGCTCTCGCCGAAGTCCTCGAGCTCGAACATCTGCCGCACCTCGATCTCGCAGTCGGAACCGTCGAGCGTCGGGTTCGGGAATTTCTTCGTCCATTCGACGGCCTCGGCGCGCGACTTCACGTTGATGATCGTGTAGCCGGCGATGAGTTCCTTCGTCTCCGCAAACGGGCCGTCGACGACGGTCCGGCCTGCGCCACGATAGCGCACGCGCCAGCCCTTCGCCGTCGCCTGCAGGCCGCTGCCGTCCACCAGCACGCCCGCCTTCGCGAGCTCGCCGTGGTAGGCGGCCATCTCCGCCAGGAGGTGCTCGGGCGGCAGCACGCCCGCTTCCGAATCCTTCGTCGCCTTGACGATGATCATGTATCTCACGGGTTGAACTCCAGGACAGGGCGTACCTCGACCGAGCCGAGCCGCGCGCCCGGGATGCGCGAAGCAAGCTGGATCGCCTCGTTGAGGTCGCGGGCGTTCAGCAGGTAGTAGCCGCCGAGCTGTTCCTTGGTCTCCGCGAACGGGCCGTCAGTCGTGCCGACCTTGCCCTGGCGCACGCGCACGGTCGTCGCCGTGTGCGTCGGCGCGAGCGCGTTGCCGCCGACGTAGTGGCCGCTCTTCTTGATCGACTCCGTGTAGGCGTGGAACTCGCCCATGATCTTTTCCGATTCGGCCGGCGGAAGCTTCTGCCACTCCTTCTCGTCCTCGTAGATCAGGCACAGGTACTGCATCGGGTCTCCTCCGGCCGAGAGCACGACAGCGACCATATATGCTGGATTCATGACAACCAATAGTCGGTCGGACGGCGCCCCGATCGACACGCCGCCCGAAAAAATCGGAAGCGCCTGAATTGGCTAGAAGAATCCCTGCCGCAGGTTGATGCGGTGCTCCACCCAGGCCTTGAGGCAGCAGAGCATCTGCGTCCAGCCCATGCAGTTGCCGTACGAGCTTTCCTGCCCTTTCGGGGTTTCGCGCCACCCGGACTCCGCGATCCGCACGAGCGTCGTCGTCGCATCGAGCGCCTCGAAAGTCATCACCACCTGCGTGTCATACCCGCGCTCGCCCGCCTCCCAGGAGAACTCGATCCGCTCGTTGGGCACGACCCGCGTGACCTTGACCGGGAATGCGCCCGGAAAGTCGGCGAAATCCCAGGTCACGGTCGTGCCTTCGCGCAGGGGCGCGCTCGCGCCGCCGGTCGTGAAGTACGACGACAGCTCCTTTGGCTCGGTGACCGCATTGAAGACGACCGCGACCGGTCGGGCGATTTTTCCGTGCACCTCGAACTTGAATGCCATGGCGCGCCTCGCAACGACGGAATTAATGTTATAGTACTATAACATGATTCGGAAGCTGGACAATCAGGACCGCGTTTTCCGCGCGCTGGGCCACGGCACGCGCCGCGAGATCCTCGACCTCCTGCGGGCCGCGCCCCGCACCACCGGCGAGGTCTGCGCCGCGTTTCCGCGGCTCGACCGCTGCACGGTGATGCAGCATCTCGGCGTGCTCGAGCGGGCCGAACTCGTGGTCCCGCGCAGCGAAGGCCGCCTGCGCTGGAACGTGCTCAACGTCCTGCCGATCAAGGAAATCCATGACCGCTGGATCGGCGCCTACGCCGCGCGCTCGGTCGAGCTGCTGGCACGGCTGTCGCGAGACCTCGAGGAACCGGCGGAGGCAAGGACGTGGTTGCGCCGTGGCGGTAGGCTCGGGCGGTGAATTGCTCCCGGCGTCCCGTGGCGATCGCCTCGCTTGCGCTCACCGGTCTCGCCGCGTGCGCCGAAGCCGGCGCCGCGAGCACGGTGCGCTTCACGGCGGGAGAATTCGAGTTCGAGGGGCTCGCGATCGAGGGCCTGGCGGTCGACTGGGCACCCGACCCGGCGGCGGGCGCAGTGACGCTGCGCGCTGCGCGCGTGCGCGGCCTCGAGGCGACCGGACCGCTCGCGCGATTCACAGTCGACTGCGCGGAACTGCGCATTGCAGGCGACGAGCTGCGCTGCGAGCGCGGCAAGCTTTCGGGCGCGCTGGGCTCGCTCGGCGCCCAGGACAGCAGTTTCACGGCGCGCCGTGGCGCCGATGGCGGGTTGCGGCTCGACTTCGAAGACTTCGCGATCGCCGGCGCGCGCGGAAGGCTCGCAGTCGCGTTGGCGGGCGGCTCCTGGCAGGCTGACGCGCGGCTCGTCGGACTGGACCTCGCGAAGCTCGCCGAGGTCGCAAAACCCTGGGTCGCGCTTCCCGAGGGCCTGGGCCTCACTGGTAGCGCCGGCGGCGACTTCCGTGCGACCGGGTCCGGCGACGCGCTCGCGACGGCCGGCACTGAGCTCGCGATCGAGACGCTCGATTTCTCGGACGCGGAAGGCACGCTCGCCGGCGAGAAGCTCGCTGGCGCGTTCAGCGTTGACGCAACCTTTGCGGACGCGGGCCGGATGAAAGCGCGGGGCCGGCTCACGCTCGGCGCAGGCCAGGCTTACAGCGACCCGGTGTTCCTCGACTTCGCAGCGCATCCCGCGACGCTCGACTTCGACGGCGTACTGGACACGGAAACCCTGCGCTTCGACGCAAGCTCCTTCGCCCTCGACCATGCGGGCGTCATGCACGCGGGCGGCGCGGCCAGCGTGGACTTCGCCGGTGAGACGCTGCTGACCGACGCGCGCATTCACCTCGAATCGCTCGCGCTCGCCGCGGCCCTGCCTGCCTACGCCCAGCCGTTCCTGGTCAACACGGCGTTTCGCGACGTCGCGGGCGGCGGCACGGTGCACGGTGACGTCGAGATTGCCGCGGGGCTGCCGACGCAGGCGGTACTCGAGCTCGAGGGCGTCTCGTTCGGCAGTGAAAACGCCGCCGTCTCCCTCGAGGGACTTCGCGGCGCGCTGCGCTGGTACGACGACGCCTTGCGAACCTCGCTCGCCGGCTCGATTGACGATGCGCTGTTCGAGTCGCGGCTTGCCTGGGACTCCGGGCGGCTCTGGGGCCTCGAGCTCGGCCGGGCCGACCTGCCGTTCGCCACCACCGGCCGGCACTTCCGCCTGCTCGGGCCGGCGACCTTGCCGGTGTTCGACGGCGCTCTTGCGATCGACACCCTGCGCGTGCGGCATGCCGGGACCGACGAGATGTACGTGCGCTTCGATGCGGCGATCAAGCCGATCAGCGTCGCGCTGCTCTCGCGCGCCTTCGGCTGGCCGGAGTTCCAGGGCACGCTCGAGGGACGCGTCCCGGGCCTGCAGCTCCGCCAGGGCGTGGTCACGCTCGACGGTGCCCTCGAGGCGCGCGTCTTCGACGGTCGCGTGGCGGTCAGCGAGCTGCGCCTGCGCGACCCGCTCGGCAAGTACCCGCGCCTGTTCGCGAACATCGGCATCGAGAACCTCGACCTCGAACTGGTCACGCGCACCTTCGAGTTCGGCACCATCACGGGCCGGCTCTCCGGCTACATCTCCGACCTCGAGACCTTCGACTGGATGCCGGAGGCGTTCGACGCGTTCCTGTTCACGCCACCCGACGACCGATCGCGGCGGCGCATCAGCCAGCGCGCGGTCACCAACCTGTCGAGCATCGGCGGCGGCAGCGGTGGCGGGGTCGCGGCCGTCCTGCAGGGCGGTCTGCTGCAGTTCTTCGACGACTTTCGGCTACGACCGGCTGGGCCTCAGCTGCCGGCTCGCAAACGACGTCTGCATCATGGGGGGCGTCCTGCCGGCGCCCGCCGGCGGCTACTACATCGTGAAGGGCAAGGGCCTGCCGCGCATCGACGTGATCGGCAGCCAGACTCGGGTTGCCTGGACCACGCTCGTCCGGCAGCTCGGTACGATGATGGAGTCGGAAATCGTCGTCGAGTAGGCGGATTCGCTGCGCTAGAATCGGTTCAGGAACCGTTCAGCCGGGAAGCCCAAGATGACACCCATGACTGCGCTGGATCACCGCCGCCCTTGCCGCCTCGTGCCTCGCGCTCGCCGCGTGCGTCACGGTCAACGTCTACTTCCCGGCCGCCGCCGCGGAAAAGGCCGCCGACCGCATCATCGAGGACGTCTGGGGAACGGGGAAAGAGCCGAAGCCCCCGGGCGACGAGCAGAGCTCGATTGGCCACGCGGCAGGCACGTGCTGGTCGCAGCGCTCGATTTCGTGATTCCCGCCGCGCACGCACAGGCCGACATCGACATCTCGAGCCCGGCTATCCGCGCGCTGACCGCGTCGATGAAGGCCCGGGCCGGCGATCTCGATCCGTTCTTCAGCTCGGGCGCCATCGGGCTGACCGCCGACGGGCTGGTCGAGATCCGCGACGCGAACGCCGTGGCCCTCGCCGACCGCAATCGCCTGCGCAAGCTGGTCGCCGACGAGAACGCGGACCGCAATTCGCTGTACCGCGAAATCGCGACCGCCAACGGCAATCCGGAGTGGGAAGCGGACATCCGCAGCACCTTCGCCGAGCGCTGGGTCGCGAACGCGCGCGCGGGCTGGTACTACAAGTCGGACGCGGGCGCCTGGACGCAGAAGTAGCGTCTAGTCCTCCCGCGCGATCAGCTCCGGTCCCTGGTTCTTCGGCGCGTTGACCTGGCGGCTGACCGTGCCAGGCCTCGAGCGCGCCCGGCTCGAACGGGCGCAGCAGCTCCGACAGGGTGCCGGTGTCCGTGAACGCCGTGTCGAGCCAGCGGTCCCAGTCGGATTCGGCAAGCACGACCGGCATGCGTTCGTGGATCTTGCCTGATCGTCGAGGACGCGTCGGTCGTGACTATCGCGCATGACTCGAGCAGACCGACGCCGTCAGCGGGATCCTTCCAGCGCTCCCACAATCCCGCGAACGCGAACGGCCGCGCGTCCTTCATGCGGATGAACCAGGGTTGCTTGCCGCCCGGCGCGACCTGCCACTCGTACCAGCCGTCGGCGAGCACGAGGCAGCGGCGCTTGCGGAACGCGTCGCGGAACGAGGGCTTCTCGGCGAGGGTCTCGGCCCGCGCGTTGATCATGCGGTTGCCGATCGCGCGCTCCTTCGCCCACTTCGGAACCAGGCCCCAGTACAGCATGGCGAACTGGCGCGCGCCTTCCTCGCCCGCGCGCACGGCGGGCACGTCCTGGGTCGGCGCGACGTTGTAGCGCGGCTCGAGCGCAGGCACGTCATCGAGCGCGAACGTGCGCCGTACGGCCTCGGCGGGAGAGAAGAACGCGTAGCGACCGCACACGGCTGGCCTCCGCCTACTCCCGGATGCCCGTGCCGCGGTTCATGAGCGCCACGACGATCGCGTACATCACGACGGCGAACGTGCCCATGATCAGGAACGCGAATCCCGGGTCCACGTCGCTGGTTCCCAGGAATCCGTGCCGGAAGGCGTTGACCATGTACAGGATCGGGTTGACGTAGGAAAGGGCCTGCGCCCACGGGCGGCAGCAGCGAGACCGAGTAGAACACTCCGCCGAGGTAGATGAGCGGCGTCAGCACGAAGGTCGGGAACCAGGAGATCTGGTCGAAGTTCTTCGCGAAGATCGCGTTGAAGAAGCCGCCGAGCGAGAACACCACCGAGGTCAGGATCACGGAGCCCGCGACCAGCAGCGGGTGCGCGACCGGCACGTGCGTGAAGAACAGGGTGACCAGCAGGACCACCACTCCGACCAGCAGCCCGCGCATCAGCCCGCCCGCGACGTAGCCGAGCACGATCAGCCAGTTCGGCAGCGGCGCGACCAGCAGCTCCTCGATGTGCTTGCCGAACTTGGCGCCGAAAAAGCTCGAGACGACGTTGCCGTAGGAATTGCTGATGACCGCCATCATGATGAGCCCCGGCGCGATGTACTGCATGTAGTCGACGCCGCCCATCTGGCCGATGCGACGCCCGATCAGGCTGCCGAAGATCACGAAGTAGAGCGCCGCGGTGACGGCCGGCGGCACGAGCGTCTGGCCCCAGATGCGCATGATGCGCCCGTACTCCCGGCGCACGATGGTCTGGAAGCCGATGCGCCGGATGCGGGAGAGAGGATCGGCCTGCAAGTCAGCGCGCCTCCGCGGCCGCGGCGTCCTTGCGCACGACGAGCCGCATGAACAGTTCCTCGAGGCGGTTCACCTTGTTGCGCATGCTGACCACCTCGATGCCCTGCTGCGACAGGCGCGCGAAGATGTCGTTGAGGCCCTGCTCCTTCTTCACCTCGACCTCGATCGTGTGGTCGTCCACCAGGCGGGTCACGTAGCCCGGGAGCTGCGGCACGGCGGCGGTCGCGCAACGGAAGTTCAGCACGAAGGTCTCCTGGCTGAGCTTCCTGATCACGCCCGACATCGTGTCGTTCTCGATGATCCGCCCGCCGTCGATGATCGCGATGTGGCGGCAGAGGCTCTCCGCCTCCTCGAGGTAGTGGGTCGTCAGGATGATGCTCGTGCCGCGCTCGTTGATCTCGCGCAGGAAGATCCACATGCTGCGGCGGATCTCGATGTCGACGCCCGCGGTCGGCTCGTCGAGGATCAGCAGGCGCGGCTCGTGCACCAGCGCGCGCGCGATCATCAGGCGCCGCTTCATGCCGCCCGACAGCGAGCGCGCTATGGTGTCGCGCTTCTCCCAGAGCTGCAGCTGGCGCAGGTACTTCTCCGATCGCTCGACCGCGAGCCTGCGGGGAATGCCGTAGAAGCCCGCCTGGTTCACGATGATCGTGAACACCTTCTCGAACTGGTTGAAGTTGATTTCCTGCGGCACCAGGCCGATGCAGCACTTCGCCAGGTCGAGCTCGCCGGTCGATGTCGTGGCCGAAGACCGCGACGCGGCCGCCGGACTTCGTGACCAGCGACATGACGATGCCGATCGTCGTGGTCTTGCCCGCTCCGTTCGGGACCGAGCAGCGCGAAGAAGTCGCCCTCCGCCACGTCGAGGTCGATGCCGCGCAGCGCCTGCACGCCGTTCGCGTAGGTCTTGGTCAGCCCGCGGATGGAGAGCGCCTGCATCAGGCGCAGGATTATCTCACGCGGCACTCCGGCGGTGGCGGCGCTGCAGCGACTGCCCGCGCGCGCTGTCGGCGCCGTGGATCTGCAGCCCGAGCCGCCGCAGCGAGTCCACTGACCCGGCGTCCGGCCGCGCTGCGCAGCCCTCGAACTGGAGCCAGAAGCGCGTGCGCGACGAGAACCGCGCGGTCAGCGAACCCGCGACGCGCCGCGCCAGCCGCTCGACGGCAGCGACCGGCATGGCGCCGACCGCGGCGATGGTCGCCGGCGACGCGCCGAACACCAGCCGTGCCCCGGCCGCGCGCGTCTGCGCCAGGTGCCACATGACCATGATCGCCGCGCGCGCAAAGCCGACGATGCGCTCGTCCGCCGCAACGACGCCCGCGGCGTCCTGCACGCCCCCGGCCGCCGCCACCTCCGCGGTCCAGAAATTCCCGTCGCCGAACCGCAGATCGAAGAGCGCGTACGGCAACCGCTCGCACAGGCGCGTTCCCGCCTCCGGGTCGATCAGCGCGTCGATCGCCCGTGGCGGCAACCCACCGATCTGCTTGAGCCGCCCCTCCTCGGCCAACTCGACCGCGAGGTCGAGGAAGGCAAGGTTGACCGACAGCAGGGCGCGGCGCGTGGACGCGATCGAGCAGGCTGCGCTCCAGCCAGTCGGCGTCGCCGGCGGGCGGCGCGAGCGCGAGCGGGTGTTGGCGGTGCATGGCATTTCTCCCCGTAGACACGTCAATTCGCAGTTCGCCGGCTCTGGGACCGGCTTACGATTGACTGGTGTGAAAGTACCAGTACCATCCTATACCGTCAAGGCAGTGTTCATGCGCATCACCGACGACCGCTACACGCGCGACCGCCTGCGTCTCGACCTGGCGCTGCGCCTGATCCGCCACGAAGCCCGCACGCGCACGATCCGCAGCTGGACCGGCCTCACGGACGACCGGATCCGCAAGCTCTACCGGTCCTACGTCGCGGACGCAGGACGGCGCGACGTGCGCAGGCACCGCGGCAAGAGCCCGCGGCAGAGCGCCTATTTCATGCGCAACGCCGGCATCCGCCGCGAGGCCGCGGGGCTTGCCACCCTCCTCTGTGTCCTCGGGCTCCTGAAGCGGGACGCCGCCGCTGCGCCGGGCGCGATGGAGCAACTGCGCTTTGGCGAAACTTTCTGCGAGGCCTACGAGACCTTCCTCAGCCTCAACGCTCGCCCGCAGATCTCATTCGAGCACGCCTGCCACCTGCTGCGCTCGCTCGAGAAGCAGAACGAGATCTGCCTCGACGACTGCGAGGGCTGCGGGAGCCTGCTGGTCGTCATGCGCTACGCGGAGCGGCCGAAAGTCTGCGAGTTCTGCGCCTCGAGCCGGCCTCCGGCGCGGCCCGGCCTGTCGGTAGGCGACTGCTAGAATGACGCGTTTTCCTGCCAGGAACGGGATGGGATGCGCCCCAACGTCTTCGCCGGGCCGCACGTCGACCGACTCAAGCTCGCGAACGTCGATGCCGACGCGGTCGCGCGCGCGATCGCAGGCGGCACCGCGCGGCTGATCCCGGTCTGGAAGTCGCGCTGCCCCGTGGTGCGGCAGCCTTCGCCCTCCGCGTACCTCGTCCCGTTCGACAGCGGCCCCTTCGCCGGCATCGATCACGACGAGCTCGTCCTGCTCGGCGACTACCGCGGGCTCGCGGTCTTCACCACCGAGATCGAGGCTGCCACACCGCCTGCGCTCGGGGACGGAGCGGAGTTCACCGACCTCCGGCTCGCGGCGTCACTGCTGCCGCACGAGGAAGCGGGCCTCGTCGCTTATGCCCGCGCGATGATTTCCTTCCGTCACCGCCACCGTTTCTGCGGCAGCTGCGGTGCGGCCACGCTGCCCAGGAGGAACGGCCGCGTGATGGTCTGCACGCGGCCGGGCTGCGAGACAGAGTTCTTCCCGCGCGTGGATCCCGCGGTGATCGTGCTCGTGACCGACGGCGACCGCGCGCTGCTCGGGCGTCAGTCCGGCTGGCCGGCCGGGCGCTATTCGACGATCGCGGGATTCGTGGAGCCCGGCGAGAGCCTCGAAGACGCGGTGCGGCGCGAGGTGCTCGAGGAGACGGGCATCGAGACCGGCGCGATGGCCTACCAATCCTCGCAGCCCTGGCCGTTCCCGCGTTCGCTGATGCTGGGATTCCGCGCCGAGGCGCTCACCACCGAGATCCGCATCGGCGACGCCGAGCTCGAGGACGTACGCTGGTTCCACCGCGACGAGATGCGGGGCGGCTCGATGATGCCGTTCCCGCAGTCGATCGCCTATCGCCTGATACAGGAATGGCTGAACCCCTGAACATCCTGCTCTCGGTCGCGACCGGGATCGCGCTCGCCGCCGCCGCGGGATTTCGCGCCTTCGTGCCCCTGCTCGCCGCGGGACTTGCGATCCATTTCGGCTGGGTGGAGCCGGCGCGCGGCTTCGACTGGCTCGGCGAGCCAGTGGTGCTGGTCGCGCTCGGCGTCGCGACCGCGGCCGAGATTGCCGCGTACTACATTCCCGGCGTCGATCACGTGCTCGACCTCCTCGGCGCGCCCGTCGCCATTGCCGCGGGCATCGTCGCGGCCGCCGGCGTGATGGTGGGCCTGCCCGACTGGCTGCGCTGGCTGACGGCCATCGGCGCGGGCGGCGCAGTCGCGACGGCAGGCCACGCCCTGAACGCGGTGGGCCGCGCGAAGACCGGCGCCGCCTCCGGCGGCATCGGCAATCCCGCCTACTCGACCGCCGAACTCGCAAGCTCGGTCCTGATCTCGGGCCTCGCGTTCGTACTGCCCTTCATCGCCGTGATCCTGCTTCTCGCCCTCGGAGCCTGGGCGCTGCAACGCCGGCGCCGGCGCCGGGTCTGACTTTTCATGCCGCTCGTCCTTCCCGCCGCCGTGTGCATGGCGTTCCTCGCCGCGCCGCCAGCCGACAGCGCTTCCACTTCCCCGTCGCCGTGCCGCAAGGCGGAAGGCGGCGCGACAACCTCGGTTGTCGTCGAGTTCAAGGGGGTCGAAGACACGCTGCTCGAAAACGTGCGTGCGCTCTCGAGCCTGCACCGGCTGTCCGCTTCGCAGGACATCGACGCCGAGATGATCGGGCGACTGGTTCAGCGCGCCCCGGCGGAGGCGCGCGCGGCGCTCCGTCCATACGGCTACTACGAGCCGCGGGTCGAGACGGAGCTTACGCAGGTAGCCGACGGCTGGCGGGCGATCGTGACCATCGAGCCGGGCTCGCCGGTCCTGCTGGTCGAACAGCAGGTCGAGGTCACGGGCCCCGGACGCGACGAGCCCTTCATGCAGCACGCGCTCGAGCGCTCGCCGCTGCGCACCGGCGAGCGCCTGAGCCACCCGGCCTACGACCAGTTGAAGGGCGAGCTCCTGCGCGCCGCTCTCGGCAACGGCTTTCTCGATGCCCGGTTCACGGCAAGCGAGCTCTCCGTCGACCCGGCCACGCACACGGCGCGCGCGCGGCTCACGCTCGAGACCGGCGAGCGCTACCGCTTCGGGCCCACGACGATCGAGCAGAACGTCGTGCGCGACGGCCTGGCGCGGCGCTTTCTCAGGTACCAGGAGGGCGACTGGTACAACGCCGAGGCGCTGCTGCGCACGCAGTTCGCGCTCGACGATTCGCAGTACTTTTCGCTGTCGGAAGTCCTCCCGGGGCAGCGCGACCGCGTTGCCAGGGTCGTGCCCGTGCGGATCACGTCCGGGCCGAACAAGCGCCACGTCTACACGATCGCCGTCGGTTACGGCACCGATACCGGACCGCGCGGTACGCTCGGCTGGGAAGACCGCAGGCTGAACGACCACGGCCACCGGCTGCGCGCACAGGTGCGTGCCTCGGACGTCGAGGACTCGGTGAGCCTGACCTACGTCGTCCCCTGGAAAGACCCGGCGCTCGAGAAGCTCTCGTTCGAGCTCAGGGGTTTCGACGAGCAGCGCGCTGACATCGAGACCACCGGCGGCACGTTCAAGGTCGGCCTCACCCAGGTGCGCGGCCGCTGGCAACGCGTGGTCTCGGCCACGCTCGACAGCAGCGAGGACAAGGTCACGACCGTCTCCGGCGACTCGACCCAGGTGGACCGCAGCCGGAGCCTGCTGCTCGTCCCGGGGATCTCTTTCGCGCGGGTGCCGCCGGACTTCCTCGGCACGACCGCGGTGGCGACTGGCCTGCGCGCCGAGGTGCTGGCGTCCGCCAGCCAGCTCGGGTCGGACACCAACTTCACCCGCATCAATGTCCGCGACGAGCGCCGCTTCCGGCTGACGGACCGCTGGCATGTCTTCGTGCGCGCCGAGATCGGCGCGAGCGTGGTCGGCGATTTCGAGGAGCTCCCGGCGCAATACCGTTTCTTCGCGGGCGGCGACCAGAGCGTCCGCGGCTACGGCTACCAGGAGCTATCGCCGGTCGACGAGAACGGCAACAAGGTCGGCGGCCGGCACTTGCTGACCGGCACCGTCGAGCTGCAGCGCAACCTGCCGAAGAACCTGGTCGCGGCAGTGTTCGTGGACGGCGGCAATGCCTTCAATACGTTCGGCGACCCGCTCGAGTACTCGGTCGGCGTCGGACTGCGCTACCGGCTGCCGTTCCTGAGCGTCGGGCTCGACGTCGCGCAGTCGGTGTCGGAGTCCGGCCGCTCTCCGCGCCTGCACATCAACTTCACGCCGGAGTTCTGAGGTGACGAGACAGGCACGCCCCTGGGTTCGCTGGCTGCTCGCAGTGTTCGCGGGCGTGCTGCTCGCCGCGCTGCTTGCGGTCACCTGGCTCGTGACTACCGAAGCGGGACTGCGGCGGGCGGTCACGTTCGCCGAGTCGCTCGGGACGGTGACGATCCGCCTGGAAGGCGCGCGTGGGCGCCTGATCGGACCGCTGCACATCGACGCTATCGAGCTCGAGCACCCGCGCGCCTCGATCCGCGTCAGCGGCTTCGAGGCTGACTACGAGCCGCTCGAGATTCTCGCCGGCCGGATCTCCGCCGAGGGGGTGAGCATCGCGCAGGCGCAGGTCACGCTGCGCCCGCCGGCGGGTCCGGCACGCCCGCCGTCGTTCATGCCCGGCTGGCTCTCGCTCGTGCTCGACGATGCCACGGTCGCGCACTTATCGATCGTTTCGCCCGCGGGCACCGAAACCCTTTTCCGGGACATCCGCGGGTCCGCCAAGCTTTCGCACACGCGCATCGAGTTCGACGGCGTGCACCTTCGCAGCACGGGCTGGGCCGTCGCTGATGCGGGCGGTACGCTGTTCGCGCGCGAACCGCTCGCGCTCGACGCCCATACGGCCTGGTCGCTCGACGGGGGACGCGCCTCCGGCATCGTGCACGCGTCCGGCGACCTCGACCGGCTGCTCGTCGATGCACGTACCGCGCTGCCCGCCGTCACACAGGTCAAGGTCGAGGTGATGGATGTATCCGCCGCCATCCGCTGGCGCGGCGTCGCCGAGATCGAGAAGCTCGACCTCACCCAGTGGATGGAAAGCCCGCCGGTCGGCCCGCTCGCCGGGACGCTCCAGTTCGAAGGCGACCTCGCGCGCCATGCGGCGCAGGGCGTGGTGCGCGGCGCGGGACTGCCTGCAGCGGGCTTGCGGCTGGACGCGAAGCTGCGCCATGCGGACCGGGAGGTGCACGTCGATTCGCTGGTGCTCGAGAGCGCGCCCGGTTTGGCCGTCCGGGCCAGGGGCAGCATGACGTTCGGCGATGAACCAGCGTACTCGGTAGCGGCCGACTGGACGAACTTGCGCTGGCCGTTCGCCGGCAAGGCACTGCTCGTTTCGCCGCAAGGCAAGTCTCACCGCGGAAGGCTGGACCGACTTCACCTGGCGCCTGAACGGCGATTTCCGGCCTGCTGCCGGGCCGCCGCTCGCGGGCGAAGCCGCCGGTCGCTTCACCGCCGCTGCAATTGAAGTCCACGAGTCTTCGTGGCGCGTGCTCGGCGGCCGGGTTTCGCTCGCGGGCTCGCTCAGCCGCGGCGGCGCCACGGCATGGTCGGCCAGCGGCCGGGCAACGGAGATCAATCCCGAAGCGCTGCGCGAGGGGCTGCAGGGGCGGCTCAGCTTCGAGTTCGCCGGCTCGGGCCGCGGCTTCGGCGCGGACGGTCCCTGGTCGGCGAGCGTCAGCAGGCTGCGCGGGAGCCTGCGCGGCCAACGCGTAAGCGGCGGCGGCGGGATCCGGCGCGCGCCGGGGATCACGGAACTGCAGGATGTCGCGCTCGCGCTCGGCACGGCGCGCCTCGAGGCAGACGGCGTGCTGGGTATCGATGCCGACCTGCGCGCCCGGCTCGTCTCGGACGACCTGTCCGCGCTCCTGCCCGAACTCGGCGGCAAGCTCGATGCGACGCTGACGGCGCGAGCGGACACGCTCGAGATCGGCATCACCGGCCACGGACTGGCCTGGGGCGAACATCGCGCCGTCGTGCTCTCGGCCGATGCGCGCATCGACCGCGAAGGACGCAAGCATTCCTGGCTGCGGCTGCGCTCGAACGGCATCACGCTGGCGGGATTTGCGATCACCGACACGCGCCTCGCGCTCGACGGCCTGACGGGCGACCACGCGCTCCGCTTCCGGGTCGGCACCGGGCAGGATGCGGTGTCGCTGCGCGGCCGCGGCGCCTGGGCGGACGGCCGCTATACGCTTCAGCTCCAGGACATCGACGCGAGCGGTCCTCGTCTCGTGCCCTGGCAGCTCGAATCGCCCGGACGGTTGGCCGCAGGCAAGACCGAGGCCTCGCTCGATCCGGTCTGCCTCGCCTACCAGGAGCGCCGATTTTGCCTGGAGGGTCGCTGGAAGGCAGGCAGCGACTGGTCGGCCAAGGCCACGACGGAATCATTCCCGCTCGAGGCGCTCGACTCCAAACGCCTTGGCGCTCCGAGCTTCCGCGGACTGCTGGTCGTCGACGCCGAGGCGTCCGGCCGCCCGGGTGAGCCCTGGACCGCCGATGTGCGCGCCGAAGTCCGCGACGCGTCGCTCGCCTACCAGTCCTCGAGCGGCGCGGAGCGCAGCGTCAAGCTGGGCCTGACGCGCCTTTCGCTCGCATCCACCACGGAGCGACACCGTCTTGACCTCAACGTCACGGACGCCGCGGACCTCGAGTTCGCCGTCGCGCTCGAGGCGATCCGCACGCCCGGTGCCAGCATTGGCGACCTGCCGCTCAGCGGCAGCGTCAGGGGCCGGACGCGGCAACTGAACCTGCTGCCACTGCTGGTCGATGCGATCGACAACGCCTCGGGCGAGGCCGAGCTCGACTTCAGGGTTGCGGGCCGGGTCGCGGCGCCCGCACTCGAAGGCCAGGCACGCTTCGCCGACGGCACGCTCGACTTCTACCAGGCGAACCTGCGCCTGCGGGAACTGCGCGGCGCCGTGCGCCTCGCAGATACGTCCCTGACGCTCGATGCTTCGGGCAAGGCTGGCGACGGGACGCTGGCGATCGACGGGCGGCTCGGATGGCGCGAGCGCCGCCTGCAAGGCGAGCTCGCGCTCACAGGGGACAGGCTCCTGATCGCAAACGTGCCGGAGGCGCGTGTCTTCGCCTCGCCCGACCTGCGGTTCCGACTCGACGACCGCCGCATATCGGTCACGGGCGAGGTCGTCATTCCCGAGGCGTGCATCCGGCCCGCCGACACGGCCGGTGCCGTACTCGTGTCCTCGGACGAGCGCATCGTGCAGCCCGAGGCAGGGCCAGGCGCCGAGGAACGCTTCGCGGTCACCAGCGACATCCGTATTTCGCTTGGCGACAACGTGCAGGTCAGGGCTTTCGGTCTCGCGGCGGCGATCACCGGCGCGGTCCACACGCGCACCGCGCCCCAGGGCGGCACGACCGCCACCGGCGAGCTCGAGGTCGCGGAGGGCGTGTACCGGGCGTACGGGCGCGAGCTCGAAGTCGAGCGCGGGCGCCTGCTCTTCACGGGCGGTTCGGTCACGGACCCGGGCGTCGACTTGCGCGCGCAGCGCGAGCTGCCGGGCTACACGGTCGGTGTCGTCGCCCGCGGCCCGTTGCGCCGGCCGCAGTTGACGCTGTTCTCCGAGCCGAGCCTGCCGCAGGCACAGATCGCCTCGATGCTGATCGTCGGCCGCTCCAACATCCAGGGCGATGTCGGCGAGGCGGACGAGGAACTGACCTCGACCGAGCGCGGCGGCGCGCTGATCGCGGGCCAGCTCGGCAAGTACGTCGGGCTGGACGACGTCGGCCTTACGGAGGACGAGCAGGCTGGCGCCGAGCTGGTGATCGGAAAATATCTGTCGCCGCGGCTGTACGTCAGCTACGGTATCTCGCTGGTGGACGAGATCAACACGCTGAAGCTGCGCTACACGATCGGCGACCGCTGGGTGATCTCCGCGGAATCGGGCAGGGAAACCGCCACCGACATCGAGTACCGGATCGAGGACTGATGAAGACCTACAATGCACGTGACACCCCCGCCGAACAGCATCCCGAAGGAGAAAGCAGGCCATGAACCGCAACGTCGTCATCATCGTCGCCATCGTCCTGATCGCGCTCGGCGCATTCGGCCTCGCGCGCGGCAAGTTCAGCTACACCGAGGAGAAGCACGAAGCCGAGGTCGCTGGCATCGAGCTGTCCGTCAAGGACAAGGAGACCGTCGCCGTGCCGCAGTGGCTGTCGATCGGCGCGATCGCCGCCGGCGCCCTGCTCCTCGTTTTCGGGCGCCCCAAGTCCTGATGCTGGAGATGCGCGGCAGTTGCGAGCGTTGCGGCCTCGAGCTGCCGGCCGGCACGCGTTCCCCGTCCTGGCGGATAATCCTGAGGTAACGCCCATGAATGAAAGCACCGGCAAGCTGATCCTGCGCATCGTGCTCGGAGTGCTGATCCTGCTGCACGGCATCAGCAAGCTCAGGAACGGCATCGGCTGGCTCGACGGCGCACTGGTGAATGCCGGCCTGCCGGTATTCTTCAAGTATGGCGTCTACGTCGGCGAAGTACTCGCCCCGCTCGCGGTGATCGCGGGCTACTACGCGCGCGTGGGCGCCTGGCTGATCGCGGTCAACATGCTGTTCGCGTTCGGGCTCGCGCACGGCGCGGAGCTGTTCGCGATCGAGCCCCAGTCGGGCGGCCTGAAGCTCGAGGTGCAGTACATGTTCTTCTTCACGGCCATCGCGCTCGCGCTGATCGGCCCCGGACGGTATGCCGTCAACCAGAAATGAGGGAACGCCACGGTACCGGCCGCACCGGCTGGCTGCGCGCGGCCGTCCTCGGCGCGAATGACGGCATCATCTCGACGTCGAGCCTGCTGATCGGCGTCGCCGCGGCAGGCGGCTCGCAGGCAGCGATCTTCACCGCAGGCCTTGCCGGACTCGTCGCCGGCGCGATGTCCATGGCGACCGGCGAGTACGTCTCGGTGAGCTCGCAGGCCGACACCGAGCACGCCGATCTCGCGCGCGAGCGCGCGGAGCTCGAGGATGACCCGGAGGCGGAGCACCGCGAGCTCGCCGCGATCTACGTCGGCCGCGGGCTCGACCCGCGCCTCGCCTCGGAGGTCGCCACCCAGCTCGCGGCCAAGGACGCGCTCGAGGCCCATGCGCGCGACGAGCTCGGCATCTACGAGCGGCTGCGCGCGCGCCCGATCCAGGCCGCGCTGGCATCCGCAGCTGCGTTCGCCGGCGGCGCAACGCTGCCGCTCGCAGCGGCCGTGCTCTCCCCGCCCGACGCCGCGCCGCAGATCGTCGCCGCGCTCTCGCTCGCGTTCCTCGCAATCCTCGGCGCGCTCGCCGCGCGCATCGGCCGCTCGGCCGTCGCCAAGGGCGCATTGCGCGTCACTTTCTGGGGCGCCATCGCCATGGCGCTCACGGCCGCGATCGGCCGCGCTTTCGGCATCGCCGCCTGAGGCGTCCGCCGTGGCCGCGCACGTGCTCGACAATCCTGTCTGGCATTCGCTTTCGACCCAGCACGCCGGCCTCGCGCTCACGGCCGACGGCGCCGCGCGCTACCCGGCCTCGATCGTGCCGTTTGCCGGCATTGGCGAGCCGTCGGCGCGCGCGGGCGACCAGCTCACGAGCCTCATCGACGACGCGGAGTCCGTGTTCGTCGTCGGCGTCGCGCCGGAGCCGCCGCCCGGCTGGCAGCTGGAGCCGAAGAAGCCGGTGCTGCAGATGGTCTGCACCGCGCGCGCGACGGTGGTCCCCGGCCTGCCCTTGACGGAGATGACTGAGGCGCAGGTGCCCGACATGGTCGCGCTCACGGACCTGGTGTTTCCCGGCTTCTTCCGTTCGCGGACGCTCGAAATGGGCAGCTACTACGGCATCTATCGCGGCAGGCGCCTTGCCGCCATGGCCGGCGAGCGCATGCGCCTCGACGGCTACCAGGAGCTGTCCGCGGTCTGCACGCACCCGGACTACACCGGCCGCGGCTATGCCCAGCGCTTGCTCGGGATCCTGTGCAACTCGGCTTACGACCGCGGCTTCACGCCTTTCCTGCACGTCTACGCGGACAACACCCGCGCCATCGGGGTCTACCGGCACATGTCGTTCGTCGACCGCACCGTGCTGCCCTTCTGGGCGCTGCACCAGTGAACTGGCTCGACACCAAACGACTCGAGTTGCATCCGTTCACCGCGGAAGACGCGGATTTCGTGCTGCGCCTGCTGAACGAGCCCTCGTTCAGGCGCTACATCGGCGACCGCGGCGTGCACGATCTGGATACCGCGCGCCGGTACATCGCCGACGGCCCGGTTGCCGGCTACGCGCGCTACGGCTATGGCCTGATGCGCGTGGTGCGCAAGGCAGACGGCGCGGAGCTCGGCATGTGCGGCGTGCTGAAGCGCGACGCCCTGCCCGACCCCGACATCGGGTTCTCCTTCTTCCCGGAATACTGGTCCCAGGGCTACGCGCTCGAATCCGCGCGGGCGATCATGCGCCACGCGCGCAAGACCCAGAGGCTGGGCCGCATCCTCGCGATCACGAGCAAGGACAATGATCCTTCGATGCGCCTGCTCGGCAAGCTGGGCTTCCAGTTCGACCGCATGGTAGACATGGGAAACGAGGAGCTGCGCCTGTTCGTATCCGAGCCGTGAAACGCTGCACCTGGGCCCGGTCGCCGGCCATGATCGAGTACCACGACCGCGAGTGGGGCGTGCCGGTGCACGACGACCTCGTCCTGTTCGAGTTCATCACGCTGGAGGGCGCCCAGGCGGGCCTCAGCTGGGAGACGATCCTGGCGAAGCGCGAAGCTTACCGCCGCGCATTCGCGGGCTTCGACCCGGCGAAGGTCGCCCGCTTCACGGCCGCGCGGCGCAAGCGCCTGATGCAGGACGCCGGCATCGTGCGTAACCGCCTCAAGATCGACAGCACGGTCACCAACGCGGCCGCGTTCCTGGAGGTGCAGCGCGAGTTCGGCAGCTTCGATCGCTTCCTGTGGAATTTCGCCGGCGGCCGGCCCATCCGCGGTCGCGGAGGCCGCCCGCCTGCGCGCACGGCGCTCTCTGACGCGCTCAGCAAGGAACTGAAGCGTCGCGGGTTTCGCTTCGTCGGCACGACGATCTGCTATGCGTTCATGCAGGCCACCGGGATCGTGAACGACCACGCCACTGGCTGTTTCCGCAGGAAAGTGTCGTGAGCGTCCTCGACCCGCAGGTCATCGCCTTCGCGCTGGTGGCCGCGTTGATGACGATCTCGCCGGGCGCGGACACTTTCCTGGTCGTGCGCAACGCCTTGCGCGGCGGCCGCCGCGACGGATTCATGACGGTCCTCGGCATCACGAGCGGACTGTACTTCCACGCACTCCTGTCGGCGCTCGGGGTCTCCGCGGTGCTCGCGCACTCGGCGACGGCATTCCTGGTGCTCAAGGTCGCGGGCGCCGCCTACCTCGCCTGGCTCGGCGTCCAGTCGTTGCGCGCCGGTCTCGGCCGCGTCCCGTTCGCGCCCGCGGGCGAGGTCGCCGCGGCGCAGGTGCCGCGGCTGCGCAGCTTCCGTGAGGGACTGCTCACCAACCTGCTGAACCCGAAAGTGATCGTCTTCTACCTGGCCCTGCTGCCGCAGTTCATGGGCCCGGGCGATCCGGTGCTCGCGAAGTCGCTGCTGCTGGCGGCGATCCACGGCGTCGAGGGCATCATGTGGCTCGGCTTCGTCGCCTGGGCGGTCGACCGCTCGCGGCGCTTCTTCATGAAGCCCATGCTGCGGCGCTGCCTGGACGCGCTCTGCGGCACGGTGCTCGTCGCGCTCGGCGTCCGTCTCGCACTCGCGCAGCGATGAACCGGACCACGAGGATGCCGGTACTGTTCGTGGGGCACGGCAACCCGATGAATGCGATCGAGCGGAACGCCTTCCACCTCGGCTGGTCCGCGGTGGCGAAGCGGCTGCCGCGTCCGAAGTCGGTCCTGTGCGTATCCGCGCACTGGGAAACGCGGGGCGCCTGGGTCACGGCGGCGGCACGGCCCACGACGATCCACGATTTCTACGGCTTCCCCAGGGCGCTCTTCGACGTGCGCTACCCCGCGCCGGGAGACCCGGCGCTGGCAGCGCGCGTCGCCGCACTCGTCTCCAGCGAGCGCGTGCACCTCGACCCCGAGCGTGGTCTCGATCACGGCGCATGGAGCGTGCTCATCGCCATGTACCCGGAAGCGGACGTTCCGGTCGTGCAGCTCGGCGTCGACACGACCCTGCCCGGTGGGCACCACTACGCGCTCGCGCGCCAGCTCGCGGCGCTGCGCGACGAGGGTGTGCTCGTGCTCGGCAGCGGCAACTTTGTGCACAACCTGCGACTGTTCGACTTCCGGGACCCGGCGCCGCTCGACTGGGCGCTCGCGGCCGATGCCGAGATCCGCGGCCACGTGGCGGCCGGCCGCCACGGCGATCTGGCGGACTACCCGTCACGCCCCGAAGCGAAGCTCGCCGTCCCGACTCCCGAGCACTACCTGCCGCTCCTGTACGCGGTTGCACTGCAACAACCCGGTGAAAGTGCCGAATTTTTCAATGTCGCGGTGCCCGGCTCGATCTCGATGAGCTCGGTGCTGATCGGCGGCGCCGCCGAGGCGTAAGATTCGCGGCAGGGAGGAAACGCACATGGACAAGAAATTCCTGATCGCCTGGCTGGTCCTGTTCGTGCTGTACATGGCCGGAGGGATGATCATCCACGGCGTCCTGCTGCACGACGACTACACGGCAACCGGTCTCATGCGCCCGGAAGCCGAGTCGCAGAAGCTGATGCACCTGATGGCGCTCGCGCACCTCCTCATGGCAGGCGCCTTCACCTGGATCTACGTGCGCGGCGTCGAGAACAAGCCGTGGCTCGGCCAGGGCCTGCGTTACGGGCTCGCGGTCGCGGCCCTCTTCATGCCGATCTACATCATCTACTACGTCGTGCAGCCGACGCCCGGCATCCTTGCGGTCAAGCAGATCGTTTACGACACGATCATGACGCTGGTGCTCGGCGCGGCGGTCGCTTTCCTGTACCGCGGCCAGGGAAGGTGACGGGCTACTCGGGCACTCCCCTCGCCGCCAAGCTCGGGATCAAGCCCGGCATGGTGATGAGGGCGGTCCACGCCCCGAAGGATTACCGGGACCTGGTCGCACCGCTGCCGGAGGGCGCCCGGCTCGGCTACGTCGACATCAAGGTCTGCGCCGTGTCCGACGTTTGGTCGGGCCTGAAGCTGGTGGTGCGGCGTGAGCAGCGGTAACTGGATCGACGTCGGCGCGAGCGAGGAGCTCGCGAAGCACCCGGTGCAGGAAGTCCGCGCCGGTGCGAAGCGCTTCGCCCTCACCCACCGTGACGGCGAGTTCGGCGCCATCTCCGGCATCTGCAACCACGTCGGCGGTCCGCTCGGCCAGGGCACACTGGAGGGAGATTTCGTCACCTGCCCCTGGCACTACTACAAGTTTCACTGGCGTACCGGCGAAGGCGAGCCGGGCTACGAAGCGGACCGCGTGCCCTCGCACGCGGTAAAGATCGAGAACGGGCGAGTGCTCGTATCGGAGTCTGCCGTCACGAAGCGCGGCCGCCTGCCGCACGATCCGCACCCGCTCGCGCGCGAACCGCAGCGGGAGCCCGGGCCGATCCGCATCCTCGGACTTTCCACGACCACGATGACGGAGGGACGCCCGCGCTACAGCACCTCCGAGGACCTGCTGCTGCACGCGCTCGCGAACGCGCGCGAGCGCGGTGTAGACGGATGCGAGACACGCGTGATCAAGGTGCGCGAACTGTCGTTCCGCGCCTGCGAGGGCTTCTATTCGAAGTCCGCCCGCGCCTGCACCTGGCCCTGCTCCATCACGCAGATGGACTCGAAGGACCAGATGGACCAGGTGTACGAGGGCGTCGTGCACTGGGCCGACGTGATCGTCGTCGCGACGCCGATCCGCTGGGGCGGCGCGAGCAGCCTCTACTACAAGATGATCGAGCGCATGAACTGCATTCAGAACCAGGAGACGACGGCCAACCGTCACCTGCTGCGCAACAAGGTCGTGTCCCTGATCGTCACCGGCGGCCAGGACAACGTGCAGGCCGTCGTGGGGCAGGTGCTGACCTTCTTCGCCGAGCTCGGCTGCCAGTTCCCGCAGTTTCCCTTCATCGCGCACACGCGCGGCTGGAGCGCAGAGGACATGGAGAACAACGAGCAGTACGTGCGCGACTCGAAGTTCCTGCACGACGGCGCGGTGGCGCTCATGCGCCGCTCCGCCGACATGGCTCGCGTGATGATCGAAAGCGCGCTCGGCGAGGGCGCCCTGGTCCGCGGCGGGCGCAAGGGCCACCACCTCGACACACAAAGGAGCCAGTCATGACCGACCTGTTTGCGCTCTGGTTGCCGATCCTCGTCTCCGCGGTGCTGGTGTTCGTCGCGAGCTCGATCATCCACATGGCCCCGCTCTGGCACCGCAGCGAGCTGCCGGCGCCGCCCGACGGCGATCGCGTTCAGGACGCGCTGCGCCCGTTCGGGCTGCGGCCGGGCGAGTACATGCTGCCGCGGCCGCAAAACATGAAGGACTGCAACAAGCCCGAATTCGTCGACAAGCTGAAGCGCGGCCCGGTGCTCATCATGACCGTGATCCCGAACGGCCCGATGTCCATGGCCCGGCCGCTGGTGCAGTGGTTCATCTGCATCGTCGTCATTTCCTTCCTCGCCGCCTATGTCGCGGCCGCAACGCTGCCAGCCGACGCGCCTTACCTGGCCGTCTTCCGCGTCGCGGGCACGACCGCGTTCATCGCGTACGCCGCCGGCTGTTGGCCCCAGTCGATCTGGTATCACCGCCCCTGGTCGACGACGGCGAAGCTGACCTTCGACGGCCTGATCTACGGCCTGCTCACCGGCGGCGCTTTCGGCTGGCTCTGGTGATCGGCAGATGATCGGCGGGCTGTTCCGCATCAAGGTCGAGGTGCGCATCCATCCGCTGCACGTCGAGCTCCTGTGCTTCGGGAAGTACTCCCGCACCGAGTCGTTCCGCGTCAGCGAGCAGGCCTACCGCGAAGCGATCGACGCCGGCCGCAGGAGCGTGCTGGTCGACGTTCGCGGCGTGGACGGCCGCGTTCCGGGCATCCTCGACCGCTTCGACTTCAGCGTGAACCTCGCGAGCCTGTATCTGGAGCACACGCCGCGGGTCCGCCTCGCCTTGCTGGGCCACGAGCCGATGATTCACCCGGAACGGTTCGGCGAGATCGTGGCCCGCAACCGGGGTGCCGATGCGCGCGTGTTCACGAGCGAGGCCGAGGCCCTCGACTGGGTCACCGCGGCCTAGGGGATTTTGCAACGCGGCAAGGCCGGCATGCGCTAGACTTGACCGGCCGTCGTTGGGGGTAGGGATGAAGTGTCTCTATTACGTCGCACCTGAGCTCGACAGCACTGCGCGGGTCGCTGACGACCTGCACGACGTCGGGATCGACGACTTCTTCGTCCACGTGATCGCGAAGGACGAGTCCGGACTCAAGAAGCGGCACATTCACGCCGGCAACTACCTCGAGACGCTCGACTTCATCCGCGAGGGCTTCCTCGGCGCCGCGATCGGCCTGTTCGCCGGCGTGGTCGGCTGCATCGTCCTCGACCATTCTCGGGCCGTTCGAGAACATCCCGTGGTTCGTCTACGTCGCGCTGTGCGGCGTGGCGACGCTGTTCGGCGCCTGGGAAGGCGGCCTGATCGGCGTCGAGAAGGAGAACAAGAAGCTGGAGCGGTTCCACGACGACATCGAGGCGGGCAGGTTCCTGATCCTGATCTACGCGCGCCGCGACCAGGAGTCGGTGGTCCGGCACATGATGAGCAGGCGCCATCCCGAGGCCGAGTTCGCGGGCCTCGACAGCCATTTCGTAAACCCGTTCACGACCGTCAGGCGGCGGCGGACACCAGGCGATCGGGTGCGCGCTTAACAAGGGGGCTACCCGATGGCGATTGCAGTTGTCCTGGTCCTCCTCGTCATCGGCTCCCTGATATTCCACTTCGCGAGCCCCTGGTGGTTCACGCCGATCGCGTCGAACTGGGGCACCATGGACGACACCGTGGTCCTCACGTTCTGGGTCACGGGCGTGGTGTTCATCGCCGTCAACCTGTTCCTGGCCTGGGTCATCTGGAAGTACCGCCACCGCAAGGGTCACAAGGCGGAGTACGACCCGGAAAACAAGAAGCTCGAGTGGTGGCTCACGATCGTCACTTCCATCGGCGTCGCCGCGATGCTGGCGCCGGGGCTCTTCGTCTGGGGCAAGTTCGTCGAGGTCCCCGAGGACGCGGCGATCGTCGAGGCGGTCGGCCAGCAATGGCACTGGAGCTTCCGGTTCCCGGGCGACGACGGTGAGCTCGGCCACAGCGACGCGACCCTGATCACGCCCGACAATCCCTTCGGCCTCGACCCTGAGGATCCGAAAGGCCGCGACGACGTCCTGGTCGCGTCGCCGGAGCTGCACCTCCCGGTCGACCAGCCGGTGAAGGTGCTGCTGCGCTCCAAGGACGTCCTGCACAACTTCACCGTCACCCAGTTCCGCGTGAAGATGGACCTGGTGCCCGGGATGATCACCCACCTGTGGCTCACTCCGACCGTGCCGGGGTCCTACGAGATCCTGTGCGAGGAGCTGTGCGGCGTCGGGCACTTCGCGATGCGCGGTCGCGTGGTCGTCACGCCGCGCGAGGAATTCGACGCCTGGCTCGCGGCACTGCCGACCTTCGACGCGACGCAGGCCCTGGCGGCGGCCGACCCGGCTGCGGGCGCGGGCCAGTACGCGGTGTGCACGGCCTGCCACGGCCCCGCCGGCGAGGGTAATCCCGGCGCTCAATGCGCCGCGGCTCGCGGGCCAGGAGGCCTGGTACCTGCGGCGCCAGCTGCACGCCTTCCGCGACGGCCGGCGCGGCGCGCACGAGCGCGACACCTACGGCGCGCAGATGCGCGCGTTCGCCGCGATGCTCCCGGACGACACCTCGATCCGCAACCTCACCGCCTACGTCCAGTCGTTGCCTGGCCAGGCGCCGCAGGCGACGGTGACCGGCAACGTCGACCGCGGCCGGCGCCTGTACGCCACCTGCGCCTCCTGCCACGGCCGCGAGGGCGAGGGCGTCTGGGCGCTGAACGCACCTCGCCTCGCGCAGATGTCGGACTGGTACCTCGTCAGGCAGCTGCAGAACTTCCAGCACGGCGTCCGGGGCTCGCACCGCCAGGACTTCTACGGCTGGCAGATGGCGACCTTCGCCGACGCGCTCAAGGACGAACGGTCGATCAACGACGTCGTCGCCTACATCAACACGCTCGATCCGCAGCCGGCCCGCACGGCGAGGACAAACTGATGGCATACGTAGCAATCGCGGATCGCGACGCTCCCATCCACGACCCGCACACCTTCATCGAGAAGTACATCTGGAGCCAGGACCACAAGGTCATCGCGATCCAGTACGCCATCGTCGCGATCTTCGTCGGGCTGATCGCGCTCGTGCTTTCCGGCCTGATGCGCCTGCAGCTCGGCTTCCCCGACACGTTCCACTTCGTCGCCCCGAACCAGTATTACCAGTTCATCACCATGCACGGCATGATCATGGTGATCTACCTGCTGACCGCGCTGTTCCTCGGCGGGTTCGGAAACTACCTGATCCCGCTCATGTGCGGAGCCCGGGACATGGTGTTCCCGTACATGAACATGGTGAGCTTCTGGGTGTACCTGCTCGCGGTGATCGTCCTGCTGGCGAGCTTCTTCGTGCCGGGCGGGCCGACCGGGGCGGGCTGGACGCTCTACCCACCGCAAGCGGTGCTGCCGGGCACGCCGGGCGCAGGGCTCGGCATCATCCTCATGCTGGTGTCGCTCGCCATCTTCATCGTCGCCTTCACGATGGGCGGCCTCAACTACGTGACGACGGTCCTGCAGGCCCGCTGCAAGGGCATGACGCTGATGCGCATGCCGCTCTCGGTCTGGGGCATCTTCATGGCGACGATCCTGGGCCTGCTCGCGTTTCCCGCGCTCCTCGTCTCTGCCGTGATGATGACGCTCGACGGCACGCTGGGAACCAGCTTCTTCATGCCGGCCATCAGCTCGATGGGCGCCGACCCGGGACACGACGGCGGCAGCCCGCTGCTGTTCCAGCACCTGTTCTGGTTCTTCGGGCACCCGGAGGTGTACATCGTCGCCCTGCCCGCCTTCGGCATCGTGTCGGACCTGCTCTCGACGCATGCGCGCAAGAACATCTTCGGCTACCGGATGATGGTGTGGGCGATCCTCGCCATCGGCGGCCTGTCGTTCGTCGTGTGGGCGCACCACATGTACGTCAGCGGCATGAACCCGTACTTCGGCTTCTTCTTCGCGACCACGACGCTGATCATCGCGGTGCCGACGGCGATCAAGGTCTACAACTGGGTGCTGACGCTCTGGAAGGGCGACATCCACCTGACAGTGCCGATGCTGTTCGCGATCGGGTTCATCTTCACGTTCGTGCACGGCGGGCTCACCGGCCTGTTCCTCGGCAACGTGACGGTGGACCTGCCGCTCTCCGACTCCTACTTCGTGGTCGGGCACTTCCACATGGTGATGGGCGTGTCGCCGATCCTGGTGGTGTTCGGCGCCATCTACCACTGGTACCCAAAGATCACCGGCCGCATGTGGAACGAGCGGCTGGGCAAGATCCACTTCTGGCTGACCTTCCTCGGGACCTACGCGATCTACCTGCCGATGCATTACCTCGGCATCCTCGGCGTGCCGCGCCGCTACTACGCGCTCGGCGATACCGAGTTCCTGCCGCAGTCCGTGCACACGATCAACGCGGCGATCACGATCGCGGCGCTCGTCGTCGCCGGCTCGGTCATCATCTTCCTCTACAACATGATCGTCAGCCTGTGGAAGGGCGAGAAGGCACCGTCGAATCCCTGGAAGTCGACCACGCTCGAGTGGCAGACGCCGGATACGCCGCCGCATCACGGCAACTGGGGCCCGCGCCTGCCCGAGGTGCATCGCTGGGCCTACGACTACAGCGTGCCCGGCGCTCCGGACGACTTCATCCCGCAGAACGTCCCGGTCGATTCGCGCTACGCGACCGGCTCCGGCCACGGCGAAGACGGGCCCCGCCGTTGAGCAACACCGCGATCGTCGTCGCGCTGCTGGTCGGGATCGCGGTCTGGTTCGCGGTCGCGAGCCGGCTGACGGCGAAGCCGTGGGAGAATCGCGGGGAGGAAGGCGACGTCGGCGCGCTGCGTTTCGCTCCCGCGCGCATCGGCCTGTGGGTGTTCATGGCCGTCGTGACCTCGCTGTTCGCGCTGTTCCTGACCGCGTACTCGATGCGCATGCACCACAGCGTCGGCTGGTGCCACCTGACGATCCCGGGAATCCTCTGGTTCAACACCGGGATCCTGCTCGCCGCGAGCGTCGCGCTGCAGTTCGCCGCGAACGCGGTCGCCGACGGCCGCCGCCAGTTCGCCCGCACCGCGCTGGTCGCGGCCGGCGCGCTGTCGATCGGGTTCCTGGTCGGGCAGGTGCTCGCCTGGCGCGCGGTCGGGCCGTCGCTGTACTTCGTGCAGGGCAGCCCCGCGATCGCGTTCTTCTACGTCCTGACGATCGTGCACGGCCTGCACCTGGTCGGCGGGCTGGTCGTGCTCGGCAGGGCGTCGCTGCGCTTCGCGGGCGGCGCGGAGCTGATCGACTTGCGCCAGAGCCTCTCGCTCTGCGCGACCTACTGGCATTTCCTGCTGCTCGTCTGGCTCGCCGTGTTCGGCGTGCTGCTGTTCCTGTAAGAGGAAGCCCAGCCAATGGCTCATGACGCCCAAGCTGCCGCCTTGCCCCCGCTGAAGCAGGTCGCCGCGGACTACGCCGGCGACAAGCAGGCGTTCCAGGTGCCCTGGGGCAAGGCGATGATGTGGATCTTCCTGCTCTCGGACACCTTCATCTTCACCTGCTTCCTGACCGGCTACATGAACGTCAGGATGTCCACGATGGAGTCCTGGCCGAATCCGAGCCAGGTATTCGCGCTGCACCTGTTCGGCCAGGACATCCCGCTGATCCTGATCGCGATCATGACCTTCGTGCTGATCACCTCGAGCGGCACGATGGCGCTCGCCGTGAACTACGGCTACCGGCGCGACCGGCAGAAGACCGTGCTGCTCCTGTGCGCGACCGCGGCGCTCGGCGCGATGTTCGTCGGCATGCAGGCCTTCGAGTGGACCAAGCTGATCATGGAGGGCGTGCGGCCCTGGGAGAACCCCTGGGGCGCGCCGCAGTTCGGCTCGGCGTTCTTCATGATCACGGGCTTCCACGGCTGCCACGTGACGGCGGGCGTCATCTACCTCCTGATCACGGCCAAGCGCGTCGGGTCGGGCTTCTACGACCGGAAAGGCACTTACGAGACCGTCGAGGTCGCGGGACTGTACTGGCACTTCGTCGACCTCGTGTGGGTGTTCATCTTCGCGTTCTTCTACCTGTGGTGAGGCGACATGTCGCAAGCTGAAGGCCAACAGCAACACCCGCTCACGATCTACCTGTGGATCTGGCTGCTCCTGTTCGTGCTCAGCGCCTGCTCCTACATGGTGGATTACTTCCACCTGCAGGGGATGCTGCGCTGGACGCTGATCATCATCTTCATGCTGTTGAAGGCCGGCTTCATTGTCGCGATCTTCATGCACATGGCCTGGGAGCGGCTCGCGCTCAAGTTCGCCATCCTGGTGCCGCCGTTGTGCCTGATCATCCTGATCGGCTTCATGGCGATCGAGGGCGACTACACGTTCATCACGCGCGAGCGTACGGCGATATCCTAGGGCGTGGCCCCGTGATCCGCGAAGCGGACTTCGTGCAGAGCGTCGCCGACGCGCTGCAGTTCATTTCCTACTACCACCCCGCCGACTACATCGAGCACCTCGGCCGCGCCTGGGCGCGCGAGCAGTCGCCCGCTGCGAAGGACGCGATCGCGCAGATCCTGACCAACTCGCGGATGTGCGCGGAGGGCAAGCGGCCCATCTGCCAGGACACCGGCATCGTCAACGTGTTCGTCAAGGCGGGCATGGGAGTCCGCTGGGACACGAAACGGAGCCTGCAGGAGATGGTCGACGAGGGCGTACGGCGCGGCTACTGCTGGTCGAGAATCGCCTGCGCCCGTCGATCGTCGCGGATCCCCTGTTCGCACGGAAGAACACCGGCGACAACACGCCGGCCGTGGTGCACGTCGAGCTCGTCGCCGGCGATACCGTCGAGGTGACGGTGGCCGCCAAGGGCGGCGGCTCCGAGAACAAGTCGACGCTTGCGATGCTGAATCCCTCCGATTCCCTCGTCGACTGGGTGCTCGAGACCGTGCCCGAGATGGGCGCCGGCTGGTGCCCGCCCGGCATGCTCGGCATCGGCGTCGGCGGCACCGCCGACAAGGCCATGGTCCTCGCGAAGGAATCGCTGATGGACCCGATCGACATGCACGAGCTTCTGGCGCGCGGGCCCGCCTCGAAGCTCGAGGAGCTGCGCATCGAGCTGTACGAAAAGGTCAACGCGCTCGGGATCGGCGCCCAGGGCCTCGGCGGGCTGACGACCGTGCTCGACGTCAAGATCCGCACCTTCCCGACGCACGCGGCGTCGAAGCCGGTGGCGATGATTCCCAACTGCGCGGCGACGCGGCATGCGCACTTCGTGCTCGACGGCAGCGGTCCGGTCGCACTCGACCCTCCGTCGCTCGACCTCTGGCCCGACGTGCACTGGAAGCCGTCCGCCGCGTCACGGCGCGTGAACCTCGATGCACTGACGCAGGAGGAAGTCCGCGGCTGGAAGCCGGGACAGACGCTGCTGCTGTCGGGCCGCATGCTCACCGGGCGCGATGCCGCGCACAAGCGGCTGGCCGAACTGATCCAGTCCGGGAAGGGACTGCCTGCGGGCGTCGACCTGCGCGGGCGGGTGATCTATTACGTCGGCCCGGTCGATGCCGTGCGCGGCGAGGCGGTCGGCCCCGCGGGCCCGACGACGGCGACGCGCATGGACAAGTTCACGGACCTGATGCTCGAGAAGACCGGATTGTTCGCGATGGTCGGCAAGGCCGAGCGCGGGCCGGTCGCGATCGAGGCGATCCGCAAGCACGGCTCCGCGTACCTGATCGCCGTCGGCGGCGCGGCCTATCTCGTGTCGAAGGCGATCCGCAAGGCGCGGGTCGTCGCATTCGAGGATCTCGGCATGGAGGCGATCTACGAGTTCGAGGTCGCGGACATGCCGGTCACGGTCGCGGTCGATTCGCGCGGGGAGTCGGTGCACGAGACGGGGCCGCGGGAGTGGGGAAAGAGGATCAAGGACCTAGGCATCCCTGTCCGCGTTGCCTGAATGGCGCAGCAGTTCTCGCAAACGTTCGTATCGCGTCCCAAATTTACGTTTCCGCGGAAACGTTTTTCGCACAGACCGCTTTCTGCACCAACCATCCGACCGCCTCGTCGAGATCGAGCGCCTCGCCTGTCCAACGAGTGACGGCGGTTGAAGGCGTGATGCGGATAGCGGCCGATTCGTGTGCTCGCAACCAGCTCGGTCCAGTCGGCCGGCATCGGCACCGGACTGTCGAACGCTCGCCGCTCGGGTTTGACGAACCGGAACGCTCCGTCGTCGAGTGACTGAACGACTACCTGTCCTTCATGGACCTGCGATGGTGGAAGCGGCAGAGGGTGACGAGATTCGAGAGCTTCGTCTCCCCGCCGTCGGCCCAGTGCTTCACGTGGTGACCGTCTACGTAGCGCTTGAAGCGTGCAGCCCGGGAAGCGGCAGCCCTTGTCCCGTGCTTGCAGGGCCCTGCGGATGCCCGGCGGAATTGTGCGGGTCCTGCGGCCCACATCCAGCGGCTCGCCCTTCGCGTCCTCGACGATTCGCACGACGCTGGCATCGCAGGAGAGGCGCCGCGCGGTCTCCGCGGCGATCGAAGGGCCCGTGCTCCAGCTCGCAGCGGCCGGCAGACCGGTGCTGGAAGGTTTCCGCATCCACGTGCACCACGATCTGCTGGCGGTCTGAGCCGGAGAGGTCCCGGGGACCGGTTGCCAGGAAGCTCTCGGCCAGAGTCGCCAAGGCTTCGACGCGCCGCTTGCGGGCGCGATGTAGCTCTTCGGTATCCGAAAACGTTTCCGCGGAAACGTCTTTCGGGATCGGAAGGCTGTCGACTGCCGCCTGTATAGCCCGGACGAAGAGCGCGCCGACCTCGGCGGGCAGCCGCCCGCGAACGACTAGCGAGCCGTCCGGTTCGGTCTGCCACCAGAGACTCTGGTCGCGCTGCTGGACGGCATCGCGCGTCAATTCGGCGGCATCGAGCGCTCGTCGATACCCGCGTACGACGTCCTCTAGGTGGCTTGCCGTCCCGCAGAGCGCGATATTGAGTAAGTACGATTCATTGCCGGTATCCGCGACGCGGGTCATAGCTCGGACCTTGGCGTAGCTCACTCGCCCTTCCGCCATTGCCGCTTCGATCTTTGGCAGCTCCGCGAGCGCGTGGGCAACCCGCACCTTCTCCCTCGCCGCTCCCAGCCCGATCCCGCACTTCCAGTTGAGCCAGTGCGCACAGGACTTCACGCCCCACTCCGCCCAGCCCCGGCGCCGGTCGAGCTCGGCAATCAGCCTCAGGAACCGCGCATTCGCCGCATTCAAATGGCCCGCCAGTGTCGTGATCTCGGCGACCAGCGCGGCGGTGGAAACCGATGAAAACTCCCTATCCATAGGTCACCCCCTGAGCCTGTGTTTTCGTACAGTATCCTATCAGAACAGGCCTTAAATTCAAGACTTACGGGGTAAACCATATGAGCTTGTTAGAGCGCTCATTTGAGCCGATAATGGTCGCAGGAGGTGACGATCCCATGTCCATCCCTGCCGACCGCGTCGCCCGGATCCTGGGCCTGCGCCCCAACGTCCGTTCGGTCGCCGACATCGCCGAGGCCGTCGAGTCCGGCTTGCCGAAACACAGTCTCGAGCGCGTCGTCGAACGCGCCGGCATCCAGGGCCCTGCCCGCCTCAAGCTCATGCACCGCGTCGTGCCGGCGGCGACGTACAAGCGCCGCAATCGCCTGAAGCTCGTCGAGAGCGAGCGCACCGAGCGCCTCGCGCGCGTGATCGCGCTCGCGGAAATGCTCTGGGACGACGAGGCCGAGGCGCAGCGCTTCCTCGCGACGCCGCACCCGGAGCTCGGACGCCGCAAACCCATCGAGGCCGCGCTCACCGAGCTCGGCGCGCGCCAGGTCGAGGACGTCGTCATGCGCGCGCTCTACGGTCTGCCTGTCTGACCGGGCGATGCGGTTCTATCGCATCGCGGACTCTCGCCACTCGCCCGAGAGCGGCGAAGGTGCCCGCCTCCACGGCGGCCGCTGGAATTCGCCGGGCCGCGCGGTCATCTACGCCTGCGAGACGCAATCCGGCGCGATGCTCGAGAAGCTCGTGCATACGAACGGGCGCATTCCGAAACACCAGGTGTGCGTCATTTTCGAGGCCCCCGACTCACTTAGAGTCTCCTCGCTCGAAGCAAAGGACCTCCCCGGCTGGGCCGACTCGGACATGGTCGCCAGCCGCAAGGCTGGCGATACCTGGCTCGAGAAAGCGGCGACGGCCGCACTTCGCGTTCCGAGCGTGGTCTTCGACGCCGAGCGAAACGTGCTGCTGAACCCGGAACACCCGGATTTCAGGCGCATCAAGGTCGTAGGCGTCGAACCCGTCCGCTGGGACGAGCGCCTGTTCACGGAAAGGCCGCGTTCCTAGCATCCGGATAGCCACTTCGAGTATCATCGCGCCCCCTCGAATCCCGGGCTTTTCGATGGTCAATTTGATCCTGGGCTGGCTCCTTGGCGCCGGCCTCCCCTCCGCTCCTCCGCCGTCGTCCGCGACTGCGCCCTCGATCGCGAGCCTCGCCCCGCAGGCGAACCGCGAGGCGCTCGAGTTCGCGCTCGCCGCCATGCGCTGCGCGCAGGCGAGCGGCGTCGGAGTCGACGCTTCGCGCCTTGCATTCATCGACTACAGCCGCCCGTCGACCGAGCCGCGCCTGTGGGTCTTCGACATGAAGCGCAACCGGCTCCTGTACCGGGAGGTCGTCGCGCACGGCCGCGGATCCGGCGAGAACCTCGCCAAGGTCTTCTCGAACGTGAGCGGCAGCCACGCCTCGAGCCTCGGTCTCTTCCTCACGCGCAATACCTACCAGGGACGGAACGGCTACTCGCTGCGCATGGAGGGCCTCGAGCCCGGCATCAACGACGCCGCGATGGAGCGCGCGATCGTCATGCACGGCGCGCCCTACGTCGACCCGGATGCGGCGGAGAAGCAGGGCCGCCTCGGCCGCAGCTTCGGCTGCCCTGCGGTGCCGCGAAGCGGTTGCGCGCGGCGTGATCGACGTGCTGAAGGACGGGCAGTTCGTGTTCGCGTACTACCCGGATTCGGACTGGCTGACCCGCTCTAAATGGAAGTGCGCAGGCTGATCAGCTCCGGGAAGAACCCGCGCTTCAATACGTGCTCGAGATAGCCGACGCCGCTCGAGCCGCCCGTTCCGCGCTTGAAGCCGATGATGCGCTCCACCGTCTTCAGGTGCGCGAAGCGCCACTGCTGCAGGCGGTACTCGAGGTCGACGAGCTTCTCGGCCAGCTCGTACAGGTCCCAGTGTCCCGTCGCATCGCGATACACCGCGAGCCAGGCCGCCTCCACCGCAGGATGCGCCTTGTAGGGCTGCGTCCAGTCGCGATCCGTGCATTCGGCCGGGATTTCGAAGCCGCGCCGCGCCAGCAGCCGGATGGACTCGTCGTAGAGTGAAGCGGTCGTGAGCTCGCGCTTCAGGAGCGCGTGGGCCTGCTTGTCGCGAGCGTGCACCTCGATGAGCTTCGGCTCCTTGTTGCCGAGCACGAACTCCAGCAGCCGGTACTGCCATGACTGGAATCCCGAGCTCTGGCCCAGCGAGTCGCGGAACTTGGTGTAGTCCGAGGGCGTCATGGTGCTCAGCACGTCCCAGGACTGGATGAGCTGCGTCTGGATGCGCGCGACGCGCGACAGCATCTTGAACGCCGGCTCGAGGTCGTCGCCGCGGATCTGCGCGCGCGTGGCGGTGAGCTCGTGCAGGCACAGCTTGATCCATAGCTCGCTCGCCTGGTGGATCACGATGAACAGCATCTCGTCGTGCTGCCCGGAGAGCTGCTTCTGCGCGTCGAGTACCTTGTCGAGCTGCAGGTACTGGCTGTAGCTGATCGACTTGTCGAGATCCCAGTGGATCCCGGCCATCGGGTCGTCGGGTTTCCTGTCGCGGGTATCGCTCATTCGGCGTCAGGTTGCGCCTCCGGGCGCGTCGTCGAGAAGGCCGGCAGCGTCATCAGGTGCGCGTCGATCGACACCAGCGCCGGGAATGGCCGCAGGTCCAGATGATACCGCCTGGCGTTGTACATCTGCGGAACCAGGCACAGGTCCGCCATGCTGACGCTGTCCGCATGCAAGTACTTGCTGCCGTCGCCGTGGCGGCGTGCCAGCTCCTCGAGCGACGCGAATCCCTGCCCGATCCAGTGCCGCACCCAGTCCGCCACCGGTCCATCTGCCTGCGCGAGCGGTCCACGCAGGTATTCCAGGACGCGCAGGTTCTGAAGCGGGTGGACCTCGCAGGCGACGGACAGCGCCATCTGCCTGACGATCGCGCGGCCGGCAAAGTCGACCGGCAGCAGCGGCGGCTCCGGGTGCGTCTCCTCGAGGTACTCGATGATCGCGAGCGATTGCGAGTACACGCGGCCTTCGTCCTCGAGCGCGGGCACGCGCTCCTGCGGGTTCACCTCGCGGTACGACTCGCTGTGCTGCTGGCCGCCGTCGCGCACGAGGTGGACGGGAATCGTGCCGTGCGGAATGCCCTTCCAGGACAGCGCGATGCGCACGCGCCAGGCGGCAGAGCTGCGCCAGTAGGAAAAGAGCTTCATTGCGCTGCCATCGTGAACTCCAGCACGCCTACGCCGTCGACTCCTCCGCGTATCCGGTCGCCCGGCCGGAGCGGCCCGACGCCGGCGGGAGTGCCGGTGAAGACCAGGTCGCCAGCCTGCAGCTCGAACCAGGTTGCGAGCTCTGTGAGGACCTCCGGTACGCCCCAGATCATGTCGGAAATGTCGCCGTCCTGGCGAAGCTGCCCATTGACCTCGAGCCAGATGCGCCCGCGCACCGGGTGACCGATGTCGGCGGCCCTCGCGATCGCCGAAACCGGCGCGGAATGCTCGAAGCCCTTCGCCGTGTCCCAGGGCTTGCCTTCTTTCTTCAGGCTCAATTGCACATCCCTCCTGGTCAGGTCGACTCCAGCGGCGTAGCCGAAAATCTCACGTCCGCCCCCGACTGCGACGACGAGCTCGATCTCGTGGTGCAGATCCCGGGTGCGACCCGGGAATGGCACGACGCCGCCGCTCGGGGCGACCGCCTCAGCCGGTTTCGTGAAGAAGAAAGGCGGCGCCTTCAGGTCGCTCGCGCCCATCTCGCGCGAGTGCTCCGCATAGTTGCGCCCGACGCAGAAGATGCGCCGCACTGGGAAGACTGAGGTCGTACCGGTGACCGCAACCGTGGCCTGGCAACGGCGGGAATGGCGAATGGTTCCTGCATCACGTACCTGGGCGCTGCTCACGCGGCAGGTACGTTATCCGAAACCTCGCCGGCCGGACAGTCAGTCGACGCGGGCTGACAGGCCTGACCGGCAAATGGTCGCAACGCCTGGCCGGCAGGTACACTTGCCCGGACGAGGTCAGCAAAATGAGCATCTGGTTCCGGCAGTTCACG
This sequence comes from uncultured Gammaproteobacteria bacterium, assembly GCA_963817195.1. Classification (GTDB taxonomy): domain Bacteria; phylum Pseudomonadota; class Gammaproteobacteria; order Steroidobacterales; family Steroidobacteraceae; genus SCUD01. The sequence continues at coordinate 97,861 of CAWFNJ010000014.1, forward strand.
GTCGAAGAGCTGGGGAAATTCCAGCACGACACGATGGGCAATCACCTCGGCATCGAGGTGACCGACATCGGGACGGACTATCTCGAGGCGCGCATGCCGGTGGATGGCCGGACCATGCAGCCGGACCGGATCCTGCACGGCGGCGCCTCGGTCGCGCTCGCGGAAACGCTCGGCAGCGTCGGCGGCACCATGTGCGTCGACCGCGAGCGCTTCCAGATCGTGGGCGTGGAGATCAACGCCAATCACCTGCGGCCGGCGATGACCGGCCACGTGACCGGACGCGCGAGCCCGATCCACCTCGGCAGGCGCACCCAGGTGTGGAACATCGAGATTCGCGACGATCGCAAGCGCCTGGTCTGCGTTTCGCGGCTGACGATCGCTATTATCCCGCGATGAGACTCGCGCTCGCGCTGGCGGTGGCAATGGGAGCGACGGGCTGCGGCCAGACCGGTTCGCTGTACCTGCCAGACGACCCCGTCGAGACGCCGGTCGAGATCCGCGGCCCCGGCGAGGCCGCGGCACCAGCCGAGCCCGAGGACGAGAAGAAAGAAGAGAAAGCCACCCAGCCGCCGGGTCGCTGATCGCATGGGAAAGTCCGGCAAGCTCTGGCTGGTGGACGGCTCGTCCTACCTGTACCGCGCCTTCTTCGCACTGCCGCCGCTCACCACCTCGCAGGGCGTGCCGACCGGCGCCGTGCTCGGCGTGCTGAACATGCTGAACAAGCTCCTGAAGGAAGAGGACCCGGAGCTGGTCGCCGTCGTGCTCGACGCGCCGGGCCGGACGTTCCGCGACGAGCTGTTCGAGGAATACAAGGCGCACCGGCCGCCGATGCCCGACGACCTGCGCGCGCAGATTGCGCCGCTCGTCGAGGCGATCCCCGCGCTCGGCCTGCCGATGCTGCGCATCGCAGGCGTCGAGGCCGACGACGTGATCGGCACGCTCGCCACGCGCGCGGCGCGCGCCGGCCTCGAGGTCGTCATCTCGACGGGCGACAAGGACATGGCGCAGCTCGTGGATGACCGGGTCACGCTGGTCAACACGATGTTCGACACCAAGCTCGACCGCGCCGGCGTCAAGGCGAAGTTCGACGTGCTGCCCGAGCAGATCGTCGACTACCTGGCCCTCGTAGGCGACAGCTCGGACAACATCCCGGGCGTCCCGAAAGTCGGCCCGAAGACGGCGGCGAAGTGGCTCGGCGAGTTCGGCAGCGCCGAAGCGCTGGTCGCGCGCGCGGGTGACATCGCCGGCAAGGTCGGCGAGAGCCTGCGCGAAAACCTGCCGACCCTCGAGCTCTCGCGCAAGCTCGCCACCATCCGCCGCGACCTCGACCTGCCGCAGGCGCCGACCGAGCTGCGCCGCACACCACCCGACGTCGCCGCCCTGACGACGCTCTACCAGCGCCTCGAACTGAATTCGCTGCTGCGCCAATTGTCTCCTTCCGGCGCGCCGGCAGCGGGCGGGCGGGACGCGGTGAGCGAGCGCGTAAGTTCCGGCGGCGCGAGCGAACCGACGTCCCGCCCGCCCGCTCCGGCGCGCCAGTACGAGACCATCACGCACGGAGCAGCAACTGGAGTCCTGGATCGACGGCGCTCGACAAGAGCGCCGCTCTTCGCCTTCGACACCGAAACCACCAGCCTCGACTACATGCAGGCCGAGATCGTCGGCCTCTCGTTCTGCATCGAGCCCGGCAAGGCCGCGTACCTGCCGCTGGCGCACGACTACGCCGGCGCCCCGGACCAGCTGGACCGAGGCAAGACGCTCGCGAGGCTGAAGGCGATCCTGGAGGACCCGGAGCGGCCGAAGGTCGGGCATCACCTCAAGTACGACGCCCACGTGCTGCTCTGCTGCGGCATCGCGCTCGCCGGCATGCGCTACGACTCGATGCTCGAGTCCTACGTGCTGAACTCGACGGCGACGCGGCACGACATGGACTCCTGCGCGAAGCTGTACCTCGGCATCGACACGATCAAGTACGAGGACGTCGCCGGCAAGGGTGCGAAGCAGATCCCGTTCAACCAGGTCCCGGTGGACAAGGCCGCCGAATACGCCGCCGAGGATGCGGACGTGACGCTGCAACTACATCAAACGCTCCACGGCGCGCTCGCGAAGGAGCCTGCGCTCCTCAGGGTGTATGAGGAAATCGAGCAGCCGCTCGTGCCGGTGCTGCTGGCGATGGAGCATCGCGGCGTGCTCGTGGACCGCGAGCTGCTGAAGAAGCAGAGCACCGAGCTCGCGAAACGGCTCGCCGAACTCGAGGTCGAAGCCCACAAGTCGGCAGGCCAGCCGTTCAACCTCGATTCGCCGAAACAGCTTCAGGAGATCCTGTACACGAAGCAGGGCCTGCCGGTGCGGCAAAAGACGCGCACCGGCCAGCCTTCGACGGCCGAGGACGTGCTCGAGGAACTGTCGGAGAAATACCCGCTGCCTCGCCTGATCCTCGAGTACCGCGGCTTCGCGAAGCTGCGCTCGACCTACACCGAGAAGCTGCCCGGGCAGGTCGACGCGAAGACGGGCCGCGTGCACACCTCCTATCACCAGGCGGTCGCGGTCACCGGCCGGCTGTCCTCCAGCGACCCGAACCTGCAGAACATCCCGATCCGCACGCCGGAAGGCCGGCGCATCCGGCAGGCCTTCATCGCGCCCGAGGGCCACGTCCTGCTGTCGGCCGATTACTCGCAGATCGAGCTCCGGATCATGGCCCACCTCTCCGGCGACGAGGGCCTCAAGCGCGCCTTTGCCGAGGACGGCGACATTCACCGCGCGACCGCGGCGGAAGTCTTCGACACGACGCCCGAGCAGGTGACGAACGACCAGCGGCGCGCCGCGAAGGCGATCAACTTCGGCCTGATCTACGGCATGTCGGCTTTCGGCCTCGGACGGCAGCTCGGCATCGAGCGCCACGCGGCGCAGGACTACGTGGCGCGCTATTTCGGCCGGTACCCGGGCGTGCGCGACTACATGGAGCGCACGCGCGCCAGCGCGCGCGAGCGCGGCTACGTGGAAACGGTGTTCGGGCGGCGCCTGTACCTGCCCGGAGATCCGCTCGCGCGACCGGAACCTCCAGCAGTACGCGGAGCGCAGCGCCATCAACGCGCCGATGCAGGGCACGGCCGCGGACATCATCAAGCGGGCCATGATCCGCGTGCACGCCTGGCTGTCGGAATCGGGAGCGCCGGCCCACCTCGTCCTGCAGGTCCACGACGAGCTGGTGCTGGAAGTTGCAGAATCGGCAATCGAGCAAGTGCGCGACAAGGTCGTGGAGATCATGTGCGGCGCCGCCGAACTCGCCGTCGCGCTCAAGGTCGACACCGGCACCGGCGGCAACTGGGACGACGCTCACTAGGCTGGAACTTCCGCTCCCTGCCCCCATCTAACCCGACGAGCGCCGTGAGACGCTCCCCGCTTCCCTCCCTGAGCGGGTCGCCCGGATTGCATCCCCAAGCCGGGTATCAGCCCGGCGGTCCTTACGGATCGCCGGGCACTTTTACGTGTCCCGCCAGCATTTCATCGAGCGCGGCCTGCGCCGCGTCCACGCCCTCGCCGTTCACCGCCGAAAAGAGCTGCACGCCGGCCCGCCCGGCAAGCGCCTCCTTCGCGGCCGCCAGCACCTGGCGCGCCTCGTTCCGGCCGAGCTTGTCGGACTTGCTGAGCAGGATGCGCGAAGGGACGCCGCGCGATGCGGCGTAGCGGAGCATGGCCTCGTCGCGCTCGCCGAAGCCGCGTCGTGCATCGACGACGATCAAGAGGCCCGCGAGCGAGGCGCGCCCCGCGAAGTACGCGTCCATCAGCCGCGCCCCAGGCCGCCTTCACGGCATCCGGGACACGCGCGTGGCCGTAACCGGGCAGGTCCGCGAGCCGTCGTCCTGGTTCCAGCTCGAACAGGTTCACCGCCTGCGTCCGGCCGGGGGTCCGGCTGGTGCGGGCCAGGTCCCGCCGTCGCAGGATCGCGTTCAGCGCGCTCGATTTTCCGCTGTTGGAGCGCCCCGCGATCGCGACTTCGTAACCCGAATCGTCGCCGAACGCGGCCGCGGAGACCGCGCTCTTCACGAATCGGGCCTTGGGATACCGGGACATATATAATTCTGGCATGAAGAAGGCCTGGTTCGGCTCTCTCCTCGCCCTGGTGATGGCGGCCGGTCCCGCCGCTGCGGGCGACGCGGCGCTCGGCGCACAGAAGGCCGCGGTGTGCGGCGCCTGTCACGGCATGACCGGCTCCAGCATCAATCCCGAGTGGCCGAGCCTCGCCGGCCAGCCTGCGGCTTACCTCGTTGCGCAGATCCAGCAATTCCAGCAAGGAACCCGGGTCAATCCGCTGATGACGCCGATGGCCGCGCCGCTCAGCGAAGCGGACATGGCGGATCTCGCCGCGCATTTCTCGCAGCAGACGCCCGCCGGGCTCGAGGCGGACCCGTCCAACTGGAAGCTCGGCGAGAAGCTGTTCCGCGGCGGTGACGCGGCACGCGGAATCCCGGCCTGCATCGCCTGCCACGGCCCGCAGGGCCGCGGCAACGCCCCCGCCGGGTTCCCGGCACTTCGGGCCCAGCAGGGGGTCTACGCGTACAACCAGCTCAGGGCATTCGCTGGCGGCACGCGCAAATCGGCCGGCAACGACATCATGCACGACATCGCCTCGCGCCTGACCGACGAGGAAATGCGCGCACTCGCTTCCTACACACAGGGTCTGCGATGAACAGGATTTTCTACCCGGTACTCGCTTCGCTCCTCGCCTGCGCCGCCTGCGGCAAGGACACGGCGCCGGCCCCCGCACAGCAGGCCGAAGCGCCGGCTCCCGCGGAAGCAACCTCCAAGGCGCCGCCGGCGGACCCAGCGACGACGCCCGAAGCCGGCCGGGCGAATGACGGCGAGACGATCGATGCGGCCGTCAGCGCGACCAGCCCGATCGCGGCCGCGGTCGCGGCATCAACGCCAGCGCCGGCCTCCGGCAGCCTGTCCCGCTGGAAGCAGGGCGAGAACTTCACGGCCTACCCCGTGGCGCAGCCGGTCAGCACGCCGCCCGGCAAGGTCGAGGTCGTCGAGGGGTTCTGGTACGGCTGCGCCCACTGCTACTCGCTCGAGCCGCGGATCGAGGCCTGGAACAAGTCCAAGCCGGACTGGGTGACGCTGAAGCGACTCCCGGTGATCTGGAACGAGGTCACACGCGAGGACGCGCGGCTCTACCTCACCATCGAGTCGCTGGGCCGCGTCGACGACCTGCACAGCGCGGTGTTCCGCGAAATCCATGCCAACAAACGTCCGCTGACGGTGATCCGCAACGGCCGCGTCGACAAGGCCGCGACCGAGAAGGCCGCGCGCGAATTCCTGGCGGGGCACGGCGTCTCGGCGGAGGACTTCGCCAAGCATTACCGGTCGTTCTCGACCGAGAACAGGCTGCGCCAGACCGAGAACCTCTCGCGACGCTACATGCTGGACCACACGCCGATGATGATCGTGCACGGCAAGTACCTGACGGACGCGTCGATGGCCGGCGGCGTTGACGAGCTGTTCGAGCTCGTGAACGATCTCGCGGCGCGCGAGCACGAAGCGAACTGAACCGAGCCAGCCGCCCGCGTGCTGAACTGCTTCGTACCGGGCAGCCAGGGTCTCGACAGGCTGGACCCGCCGCCGGCTGACATACCCGAGAAGTGCGTTTGGGTGGACCTCCTCGAGCCGACCCTGGTCGAGGAGCGCGCCGTCGAGCGGCTGCTCGCGATCGACGTGCCCTCGCGCGAGGAAATGCGGGAAATCGAGACCTCGAGCCGCCTCTACGAGGAGAACGGCACGCTGTACATGACGGCGACCGTGGTCACCAAGATCGACACCGACCGGCCCGAGTCCGCGGCGATCACCTTCATCCTGACGCGCAACCGGCTGATCACGAACCGCTACGTCGACCCGCTGCCGTTCCGGCGCTTCGTGGCCTACTCCGAGCGACATCCGTCGGCCGCGACCAGCGCCCCCGGGATCCTCGCCGGGCTGCTCGAGGCGGTGATCGAGCGCACCGCCGACGTGCTCGAACGCGTCGGCATCGGCCTCGACGAGCTGTCCGCCGGCGTGTTCGCCGCGCCGCCCCCCAAGGGCACCGCGCGCGCACGTGACCTGCGCAGCGTCATGGAGCGCATCGGCCGCGACGGCGACCTGACCAGCAAGGCGCGCGAGAGCCTCGTCACCCTCGCCCGCCAGCTCACCTTCATCCAGCAGTCGAGCGCCATCCAGCTGCCGAAGGAGCTGGTCGCGCGCTACCGCAGCATGTCGCGCGACGTGCTCGCGCTCTCGGACCACGCCTCGTTTCTTGCGAACAAGTCGAGCTTCATGCTGCAGGCGACGCTCGGCCTCATCAACATCGAGCAGAACAACATCATCAAGATCTTCTCGGTTGCGGCGACGATATTCCTGCCGCCGACGCTGATCGCAAGCATCTACGGCATGAACTTCCAGTTCATGCCGGAACTCGACGAACATTTCGGCTACCCGTTCGCACTGCTCTTGATGGTGATCTCGGGCGTGCTGCCCTACGTCCTGTTCCGACGCCGCGGCTGGCTCTGACCGATTCCGGTTTTGCCGAGTTGCGCTATACAGAACGTTCTGTATAGTTAAAACATGGCCCGTCCGCCTATTGCCCACGAGAAGATCCTTGCCGCCGCCCGCGCCATCGTCGAGCGCGACGGTGCCGGCGCGCTCACCTTCGACGAGCTGGTCAAGGAAAGCGGCATCACCCGCGGCGGCATCACCTACCACTTTCCCACCAAGGAAGACCTGCTGCGGGGCCTGCTCGAAGCCGATTTCCGCAAGTGGGACGCGTCCGAGGCCGCGCTGACTCCGACCGACTGCGACCCGGAGACAGCGCGGCTGCTCGGCTTCATCCGCACGCTCACGACCCAGGACGATTCGCATCGCCGGTTCCTGTGCGGCATGTTGTCGGCCGCCACGCTCGATCCGTCCCTGATGGACCCCTGCAGGAAGGAACTGCGCGGGCGGCTCGGCCGCAAGCAGTGGACCGACCGCGACCTGCGCCTACATCTCGTGCACCTCGCGGCCGAGGGACTGATGTGGCAGGAGCTGTTCCAGATGTACTCGATGCCCGGGCCCGCACGCGCGCGCCTGGTCGCGCTGATGGAGGAGCTCGCGCGCCGTTGGGGCGCCGGGCACGACCCGAGGAAAATCGCGAAGGAAGCCTGAGACATGCGCCGAATCCTGACCGTCATGGTCGTCGCCCTCGCCGGCTGCGGCGGAAACCAGCAACAGCAGATGCCGCCGCCCGACGTGAACGTGGCGCCGGTCGTGCAGAAGTCGGTTACCCAGTGGGATGACTACAGCGGTCACGTCGAGGCCATCGACGCGGCGGAGATCCGCCCGCGCGTCACGGGCCATCTCGAGGCCGTCCATTACAAGGAAGGCGGCCTGGTCGAGAAGGGGCAACTCCTGTTCACGATCGACAGCCGCGAATACCGCGCCGCCGCCGCCGCCGCGGGTGCCGACGCGAGCCGCGCCGAAGCGCGGGTCGCGCTCGCGAAACAGGAACTGCAGCGCGACGAGAAGCTGATCGGCGAGCGCGCGATCTCGCAGGGCGAGCTCGACCAGAGCCGGATGGAAGCGCAGCAGGCCGAGGCGGACGAGCTGGCGGCGCGCGCCAACCTGACGCAGGCCAACCTGAACCTCGGCTTCACGCGCGTCACTGCGCCGTTCGCAGGCCGCGCGGGCGAGGCCATGGTCGACCCCGGCAATATCGTGGTACCGAACCAGTCCGTGCTTACAACGCTGGTGTCCGTCGACCCCGTCCAGGTCACCTTCGTCGGCGACGAGCGCGCCTTCCTCCACTACCAGGAGATCGTGCGCGAAGGCAATGCCGAGAGCCCGCGCACCACACGCACGCCGGTCCTGATCGGCCTCGCCAACGAGGACGGCTTTCCGCACAAGGGCGAGGTGGACTTCGTCGACAACGCACTGAACCCCGCCACCGGCACGATCCGTGCGCGCGCCCTCGTGCCCAATCCCGACGGGCGCTTCACCCCGGGCCTGTTCGCGCGCGTGCGCCTGCTCGGCGAGACGCTGTCGAGCGCGCTGCTGATCCACGAACAGGCGGTCCTGACGGACCAGGACCGGCGCTACGTCTACGTCGTCGGCAAGGACAACGCGGCGGAGCGCCGCGACGTGACGCTCGGATCGCCCATCGAGGGCCTGCGCGTGGTCGAGACCGGACTGAAGGCCGGCGACAAGGTCATCGTCAACGGAATGCGCAAGATCTTCTTCCCGGGGCAGCCGGTGAACCCGCACCCCGTGCCGATGGACCAGCCGAACCTGCCGACCCCCGCGCCGGCAGCGCCGGCGGCGGCGAAGTAGATGTCCAAGCACACCGACTTCTCGCGGATCTTCATCGACCGGCCGATCCTCGCGACGGTCCTGTCGTCACTGATCCTCGTCTCAGGGCTCATGGCGATCCCGAGCCTGCCGATCAGCGAGTACCCGGACGTGGTGCCGCCATCGGTGCAGGTGAGGGCCACCTACCCGGGCGCCAACCCGCGCACGATCGCCGAGACCGTCGCCGGCCCGATCGAGGAGGCGGTGAACGGCGTCGAGAACATGATCTACATGAAGTCGACGTCGAGTTCCGACGGCCAGATGCAGCTCCAGGTCACCTTCAAGGGTGGCACGGACGTCGACCTCGCCGCGATGCAGGTGCAGAACCGCGTCGCCCAGGCCCTGCCCCGCCTGCCCGAGGCGGTGCGGACGCTCGGCGTCACGACGGTCAAGGCTTCCTCCACGCTGACGCTGGTCGTGCACCTCGACTCGCCCAACAAGACCTACGACGCGTTGTACCTGTCGAACTTCGCGAACCTGCGCGTGCGCGACGAGCTCGCGCGCCTGCCGGGCGTCGGCCAGGCGCTCGCCTTCGGCATCGGCAACTACGCGATGCGCGTGTGGATCGACCCGGAGAAGGCGGCGGCGCGCTCGCTCTCGGCCCTCGACATCGTCGGCGCGATCCGCGAGCAGAACGTCGAGGTCTCCGCCGGAAGCATCGGCAGCCCGCCGACGCCCGAAGGCTCGGTCATGCAGATCTCGGTGAATGCCCAGGGCCGCCTCAACACCCCGGAGGCTTTCGGCGAGATCGTACTGAAGGCGGAAGGCGACCAGCTCACGCGGCTCAAGGACGTGGCGCGCATCGAGCTCGGCGCCAGCACCTACGCGATCCATTCGCTGCTGAACAACGAGGACGCGGCCGCAATCGTCATCTTCGAGGCGCCGGGCGCCAATTCCATCGCGCTATCCCAGGCGATTCGCGCACGCATGCAGGAGCTGGAAAAAGGCTTCCCGGAGGACGTGCACTGGTCGGTGGTCTACGACCCCACGGTCTACGTCCAGCACTCCATCGACTCGGTGATCGAGACGCTGCTCGAGGCGATCCTGCTGGTGGTGATCGTCGTCGTGCTGTTCCTGCAGACCTGGCGCGCTTCGCTGATCCCGCTGGTTGCCGTGCCGGTGTCGATCATCGGTACCTTCGCCGTGCTGTGGCTGCTCGGCTTCTCGATCAACGTGCTGACGCTGTTCGGGCTCGTGCTCGCGATCGGCATCGTGGTGGACGATGCGATCGTCGTGGTCGAGAACGTCGAGCGGCACATCGCATCCGGCAAGACGCCGCGCGACGCGGCGCACCAGGCCATGAGCGAGGTCTCGGGCCCGATCGTCGCGATCACGCTGGTGCTCGCCTCGGTGTTCGTCCCGCTCGCCTTCCTCGGCGGCGTGACCGGGCAGTTCTACAAGCAGTTCGCCGTGACGATCGCGGCGGCGGTGATCATCTCCGGTTTCAACTCGCTCACCCTGTCGCCGGCGCTGGCCGCCATGCTGCTGCAGCCGCACGGCGCGAGGAAGGACGCGCTCGGCCGCTGGATCGAGCGCATCTTCGGCCGGCTGTTCGCCGCCTTCAACCGCGTGTTCAAGCGCTTCGGGGACCGCTACTCCGGCGGGATCGGCGGCACCATCGGCCGCGCCCCGCGGCTGCTCGCGATCTACGGCGTGCTGGTCGTCGTGGCCTTCTTCGCCTTCCGCGGTGTGCAGGGCGGCTACATTCCCTCGCAGGACAAGCAGTACCTGTTCGCGATCGTCCAGCTCCCGGAGGCCGCGACCATCGACCGCACCGACGCGGTGATTCGCCGCATGGGCGAGATCGCCCTGGCGGTGCCGGGCGTCAAGAACGTGGTGCAGTTCCCGGGCCTCAACGCCGTGCACTTCGTCGCGACGCCCAATGCCGGACTCATGTTCATCGGCGCTCGAGGAGCCGGGCGACCGCGAGCTCGAGGCCGGCGAGATCGCGATGCGCATCAACATGGGCTTCAGCCAGATCCAGGAGGGCCTCGCTTTCGCCCTGCTGCCGCCGCCTGTGCTCGGACTCGGCAACGCCAACGGCCTCCAACTGTACGTCGAGGACCGCGGCGAACCTCGGCTACGGCGAGTTGTACACCCAGACCAGGGCCTTCATCGGCGCGGTCAACTCGACTCCCGGCTTCGACCCGATGGCGACCTTCACGTCGTACCAGTCGAACGTCCCGCAGCTCGACGCGAGCGTCGACCGCACCAAGGTCAAGGAGCTCGGCCTCGCGCTGACCGACGTCTTCAACACGCTGCAGGTCTACCTCGGTTCCGCCTACGTCAACGACTTCAACCTGTTCGGGCGGACCTACCAGGTGTACGCGCAGGCGGACTCGCAGCACCGCGCGAGCGTCGAGGACATCCAGGGCCTGAAGGTCCGCAACCAGCGCGGCGAGATGGTCCCACTCGGCAGCGTCGTGGACATCCAGCCGAGCTACGGGCCCGACCCGGTCATCCGTTACAACGCCTACCCCGCCGCGGACATGTCGGCGGGCCTCAACCCCGCCGATCCTCTCCTCGACCGACGCGCTCAAGAAGCTGCGGGGGATGGCCGACCAGGCTTTGCCACGCGGCATGGCGATCGAGTGGACCGGCCTCTCCTACCAGCAGGTCACGCAGGGCAACACGGCGCTGTTCGTCTTCCCGCTGTGCGTGCTGCTCGTCTACATGGTGCTCGCCGCGCTGTACGAGAGCTGGTCGCTGCCGCTCGCGATCATCCTGATCGTGCCGCTGTGCCTGCTGTCGGCGATCGGAGGCATGTGGCTCATCAACTTCCTGCACGGGCTGTGGCTCGCGATATCGCCGCCCGCGTTCGCGCCGACCTTCCTCGACAACAACATCTTCACCAAGATCGGGCTCGCAGTGCTGATCGGCCTCGCCTGCAAGAACGCGATCCTGATCGTCGAGTTCGCTCGCGACCTGGAGGAACAGGGCCGCGGCATCGTCGACGCGGCGATCGAGGCCTGCCGCCTGCGGCTGCGGCCGATCCTGATGACGAGCTTCGCCTTCATCGCGGGCGTGACGCCGCTCGTGTTCGCCTCGGGCGCGGGCGCCGAAGTGCGCTACGTGATGGGCGTGACGGTGGTCGCCGGCATGCTCGGCGTGACCTTCTTCGGCCTGTTCTTCACCCCGGTGTTCTACGTCGTGCTGCGCAAGATGGTCGTACGCCAGCAGGAGCGGCGCGCCGCGAGGATGGCCGCCGAGGGCAGCGGTCATGCGTAATCGCGCCGCCGCGCTACTCGCGTCTGCCCTGGTAGCGGCATGCACCGTGGGTCCGCGCTACGAGGAGCCGGCAACGCCGGTGCCGGTGCGCTTCGACCAGGCGACGACCGAGGCCACCGCGGAACCGGTTGACTCAGGTCTCTGGGGCGGCTTCGACAGCACGGAGCTCGACGAGCTGATCGCGCGCGCGCTGGAGGCCAACACGACGATCGCGCAGGCCAATGCCCGCCTCGCGGAGAACCGCGCGTTTTCCGGCCTGTCCGTGTACTACTGGTTCCCGACCGTCACCACGGTCGCCGACCGCCAGCGCTCGCAGTTCAGCAGCGACGACCCGTTCGCGCCGCCCGGCGGATTCACCAGCGACGTCTACCGCGCGGGCTTCGATGCGACCTGGGAGATCGACCTGTTCGGCTCGCTGCGCAACGAGTTCCGCTCCCAGGACAAGCGCACCGAAGCGGACGCAGCGGCACTTGCCGATGCGCAGCTCTCGATCGTCGCCGAGACCGCGCAAGCCTGGTTCGCGATGATCGGCGCGCGCGAGCGTCTTGCGCTGCAGCGGCAACAGCTCGCAAACCTGCAGGAGAACGTCCGCATCCTCGACGCCCGCGTGCGTGCCGGCAGCTCGAACGCCCTCGACCTTGCGCAGGCGGAGGCCGAGATGCGCAGTGTCGCCGCTTCCGTGCCCCAGGCCGAGGCCGACCTGGTGCGGGAAGAGCAGCGGCTCGCCGTGCTGACCGCCTGGCCGATCGCGACGCTCCGGGAGCACCTCGCGCCGGGCACGAAACTGCCCGCGCTGCCCGCACTGGTCGCGACCGGCACGCCGGAGGACTGGCTGAAGCGCCGGCCCGACATCCGCGCCGCCGAACGCCGGCTCGCGGCCTCCTATTCGGATATCGGCGACGAGATGGCCGAGTTTTTCCCGAAGGTCACGCTGCTCGGCAGCTTCGGCTGGACCGCGGAGGAGTCGGACCTGATCGGCGAGAGCCAGACCGAGCGCTGGTACTACGGACCCTCGATCACCTGGCGCTTCCTCGACTTCGGTCGCATACGCCAACAAGTGAAGGCCGCCGAAGCCCGGCGCGACGGCGCCATCGCCGCCTACCAGGAGACCGTGCTGACCGCGCTCGAGGAAACGGAAAACGCGCTCGCGGGCTTCCGCGCCGCCAACCAGTCCGAGCACGAGCTGCGGCTCGGCGCCGCTGCCGCGCAGGAAGCGGCGCGGCTAGCGCGCTTGCGCTTCACGACCGGCGCGAGCGACTACCTCACGGTGCTGGTCGCCGAACGCCAGCAGATCAACCTCGAAGACCAGCACGTCCAGTCGGAAACGCGCCGCGCGACCTCGCTCGCAGCGCTCTACAAGGCCCTCGCCGGCGCGCCCTGAAACGCGCGCACGATCCACCAGGTGGCGAGCGCGGCCGCGAAGTGCTTCAGCGCGTGGCCGCCCATGAACCCGGTCGCCGCGAAGATTACGGCGTCGAGCTGCTCCGCCAGCTTGGCGAGCGCGTAGGCGCCGAAGGCGAGCCAGAGCGGCCGCGCAGACAGGCTCCCGTCGCGCCAGAGCAGCAGCACGAGCGGCGTCAGCATCATCGGCAGGAACTGCACGAGCGCGTAGGCCCTGAGGTCACCTGCCCCGACCGCCTCCGTGCGGACCCACCAGGCGATGCTGGCCATGCCGGCCACGACCAGCGGCCACAACAGCGCGCGACCGAGCAGCCAGGAAATCCGGTCCGCGAGCAGCGCCGCGAACAAGGCCATGAAGGCGACGGTCATCGGCAGGCGGTCCCACACCAGGGAGGCATTGGACGGGGCAAGGTGGTACCAGCCCGAGCCGATCGCGACCAGGGCAATGGCCGTGCACAGGACGCGGTAGTGCGTGGCGAGCCGCGGCGAGGCGATGCGGCGGATCCAGGACCAGCCCAGCGCACCGACTACCAGGAACGGCAGGTTGCTCGCGACGTTCCAGAAGTTCGGCACGCCGAAGTACGTGCGCTGGTCCGCGAATGCGTGGTACGCGGGATCCTGCGGGATGGCATCGAGCAGGAACACGCCACCGATGGCCGCGGCCACCACCAGCGCGAACAGGATCTCCCTCAAGACTTTCCCACCACTTCGTAGTGGACGACCCTGGGTTCGTACTCGAGCAGGAAGCCGGCGTCCTCCGGGTAGTACTTGGCAATCTCGGCGTCGTGGCCGGCGAAGGCACGGATCGCGTCGAGGCTCTCCCAGAACGTGAGCGTGATGAAGTGCGTGACCTCACCCTCGCGGCGCTCGAGCACGCGTACGCTGAGGTTGCCGGGCACCGAGCGGTAGTCCGGGATCGCGCGCGCAACCAGGAACGCGCGGTAAGCGTCGGCCTTCGAAGTCGGCACGCGGCCGTGCCACAGGCGGGCGATCATTGCGCCCGTTCGATGGTCTTGATGACACCGTCCACGATGGTGACGATCATGTCGAAGGATTGTGAACCGCGGTCATAGGTCCACTCCTCGATCGTCGAGGTGCCGCGCTTGGTGTTGCCTGCGCCGTGCACGTTCGGCCCGTAGTTTTCGACGACCTCGACCGTCTTGCTGCTCGGCTCGCCGCAGGCCTCGAGCAGCTCCTCCACCGTCAGGTCGACGGTGGCGATCCGCTGTCCGCAGCGGAAGCTGTCCGCGTTCGCGGACCCGGCAGCGAAGAGCGCAGTCAGGGTTGCGAGGACGAAGGCGAGCCTGTTCATCGGGACTCCCGGCGCGCGAGCGCCTTCTCGATGCGCTGGTCAGGCACGAGCCACATCAGCGCGACGAGCACGTAGATTGCCTTGGACACCCAATGCGACGAGAACGCGATGAAAATAGCGATCACGTAGAGGGCGGGCGAGACGAGGCCCTTCCAGTCGCGGCCGACGGCCTGGGCCAGCACCGAATTCCTGCCCTGGGAGGCGATGATCGCCTGCTCCAGGACGTAGTACGCGATCGCCGCCATCAGCAGGACGAACCCGTACAGCGCGGTCGGCTGCTCGCTGAAATGATTCTCCCCCATCCAGCCGGTCGTGAACGGAATCAGGGACAGCCAGAACAGCAGGTGCATGTTGGCCCACATCATCCGCGCGGTGACCTGGTGACAGGTGTGCAGCAGGTGATGGTGGTTGTTCCAGTAGATCGCGACGTAGACGAAGCTCAGCACGTAGCTGAGGAACACCGGCAGGAGCGGCCTCAGCGTCGGCAGGTCGGTGCCGTGCGGCACCTTCAGCTCGAGCACCATGATCGTGATGATGATCGCCAACACGCCGTCGCTGAACGCTTCGAGCCGGGTCTTGTGCATGGCGGGTGCCGCAGTCCTGCGGAAAGTTGGCGCGCCCGGCGGGAGTCGAACCCACGACCTACGGCTTCGGAGACCGTCACTCTATCCAGCTGAGCTACGGGCGCGTTATAACTGATTTTAGTGTCGCGCCGATGCTATAATTCGCACATGGCAAAGCACGACCGGCATTTCGTCAACGTTTTCAGCGCTGTGCTCGGCATCCTCATCGCGATCGCACTGGCCCTCATCGGGATTTCCCGCCTCGTGGACAGCGGTCCCAAGGGCGCCCGGGACACCGGAGACCCGCTGATGCAGGCATCCGCGCACGATCGCATCAAGCCTTTCGGACAGGTGGCGGTGGCCGGCGAAGACAACACCGCGGTCGCGATCAAGCAGGCCGCCATTCCGATCGCGGGCACGCCGGCGCCGGCCGCGGGCGCCGCGCAGCCGACCGACGGGAAATCGGTATTCGAGTCCGCCTGCGTCGCCTGCCACGGCACGGGTATCGCGGGCGCGCCGCGGATCGGCGACAAGGCCGCCTGGGCGCCGCGCATCGCGCAGGGCCAGGCGACGCTCGAGCAGCACGCCATTGCGGGCTTCCAGGGTGCAACGGGCATGATGCCCGCGAAGGGCGGACGCATGGACCTTTCCGACGACGTCGTCCGCATGGCCGTCGAACACATGGTGGCCCAGAGCCGTTAGCCGGCGCGCGCCTGCGGCTCGCGATCGAGCCGCCGGTAACCGATCGCCTCCGACAACTCTGCGACCCCGACGTTCTTCTCGCCCGCGAGGTCGGCGATCGTGCGCGCGACGCGCAGCACGCGGTGACAGGCGCGAGCGGACAGGCCGAGCCGGCGCGACGCGGAGTCCAGCAGGCCGTGCTCGCGCAGGCCGAGGCCACAGGCCGCCGCGAGCGGTCCGGCACCCAGCGCCGAGTTGAGCAAGCCGCGTTCGCGCTGCCGTTCGCGGGCGCGAAGCACGCGTGCGGCGACGGCCGCGCTCGATTCAGAAGTCAGCCGCCGGAACCAGCGCCGCGTACTCGAGCCGCGGCACGTCCACGTGCAGGTCGATGCGGTCGAGCAGCGGTCCGGAGAGCCGTGCGAGGTAACGTCGCATCTCGGGTTGCGTGCAGCGACAGCGGCCGTTCGGATCGCCGGCGTACCCGCACGGACAGGGATTCATCGCGGCGACCAGCTGGAACCGCGCCGGGAACAGGCCCTGCCACGCTGCGCGCGCGATGCTGACCGTGCCCGGTTTCGAGCGGCTCGCGCAGCGCCTCCAGTACGTCGCGCCGGTACTCGGGCAGTTCGTCGAGGAACAGCACGCCGCGATGCGCCAGCGAAATCTCCCCGGGGCGCAGCCGCCCGCCGCCGCCGACCACGGCCGCAGCCGAGGCGCCGTGGTGCGGCGCGCGGAAGGGGCAGCCGACGCCATTCGGGCGAAGCCGGCAAGGGCCGCAGTAGCGAGTGCAGCATCGCGCATTCGAGCGCTTCCTCGTCCTCGAGCGGCGGCAGGAGGCCGGGCAGGCGCTGCGCCAGCATGCTCTTGCCGGCCCCCGGCGGCCCGATCAGGAGCAGGCTGTGCGCGCCCGCGGCGGCAATTTCCAGGGCACGCTTCGCGGCAGCTTGCCCGCGCACGTCAGCGAGATCCGGGCCGTCCGCCGCCGGCGCCGGAAGCGCCCCGCCGGTCGCGAACTCGAGGCCCGCGCCGCCGCACAGCCCGTTGCGGACGCCGGTCAGCGTCGCTGCGGCCGCGACGCGCGCGCCGCGCGCGATGCGAGCCTCCGCGGCATTCGCGGCCGGGACGACGAGCCGGCGCCCATCGCGCACGGCGTGCACGGCCGCCGCAAGCGTGCCGCGCACCGCGCGCAGTTCGCCGGAAAGCGAGAGCTCGCCGTAGAACTCGGCGTCGGCGAGGCTCGCCGCCGGCAGCTGCCCCGATGCTGCCAGGATGCCGAGCGCCACCGCGAGGTCGTAACGCCCGCCCTCCTTCGGCAAGTCCGCCGGCGCGAGGTTGACTGTCACGCGGCCAGCCGGGAATTCGAAGCCGCCCTGGGCGAGCGCCGCCCGGACCCGTTCCCGGCTCTCGCGCACCGAGGTTTCCGCGAGTCCGACCACGGTGAGCTGCGGCAGGCCGGCGCCGCAGTGCACCTCGACGCGCACGAGCGGCGCTTCGAGCGCGAGTTGCGCGCGCGTCAGCACCGTGGCAAGCGTCACGGGCGGCGGCCCGTGCGGGCTATTTCCTGTCCGGCGCCTTGTTCGAGCGCGGCGATCCGCCGCTCGAGCTCCTCGAGACGCTCGCGGCTGCGCCGCAGGACTGCGGCCTGGATATCGAATTCCTGGCGGGTGACGAGGTCGAGCTTCGCGAGGCCGCTTTGCAGTACGGCGCGGAAGTTGCGCTCGAGGTCGTCGCGGAACGCCACGAGCCCCGGCGGGATGGCGTCCGCCAGCTTGCGCGCGAGTTCTTCGAGCGATTTCGGGTCGAATGCCAAGGTGGTGCTCCGTGACGGCAGCATCCCGGCGTGAAGCCTGCACGTCAAGCGATGCCAAGCGATTGATTTGCACCTGACCGACGGTAGACGTGCCCGGCGGCGAGGGTTTGTCCGCTATGTGGGCGGACGGTGCAGTTTTGCACCCGTTTTGGCTACACTCCGGCGGGTCCGCGGTCCCAGTGTGACGGGCGTCAAGGGTTTTCAGCGGCAGGGACGCCACACTGTGCTGCGCAGCCGGGGGTGAAACATGGTGCGGTTTTCAGCGGTCGTGTGTGCATTGCTGATGGCGGGCGTCGCGGCCATGGCCGGGGCGGAGACCGTCTATAAGTGGGTCGACGGCTCCGGCCAGGTCCACTACACCGACCTGCCGCCACGCCAGTCGGACGCCCGCATCCTGGGCGTCTATCAGCAGGAAGCCGGCACGGTCGAAGGCGAGGATTCCGACGACTACTCGGACGAAGGCGATACGGGCGAGCCTCCCGCCGAGGATTCCGAATCGCCGAGCACGCCCGAGCCTCCGGTTTCCGACGAGGCCATGGCAGCCGCGCAGGCCGATGCCGAGAAGGCGAAGGTCCTGCAGTGCAAGGAAGCACAGGACCGCTACCAGCGCTACATCGATTCCCGCCGACTGTTCCGCGAGACGCCGGACGGCAAGCGCGTCTACTTGACCGACCAGGAGCTCACCGAAGCTCGCGCCCGCGCCAAGCAGGCCGTCACCGACTACTGCGGCTGATCGGGACAAGCGGGCAGAATGGGGCCCGCCATGAAAGCCGGATTCATCGGACTCGGGGCCATGGGCCAGCACATGGCCCGCCACCTGCAACGGGCTGGCCTGCTCGCCGGTGCCTGGAACCGCACTCCCGCCAAGTCCGTTGCCTTCGCCGCCGAGACCGGCTGTCGCGCATTTGAGTCGCCTGCTGCACTGGCTGCCGCCTGCGACGCGGTCGTCACCTGCGTTTCCGCGGACCAGGACCTGCTTGCCGTCATCGATGCGCTGTGCCCGGCGCTGCAGGAGCGCTCACTCGTCATCGACTGCTCGACGGTCGCAGCCAGCACGGCGCGCGAGGCGTATGCGCGTATCGCAGCCGTCGGCTCGAGCTTCCTCGACTGCCCGGTCAGCGGCGGCGTCGAAGGCGCGAAGAACGCGACCCTCGCGATCATGTGCGGCGGCGATGAGGATGCCTTCCAGCGCGCGCAGCCGCTGCTCGAGGCGCTCGGCAAGACCATCGTGCGCATGGGTCCTGCGGGCGCCGGACAGGCGACCAAGGCGACCAACCAGATCCTGTGCGCGGGCGCCATCCAGGTGGCGGCGGAAGCGATGGCCTTCGCGCGCGCCGAGGGCCTGCCGCTCGACCGCGTGATCGAGATCCTCGGCAAGGGCGCCGGTTCCTCCTGGTACTTCGTGCACCGCGCGCCATTCATGGCGCGCGGCGAATACCCGGCGGGCTTCCGCGTGCGGCTGCACGAGAAAGACCTGCGCATCTGCAGGGCGATGGCGGCGCGGCACGGCGCGGTGCTGCCGCTGGTCGAGGTCGACGCTCGCGGACTACGCGCGGCTGGTCGCCGCGGGCCACGGCGAGGAGGACATCTCGACCATCTTCCGCCTCAAGGCGCCCCTATTCTCGGACCCGGACGATGGCTGAGCGCCCGGCCTTCTACCTGCCCGACTTCTGCCGCGCGCAGAGCGTGCTCGCCGTGATCCTGATCGCGGCGCTCGTCGCGCTGCTGTTCACGCTCGCGCGCCACGGGATTTCGGCGAGCTTTCTGGACCGAGCTCGCGCGCATCGCGCTATTCCTGCTCTGGGTCGGCGCTCGGTACGGCGGCGGTGTGGTGCCTGGCGCGCGGCGTCCTGTCGCGGCAGGACGTGCTCGCAGGCTCCGCGATTGCCCTGGTCCTCGCGCTCGCGGTCGCCGCGATCGTGACCGAGGGCGCGTGGTGGTTCCAGGAATACACGCGACGGTCGCTCGGTGAGGGCACGAGCCTGCCTGTCGCCCTGCACCTGCAGACGATGCTGCGCAATCTCGCGGTGTGCGCCATCGCGGCCGGCCTGGCGCTGCGCTACTTCTACGTCGCTCACCAGTGGCAGGCGAACGTCGAGGCCGAGGCGCAGAGCCGCGTGCGCGCGCTGCAGGCGCGCATCCGCCCGCATTTCCTGTTCAACAGCATGAACACGATCGCCTCGCTCACGCGCAGCGACGCGCGGCTCGCCGAGCAGGCGATCGCGGACCTCTCGGACCTGTTCCGGGCATCGCTGCGCGAGCACCGCGAACGCATCCCGCTGGCGAACGAGATCGAGATCGCTCGCGCCTACGAGCGGGTCGAGCGCCTGCGCCTCGGCGAGCGGCTGGTCGTCGACTGGAAGGTCGACGGCCTGCCAATGGACGCTCCGGTGCCCGCGCTGATCCTGCAGCCGCTGCTCGAGAACGCGGTCTACCACGGCATCGAGCCGCTCGAGAAAGGCGGCATCATCCGCGTCGCCGGCAAGTTCGACGGCCGGCACGTGACATTGACGATCGACAACCCGGTCGCGCCGCGCGTGGTCGCGCGCCGCACCGGTCACCGGATCGGGCTCGACAACGTGCGCCAGCGCCTCGAGCTCATGTTCCACGGCGAGGCCGAAGTCGAGGTCATCGAGGCGCCGGAGCGCTTCGTGGTGACGCTGCGCTTTCCGGCCGTCGGGGCGGCGGCATGAACCTGCGCGTGCTGGTGGTCGACGACGAGCCGCTCGCGCGCGAGCGGCTTTCGCACCTGGTCGAGGAGCTGCCGGAGGTCGAGCTTGCCGGCGTCGCCACGAGCGGTGAGGAGGCGCTGCTGCTCGCCGGGCGCCTGAAGCCCGAGGTCGTGCTGCTCGACATCCGCATGCCGGGCATGGATGGCCTGGAGGTCGCGCACCACCTCGCGCGCATGCCCGAGCCGCCGGCGGTGATCTTCACGACCGCCTTCGAGCAGCATGCGCTCGCGGCTTTCGACGCGCAGGCGGCGGGCTACCTGCTGAAGCCCGTGCGGCCCGAGCGGCTGCGCGAGGCGCTCGAGCGCGCGCGCCGGCCGACGCGCGCCCAGCTCGCACGCATCGCCGAGGGCACTGCGGGGCCGCGTACGCGAATCGCGGTTCGCGCGCGCGACGAGCTGCGCCTGATACCGGTGGAGAATATCGTCTGCTTCATCGCCGAGCAGAAGTACACGACGCTCCGTCACACCGGCGGCGAGGAGCTGATCGAGGAGTCGCTGAAGTCGCTGGAAGAGGAGTTCGCCGGCCGCTTCGTGCGCGTGCACCGCAATTCGCTGGTCGCAATCGCCCACGTCGTGGGCCTCGAGCGCGTCGCCGAAGGCCACCAGCACGTCCGGTTGCGCGGCGGAGCGACGCTGGCGGTGAGCCGCCGCCTGGCCGCGGAGGTCGCCCGAACGCTTTCCGCCAAGCCGCCGCCGGATCGCTCCTGAGCCACTGAGCCTGCATGGCAGAATGGACCGGTGAACGGCCCGGTCCGCATTGCCACGCGCAGGAGCCGGCTCGCCCTCTGGCAGGCCGAGCACGTGGCCGCGCGCATCGCCGCGCTGCACCCCGGCCTGGTCGTGAGCCTCGTCCCGATCGTCACCGAGGGTGATCGCATCCTGGACCGCAGCCTCGCCACCGTGGGCGGCAAGGGGCTCTTCATCAAGGAACTCGAGAACGCCATGCAGGACGGCGACTGCCGACCTCGCCGTGCACTCGATGAAGGACCTGCCGGGCCACATGCCGGACGGATTCACGATCGCGGCCGCGCTCGAGCGCGGCGATGCGCGCGACGCCTTCGTGTCGTCGCGGCACGAGACGCTCGCGGAGCTGCCGCGCGGTGCGCGCGTCGGCACCTCCAGCCCGCGCCGCGAGTGCCAGTTGCGGCGGCGGCGGCCGGACCTCGAGGTGGTCGTGATGCGCGGCAACGTCGACACTCGGCTCGGCAAGCTCGACGCGGGTGAATGCGACGCGATCGTCCTGGCCGCGGCAGGCCTCGAGCGGCTGGGACTCGCGGCACGCATCCGCGCGCGCCTCTCGCCGCAGGAAATGCTGCCGGCCGTCGGCCAGGGCGTGGTCGGGATCGAGTGCGCCTCGGACCGCGCCGACGTCCTCGAGCTCGTGCGACCGCTCGAGCACGCCCTGACGCGACTCGCGCTCGACGCCGAGCGCGCGTTCTCGGCCGGTCTCGGCGCGAGCTGCCGCTCGCCTGTCGCAGCGCATGCCACGCTCGAGGGCGCGACGCTGCGGCTTGCGGGCCTGGTCGGATCGCAGGACGGTGCGACCATTTTCGCCGACGAGATCGCGGGACCAGCGTCGGACGGCCTGCGCCTCGGCGGCCAGCTCGCGGCGCAACTCGTCGCAGCGGGCGCGGGAAAACTGCTGTGAAGCGCCTGACCAGCGTCGGCGTGCTCGTCACGCGCCCGGACCACCAGGCGGGCCACCTCTGCCAGCTCATCGAGGCGGAAGGCGGCGCGGCCGTGCGCTATCCAGCCTTGACGATCGGCCGCGGCCCGATCGCGCGGCCGTGCGCGCCGCGGTCGGCCCGACCGATCGCTACGACCTCGTCGTCTTCGTGAGCGCAAACGCCGTGCGTTTCGGCGCGGACATCCTGGAGAGCCGGCGGGATGCGCCGGTCGCCGCAATCGGCCAGGCGACGGCAGCCGCCTTGAACGCGGCCGGTATCCGCGTGTCGACTGATGCCCGCGGAAGGCGCGGACAGCGAGTCATTGCTGGCCCTGCCGCAGCTCGCCCACATGAGCGGCCAGCGCGTGCTGATCGTGCGCGGCTGCGGCGGACGGGACCTGCTCCAGGAGGCGATGACGGCGCGCGGAGGCCATGTCCAATATGCCGAGGTGTACACCCGCGAGCCCGCCCACCCGTCCACCGAACTCCAGTCAGAGGTCGATCGGCTGTGGCGCCAGGGCGGCATCTCGGCATACACGGCGACCAGCGTGGAGCTGCTCGAAGCGCTGGTCGGCATCCTGACGCCGCGCTGCCGCGAGCTCATGCACTCGACCGCGCTCGTCACCGGCTCGGAGCGCGTGGCCGACGCCACCACCCGCCTCGGACTCGGTTCTCCCATACTGCTTGCAGATTCGCCAGAGGACGCCGCCCTCATCGGGGCGCTGGTTCGCTGGCGTGGAAAGGTGCCCACATGAAAGCCAGGAAGTACCTGCTGCTCCATCCTCCCATGCCTGTTGTCGGCGCTGCCCGCCGTGGCGGCAGCCGCAGTCGAACAGGACCGGCCGCCCGGCGAGCGCCCGCGCATCGGCCTCGTGCTCGCCGGCGGCGGCGCGAAGGGTGGCGCGCACATCGGCGTGCTCAAGGTGCTCGAGGAGATGCGCGTGCCGGTCGACTGCATCGCCGGCACCAGCATGGGCGCGCTGATCGGCGCCGGCTACGCCGCCGGGCAACCGGCCGCCGATCTCGAGACATTCGTCACCGGCATCGACTGGTCGCTGGTCGTCGGCGGCAAGGGTCGCCGCGCGATGAAGCCGGTCGAGGCCAATCGCCTCGCCACCGACACGCAGTCGGAGCTCAAGGTCGGCATGGACGACGGCCGCATCATCACGCCTGCCGGCCTCGTGGACACCAGCAGCATCGACGACCTGTTGCGCACCTATGTCGCGCAGGCGCGGATGGTGAACGTGTTCGACGAGCTGCCGATTCCCTTCCGTGCGGTGGCGACCGACATGGTCACGGGCAACATGGTCGTGCTGGACCAGGGAGACCTCGCGACCGCCATGCGCGCCAGCATGGCGATCCCCGGCGCCTTCTCTCCGGTTCCGCATGAACGGCATGGTGCTCGCGGACGGCGGCATGGTGCGGAACATCCCGGTCGACGTCGCGCGAGAGATGTGCGCGGACGTCGTCATCGTGGTCAACCTCGTCGAGCCTCCCGCCTTGCCGGAGAACCTCGTGCAGGCGACGCAGCTGCTCACGCGCAGCATGGACATCGGGATCATCGCGAACGAGGCCATCCAGCTCGCATCGCTCGGCGAGCGCGACGTCCGCATCGATGTGCCGATGGGCGACATCACGACGTCGGATTTCGAGCGCGTGCCCGAAACGATCCCGCTCGGCGAAGCGGCGGCACGCGCCGCCGCCGACCGGCTCGCCGTCTATGCGCTGCCGCCCGCCGAGTACACGGCCTGGCGTCAAAGCGCGACCGCCAGCAAGACGGATGAGCGCCGCATCGCCGACATCCGGGTCGAAGGCCTCGACTGGGTGAATTCGGACTACCTGGAATCGCTGTCGACCGTCCGCACCGGTGACGTCGTCGACATCGACGCCATTTCCAGGGACGCGAGGCGAATGGCGGCACTCGACGAGCTCGAAAGCGTCGCCTACCGCCTGGAAGGCGACGCCGACCAGACAACGCTGGTCTGGCTACCGACCGAGGCCACCATCGGCAAGGACTATCTCAGCCCCAGTGTCGGCGTCTATGGGGACGGCGGAGGCGACCTGAAGTTCCAGGTGACCTTGCAGCACGTGCGTCGCTGGTTGAACGAGCGCGGCGCCCAATGGCGAAACACGCTCGAGGTCGGCTACGAGACTTCGATCTCCACGAGCTTCTACCAACCCCTGGACATCGGCCAGCAATTCTTCGTGGAACCGAAGTTGTTCGCGGGCCAGACCCTGGAGAACCTGTTCCTCGATGGCGATCACGTCGCCACCGTCGAGTTCCGGGACCTGGGGGGACGCCTGGATTTCGGCTGGAATCTGCCGCACGCCGCGCAAGTGCGCCTGGGCTACTGGGCGAGCGACCGTCGTGCCAGCGTCCAAACCGGGCCACCCGACGTGGCCGGGGCCGATGAGGTGGACGCGGGCCTCGCGATAGCCGCGCGTTACGACTCGCGCGACACGGCCAGCTTTGCGACCAGCGGCATGTCGGCGGCACTCGAGTATTTCCGGTCGGACGAAAGCCTCGGCGCCGACCGCGAATGGGAGCGCATCGAGGCGGCAGCGCGCAAGGCGGTTCCCTTCGGCAGGAACCTCATGTGGGTCAGCCTCGCGGCCGGGACCGACCTCGGCGACGACGACCTCCCCGGCGATCGCAGCTTTTCGCTGGGTGGGCCGCGAACCCTTGCGGGATACCAGTTCGACGAGATCAGGGTCGAGAGCTATTGGCTGGCCCAGGGCAGTTTCCTGTGGCGGGTCAAGGACCTCGTGACGATCAAGAACCAGGCGCTCTATGCCGGGTTCGGCGTGTACGCGGCCGGCCTCTTCGATAACTTCGATCTCACCGAGGACGACGAGGTCTATGGCGCCTCCGCGTATCTCGCCGGATCGACACCGATCGGCACGATCAACCTGGGCGTCGGATACAGTACCGGCAACTCGGCCATCTGGCTGTCGATCGGCAAGCCGGTCGGCCGGGGAACGCTGCTGGACGACGGGCTGTTCCGATAGCCGGGACTCAGGCCGGAGCCCAGTCGAAGGAATCGAAGTAGATGCGCGCCGGATCTGCGCCTTGACGCGGCAATTCGTGGCGCACGGCATCGATCATCGCCGGCGGGCCGGCGGCATAGATGTCGAAGCCGGCAAGGCCAGCGACGCTTCGCAGCACCGCTTCGTGAACCAGTTCGGAAGTCGCTCCCGTGTAGTGGAAGCGCGGATACTTCGCGCCAAGCGCGCGCAGCCAGTTGTCTTCGTACAGGTCCTCGGCCGTGCGCGCGCCCCAATAGAGCGCGATCTCACGGCGCGATCCGGTCTCCAGCACTTCGCGCAGGATGGCCTTGAGCGGCGCATAACCCGTGCCGCCGCCGATCGCGAGCAGCGGCCGGTCTCCGGGCCGGTAAAAGAACTGGCCGAGCGGACCCTCGATCCGCAGCAGGCTCCCCTCCTTCATGTCCCCGAAGACCTGCTCGCTGAAGGCGCCGCCCGGCGTGCGGCGCACGTGCAGCTCGAGCAGGGAAGCGTCGTGCGGCGGATTCGCGAGCGAGAAGCTGCGCCGCCGCTCGCCGGGCAGCATGACGTCCACGTACTGGCCGGCCTGCCAGGTGAATGGCTCGATCGCCGGCAGGCGCAGCCACAGGCCCATGACGTCCGGGGCGAGCCGCTCCATGCGCGCGACGCGCGCCGGCAGCTCGCGGATCTCGACGTCGGTGACGTGGCGGATCTCGCGCGTCTCGACGACCAGGTCCTCGAGCGCGCGCGCCTGGCAGATGAGCGCGTAGCCCGCCGCCTCTTCCGCCGACGTCGATGCCCGCCGGTCGTCCGTGCGGATAGGCAATGCGGCCGGACAACAGGCGCACGCGGCAGGTGCCGCAGGAGCCGCCCTTGCAGCTGTGCGGCAGGTTGAGGTGCTGGCGGAGCGCGGCGGTGAGGACCGGCTCGTCGGGCCGCGCGTCGAACTCGCGGTTGGCGGGCAGGATCCGGACCTTCATCCGCCCATTATCGCCGCGGAAAAGAAAAGGCCCCGCATCTTTCGATGCGGGGCCGTGGTCATCGCAGAAGGGCCAGTCAGCGCGGAAGCAGGTAATTGTTGTAAGCGTATACCGCTACCGCGCGTGCTGCCTTGCGCGCCTCGGTGTCCGCAAAGCGGAAATGAATACCCTGAAGAACGCGCACGTTGACGACTTCTTGGGATGCCGCCGTAAAGCTCCTATAGATGCGCCGCTTCCTGATTGCGGCCGGCGCAGTGCTCGTGAGCGTGAACAGGATGTCGTCCCGGCCGAAGAACAGCTGGAGCGACTTCGTGATCGCCCCGGACACGCTATTGGCACCCGAAGTGTAATCCGGGTAAGGCGGCGTGACGATGAACGGCTGCCAGGCCGTATCGCCGTCCGTCGCATCGTTCGTGTCGGCGTCCCCTTCGTGGATCGCAGTGATCGGCCGCCAGAGGTTGTAATAGCGCTTGCTGTCCCAGGCCGTGATTACCGCACTGGCAACCGACATGCTGGCGAGCGCGAAGAGCCGCGCGCGGTTGCCGGTGTTCGGCACCCGCTCTTCAACAATTGCGCGAAGCCCCCCGTACCAGATGTTTCCGGGATTGTCAGTCCAGAAGAAGGCGATGTCGGTCTCCCCGGGCGTGCGCGTGCTGCCCGTGAGCGCGCCCTTGGCTTTCACCTCGTTGTAGTCCCGGGTGTATCTGGCGCTGGTGAGCGCAGGCGGCGGCGGCGCGCGGAAGCGGGCCGGGCCGGTCAGCGCAAACGGGATGAAGTACGCCTGCTGCTCGAAGGCCATCGGCGCGAAGGCCGGCTCGGTGGGGCGCCACTCGCCGGGGTTCGTGCCCCCGGTGAAGGGCGGCAGCGGCGGATTCGGGTCTGACCGCCGTATGCCTACGTAGCGTGCGGCAACCGCCTCGCCCGCCTCAATGCCCGCATCGCCGGTCAGGCCGTTGTTCGCGAGCCAGGTGCCATAGGTGGCATCCAGCGTCGCGGCCTGTGACGGATAGAAGGTCACGAGGAGCCTGTAGGCCGCCGTGGCCGCTGCAGCCGCCTTGGATCCCTGCGGATCGCTGACCTGCACGTAATACGGCTCGAAGCGCCCTTCATAGGACTGGATCGCGTCGTGCATGGCGAGATGGGCCACCGCCACGTCGTGGAAGGCGACCGGCCCGGGACGGCCCGGACCCGTCGAAGCCATGATGATCTGGTTCCAGTCAGTTATAACGTCCGCGCTCGCAGTGCACGCCCAGGCGAGGCTCGCCAGGACGAATGCGTGCGTGATGTTTCGAAGTTTCATTGTCTTATCCCCCTTTTCTCGGAACTACGACTAGATGCGGCCAAAGCCGCTGATTTTGAAGACCGAGTAGTTAAGGACCGGTCGCGCATGAACCGTCCTGATAAATCCCTGATATCGTTTCGATATTCCCCTTGAGCACGCTCGCGCTGAAGTGCTTGGCCGGCGGGCCCAGGGTCGTGCCGGGCATCATCTGCCTGGCCGAGGACTTTGTCGACCGTCAGGGAATGAGGAGCAGGCTGCCCGTCGTGCGGCGAGCCTCGAGGTCGCGGTGCGCTTCGGCCGCGTCCGCAAGCGCATATACACGGCCGATCCGCACCTTGACCTTGCCGCTGCCCACGACCTCGAACAGCTCGCGTGCCCCGCGCGCAAGCTCGGATGCCTTTGCCGTGTAGTGAAACAGGGTCGGCCGGGTGAGGAACAGCGAGCCGCGGCGGGTGAGCTCGAGCGGCGCAATCGGCGGCACGGCGCCGGAGGCGTTGCCATAGCTCACCATCAGGCCGAGCGGAGCGAGCGAATCGAGCGAGGCGAAGAAGGTGTCCTTGCCGACGCCGTCGTAGACGACGGGCACGCCGCGCCCGCGCGTGACGGCGCGCACGCGCTCCGCGATGTTCTCGCGGCTGCTCACGATCACCTCGGCGGCCCCATGCTCGCGGACCAGCGCCGCCTTCTCGTCGCTGCCGACGACCGCGATCACCCGTGCGCCGAGCGACACCGCCCACTGCAGCGCGATCAGGCCCACGCCGCCCGCGGCTGCATGGAGCAGGATCCATTCATTGCGCTTCACGCGGTGGCAGCGCCGCAGGAGGAACCAGGCGGTCAGGCCCTTCAGCATCAGCGCCGCGGCCTCGCGGTCGGAGACGCCGTCCGGCAGCTTCACGACGCGCGCCGCGTCCACGACGCGCTCGTCGCAGTAGGCGCCGGGTGTGTTGCCCGCGTAGGCGACACGGTCGCCCGGGCGCAGCGCCGTGACGCCCTTCCCGGCCTCCAGCACGACGCCCGCGGCCTCGCGCCCGATGCCGCTCGGCAGCGAAACGGGGTAAAGGCCGCTGCGGTCATAGGTGTCGATGAAGTTGACGCCGATCGCGGTGTGACGAATGCGCACCTGGCCTCGGCCCGGCGAGCCGGGATCCACGGCCTCGAGCCGCAGGACTTCGGGCCCGCCATGTTCGTGAATGCGGATCGCTCGGGTCATATTGCTACTATTCACGAATAGACCAGGGGGCTCAAATGAGACAACTCGCGATTCCGCTCGGCGCCGCCATCGTCGTGGTTCTCGCCGCTTGCCAGGCGGCGCCGGCCCAGACCGCCACTACCCAGCTCTCGGATACGGAAAGCGCGGCGGCAAGCGTCGCCGTCGATGCGCTCGCCGCCGAGCTGAAGATTCCCAAGGATGGCATCGTGGTGGAGTCCGTCCGCGCGGTCGACTGGCGCGACAGCAGCCTTGGCTGCCCGAAGCCGGGCATGGCCTACATGCAGGTCATCACGCCGGGGCACGAGGTCACCTTACGTGCCGAAGGCGTCGTCCACGTCGTGCACGAGGCGAACAACAAGGCCTTCGCCTGCCGGCAGGCGAAATCGGTTGCCGGTGCAGAAGCCTCGGGCATCGACATCACCTACCGCAAGCAGCAGCAACAGGCGCGCAAGGACCTGGCCGCGCGCCTGAACGTGCCCGAGGCGGACATACTCATGGGCCGCGTCTCGCCGACGACCTGGGTCGACGCCTCGCTCGGATGCCCGGAGCCGGGTACCCAGTACGCGCAGGTGGAAACCGAGGGATGGATCTTCGTGCTCCAACACCGCGGGCGTGAGTACACATACAACGCCGACGCGCAGCGCGCCATACCCTGCCCGGCCATCGCGACCCATTAGCCGAACCGAAAGAAAAGGGCCGCCCGGTCGAAACCGGACGGCCCTTGATGTGCGCTTACGCGCAGTCTGTTACGTGCAGTCCACGAGGTCGCAGAATCCGCTGCCCTCGTCGTTCACGATGCTGACGCTCGTCACCCCGACGACGCCGTTGGCGTCGCTGTGAGACACCGCGCCCACCTGCTTTTCGCCAGGCCCGGTCGGCAGCGCGGCCCACTGCAGGTCAACCGTCGCCGACTGACCGATGGTCGCGGTCGTCGGCCCGGTGACCGTCAGGTTGCCGAGGTCGTCGGCCGCCAGCCAGTCGAACTGGATGGCCTGTGCCAACGCTCCGCCCGCGGTCTGGTAGCCGTGAAGGACCACGATGTACGGATCGTCGATCGCATCGTCCTGGACCGGCATCGACACGCTGACCTGCTCTTCAGCCGTCAGGCCGAGGCTCGCATCGACCTCGCGTGCAGAAGAAGTCCGGGCAATAGAACAGGTACATGTCGATGTCATGGTCCGGGCTGTCGTTGTAGGCGTCGAACAGTGAGAACTGCGCGTACACCGTGCCCGGCGGCATCTCGTCGAAGAACGTGATGACCTCGTCCGGGCCGAAGAGGAACTCGAACGCGTTGTTCGGATCATCCGCCACCTCGGCGAGCGTCAGCACCGGCTCCGCAAGCCCGTGCGGGGCCGCCGTGTAGGCGCCGGTGTAGCCGAACGCCACGTCGATCGAGGCCGTGCCGTCGGCGCCCGTGCCGGTAACTTCCGCCGTCGCGGTAAGCGCCTGCGCGCTCAACGCGATCGGGCTGCGCACGTTGTGCGTGCCGTCGCTCCAGGTCAGGGAGCCGAAGCGCCACTGCCCAGCGGCAGCAGCACGGTTCCGGATCCTGACCTCGAAGCTCGCCGATTCGCCCGGACCCAAGCGTCAGGGTGGACGGCTCGACGGTCACCCGGAAGCCGGGCGGCGGTATGACGGTCGCCTCGTACGTCGACGCGGCGTCCGACACGTTGGTCACCGTGCGGTGCACCACTGCGTCCCGAGCACGCCCGTCGACGCCGATCGACGCCAGGTTGAGGTCGGACGCGTCGAGCGAGTAGCCGAGATCGCTCGGCGAGGAAGTCGCAGTCGTCCGGCGAGACGAGCGGCGTGTCCGTACCGCAGGTCGCGGCGAGGATCGCCGAAGAGCTCGTAGTCGTAGACCAGGCCCGGATCGACGGCCGAGTTCGGCACGATGTGGCCCGCGCCGAAGTCGAACGGGTCCGCCCTCGTCACGCCGTCTTCCTTCCGGACGTTGATGCCGCGCCGTCGTCATCAGGGCGGACTTGATCGATCGCCGGCGACCAGTCGGGATGCGCCTCGCGCAGCAGCGCTGCGATGCCCGCCACGTGCGGCGTGGACATCGAAGTGCCGCCGAGGTACTGGAAGAAGTCGCCCGTCGAGCCGTCGGCGGCTCGGGCGGTCATGCCGGCGAGGATCTGCACGCCGGGCGCGGTGACGTCCGGCTTGATCCAGCTCGGCTCCGCCGAGAACGGGCCGCGCGAGGAGAAGTCGGCCATGAGGTTGCCGGTCCATCTCTTCCTCGGAGGAACGTGGTCGCGCGACAGCGTCGCGTTGACCGTCGCGCCGTTCGTGAGCTCGGCGCGCAGCGCGCGGCCCACCTCGTTGTCGACCATGACGCCCGGGATGCTGAGCGTCTCCGGCGTCGCGGCACCGCCCATGATCACCTTGGGGTTGCCGTCCTGCGTATACACGATGACGCCGGTGGCGCCGGCGTTCACTGCATTCGTGATCTTGACGGTGAAGTCGCAGGTGCCGCGCAGCGATCAGCGCGATGCCGTCGATCGGAGCGATCGGCGCGCAGGCCCTGAGCGGGTAGGCGGCCACCACGTCGTCCGTGAGGTCGCCGGAATCCACGAGCGGCTGCGTGATCGCGCCCTCGATGGAGGCATAGTCACCGGCCACCGAAGCCGGCGCATTGACGCGTCGTCGCCTGAGCGAAGGCGGTGCCGCGCTGCGTCGAGGCGGCCGACCGTCGTGACCCACGGGCTCGCCGGCGGCCGTCGATCCCGGCGCCGGGGCCGGCGTTGCCCGCCGAGCGCGCGACGAACACGCCCGCATCGAACGCACCGAGGAACGCGATGTCCAGCGGGTCGTCGAACGAGGCGGCCCGCCGCCGATCGAAAAATTGATGACGTCCACGCCGTCGGCGACCGCGGCATCCGTCGCGGCAGCGAGTGTCGGAGCGTGCGCAGCCGTCATCGTCCGGCGTCGTAAAGTCCGGCCCTGTCCAGCAGGCCTTGTAGATCGCGAGGCGCGCGCGGTAGGCCATGCCGCTGACGCGCGCAACCGGCTCGCCGTTCAGCGAGGCCTGGACGCGGTTGCCGCCGGCGGTGCGTCGCCGTGTGCGTGCCGTGGCCGTCGGAATCGCGCGCCGAAAGGAACTCGCCTTCGGCCAGGTCGCTGCCGCTCGTGAATCCTTGCGCGAACCAGCGGGCGCCGATCAGCTTGCCGTTGCAGTCAGCTGGACGACCAGCCCTCGCCAGACTGGCAGACGCCGGACCAGTGGGCCGGCGGGTCGCCGTAATTGGTGTCCGCGAAGCTCGGGTGCTCCTGGACGGCGCCCGTGTCGATCATGCCGATGATCACGTCCTCGCCCGTCAGGCCGAGCGCCCCGCGCAGACCGTTCCGCCTGGTTGAGGATACCGAGGAATCGCGGTGAGTTGTTGGTGTCGAGCGGCATGATCCGGTCTTCCCAGACGTTCAGGACCGACTTGTTCTTGCGCAGCTTCGCCGCCTGGGAGGGCGTGAGGCGCGCGGCAAAGCCGTTCATCGCATGCACGTAGCTGTAGATCTTGCGGTCGCTGGCGCCGATCGAGGCGAGCAGCGCGTCCTGCTGCGACTGCAAGAGCGCGCGTGTACGCCTGCGCTTCGCCCGACTGCGCGTTGTAGCGCTGGCCCTTGTCAGCCGCCGACTTGGCGAATCCCGATATCCCGCCCTTGTAGCTGGCGGCCGGCTTGGCGGCCATCCGCACGATGTAGACCTTTGACGCGCGCGGCACCGTCCAGCGGTGTCGCGAGACGCAGCTTCGCAGCCAAGGCGGCGGCGGGCGGTTTGCCAACTTCTTTCGCCGCTACGGGCCCGGCGGAAATCACGGTCGCGGCGACGGCGGCCAGAACTACCAGCACAGAACGCATCATTGATTGGTTCCCCTTCAAGACGACGGATCAGTCGCCGGTTACCACCGGCGCTGACGCTTTCGAGTCACTAGTCCCCGCGTCTGTTTACAAGACTGTACCTGACGAATACAACCCGAACTTGGGCAGGTTAAGTTCAATCAGGATTTTTTTGCGCTGCAAGCGGATGCTCGGCGAACGCCAGCTCGGCGACGGGCCGTCCGCCGAGCAGGTGCTCCTGGATAATTCGCTCGATATTCTCGGGAGTTGCGTTCCGGTACCAGGTGCCTTCCGGGTACACGACCATGATCGGGCCCTCGCGGCAGATGCGCAGGCAGTCCGCCCGGGTCCGTAGGACGCCGCCGACGGCCTCCGACAGGCCGACCTCGCGCAGCCGTTTCTTGAGGTACTTCCAGGAGGCCTCGCCGACGTCCTTCGGCGCGCAGTCGCCGTGCGTGCAGAACAGGACGTGGCGCGTCGCGCCGGCGAGACCGATCTTCGCGACCGCCGCATCGACCGTCGGCGATTTCGGGTTCTCGCCCGATCCGCTCAAAGCGCCGCCTCGTCCATCTCGCTGGTGCGGATGCGGATCACGCGCTCGATCGTCGTGACGAAGATCTTGCCGTCGCCGACCTTGCCGGTCTTGGCGGCGCCGATGATCGCCTCGGTCACCTGCTCGACGAGATCGTCGCGCACCGCGACCTCGATGCGGGTCTTCGGCACGAAGTCCACGACGTACTCCGCGCCGCGGTAGAGCTCGGTGTGGCCGCGCTGGCGGCCGAAGCCCTTCACTTCCGTCACGGTCATGCCGGAGATGCCGATCTCGGAGAGCGCCGCGCGCACGTCGTCGAGCTTGAACGGCTTGATGATGGCGGTGACGAGTTTCATCGGGGCTCCTCGGGCTGGCCGTGAGTCGGGATCCTGCCTGCGATTCTACGGATTTGCCTGCGATAAGGGGCAGGCCGCGTCTTGGCCGCGGCGCTAGCGTCTCCGGAGCCGGCGGGATGCCGGTCAAATGGAGATCGGCAATGGACTTGCCCGTCGCGGAGCGCCGCCATTGTGTGGCAATCGGACTCGCCGTATTCGTGGTGAGCCTCGCCTCAGAGGCCGGCATCGGCCGGACGCGCGGGGTCGCATCAGTCTCCCAATTGGGTGAGGCGGAATACTCCATCCCGATTGCCGTTCCGCCCGGCACGAATGGCATGACGCCCTCGGTCTCGCTCGAGTACCGCCATCGAACGCGCGGTGGGCTGCTGGGCGTCGGCTGGTCCATCGGCGGCCTGTCGCAGATCACGCGCTGCCCGCGGACGATCGCGCAGGACGGCGTCAACGCCCCGCCACTCCGGACAACCGCGGACCGCTTCTGCCTCGACGGCCAGCGCCTGGTCGTCGTGAGTCCTTCCAACTACTCCGCGCCCAACGCGGAATACCGTACGGAGATCGAGTCCTTCGCGCGGATCCGCGCGGTGCAAGCTGCCTCGACCAACGGCCCGGGCTACTTCACGGTCGAGTCGGCGGATGGCCGGATCCAGGAATACGGCGCAACGAACGACTCGCGCATCGACGGCGCAAAGGGATCGGCCACACATGCGGCCCGCGCCTGGGCGCTCAACCGCATCCGCGACCGCGTGGGCAACGTCATTGATTTTCGCTACACCGAGGAATCAGTTGGCTCGGCGTTTCGCATCGCCAGCATCCGGTACAACGCAAACCCTGCGAATGGGACGGAGGCATCGCACGAAATCACGTTCACCTACGAGGACCGACCCAACCAGGAAGTCGATGCCGGCTTCGTGGCGGAGATGGCCCTGCGGCAGGTCGTGCGCCTCAAGCGCATCGACATTCTCTACGACGGCGCCGTCCTGCGCCGCTACGACCTCGCGTATGAGCCCGCCCTCTCCTCCGGCGGCCGCAGCCGCCTCGCATCGGTCCGCGAATGCAGTGCGGGCGGGAGCGACTGTCTTGCACCGACGACCTTCGAGTGGCAGGACGGTGCAGGCGGCGTGTCCGATGTCGCGGCCGTCCTGGCACCGGTTCCGGCGGGCTACACCGTTCCGGGCAGGGTGGGATGGAAGCCTGCCGACATCAACGGCGACGGACGCATCGACTTCCTGTGGGCGGGTGGTACGAATGTCTCCACGTCCACCGTGCGTTATCGGCTTGGCCTCGGCGACGGGAGTTTTGGTCCGGTAGTCAACTCCGGCATTCCGGCGCGCTTCGGCCTCGGCTACCAGTTCGACGCAAACGGAGATGACCGCAAGGATCTCCTCATGTTTTCGGCCTCCGGCAATTATGCCGTCGCGCTTGGCAGCCCAAACGGGCTGCTGTCCGCCGTTGACACGGGAGTCGCGATTCCCGCGGGCCTGCGCGACACCCGCGGTGCCGACATGAACGGCGACGGCCTGGGCGACATCGTCTCCTCGGAAGCACCGGGCCTGGTACCCGACGACATCAAGGTGCGTGTTCGCTACGCCCTTCCCGCTGGCGGATATTCCGAGCCGGTGACGTTGTACTCGCAACGCGAGGCGATCGCCTACGAGGGCATCGAGGGCGGGGAATTCCTCGGTACACGCGTCGATCTCGACGGCGACGGCGCGGAAGATCTCCTGTTGAACGAGAACTACACGATCGCGCGGATCTCCGCGTCGGGTTACGCGACCGACCGGTTCGACTCGGTGTTCGGCGTACTCGTGCCCCTCGACTTCAACGACGACAACTGCATCGACTACGCGTATCGCCACGTCACGGGCAAATTGCGCATCCGGCTCGGGTCATGCACGACCAATGGATCGTCATCGGAGCTGGAAGGCCCGAGCCTGAATGGCACGACCTACCTGCAGGCCCACGATTGGAACGCCGACGGCCGCGACGACATCGTGTTGCGCGGGACGACGAACTGGCTGGTTGCCACTTCGCGCGGCGACAGCGTTGCGCCGATCGTCAACACGGGGTTGCCGCACCAGGACCTGCCAGCGTATTCGGGCCTCGATATCGACGGCGACGGACTCGACGATTTTCTCCAACTCGAGGAAGACCACATCCGGCCAAGGCTGCGCAGGGGACTGGTACCCGACTTGCTGCTGACCGCCAGCGACGGGTTCGGCGTCCAGGCCAAGTTCGCGTACCGGCCATTGACCGATCCGTCAGTTCACGTCGCAGGAGTCGGGACCGTCTGGCCGGAACAGGATACGCAGACCAACGACAGCGTAGTCTCCCTGCTGCGGATCACCGACGGCGCCGGACTCGGACAAACGTCGTCGATCGGCTTTCGCTACGAGGGACTGCGCCGCAACGCACTCGGCCGCGGGACGCTCGGATTCCGCAAGCTGATACGGACGGAGCTCTCGGCTCCCGAGTCCCTCGCGACGGAGACGCTGCAGCGGCTCGACTGGCCGTTCTCCGGCCTGCCGGAACGCGTCACCTTGATGCGAGCTTCGGGCAAGACGGTTGCGAGCACCCAGTACCGCTGGTCCAAGCTCGAGTGGGGAACCGGATTCGGCCTGCGCCGGTTTCCGTATCCGTCAACCATCACGACGCGACGCTACGAGTCGGGCGGCGCATTCGACGGGTCCGAGATCGTGCGCTCAGTGCAGAGCGTCGCCTCGATAGACGCTGCCTCCGGCCTCGTCACCGACGAGACGATCTCGACCACGGAAATCGGCGGCGGCGTCAATGCCGGATCTTCCGCGTCGCTGCGAGTGCTGCACACGGGCGTATTCAACGACACACCGAACTGGTGCCTCGGTCGAACGGAATCCGTACAGGTAACCGCCAGCCACACGCTGTCCGGAGGGACGGCCGTCGTGCGCTCGGTAGACCAGGAATGGGACGGACCGAAGTGCCGGCCGACGCGGATCCGGCTGCAGCCGGGCGATGATCAATGGCAGGTGACGAACGACCTCTCGTACGACGCATTCGGAAATGTCGCCGGCGAAAGGGTGACCGGCGCCGCCATGACCGCGCGAGCGGCCAGCATCGAGTGGGACGCGCGCGGCCAGCTGCCAGTGCGCGTCAAGGACCCGCTTGGAAACCTGTCGCGCTACGCCTGGGATGCGGGCCATGGTATCCCTCGCTCGTTCACCGACCCGAACGGCGGCGCCACGCGCTGGGACTACGACGCGTTCGGCAGGATCGTGCGTGAAACGCAGCCAGACGGAACGGTGACCGAATGGCGTCGCGAAGCTTGCCAGGGCACTTGCGACCAGCGCATCAGGTACATCCTCCGTCAGAATGACCTCGACACCGGCGGCGTGCCGCGCGTGACGTCGTACCTGTACGTGGATCAGCACGACCGCGGCTACTGGTTACGGTCACAGCAGCCGGTCGGCGGCTACTCCGCCACGGGCGTCGAGTTCGACGGGCGTGGCCTGGTGACGCGGAGCTTCCTGCCGCATTGGGACGGCGATGACTCACCGCCGCAGTGGACCTTCGACTACGACGAGCTCGGCCGCCCCCAGGGCGCAAGACTGCGGCCAGTCGGTGGGCCGGTCGAGCGATCCCTGGCGCTCGGCCATGAAGGGCTCGCGCTGATCAGCACCGACCCGCTTGGCCGCAGGACGACGCTGACGCGAAGCGCCTGGGGTTCGCCGGTGCAGATCGAGGATCCAATCGGCGGCGACACGCACTACGAGCACGACGCCTTAGGTGCGCTGCTGCGCGTGCGGGACGCGCTTGGCAACGAGGTCGCGTCGGTTGGCTACAACGCGCGCGGCATGAAACTCTCGGTCGACGACATGGATCGCGGAGCCTGGGTCTGGACCCGCAATGCGCTCGGCGAGACGACAGCGCTGCGCGACGCCAGCGGCGCGGTTACGCGCTTCGAGCACGACAAGCTCGGTCGGATCACGAAGCGCATCGCCCCGGACGGCACCTCGACCTGGACCTGGGGCAGCAGCGCCGCGAAACACGACATCGGGCGGCTCGCTGGGCTCGCCGGTCCGGGGTATTCGGAGCAGTTCACCTACGACAACCTTGGTCGGCCAGCCACGCATACGGTCGTCAGCGACACCAGCTACTCCTTCAGCTTCAAGTACAACGCGCTCGGCCTGCTCAACTTGCTGACCTTCCCCAAGACCGGCTCAGGCGCCGCTCTCAGGGTCCGGCATGAGTACGACTCCGGCCGCCTCACCCAGCTGAGCGATGCCGATTCGCTGAGCGAAACGTGGTGGGCTCTCAACGCCCAGGATGCCGCCGGCAACGCCCTCGACGAGACCTTTGGCGCGAGCTTGCGTGTCGTGAGCGGCTACTCCCCGCTCACCGGAGCGCTTGAATATCGCCAGGCTAGCGTCAACGGCGGCACAGCCGTGCAGGACCTCGCATGGAGCTGGGATGCGGCGGGTAACCTCGTGCGCCGTCGCGACCATGTCCAAGGACTGACCGAGGAGTTCGGCTACGACGCGCTGGATCGTCTCGTCGTATCGCGCCGGAACGGCTCGGTAAGTATCGGGCTCGACTACGACGCGATCGGCAACATCCTTCGCAAGTCCGACTTCTGTACGGGCATCGCAACCTGCTACAGCTACGACGCGCAGCGTCGGCACGCCGTCGTCAGCGCCGGCGGCCAAAGCTACCGCTACGACGCAAACGGCAACATGACGAGCCGAAACGGTGCCGCGATCGCCTGGACCGGCGATGGACTGCCGCGATCGATCGCGCACACGAACGGCAACAACAGCCAGTTCTCCTATGGGCCTGACGGCAACCGCTGGAAGCAGGTCGCGAAGTACGGCTCGGCCACCGAGACGACGCACTACGCGGGCGAAGACTTCGAGAAGGTCATCCAGGGCGGCATAACCACCTGGCGCCACTACCTGCCTGCGCCGGGCGGCGTTGCGGTCCAGCTCCGCCGCAGCGACGGCTCCCCTGCGGCGATGCGCTACCTGACGCTGGACCATCTCGGCAGCACGGACCGGGTCACTGACGCCGCGGGTAACGTCCTGGTCGCCGAAAGCTTCGGGGCATTCGGGCTCCGTCGCCGGGCTAACTGGAACGGCACCCCGACTGCGAGTGAGCTCGCGAGCATCGCGGCCGTCACGCGCGACGGCTTCACCGGCCACGAGCACCTCGACAATGTCGAGTTGATCCACATGAACGGTCGCGTGTACGACCCGCTGCTGGGGCGATTCATCAGCGCGGACCCGTACGTTCCACAACCGCACTACGGCCAGGGGCTCAACCGCTACAGC
This sequence comes from uncultured Gammaproteobacteria bacterium, assembly GCA_963817195.1. Classification (GTDB taxonomy): domain Bacteria; phylum Pseudomonadota; class Gammaproteobacteria; order Steroidobacterales; family Steroidobacteraceae; genus SCUD01. The sequence goes on from CAWFNJ010000014.1 coordinate 136,108, forward strand.
TACGTGTTCAACAACCCGCTCGCGTTCGTGGACCCGAGTGGATTCGATCCAGTGCCGTGCCTGGCCACGCAATCGGGAAATTGCGTGCAGATCACCGTCATCGCGGTGACCTGGGCCCAGTACATGCGGGCGATGGGCGGCGCGCACGCGTCGGAGGTCGCGAGCGCGCTCGAGCGCGATCCCTGCGGCCAGAACGGTAGCGCCCTCGCCTGCTCCATGGCGAGCAGCAAACTCGTCTCACCAGCGAGCATCGTCCTGACCGTCGGCCGCAATGCCGACTACTCGCTGCCGTCCGGAGGCCGGTTCGACGCCGTCCAGGGCTTCGCGGCGCGCGTCGCCAACCTGACGATCTCCTCATCTCCGCTGGCGCTCCTGTTCGGCGCGGATCCGGACTTCCAGTATTTCAGCGAGCCGGACAGCCACGGCGGTCGCATCGGTGCCGGCGCCGGCAACATCGGCATGCTTGTCGGCGGCGCGGCCGGCGCGATTCGATCCGGCGGATCGGGACTTGTCGCCCGTGGGCCGAGTGCTCTCGCCCGGTCGCTGCAGGGCACGGAAAGATATCCGAACATCGACCGGTTCCGCGATATCGTGCTCAAGAAGGGCACCCTCATATACGGCGGCTTTCCGGGACAGGGCGCGTTCTACACGACGGCCGGCGTAATGCGGCGTACCGGCGCGAGCGCAAGCAGGATTTGGGATGGATTGCAGGTCGCGAAACACAGAACACACGCGCCGCGCTCACGCATGGCGACCTACGAAGTCATCGACGATACGCCAGCTGCATTCGGACTCGCGATCGCAAACACGGTTAACGGCGCTGGAGGGTATGGCCAGATCGTAGTACCTTCGTTCAGAAGCTCGTTGCAATATCTGGGCGACTTTGCCCTGGCGCCTTGAAATGAAAATTGGCGTATTCGACGGCACCGTTTCCTTTGCTTCTGGCGAGATCAAGCGCACGTGCGATCGCGAACAGTTCCTGCAGTCGGCCATCGGGGCACAATCGCAGGAGGGCTTACACAACGAGGCGTGGCGGCACTATGACATCAGCCCCGAGCCGGGAATTGCAGGTACCGCCCTGTTCAATGGTGAGACACTCCACAGTGTCTTCCTGATGATATTGATTCCGAGCGACGAGACGGACGATTGGACGATCGAACTCGAACTCGAAAGAAAGGCGGTGCACGATCGCTGGCTACAGGCGGAACTCGGAAAGCCACCCTGGAAATACAAATGGGGTAGAGTCGTCTCGGAGTTCGACGCAAAGGCTGTGGCGAGTGAGATAATAGTGGTGTATGACCACTGACCCTGTGCGCGCCGTCTCCCACGACGGCGACATCGTCCGCATCGACGGCAAGTCCGTGCGCATGGAATTCATCGTCCGCGACTCGTTCTGGGCCGACGGCCGCGCGATCGTATTGCTGGACCCAACCGCCTTCCTGGACGACCCGGCCTGGCATGGCTCGCGCAAGGCGCCGCGCGACCCGGTCAAGAACCTGCGCGCCTACGCCCCCTCCGGCGAGCTGGAATGGGAAGCGGAGCAGCCGGAGGAGGACGATCACTACTACCTGATCGAGACCCGCGAGCCACTGGTCGCCCTCTCCTTCTCTGCCTACCGCTGCGAGCTCGATCTCGCGAGCGGCCGCATCCTCGAGAAAACGAAGCTGAAATAGCCGCCTAGACGATCAGCGGGATCGCGAGCGTCGAGACCAGGGTCACGATCACGATCGAGGCGAGGTTCACGCGCCAGCCGGCGCGCATCATCTCCTGGATCGTCAGCCGCCCGGTGCCGAACACGATCGCGTTCGGCGGCGTGCCGACCGGCATCATGAACCCGCAGGACGCGGCAATCGCCGCGGGCGCCACGAGCTGGAGCACCGGGTACTCGGAGGCGGCCGCGATCGCGGCGAGGATCGGCATGAAGGTGGCCGCGGTCGCGACGTTCGAGTTGAACTCGGTCCAGAACACGAGCAGCGCCACCATCGTCGCGATCAGCAAGACGATCGGCAGCGTGCCGATGCCGCCGAGGATGCCGGCGAGATAGTCGGAGAGCCCGCTGCCCTGGATCGCCTCCGCGAGCGCGAGGCCGCCGCCGAACAGCAGCAGCACGTCCCAGGGCACGCGCCGCAGGTCGGCACCGGTGAGGAGGCTGCCGCCCTCCGCGCTCCGGCTCGGCACCAGGAACATCACCAGCCCCGCGAGCAGCGCCGTCGTCGTGTCGTTGTACTCGGCAAAGCCCGGGATCTTCTGAATCAGCGGACCCAGGATCCAGACCGCCGCCGTCACGACGAAAACGACCGTGACGCGCCGTTCCGCGACCGACATCGGCCCGAGCGCGCGGCGCGCGTCGGCGAGGCGGTCGCGCGCCGTTGCCTGCTCGCCGAGCTGGAACGGGAATGAGACGCGCACCAGCACCAGCCAGGCGACCGGCATCAGCAGCAGCACAGTCGGGATGCCGAACACCAGCCACTCCGCGAAGGTGATCGTCTCGCCGTAGTTCTGTTCCATGAAGCCGACGACGAGGGCGTTGGTCGCGGTGCCGATGACCGTGCCGAGCCCGCCGATAGTCGCCGCGTAGGCGACGCAGAGCACGATCGCCTTGCCGAAGTTCGCGGCGTTGCGGTCCGCCGTGCCCGCCTCCGGGGCGACGATGCCCGCGACCGAGAGCGCGACCGGCAGCATCATGAGCGTGGTCGCCGTGTTCTGCGTCCACAGGCTCACGAAGCCGGTCGCGCACATCATGCCGAGTACCAGTCCCTGCGGGTGGCCGCCCGCGCGCGTGACGATCGCGTAGGCGATGCGCCGATGCAGGTTGCAGCGCTCCATCGCGAGCCCGAGCAGGAACCCGCCGAGGATCAGGAACAGCGTCGTGTTGCCGTAGCCCCGGGCGAGGTCGGCGGCCGGCGTGACGTCGAGCGGCGGCAGCACGGCGAGCGGCACGAGGGCGGTCGCCGCGAACGGCAGTGCCTCGGTAGCCCACCAGCAGGCCATCAGGATCATCGTGCCCGCGACGATCCAGGCGCCGGGGTTCATGCCCGCGGGCGGCTCGGTCACGCAGGTGGCCAGGAACACCGCGATGCCGGCCACGAGGCCCGCATTCTGCGCAAAGGTCCTGCCGTCGGCCACTTTCATCGCCGCTCCCTGCCGCAGAGCGGCGCGCCAGTATAATCGGCCGCCTCGTTCGGGAGTTCCCGCGCATGCAGGACACTATCGTCGTCGCCGGAGGCGGCCATGCCGCGGCGCAGGTCGTCGACAGCCTGCGCCGCGACGGCTACGCGGGCCGCCTGGTGATGGCCTGCGGCGAGCCCGTGATTCCGTACCAGCGCCCGCCGCTGTCGAAGAAATTCCTCGCCGGCGAGCTCGAGGCCGAGCGCCTGCCGATCCGCCCGGCGAGCTTCTACGAGAACATCCGCTGCGAGCTCATGCTCGGCAACCCGGCGGTCTCGATTGACACACGCGGCCGCAAGCTCGGCCTCGCGGACGGCGGCAGCCTCGCCTACGACAAGCTGGTGCTCGCGATCGGCGGCCACGCGCGGCCGATTCCGGTTCCCGGCGCGGACCTGCCCGGCGTGCACGTGTTGCGCACGGTCGCTGACGTCGAGGCGATCCGCGCCAAGCTCAAGCCCGGCGTGCGCGTCGCGATCGTGGGCGCCGGCTACATCGGCCTCGAGTGCGCGGCGACTTTCCGCAAGCTCGGCCACGACGTGACGGTCATCGAGATGATGGACCGCGTGATGAACCGGGTCGTCGCGCCGGAGATGAGCCTCTTCTACCAGTCGGAGCACGCGGGGCATGGCGTCAACGTGCTGACGGACCGCAAGGTGCAGGGCTTTCTCGGCAACGGAAGCGTGCACACCGTCGAGTGCGACGACGGCACGCACGTGCCCGCCGACCTCGTGATCGTCGGCATCGGCCTCGTGCCCAATTGCGCGCTCGCCGAAGGTGCAGGCCTCAAGTGCGAGGATGGCATCGCCGTAGACGAGCACTGCCGCACCAGCGACCCGGACATCTACGCGATCGGCGACTGCTGCAGCCACCCGAGCCCGCGCTACGGCCGCCGCATCCGCCTCGAGTCGGTGGACAACGCCTTCGAGCAGGCGAAATCCGCGTCCGCGAACATCTGCGGCAAGCAGACACCGCACGACAAGACGCCGTGGTTCTGGTCCGACCAGTACGAGCTGAAGCTCCAGATCGTCGGCTTGAGCCAGCACTACGACCAGGTCGTGCTGCGCGGGGATCCCGCGATGCGCTCGTTCAGCTGCTGCTACCTGCGCGACGGCGAGCTGATCGCGCTCGATGCCGTGAACCACGCCAAGGATTTCATGGCCGCGCGCAAGCTGATCGGCGAACGCGTGCGTCCCGATCCCGCGAAGCTCGCCCACGACGACCTCGCGCTCCGGGACACGCTTACCTGAGCGATTCCGCGGAGTATCCGGGTTCCTCGAGCATCTGCTTCGCAGCTTCGCGCACGCCGGCATCGGCATCCGCGAGCGCCTGCTCGAGCAGGTACTGCGCCGAGGTGCCGCCGACTTCGCCGATCGCTTCGACAGCCGCGCGGCGAACGGACGGATCCGGGTCGCCGAGTCCGATCGAAAGCCAGTCCGCCGCCGTGCCGTCTTCGATCCCGGTCATCGCCTCCACCGCCGCGACGCGGACATCCGCGTCCGGATCAGTCAGCGCCTGGCCGATAACGGCGGCGCGTTCGGGGCCTTCGGCATCCGCAATCGCGTAGACCGCCTCTCGGCGCTCGCCAGGATCCGGATCTTCCCGCATCGTCGTTTCGAGCTCCGGCACAGCCGGTGGACGCTCTCGAGGCGGAGGCTCAACAACCGTTGCGCGCTCCGCGCTCGCCGGCACGGCGGCAATGGGCGTCCGCGCCCGGGGTGCGTCCCCCTGGACGCACCCCGACGCGAGCGGCAGACCAGCCAGGAACGCCGCGCAACCAGCGTGTCTCATCTCTCGATCTCGAAGCAGCTCTCGACGGCTGTCTTATTGCCGTTGTCGAGCACGATGATGAGCTCCCACTTCATTTCGTCTTCCGCCAGGCTCGTGAAGTCGACTGGAAACTCGAATTTGGTCCTGCCACGGGGCAAGATGACCGACAAGACGGGTTCTTCAGGGTTCGTCTCACGCTCGATCTCGCCCACCACTTCGTAATGGTGCACCTGGACCGCAACACCGGGCGTGCCGATCGTCGGATGCGACTGCGTCACGGGATTCCAGTCGAGCGTCACCGGTTCGGTCACGACCGGCAGGTTGGGCGCATCGCAGTTTGCGGGCGAGTTCTGGCCGTTAATGGTGATGTTTCCCGGCGGCGGACCGGCCATGACGTGCGACAGGAAAACCTCGGACTCGATTTCCTCGTCGTCGAGCGTGATGCCTTCGATCTCGTAGACGCCCTGCGGGAAACGCCTGAAAAACGCCGCAGGCGACAACTCGTCGAAGCCCGGCTCATCGCTCTCGAAGAAGAACTCGCTCAACCCCTGCCGGCGCAGGCCGTTGCGGACCCAGATGTTCATCAACTCAATTTCATTCGATTCGCCCGGTCCCTCGATCGTCAGACGCTTCCAAGCGTCACCTTCAACAAAGCCCTGAAGGCCGAGATCGCCGTCCGTGTTATTCAGTTCAAAGAAGAGATCGGCCTCCTCGAATTCCAGTTCCTCTTCCTCGTCGTCCCCATTGTCCTGGCCCAAGCTTGCCTGGGCCGCCGTTCCCGCCATCGCCGCTGCCATCGCGATGGACAGCAGCTTCTTTGTCGCGTAATTGCGTTTCATGCTCTGACTCCTTCACTGGACGTGGTTCTTCTTGATCTGCTTTGACGTCCGGCGCGCGTAGATCCTTCGCGCGCCATGCCGCTGTGCCGACAAATGGCGACTGTCCTACGGGCTCGTCGGCCGAGTCCGACGCCGGCGACGACCGATTCTGCGTCAATCGATCTCGAAGCAGCTCTCGACCGCCGTCTGGTTGCCGTTCGTGAGCTTGGTGACGATCTCGAACTTCATCTCGCCCTCGGCGAGCCCGGTGAAACTCTCCGGGAACTCGAACTTGGTGACGTTGCGCGGCAGGTCCGCCGTGAAGACGAGCACGTCGGGATTCTTGCCTTCGCGCTCGATCTCGCCGACGACCTCGTACTTCAGCACGGTGACATTCACGTTCGGCGTGCCGACGGACGGATGCGACTTGGTCACGGCATTCCAGTCGAGCGTCACTGGCTCGCTCACGACCGGCAGCGCGGCATCGCAGTTGACGGCGGAATTCTTGCCGTTGACCTTGATGCTTCCGGGCGGTCCCGGCATCACGTGCGACACGCGGATCTCGGCCTCGAGCTCCTCGTCTTCGAGGGTGATGCCTTCGACTTCGTAGACTCCAGCGGGGAAGCGACTGAAGAATTGCGCCGGCGACAGCTCGTCGAACGACGGCTCGTCGCTCTCGAAGAAGATCTCGGTCATGCCCTGCCTGCGCAGGTTGTTGCGCACCCAGACATTCAGGAGCAGCGATTCGTTCGGCGCCTCGATCTCGAGGCTCTTCCACGCGTCGCCGTCGATCAGCCCGTGAAATCCGAGGTCCCCATCGGTGTGATTCAGCTCGAAGTACAGCTGGGCCTCGCTGAACGGCAGCTCGGGGCCCTCCTGGCCCAGGCCGGACTGCGCGGACAGGAGCAACGCGCCTGTACCCAACGTGAGTGAAATATGTCTTGCAAGCTTCGGATACTCATTCATATGTGCGTCTCCTGGGCAGCTCTTGTTCATGAGACGCCGCGGTTGGCAAAATCCTTCGCGGCGGAGCGCTTCTTTCGGCGGACGCAAGGCCCGATAATGTCCCGGTGACCGAGGAAGCCACCAAGCTCGACAACGTCGAGCGCGAATTCCGGGCGATGCTCGCGAAGATGACCGGCGGGCTCGCGCCGCAGGACTACGGCGCGGCCTTCTGGGACTGGTGGCTCAATCTCGCGAAGTCGCCCGAGAAGCAGGCCGAGCTGCAGCAAATGGCGCTGCGCCAGGTCATGGATCTGTGGCGCTTCAACGTCGAGGCTGCGCAGGGCAGGCCGATGGCGCCCGCCGAGAATGGCGACCGGCGCTTCGCGAGTCCCGCCTGGCAGCAGTATCCCTTCAACGTCTGGGCACAGGCGTTCCGCAACAACATGACGCTGCTCGAGACTTCGGCGCGCAATGTACCCGGTGTCGAGCCCAAGAACGCCGCACTCGTCGAATTCGCCGCCAAGCAGGCGGCCGAGTCGCTCTCCCCCGATAACAGCCCGCTGACGAACCCCGAGGTGCTCCAGCAGACGGTGGCCGAGCGCGGGCAGAATCTCGCGCGCGGCTACAAGAACTTCCTCGACGACATGGAGCGCACGCTCCACGGCGGCGACGTGCCCGGCACCGAGGACTTCCGGGTCGGCGAGAAGGTTGCCATCACGGAAGGCCAGGTCATCTTCCGCAACGAGCTGATCGAGCTCATCCAGTATTCGCCGACCACGCCCGACGTGCACCCGGAGCCGATCCTGGTCGTGCCGGCCTGGATCATGAAGTACTACATTCTCGACCTGTCACCGAAGAACTCGCTGGTCGCCTGGCTGGTGGACCAGGGCTTCACCGTGTTCATGATGTCGTGGAAGAACCCGACCGCCGCCGACCGCAACCTCGGCATGGACGACTACCTGCGCAAGGGCGTCTATGCGGCGCTGGATGCCGTCACCACCGTGGTGCCGGACCGCGACGTGCACGCGGTCGGCTACTGCATCGGCGGGACGCTGCTCACGATTGCCGCGGCGGCGCTGTCCGACTGGGGCGACACGCGCGTCAAGGACATCACGCTGCTCGCCGCGCAGACGGACTTCAGCGAGCCCGGCGAGCTCTCGCTCTACATCAGTCCGGCGCAGGTCGAGATGCTCGAGGCGCTGATGTACAAGGAGGGCGTCCTCGATTCAAAGCAGATGGGCGGCGCGTTCACGATGCTGCGCGCGCACGACCTGCTCTGGCAGCCGGCCGTGAAGAGCTACCTCAAGGGCGAGCGCGACGGGATGATCGACCTCATGGCCTGGAACGCCGACGGCACGCGCATGCCCTGGAAGATGCACACCGAGTATCTGGTCGGCCTCTACCTGAACAACGACCTGGCCCAGGGCCGCTTCAAGGTCGAGGGCGAGACCGTGAATCTCGAGGACATCCGCGTGCCGATGTTCGTGGTCGGCACCGAGACCGACCACGTCGCGCCCTGGAAGTCGGTCTACAAGGTGAGCGGGCTCACGACCTCACCGGAGTTCACATTCCTGCTCACGAGCGGCGGTCACAACGCCGGCATCGTGAGCGGCCCGGTCCATCCGAAGCGGCGGCACCGCGTGCGCATGCAGCGCGGCGGCGAAGCGCCGCTGCCGGCCGACGAATGGTTCGCCAATACCGAGGCCAAGCCGGGTTCCTGGTGGCCGACCTGGGCGGAATGGCTGAAGGGCCACTCCTCGCCCGAGCGCGTCGCGCCTCCTGCGATGGGCGCGCCGGCGGAGGGTTACGCGCCGGTCGGAGATGCGCCGGGGGAGTACGTGCGGCAGCGCTAGGACTAGTCGTCGTCGAGAATCGTGACCGTCGCCTGACGTTGCGGCCCAATTACTGCCCCCCCCGTTGCGTTCGTTAGCTCAACAAAGAAAGTCTCGTTCCGCTCGCGCCTGCCGTCATTGGTGATGCGAATCTGGACGTACTTCGTGTCGTCGTCCCCATGGCTCCAGCATTGGGTGGATCGCCCCATTTCGAAGTCGTTGGATTTCGCAGTGCCAGGCCGAGTACGCCATTGAACGCAGACATCACCATCGTCGTAGTAGTCCCGCCACAGCGCCAACTGCACGACATCGTAGTTTTCGTAACTCGTAGCGTCATCGACGATGATCTGGCCTCCAGGAAAACCGTCGGGCAGGATCTGCACAGTCGACTTCCTCGTGCCAATACCCGCGCCTCCCTGCGCATCCTCGAGCACGACATGGAAGGATTCATGGGCCTCGGCCGGTCCACGATCTTCGATGACGTCCAGCACGATCTCACGCTCCGACGCGTCGCCGTCGGCCCAATGCAGCGTGCCTGACGCAACGGTGAAATCCGCACCAGCAGTGGCCTTCCCGTCTGCAACCGTCCGGTACCCGACGCTCACTGCTCCGTCACTACCGCCCGTGCGCTGTATGCGAATGGTCGCCTGCCTGATCAGCTTCCTGCGCCCTAACTACGTTGTTGTTCGGGGAAACGCCCACGACGCCCGGGGCCGCTCCTCCGCGGGTGCCAAGCAGGCGAACAACGAACGGTCGGTCGGAGCGCGAATCACCACCGACCGCGATCACGGTACCGTCCGCCTGGACGGCCATGTCGCGCACGAAGGGGATAGAACCGGATTTGGAAGCCAATTCGATGCGCGTGCGACCATTGTCACCGAATCTAGCGTCAGGCGTGCCCGTTGCCCGCAATCGCATGATGACCGCCCCTTCATTACCCCATCCTGCAACCAAAACTTTCCCGTTCGGCGCCGACGCAACTGCGGTCAACGTCGTCATCGATTTCGTGAGTGCGACACCAGTCGCAAATGTTGGATCGGGCGTGCCGTTCGCAAGCAATCTCCTGACAAATGTCCCGTTTGCGTCATGGCCGGCGACGAGCAGGGCACCGTCTTCCAGCGCCTCGAGAGCGCTGCAAGACACTTCGTTGCGGTCGGGTGAGCGGACGCCGGCAAAGCCGCGGCGGCCATACGCAACATCCCGCGCGCCCTCCGGCGTCAGTGCGATGATCACGCAACCAGATAGGGTTGTACCCGCAACTCGGTAACCCCCCGTACCGAGGCGCACGATGCGAACGTCGCCTGATAATTTGACCTGCGGGCCGGTGTAGACGCCGCCATTGCCGAACCCCCGATCGAGTGTGCCATCCGACAGGAGTCGCAGGACAACCAGCCTGCTGTCAGGCGGTCCGATGCCGGCCACGACAACGCGCCCATCCGGCTCGAGCACAATGGAGTCACCTCGGGCTTCCCTTCCCGCTCGTCTCCACCTGAAGACTCCATTCGCAGCGAAGCTGGCGTCGCGTAAACCGTTACTTGCGAGCCTGTACACAACCAACTGGAACGACATGCCGCACAATCCGCGAGGTCCGAAATCGCCGCCGACGGCGACTGTCCGGCCATCTGGCTGGCGCGTGGCGGCAAGGGCTTCAACGTTTCGAACATGCGCGAAATCGATGGAGGAGTCGACGACGCCACCGTCGGTGAGCAGCCTCGTAAAGCCGTTGGCACTGTGGCTACACACATCTAGCCAATCGGGGCTTCGTCTGGCGTCCAAATCGCCGCCGCCGATGAAAATCCTGCCGTCTTCGAGTACCTCCACGGATCGTGCCGTTCCCTCAGCGCCCGGTATGACACTGAGGCGGCCATGGTCGGCAAAGGTCGGATCGAGGTCGCCGGTGGCGGCCTCTGCCAGTGGCGCGGACAGGCAAAGTGCAGCCAGCAGCACGGGCGAAGCAACTCCCATGCCCCGAATCGATCTCGCTCTTGCCTGGCGCACTCCCGGCCCTGCCAGCAGCAAGCACAGCAAGACGAGAAGCTCTGCTACACCCGCGAGACCGCCGCCACCGGAGTTGCTGTCGTCAACAGGCGGCGGAGGCGGTGGAGAAGTCGCAGGCTGGTCGCTGGCGACAATTGGCACAGTTATCGAGCCAAGCCATCCGATCTGCGCTCCGCCCGTAGGATTCGACAGCTCGACGGTGAAGGATTCCTCGCCCTCTTGCTCACTGTCATCGATGATTGCGATTTGAACCAGCTTGTTCCTCTTGTCTCCATCCTCCCAACAAACGGTAGAGGCGTCGGCGTCAAAATCCTGTCCTGCCCGCGCCGTTCCGGATTTCGGCCTCAGGGTCACGCAAATACGGCCACTGTAGTAGTAGTCACGCTTGAGCATGAACCGGCCGACACGTCCTTCTTTCGTGATTGAGGGATATGCGTAGAAATGGACTTGGCCAGCTGGTGAGCCATCGGGTTGGATTTCGACGGTTGCAAGCCTGGCTCCAATGCCCGCTCCTTCCAGCGTTCCGAGCGTGACGCCAAACGATTCGAGGCCCTCGGCCGGCCCGTCGTCCTGCATCACACGAATGAAGATCTCACGCTCCAACGTGTCGCCGTCCGCCCAATGCAGGGTGCCCGTCCGGGCCGTGAAATCCTGGCCTGCTGTCGCTTGATCGACCGCCCGTGTCTGATATCTCACGCTCACGTTGCCGTCGCTGCCTCCGCGACGGCGCACTCGAAGGACCGCCCGGCCATCCGATTCCAACATCGAGGCGTGGTTCTCCACGAAGCCCACGATGCCGGGCCCCACGCCGCCCTTGTCGCCAATCAACTCGACGACGAACGGCTCAACCTTCTTGTCGCTGCCTACGGCGACGACGCTGCCATCCTTCCGTACCGCCAAGTCGTTCACGACCGGCGCGGATGGATAGTCTGAACGCAGATCAATCCAGGTGCGGCCATCGTCACCGAACTGTGTGTCCCGCTCGCCTGACGCCAACAGACGCATGATCGACGTGCCGTTATCGCCCCGACCGGCGACCAGTACCTTGCCTTTGCCAGCGGCAATGATCGAAGTCGCGTGAGTCATCGAATCAGTCAATGCGGCGTCGGCTGTAAAGGCCGGATCTTGCGTGCCATTTGCCAGGAGTCTCGCCGCGAACACGCCGCCCGAATCACTGCCTGCGACAAGCAGCTTGTCGTTCGAAAGCAGGGCGAACGACTGGCAGTGGACCGGAGATCCCGCTGCAGCACTGACGGCGACTACGCCGTCATCGCCGAACGCGGGGTCCAGAATACCGGTGGGCGTGAGCCCGACAATTACGCACCCGTCGGCGCCTGCGGCGGACACGCGATAACTGCCGGCGCGCGTTCGCACGATCTGGCCACCGCTACTCGCGATGGGATTGATGTAGACACCCTCGATACCAAACGTCTTGTCTAGGTCGCCGTTGGCCAGCAGGCGCAGGACGACCAATGCGCTGCCGTTTTCATCGCCGTTGGCGACACTGCCGCCGCCAGCGACTACGATTCGTCCATCGGGCTCAAGCGCAAGCGAACTAGCCCCGCTAATCCCTCCATCGAACCACTGAAAGACGCCATTCGTGCCGAAGCTGGTATCGAGCGAGCCGTCAACTCCAAGGCGGTAGACGGCGAGGTTGGTAGACGAAATCCTGCATTGGCGGTGATCCCCTGTAATCTTGCGACCGGCCGCAATGACGCTGCCGTCGGCCTGGCGTGCGAGGTCATAGGACTCCACGGAGTCGATGGTTTCGCGGCCGAATGCCGTATCGAGGTTTCCATGCTTGTGGAGCTTCCTTACAAAATTGTCGACAAAGACTCGGCACGAGGGCCGTGGGCTTGGCGAATCGCTATAGACGAAGGATCGCCCGCCGCCAACCAGGATGCCGCCCGATTCGAGCAGTTCAATTGACCTGGCTTCTCCGTAAGCATGCGGAATCAGACTCCGGCGGCCATGGTCGGCAAAGGATGGATCGAGGTCGCCGGTGGCGGCCCGCGCCGGCAGCGTGGCGAACCCAACGATGAACGCCAACACTGCAACCCCGGCCGGCTGAAAGCCCTTCTTTGCGCAACTCCGCGCCAACAGCAAAGCCAGCAATAGCAGTGCTTCGGTGATACCCAGTGGACCGCCTCCGCCCGCGTTGTCGACCAAATCGTCCGGCGGTGGAGGTGGAGGTGGCGGCGGCTGCGCCGGAAATAGCGTGCTTGACTCGAACCACGCGGACTCGCCATCGATGATTAGCAGCGTGGATGCCTCACGACCGGCCTCCGCGGCCGTCATGTGACGCAGGCACACGGAATCGCCCGGGCTTATCCAACCCGACTCACGGGTGAAGTTCGATCCGCAGCCGATCGAATACTGGCCGTCGATGACCGACACCGGAACCGCGGTTTCGATTCCGGTGATAGTCACGGCGTCCGAGACAACAATTGTACCTACCGCAACGTCTCGCAAATCCGCAAAGCTGAACCGGTCAGGTGTCGTATCGCAGCGCACAAACGGCATGCTGCTGCCTTCTCCGCGAACGGTAACCTCCAGCATGTGCGGATTGCAGTCGGTGATGATTCCTTGGGGAATCGTGATGCGATAACCGTCTTCAAGCCATGCCGCCATGCTCGTGAAAGCACCAGCGAAGTTCTCGATTTCCACCACCGGGATTCGAACGCCGCCCGTGTTCGCGGCCAGCGACGTCGATTGGGCTAACCAGTCCGGATACTGGTCCCAGGATGCATAGCCAGCGTTGAACAGAGGGATGCTTTCGGCATTCGCTGCAGCGATCACGTCGCTCAGGCTTTGCCGGCCGCCGCCCTCACTGGTGGTCAAGATCGCTCTTGGTCCCTCCGGCAGATTGACGGCGGGCGTTTGGAACAGACCCATGCCGGCAAGGAGCGCCTCAAACTGGAAGTACGGCCTGCCGGACGCGCTGAATGTAGGATCTTCCTCGATGAAATCCCGCAGCACTTGAGACCCATCGCCACCATCGATGCGTGTGAACGCCAGAACCGACATGCCGCCGAGGCGTGACCACTCGATATCCCCCCAGTACTTGACTACTGACACGTAGTCGCCAATTTCCAGCGCGTCGAGCACCGCGGCGTAGTGGAATGGATCACCAGAAAAAATGGAGCTTGTCTGCATGACGAGGACGACCGAGACCTGCTGCGTCGGATCCTGTCGCGGCGGCGAGAACAGCTCGAATTCTGCGAGTGGCGCACCATCCAGCGTGACGGAAAAATCCGATTTCGTAAGATCCAGGACCCCAACCCCCGCATCGGTCACGAGGACATATGCATCGATGGGCTGAATGATTGGTCGCGATTCGACGCGCAGCGCGACGCCGGCCGCGGCATGGCTGCTTGCGCAGGCCAGGACGACTGAAATGCCGACCCTTTGAAGACCCCTGAGCGTGAGCGACATGGACGACCCCCTGCTTCGTGCCTGGAGCACGCGCCCATTCGATGTCGGGGTAGATGCGGCCGTCCTGACGAAACCTTGATATCGGGTTGATATCTACATGTCGAAGGTCACGCCGAGGTAGAAATACCGCCCGATGCTGTCGTAGGGCTCGCCCGGCGCATCGCCCATCAGCCCGAGCGGCGGCAGGCTGTCGGTCAGGTTGTCGACGCCACCGAATACGCTCAGTTGCTCACCGATCGCATATTCGCCGCGAACTGAGTGAATGCTTGACGAGGGATACCGTACCCGCGGGTAGATGTCCGCATCCGTGGGCGGGTCTCCGTTGAACGAGTGTTGTTCCTCGTAAAAACCGATCGTCTGCCCGTCTACGTAACTGAGCCCGTAGCTGAGGCTGAGGTCGCCGATCGAGTAACCGAGGTCCAGGTTAAAGGCAAGCTCCGGATCGCCGAGCTCGCCGAGTGCGCGATCGGCGAAGCCAGGATTCTCCGCGTCGAGGTAGTTGGTGAGCTCAAAAACTCGCGTCGCAAGCAGGCGCGTCGACAACCGGTGGCCGTTGCGAATTTCCGCCTCGTACGACAGGTCGAGGTCGACGCCCTCCGTTACCTGGCGGGCGTAATTGAAGCCGGTCGCGATCAGAGCAACGGCGGCAAATTCACCCTTAGGATTGCGGGGGTTGATTGCGTCGCAATACTGATTGTTGTCGACGCCGGTGGGCGAGTCGTAGCAGGAATTGAGGATCGCCTGAGCGCTTGGCGGCGCGATCAGGTTCCTGACCTCGATGTCGTAATAGTCGAGCGAGACCGCGAGGCCGGGCAGGAATTGAGGCATGTAGCGGGCGCCGATCGTGTAGCTCTCCCCCTCCTCTTCGACCAACAGGGGGTTGCCGCCTTGCCGGAACGCGATCTGCGGAAGGAGTCCGTATTCGCTCTCGAAACCCGGTGGCACCCCAAGCGCCGCGCAGTTGGCGACACGATTCTGATTGTCGTAGATGTGCCGGGCCTCGCAGGGATCGACGACTAGAGTGAAATCCTGGGATAGCGGCCTGAACAGGTCACCCTGCGTTGGCGCGCGAACGGATGTCGAATAGTTGGCACGCAAGGCGAAGTCGGAGGCCGGCGAGTAGAAGATGCCGACATTCCATGCGCCGACGGTGCCCATTGAGTTGTTGTAATCCGATATCCGCCCCGCCGCTTCAACGCTCAGCTCCCTAGCGAATAGCCTGTCGCGCAGCATTGGGACCCGCAACTCAGCAAAGACCTCATTGATCGACAGGTCGGGGGGATGGAAGGGCAGGATCGCGTTCTGAAACGTGGCGCCGGCCGCGGACAGCTCATCGAACACGGACCAGGCTCTTTCGCTTCGGTATTCGGCGCCAAGCGCAAACCCAGGCGGGCCAGCCGGCAGTCCGATCAGCGGCATGTCGCCCGACATGTACGCGGAAAGAACGAACTGCTCGGCCCTTTCGTCGCGGGTGCCCGTCGTATTCACGAAGGCGAGCGCCTCCTGCGACGCCGCCCCGGGGCCGAAAACGTCGATCGGCACGCAGTCCGGACGGTCGTTCGACAGGTCCCCATCAGCGTTGACGCCGCACACGATCTCTCCCGCGGCATTGCGCACAGCATCGATGGCGAGCAGGAAGCCGTCCCGGTTGCCTTCGAGGTCTAGCACGACCAGGTTGTTGAGCGACCGCATGCGTGTGTCGAGGCGGCCGTAGTTGGCGGCCACCTCATAGTGCCAGCCATTCCTGAAGGCTCCGTCGAAACCGGCGACCAGGCGGTAGGTGTCGCGATCGTGCAGCTCGCCGCGGCTTCCGAAATCGGCATTCCAGCGGCTCATTTCGAACGTGTCGTCCAGCGTCGCGCACCGGCCGAGCGACTGCAGCACGCCGAGCGCCTGGACGGACAGGAAGGCGTTGCTGCACTTCAGCTCTGCGTCTGCAAATTCGGGGTCCACAATCTCGGTGTCCCCAAACAAATAGTTGTAGATTCCGCCCCGCCACAAGCTGGGTCCGCCCACCATGACCACGTCCACGTGGACGAACTTTGCTTCGAGGAAAGGCCGGAAGGATTCGGACACGTCGAGGTGCGTGAGCAGGTTCACGGAGTAGCGGTCTAGGCCGGGCGCGAGCTGGCCGGTTTCCGTATACGAGACGAGCCCGCCCGGATTGGCATCGAGCCCGACGAACGATGTGCCGTAGGGCCTCAGGTCGAGGTCGGGCACGGTCTCGACGAGATTCCCGTTGGCGTCGAAAGTGAAGATGCGCCCGTCGTCGCTTTCAACGAGACCGCCAACCGCGATGGAGCCGTCGAACAATCCGCCGTTGTAGAAGAGATTGTCGACGATCCCGTCCGAGCCGCTTGGCCCGTCCGACGAATCTTCGGAAAGCATGAATAGCCTGCGGCCACTCCGGGAGCCCGTCAGAGCCTCACGCTGACGATAATAGAGGGCGTCCGCCGAGCCCCATTCGAGCGCAAGCGCGACGTTGCCTGTGTCGTCGGCAAAATTGCGCCCTGCGGTGAGGGACGCGAACTGCGACTCCCGGTCGCCCTCGGACGACTGGCCGGACTGGGCCCGCAAGCTCAGGCCGTCGAAGTCGCGCCGCATGATGAAATTGACGACGCCCGCTACGGCCTCGGATCCATACACGGCCGAATTGCCGCCGGTGACGAGATCCACGCGCTCGATCAGGTCCGAAGGGATCGTGTTGACGTCGACGAAATTGTCGCCGGGCGACGAGGTCACGTGACGCCGGTTGTTCACCAGGACCAGCGTACGTTCCGGGCCGAGTCCGCGCAGGTCAAGCCAGTTCACGCCCGCGGTGCCGATGAAGCGCGACGAATTGGCCTGGCCCCAGGTCGCTCGCAGCGCCGGCAGGTCGTTGAGCGCGTCGCCCAGGCTGATTTCGCCCTGGTCGAGCAGCTCTTCCGGCGCGACGGTGGTGATCGACAGGGTCGCCGCCTGGCCTTCGACGCGGCGAATGCGCGAGCCGGTAACGATGACTTCCGCGAGGTCGACCTGTGCCTCGGCGGGTGCCGGACCTTGCGCATACGCGGAGAGCGCGAGCGCGAACAAGAGCGGGCTCGCCGAACACCACGCACCAAGACGAAGTTGGCGGATGGACACCCCCTCCCCCGATTGCCAACGCCCTGTGCCGGATACTACGGTTCCACGCCGCGGGTCGTCGAATAGAAGTTCGATGCCACGCCCCCGACAACCAGCGTGGTCTCGGTCAGCGCGCCTCGTCTCCCGGAGGCCACGTGGCGCACGCAAACGAGATCGCCGGGAAGTGCGGTACCCGGCGCCCTCTTGAAGCTGGAAGTGCACCCCAGCGAATAGCTGCCACCGTGAATCGAAATATCCGCCGGACTGTCGATGCCTGTGATCGTCGCCGCGTTCGAGACGACAAATTGTGCGGGCGCAACCCTTTCCCGCGCGCGGAACTCGAGGGGATCGGGCGTCGTATCGCAGCGAACGAACGATGCGCTTGCTGTCTCGCCGCCGACCGTGACCTCAAGCATGTGCGGATTGCAGTCGGTCACGCGGATCGACGGGATTACCAGCCGATATGCGCTGCCGAGCAGCGACTGGACCGAATCGTAGGCCCTGCCGATCGACTTCGTCGTAAGACCCCGCAGGTACCTGCCGCCGGTGTCGCTCGCGATGGCCGACATCGCGGCGCCGACGCCCGGCATCTCGCGGAAGTCCTCTGTGCCTATCGAGAACACCGGCACGCCGATGGCATTGGCGCGCGCCACGATGTCGCTCTGTGTCAAGCCAGACCATGAATCGATGTGGCGGCCATTTCCCACCAGTATGATGGCCTTCGGACCGCGCGGCAGGACGACGGTCGGCGTCTCCAGCTGGTCGACGCCTGCACTCAGCCAATCGAGGTGTGGGACGCGCGAGCCATAGCGGAGCGACGCCAGGTCGTAGATCGACAGTTTAAGAAACCCGGCAAGCGAACGGGACCCCGCATCGCCATCGATGCGCGTGAATTCATGCACCCTTAGCCACGGCATCTGGTCACCCGGGAGGTATTTCGCCCTGACGATGGCGGCAAAGGTTCCCACCGGCAGCTCCGCAAGCGCAGGAATTGCCGACTCGATGTCCTTGCCGTCAGCCAGCACGAACACGATCGAGAGATTCTGGGCTGGATCCTGATCGACCGGGAGCCGGAATCCGAAACGGGGAAGCGGCCGGCCATCCAACGTCACGGCAAAGTCGCCGCGCGCGAGCCCGGCCACGCCTTCGTCGCCCTCCGAGACGCGGACGAACGCTACGATCGGGGCCGCGATCGGCCACGACTCGACGCGAAGGTCAATATCTGCGTACGCCGTCGCGGCGACCATTTGAACGACCGCCAGCAGTGCGGACAACCGTAGGCGCGTGATTTGCATGGCTTTCTCCCCTTTTTTGCGAAACCGGGTCTCGCGTCAGATTCTCGGGGCAGCAAGGCGCCGGCGTCCTGATCAAATCTTGATAACGGACTAATATTGGTTTTCCCCGGCATCCCCACACGCGGAAACCCTGGACTTCAGATGAATGCACCAGTCGAGTCCCCGGCCGCCAAGGCGCTGGAGCGGGGATTTGAGCTAGGCACGATCAGGATCGATCCCCGTTCTGGCGGAGCTAGCGGCCCTGGCGGTGTCGTAAAGCTCGATCCCAAGGTGATGGCCGTGCTTGTCGTGCTGGCGGAGCACGCCAGTCAGGTAGTTTCCCGTGAAGTTCTGCTCTCCCGAATCTGGCCGGGCGTGATCGTCGGGGACGAAGTGCTGTCGCGCTGCATCTACGAGCTGCGCCGGCAGCTAAACCAGGCGGCCGGCAGTGACCAGCTGAAAGACGCGATCGAGACGCTCCCGAAGCGTGGCTATCGACTCAAGCTCGACGTCACGCCGATTCCGTCCGAGGGATCCGCGGCGCCATCCGGCAGGCGGCCTTTGCTGATCATTGCCGCGGCTCTCGCGGTCATCGCCGCCGTCCTCGTGGGGCTGTGGAAACTCGCGCCGCTGAGAGAATCCGCGCCGTCCGCATCCGCCACCAGCTCAGTCGCCGTGTTGCCCTTCGTGGACATGAGCCCGGGCAAGGACCAGGCCTATCTCGCGGATGGATTCTCGGAGGAGATCCTCAATCGACTGGCGCAATCCAGGAACTTGCGCGTCATCGCGCGCACCTCGTCATTTGCACTCCGCGATCCCGCGCTGGATGTCGCGGAGATCGCCAAGCGGCTGCAGGTGAGCCACGTGCTCGAAGGGAGTGTCCGCAAGTCCGGCGACACGATCCGCATCACCGCCCAGCTCATATCGGCATCCGACAGCTCCCACGTCTGGTCCAATACTTACGATCGCCAAATTGGAGACGTCTTCACCGTGCAGGACGAGATCGCCCGTGCGGTCGCCACGGCGCTCGAGACCACACTGTACGAAGCCGCATCGGTTCCACAATCGACCATCAACGTCGAAGCCTACGAGAAATTCCTGCAAGGCGAATTCCTCTACTACCGGCGTGCTCCGGGCGACATGAAGCAGGCCGCTAGGTACTACGAGGAAGCCGTCGCACTCGACCCGCGCTTCGCCAGGGCCTGGGCGTCGCTCTCTGGTGCGTACTCGATGCTCGACACCGCAATCGATGAGGAATCACCCAATCTTCAATCCAGGCAAGGCCAAGCGGCCCAAAGGGCGGTAGAACTGGATCCCAACCTTGCGGTTGTACACGTCCGGCTGGCTAACTTCTATGGAGAGACGGGGGAGCATGAAAAGGCGGACGAGCATTTTCGTCGGGCAGCCGCACTCGACCCTGACGAACCAAGTGTCATGGAGCACGCGATTGGTGACGCGATCGATCGCGGTGACCTGGACAAGGCGATTGCCTTACAGAGTCAAATGGTGGCGCGAAATCCGCTGTTGGCCACCATCCGCAACAACCTCGCCGTCTACCTGCTGGCCGATGGCCAGCTCGAGAAGGCGCTGTCGCAGTTTCGGCAGGTGCAGGAGATCCACCCCGAGACCGATCCGCACGTCGCGATCGACATCGTCCATGTGCTGATTCTGCAAGACCGCTTTGACGAGGCCCAGGCGGAAATGTCCCGGGTTCCAGCGGGCAACTTGCGCAACCAGGGCCTCGCGCTGCTCCACGCGGCGACCGGGCGCGAGGCCGAGGCCGATGCCGCAGTCGAGCAACTAGTCAAAGGCAGCAAGGACATCATGGACTCCGTGCGACTCGCGGAGGTGTATGCCTTTCGCGGTATGGCCGACGAGGCGTTCGAAGTACTGGCTGGGAAGAAGCAGGCGTTGGCGCACGAACACGGCACCGATTCAGGACACGTCTGGTATCTCACACACGAATCAAGGATGTCGCCGTTTCTCAAGGCCTTGCAGTCGGACCCGCGCTGGTCGACTTTTGTCGCGTTCCCTTCGTGAGCCCGGTGCGCAGTCAGGGCGCGATCGGCGTCCACCGCGCCGACCGGCGCGTGTTGCGATCGCCCGTCGTCTCGCCCTCGTATGACATCGGCTGCGCTGCCGGCAGCCCCTCTGGCTGTGGATCGAGCGCACGCAGGTTGATCACCATCAGCGGCTTGCCGTCCTCTTCGGTCACGGCGCCCAGATAGCCGCCGCAGCGTTTGCAAAAGATGAAGTCCGCGGTCTTCTGTCCAAAGCGGTAGCGCGAGACCGCGGCCGGATCCGCGTGCATGAAGCGCAGGCTCCCCGCGGGATCCGATGTGTAAGCCGCTCCGTGCTTGACGCAGAAGCTGCAATGGCAGGCACGCACGGGCCACTCGCCCACCGGCTTTTCCGTGCGGTACTCGAATCCGATCGCGCCGCAGTGGCAGCGCCCGCGCCAGGCACTCACTTGCGGATGCTCGACGGCAGGCGCTCGAATTCCGCGGTGTGCGGCATGGCAGCCAGCGCCTCGCGCAGGTCGTCGGGCGGCGCGATCAGCTTGCGCGCCACAAGGTCCATCCAGCCGCCCTCGCAACGGATGCGCGCAGCGAGCCTGCCCCCCTCCTTCTGGATTTCGTTCATCAACCGGAAGCGTGAGCCGTCATCGGCCATGCCGGCGAGAGCCAGCGTCACGGTGATCGGCTCGAGCAGGCCGACTTCGCAGTGGTACTCGAGCTCATCTCGCCGCAAGACCGGGCCGATCCTGCGCTTTGCGAACTCGCTGACCGGAAATCCATGCTGCTTGAAGAAGGCCATGCGCGCGTCCACGCACTTGTTAAGGTAGGCGAAGTTCGCCATGTGCGCGTTTGCGTCCATGTCGGCCCAGCCCGCAAAGGCTGAGATCGCGAATGGCTTCCCGCTCATGTCCAGCAGTGAAAGTTCAGCTTGTTGCCGTCGAGGTCGCGGAAATAGGCGCCGTAGTAGTTGTCGCCGCGGTCGCCGGGAGGCCCTTCGTCGGTCGCGCCGAGCGACATCGCCTTCTTGTAGAGCGAGTCCACCTGGCCGGGCTTGTCGACCTGGAAAGCGACCATCGAGCCGTTGCCGACCGTCGCCGCCTTCTTGTTATGCGGCTGGGCCAGCGCAAAGCCGGGCTTGCCCTTGCCCGGGCTCCAGGCGACGAAGGTGTCAAAGTCCATGACGCGTTTCGCGCCGAGCTCCGCCATCAGTGCGTCGTAAAACGCGAGGGCGCGATTCCAGTCGTTGGTTCCGACCGATACGTATCCGATCATCGGGATCTCCTGTCAGTGGATGGCGCGGAAGAAGTCGTGAAGTCGCACTTCGTCCAGGCGCCCATTGAGCCTCAAGCCGCTGCACACGTCGAGGCCGGCGGGCCGCACGCGCTCGAATGCCTCGCGCGCATTGCCGGCATGCAACCCGCCGGCCAGCAGCACCGGCACGGCCACACTCTCGCAGATGCGCCGGCTCGTCGCCCAGTCGTGCACGCGGCCCGTGCCGCCCAGTTCCTTGACCGCAAGCATCGGGTTGCCGGAGTCGAGCAGCAGTGTGTCGACGAGCGGCGCGGCGGCACGCGCCTCGTTGAGCGACTCGGGACCAGTCACGTGGATCACCTGCACCAGCCGCACGTCCGGCAGCAGGCGGCGCAGGCGCCGCAGCTCCGGCTCCTCGACCGCGTCCACGAGCTGCACCGCAGTCGTGCCGCACCGGCGCTGCTGGTCTGCGATGCCTCGGCCTCGACCAGCGCCGTCAGCAGGAACGTTTGCGCGTGGGCTGCGGTACCGCCTTCGCAATGGCCGCGATCTCCTCTTCAGCAATCGGGCCGGGGCCCGCTCGGCATCGCGGACACGAGGCCAAGCGCGGAGGCACCTGCCGACATCGCGAGCCGCGCCTCGGCGATGTCCGCAATGCAGCAGATCTTGACGAACATGTTTCAGGTGGTTCGGCGCTTGAAGTGGCGCACCGTCACCGCAACGAGCTTCTCCAGCACGCGCAGGTCCACGTCCGCGAGGCGGCGGACATACAGGCAGCTCACGCCGGTCCGGAATTTGCCCAATTTCGCGAGCAGCGGTTTCTGGGCAGGCAGCCCGCATAGCAGGTAGATGACGAGGTCCGGCTTGCGTGGCGCGAACCCGACCAGAAAGACGTCGCCCTCGTGCCCACTGGCGTATCGGTAGTGTAGTCGCCGAAGCCGATCATCGTGGCCCACATCCGGGGCGCCCGGCCGGTTGCCTTCCTCATCATGCGCACCAGGGTCTTGCAGTCCGCGCGACGTTCGGCGTCGCCTATCCGGGCGATGACGCCCGCGACACTCGCCCTGCTCGCCTTCGTCTTCAGCACATACTTTCCCAACGCGGCATTACTTCCAGACGTTCGCGTCCTGCTCGAAGCCCTTGTTCTGCGGTCGCACGACGCAGAAGCGCTGCCCGGTCGGCGCTTCCATGACGACCCAGGTGTGCACCTTGTTCAGGCGTTTTGCGCCAAGCGCCTCGAGGCGTCGAACCTCAGCCTCGATGTCGTCGGCCTCGATGTCGAGGTGCACGCGGCTGTCGTGGTCAACCGCCTGCACTTCGACGTGTAGCCGCTCGTCGGGCACCTTCAGCTTCACGTAGCTGTCGCCTTCCTGGCCCGGCAGGATCTCGGTCGCCATGCCGAGCGCCCCGGACCAGAAGCGCGCCGCGCCGTGCAGGTCGTCGGTCCTGCAATCGATAATGAATCCCGCCAGCCTGCTCTTGTGCATCGCTCGACTCCTGTCCGGTTCGACTTTCATTTCCATGTACACGTCGCCGCGCGCGTAGTCGGAAGGATGCGGCCAGGGCGCATGGCGGAATCCGAGCCGCTCGTAGAGGCGGATCGCGCCGTCGAGCTTGCTGTTGGTCTCCAGGAACACGCTCGCGACGCCGCTGGCCGCCGCCCAGGCGCGGCACTCCTGCCCGAGCAGCTCGCCGATTCCGCGGCGCTGGTGCGTGGTCGCGACCGCCATCTTCGCGAGCTCGCAGCGATTGGACGCGACGCGGATCATCGCCACCGTGCCGACGACCGCGTCGCCCTCGAGCGCAAAGAAGATCATGCCGCCGTTCGCGATGATCGCCGCTTCGGGGTCATCCAGAACCTTGAGGTTGGCCGCCTCGATCGCGAACAGGCGCTCGATCCAGTCGAGGTTGAGGCGCCGGAAGTCGCCCGCGAGCTCGCGGCGATAGCGCATTACGCGAATGCCGCTCATGCGCTCGCTGCCCTCCACTCCCGCGCGAGCAGGCCGAGGACGACAGAGTCCTGGATCTCTCCGGCGACGTTCCAGCGCTCGCGCAGCAGCCCCTCGCGCTGGAACCCCATGCGATCGAGAATGCGCAGCGTGCCCGCGTTGTTCGGGTCGACATCGGCCTCCAGCCGGCGGAGCTTCAGGACCTCGAACGCATGGTCGATGAGCGCCGCCAGAGCCTCGCCGGTGTAACCCTGGCCCCAGTGGGTGCTGCGCAGGCAGTAGCCGACCTCTCCCCGCAGGTTGGCGCGATGGATGTTGAACAGCGTGCAGGTGCCGATCAGCTCGCCGTCGGCCTTGCGTTCGACGCCCCACTGGAAACCGGACTTGTCCGCGAACTGCCGGTGGATACGCGCGAGCAGCTCCGCGGCCTCGGAGCGGTCCTTCATGGCCGTGCTCGACCAGTAGTGCATCATCTCCTGGTCGGAGAAAATCGCGAACAGCCCGTCGATGTCGCTTTCCGTCAGCCAGCGCAGGCGGGTGCGCGGCGCGTCCAGCGTCGGCAAGGCATCGCCCTCGATCATTGACGCAGCACCTCTTCATACACGGCGAGATCCACTGCCGAGAAGCAGCAGAAGATGACTTCGCGCACCTTCCTCGCGGAAGCGAGAAACTCGCGGGTGGTCGCGATGGCAATGCGCGCGGCCGGCTTCCCGGGGTAGCCATAGGCGCCGGTGCTGATCGAGGGAAACGCGACGGTCCCGAGGCCCGCGCCTTCCGCGACCTCGAGCGAGCGCCGATAACACGACGCGAGCAGTTCCGGTTCGTTGCGGTCGCCGCCGCGCCAAACCGGCCCCACCGCATGGATCACGTGCCTGGCCGGCAGCCGGTAGGCGGAAGTGATCTTTGCGTCGCCCGTGGCACAGCCGCCGAGGCGGCGGCACTCGGCGAGCATGTCCTCGCCAACGCCGCACGGACGGAATGCCCTGCAGATTCGCTGTCCTCATGAGCCTGGCGACACGGTTCTCGCTGCAACGCTGACCGCGGCGCACCAGCTCCTCCCACACCTTGGGGCTGCCGAGCACGCCATCGCTCTCGGCATGGATCGAGTGGATTTGCTCGAGCAGCTCGGTGTTGTCCCGATCACGACGGCTCATCGGTCGGTCGCACCAGTCGTCGTAGCCACTCGGCGAGACCTCGAGCAGTCGGCACATCATGCGCACCGAGTAGGCTTCGTCACAACGCGACACCATCTGGTATCTCACCGGGATGTCTTCGCGAAGAACGCCGCCGCTTCTTTTAAAAAATCACGCTCCCGGGTCACCCGGCCCAGATCACGGCGCAGCTGGGCCAGCTCCTGGTCGCGAGCGACCCCTTGGCCACGGAACGCTTTGCTACCAGCGGCTGCAAACTCTCTGCGCCAGCGCGTCAGCATGTTGGGCTGTATCCCGAGATCCCGCGCCACCTGCGACACGCTCACGCCGCCTTGACGGGACAGCTGAACGGCTTCTTGCTTGAACTCCTGGCTATACTTCTTGCGACTTCCCATGACACACCTCCGGCTGCATTATCAGCCCCTCTCGGGAGTGTCCGTGAAATCAGGGGAGAACCAAATGAACGGCGCCCGTTAGCACGATCGGCTGCAATCGAACTGCGCAGTCAATAGGCGTGTTCAATTGACACAAGCCGATCACCTTCGAATCGAAACTCCAACAAATTGACGTAGAGCCTAGTCTCCGAGCTAATCCCAACTGATGCATCCGAGTCGCGTCTAGTTCCGTGGCGTGGAACAGGTCGGGCACGTACCAATGGGGGCAGACAGATGCCGGCGGTCTTCGACGCGATCTCGCGGACCGTCGTCGCCCACACGCCGCGTCTCGTCGCAGGTTTGCATGGTCGATGGAGAACCTCGCTTAGTTCCACGTCGCAGCCGAAAGTTCCATTCACTGTCGCGCGAAGGATTCGGCCGCACCCAACGTCTCATCCGCCCAGGAACGTCAGAACCCGCTGTCGATGACTAAAGCAACCCGTTTCGCGCACTTGCTCGCCTACGCCGCAGTGCTGTTGATGTGGCGTAGCGCTTTGGCGCTGGCGCCAACGCTGACAGAGGATCAGGCACCCGAAGACATCGCCCGGTCGCGCGGCGAGGTGGTGTGTCTGGGCTTCTGGGGCTTCATGGTGCGTGCCTTGCCGGCATTCGTTCCCATGGATGAACGCCATGCAGCAGAAGTATGGATCGCTCGGCCTGACCGTCGTCGCCGTCAATCTGGACAGCGATCGCGCGGACGCGGATCGCTTCCTCGCGTCGATGCCGAGCGGATTCCAGATTCAGTTCGACCCGGAAGGGCGCCTCGCCAAGCGTTACGAGGTTGAGGCGATGCCCAGCTCGTACATTCTCGATCGCACGGGGCACATCTTCGCGCGCCACCTTGGCTTCAAGGAATCGAAGGAAGCGAATTACGAGGCGTCGATACGCAAAGCCCTCGGGCTGGAAGAGAAGGCACCATGAGATATCTGCGGAGCGTGGCTACGCTCGCGACCTGCGCGGTCGCAAGTCAGCTGGCGTCGTGTGCGAGCCTCGGCGTCGAGCCCTGGCAGCGTGGGGCTCTTGCGCGCGACGAAATGCAGGTCGTCTCGGATCCGCTCGAGGCGAGTGTCGACGACCACATCTACTTCAGCAAGGAGGCATCGAGCGGCGGGCGCAGCTACGGCGGTGGAGGCTGCGGATGCAACTGAAGCCGGATAGCGGTACCGGCATCGGCGCCGCGGTGGCTGCCGCGAGCTGCGCGTTGCTCGGGACGGCCGCTTCGCCGCGCGCGGTCGCCCAGGAGCAGAGCGGCTGGGACGTGCAGGCATCCACTCTTTACTACGGCGAGGCGGACGGTCGGGTGCAGGACGTGAGTGCTGAAGCGCTCGCGAGCAAGGCGATCGACGAGGACCGCAAGGTCGGCATCCACGTCACGGTCGACGCCCTCACCGGCGCGTCGCCGAACGGCGCGGCGCCGAGCAATCAGCCACAGACGTTTACGCGTCCGTCGGGGCAGGCGTCATACACCGTTCCGGCCGGAGAGCTGCCGCTGGACGATACCTTTCACGACACGCGCATCGCTGCGGACGTGAGC
The DNA here is from genome assembly GCA_963817195.1 of uncultured Gammaproteobacteria bacterium. Classification (GTDB taxonomy): domain Bacteria; phylum Pseudomonadota; class Gammaproteobacteria; order Steroidobacterales; family Steroidobacteraceae; genus SCUD01. Next base: position 162,784 of record CAWFNJ010000014.1, read on the forward strand.
TGGGCACAGCCGCTCGGCCGCCTCACGACGCTCGACCTCGGTGGCGGCGCCTCGTACGGTACGAGGACTCGCCACCTCGGCATCAACGCGAGCATCGCCCGCGAGTTCAACAAGCGCAACACGACACTGTCGGCGGGGCTCGCCTTCGCCGCAGACTCCGTCGATCCAGTCGGCGGCGTGCCGGCGCCGTTCGGGGCCCTGTCCGCCGCGGGCGGCGAGCCAGACGACGCGGATCGGGTCTCCACTCTCGACGATGACGAGGGCGGCGACGACCAGGGCGAAGGCGGTGGCGGCGGCGCAAGCGAGTCGAAGACCGTCACCGATGCGCTCCTCGGCGTCACCCAGGTGCTCGGTCCGCGGACGCTCATGCAGTTCAACTACTCCTTCAGCGATGCGAGCGGATACCGAACGATCCCTACAAGATGCTCTCCGTCGTCGATTCCGTGACCGGTGAGCTGGTGCCGGCGCCACCGGCGACTCCGGCCTGTATCTCTTCGAGAAGCGTCCGGACACGCGCATGAAGCAGAGCTTGTTCGGTTTGCTCAAGCACGACCTCGGCGGTCATGTCCTGGAGGCGTCGTACCGCTACATGACCGACGACTGGGGCATCGATTCGCAGACTGTGGACCTGCATGTGCGTTTTGCAATGGGCGCGGGCCGCTACCTGCAGCCACACCTGCGGTACTACACGCAGAGCGCCGCGGACTTCTATCGCACCGTGCTCTTCGACGGAGAGCCGCTGCCGGAGTTCGCCTCCGCGGACTACCGGCTCGCCGCCTTCGACGGCGTGACGCTCGGCTTCAAGTATGGTTGGCCCGGTAAGCTCGGCGACTGGAGCCTGCGCGCGAGCTATTATCAGGCAGTCGGGCAGCCGAGCGCCGGCTCGGACGTCGGCGTGCTGCGCGACCTCGATCTCGACCCCAACATGAAGGCGATCATTGCTCAATTCAGCTTCAAGTTCCGTCCCTGAGCGTTGCGTACGTCTCGATTCCACCGAGTCCGGCTGGATCGGCTCGTTCGACGCGATGGCAAGCCCTTGCGAGGTGCACGTCATCACGCATGAGGAAGCGCGTGCGAGAACCATCGCCGAGAGTGTCGCCGCAGAGGTCTGGCGCATCGAGCGCAAGTACAGTCGCTATCTGCAGGCAACATCGTTCACACGATCAACAGCGCGCGCGGCCGCACTGTGACGATCGATGTCGAGACGGCGCGTCTCCTCGGCTACGCGCGGACGCTCTTCGAGCTCAGCGACGGCAATTCGACGTGACGTCCGGCGTGTTGCGGCGCGCATGGCGCTTCGACGGCAGCGAACGCGTGCCGAGCCGCGAGCCGTCCGCGCTGATGCGAGCGCTTGTCGGTTGGCAGAAGGTTCGTTGGCGCGCGCCGGAGCTCACGCTCAAGCCCGGCATGGAAGTCGATCTCGGCGGCATCGGCAAGGAGTACGCGGTGGATCGCGCGGCTGCGCTCGCGCGGCCGCTGTCGGCGCAGTGCTTGCTGAACTTCGGCGGCGATCTATTGGCGCTCGGGCCGGCGGTCGAAGGCCGGCCGTGGCGGGTCGGCGTCGAGTCGTTGGACGAGAGTGCGGTGGCGGCCAGGCAGATTGATCTCGTGTCGCGGCGCGCTCGCGACGAGCGGCGATGCACGCCGATTCTTGCGCAAGGACGGACAAGCGTTACGGCCACATTCTCGACCCACGACCGGTTGGCCCGTCGAGGACGCGCCGCGCTCGGTGACGGTTGCCGCTCCGACTGCACGCAGGCCGGACATTCTCCACGTTCGCGCTGCTCCGCGGTGGGGACGCCGAGGCCTTTCTGCCTCGCAGGGCGTCCAGTACTGGTGCCTGCGCTGAGCGGGGCGCCGATTCGGTGCTGCACCCGGCCGTCAGTGCATCAGCACGCGTTGATTGGAAAGCGAAGCCAAAGCGCAGCGCGGTCAGATGTGCACGCTGCCAGTAGCTGTGAGTCTGTCTGGTGAAATGGACAGTGCCGACTCCGATCGCTGCGGCGAACGCAGTTGCCAGGCGAATCGCGAAATCGGCCTACCTGGTATCGAGACGAAGCGTTTGAGGTGTTCAAGTCGTCCGGACGGCAGCGGTACATGCTCACAATACGTCTGAATCTAAAGTCTATTCTTATGTGACACCGGGAGAGGGACTCCCATCCTCATTCTTCCGCTCCACACGCCGGACATGTTGTTTGCGCTCAGGGCGTTTTGGGGGCAGGTGCCGCACGTAGGGTCAGCAACTGCCCGATACTCGGAACTTGTCGGACTAGATGAAGCTGCATGCAGCCGTCTCCGATGTCGCCGCCGTCTTACGAGGTCGTGTCCGACCCCCACCAGCGCAAGGCCGCCTTCCCTAAACGGATCCGCGTTGCCGAGCAAGCACGCAAAGCATGGGCCAATAACGTTTGCAAGCACTCTGCCATGTCCGTGCCGCTGTCACATCTCCTGAATCGAGCCCAGGTATTCAACCAGGCGATCAACCATGTCGCTGGCTTGCTTGTGCGCTGTCTGATCGTCGCCGTCGCCTGTAAAGAACTCGTAGCCCCAGACCGGCATGTTGCGCGGGCCGTGCGACGGCCGTTGCGACTGTCCGTCGATGATCTTGTACACCTGCTCAGCAGGAAACTCTCCGCCATTGCGCAGAGCAATCGATGTGATATCAGGTACATTGGCCCTGATATAGGGCGAGACCGGACCATCCCCATGCCCTCCCAGGCCATGGCAGCTGGCGCAGAACACTTCATACAGTCGGGCGCCGGAGTAGTTGCGTCGGTCCCTCCACATGGTTCACCGGAGTGCAAGCCAGCAGCGAGGCCGCCGCGGCGATCGAACACAGCCGAATCAACTTCTCGCCGCTCTGCATGACTTTCGCTCCCATGACCACGATTGCGCTGCGCACCGCCCGCGACTTACAAGATGCGTTGGTGCTAAGCGTCACAGGGTTCGCCACCGTCATCTTGCTCCTTGACACGCGCGCCGCGGCCAAAAGACGAGACGCGAACTCGTAGATGCCTGAGAAAGCGCTGGCTTGGCAGATACAGTGGATCTTGAGGAATCCAGCGGCGGGTATGATTTTGCTGAACCAAATCTGCGCAAAGGGAGCCAAATAATACCGGGCCGGAAGGGCTTGGCCCGGTCAAGTTGTCCGCACGCCACCTCCAGCTAGCGACGTTCTCGCACGCACTTCTCAAGCTCGTCGATCCTGGCGGCGATCCTCGCAACGCCTGCGGGTTAGGAGAATCTGTCCGCGGCACCCCCTTGTCACATCATGTCGGCCCGAATCAGCAGATCATCGGCGCAGGTTGCGCGGACCGACCCGACGGCGCGCGAACAGCGAGCGAAATACCGCAACGTCTCCACCAGCAGCCGTCAATCGCGGAAGTGGTGGCCCGGCGCGTACCAGGCGCCGATGCCATCGAGCAGCAGGCGCACCCCGGATCCCACTGCGCGCGCGGCTCGCGAGACGCTCGAGCGTCTCTCGCCCGAAGGCGTCGGAACCGATGAGAAACGTGCACACATCGATCCGCTCGCGCGCGCTCTCGATGATTTCCCATAGTGCGGCGCGCGCCTGCGTCCCGTCGCTGTGAAAGCGCACTCGCGCCGTCGCGAGAGCAGCGAGGCCGAAGCTCTCCAGCAACGCGGCTGCCCAGTGCGCATTCGTATTCACCCGAGCTACGCGCGGTACTGGTGCACCTTCCAGCTTGCGCTGTCCGAACAGCAGGAACAGTGGCAGCGTCAGGTAGGGAAAGAGAGCCAGACCCATTACCCAGGCGATCGCAGCCGTGGGCGCTCGTCGCTCCCGGCGAACGCGAGTGCTCATGACATAGATGAGGAGCGCAATCGCACTCCACATGAGATGCTGACCGGGAGAAGGAGAGCCACGCAGGCATGGATGCCAACCGACGAACCCGCCCCCCCGATCCGACCGAGCCCGGCAAGTCGGTGAATGCTAGCATCCGCAGCCGAGCAACTCGTCATTTCTTCGAGAGTTACCGTCCAGGCAAGCGCTGATGGCGAACGATACGCTCCTCGAAGCGTCACCCCCGACCGACGGAGTGCGGGCTGACTCACACGCACGGCGCGCCATGCCCTGGCTGGCGTGGCTCCTCGGAGTTGCACTGCTTGCTGCCGTCATCGGCGCGGCGCTGCACTACTCTGAAGGCCGCTCGTTCATCAGTCTTGCCGAGCGCGCCGAACCCATGTGGCTGTTGCTCGCCCTCGTACTGCAGGCGGCCACCTATCTCGCACAGAGCAGGATTCTGTGTCTCGTCGCCCGAGTCGGGGGATTCGCACTGCCGCTCCGCGTGGCCTACGAGCTCAGTCTCGCCAAGCTTTTCCTCGATCAGGCGCTGCCCTCGGCGGGCTTCGGCGGCACGATCGTGGCGGCGCGCGCGCTCGAGCAGCGGGGGATGCCGCGGACGACCGTCGTGGCGAGCGTCGTCATCACGACCGTTTCATTTTACGTCGCCTACGTCATATGCCTTGCGGCCGCGCTCGGCATCGCGATCGCCCGACATCAGGCGAACACGCTCATCGTGCTCACGTCCGTGCTGTTCGTTATATTCGGGGTCGCGCTTTCAGCGGCCCTGCTCGGACTGTCCGGGCGGGAAGACCGACTTCCCACTCGCCTGGTTCGCCGCCGCCTCGGGCGCGTGCTCCAGTACGTCGCGATGGCCGACCCGCGGCTTGCACGCAGCGTTCCTCTGCTGTTCCGGTCGAGCCTCTATCAGCTGGCGATCTTTTCTTGCGACGCTGCGACGATGTGGACGCTCGTCCGGGCGCTCGGGATCGAAGCGAGCCCGAGCGGCATCTTCGCCAGTTCTATGATCGCTTCTCTATTCCGAACCATCGGTGTGCTGCCTGGTGGGCTCGGATCCTTCGAGGCGGCGTCTGTCCTCACGCTGACCCTGGTCGGAATCGGCATTCCGGCCGCACTGTCCGCCACGCTTTTGTTCCGTGGCTTCACGTTCTGGCTGCCCATGTTGCCAGGCCTCTGGTGCGCACGCCGCGTGACGAAGGCGAGCGCACCACGAAACCAAGCGACGATCGAGCACTATTGGGCGCTCGGTATCGATGAGCTGCTGCAGCGGCTGAGCGGCAGTG
>CAWFNJ010000015.1:0-16143 GCA_963817195.1 uncultured Gammaproteobacteria bacterium
CATCCGCCTCGGGTCTGGGTGTATCGCGAGAGCTACAAACACAACGCTCAGTGCGGAAGCGGCCGTGATGGCCCTGGTGACGATCGGTGTCGAGCCACGTCCTGAGATCCAGAGACCGCTGATGGCCAGCAGCAGGTGCAGCACCGGCGCCCGTCAGGATGGTCCCCTTCAGACCGACCGTCGGCATCAGCAGGTGGATCGCCACGCATGACACCCACGATCGCGCCGACGGTGTTCAAGGCATAGACGGCGCCGATAGCGCGTTCGCCGGCGCCGCGGGCCATGAGCAGCCGCGTGATCAACGGCAGGGTCATGCCCGCACAAAAGGTCACCGGCACCATCAGCGCGATCGCAACGGACTGGGCAACCAGGGTGAAGCCGACGTAGCCGGGTTCGGTGCGTGAGAACGCGAGCATCGCCCAGGCAATGACGTCGAAGGTGTAGTGGTAACCCGCGATCGTCAGGGCCGCGAGCGCTCCCATGACCAGCAGGACGTGCGCGAGAAACCGCATCGGGTCGGCCAGGTGGTCGATTCGGCGGCGAATCCACAGGCCGCCCATCGCCAGGCCGAAGATGAACGCGGCGAGCATGAGCTCAAAGGAATGCGTCGAACTGCCGAGGACCAGGCTCAGCATGCGAATCCACGCCATCTCGTACAGAAATGCGACGAGGCCGGTTACGAACGCAGCCGCCAGCGAGCCAGTCGAAGCGCCGACCCGTCGCCGTCGGCTCGCGAGGCTGGGACGGCGGATCGCGCGGCCGTGGTTAGTCTTTGCGAGGAACCAGACGACAATGGCAAGCAGGATGTTGAGCAGGCCGGCCGTGAGCAGAGTTCCGGGCAGGCCTACCCGATCGATCAGGAAGAAGCCGCTGACGAGAACGCCGATCGCGGCGCCGAGACAGTTCGTGAAGATACAGCAGCGCCAGGAGCTCGCCCGGACCGGCCGCGGAGCCAACCTGACGAGCCCGCCACTGATGAGAGGGAATGTCGCCCAAGCAGGATCGACTGCGGCAGGATCAGCGAGCGCGCCCGCGGTCCATTTGAACGCCTGTACTGCCGCCGGCGGAGCCCAGGGATGGGATCACCGACAGGAATCTCCAGTCGAGGAACGACTGAAAGATCGCGTGAAAGGAATAGACCGAGTACGCCGATCGCAAGCTCGACGAGTGCATAGGCGAGCAGCAGTCGGCGTATCCGCAGCGAATTGCGCCCGACGGCCCATGCGCCGATGGCCATGCCGCCCATGAAGATCGCGAGTACTAGGGTCTGCGCGTACGCGGCGTGGCCCAGGAAGAGCTTCAGGTAGTGCGACCAGATCGACTCGTAGATGAGTCCCGTGAAGCCGGACAGCGTGAATACCGCGAGCAGTGCGGTTTGACGGGTCGTCAACGGCGTGTCGACGGTCTGAGAGTCAAGGCGGTCTCCCCTACCGTCAGACCGGGATAGCCTTGAACATAATGAAGGTACCGTCGCACGAAAACAACTGTGACGGCCTCGCCACAATGGCCGGTCCGGGGCGCGGTTCTGCGGAAAACCTGGAGCCCGGGCGCTTGGCGCGGCCAGTGTTCAGGCCTCGACCCACGCGGCCGTGCGACGGTGGACGCCGGCCTTCGGGACGCGAGACGCGTCCTCACCATTCCCACCGCTGCGGATCCGCGAAGATCACGCGGAACATGCTTCCACCGCCGGGCCGCGGCTCGTACAGCAGCATCGCCCCGTTGGTCTGGCACAGCTCGCGCGAGATGAAGAGGCCGAGGCCGGTGCCGCCCACGCCGTTGGTAAAGAACGGCTCGAAGATCCGCTCGGCGTCCGCGGCATCGATCCCGGGCCCGCGGTCGGCGACCTCGAGGTACGGTCGGCCGGTGGTCGGTATCCGACCGGCGCGCAGCTCGACGGCGCTGCCGTGCTCGCCCGCGCCGTGCTTGACGGCGTTGTCGCACAGGTTCCACGCCACCTGGTGCAGATGCGAGGGATCGAAGTGCACCTGCAGCGACGGCAGGTCGCTCGTCAGAGTCGCAGCCGATCCGGCGGCGAGCTGCAGCGTGTCGCGGAACTCGTTCGCGAGCGTCGTCGAGCCAGGCGCCGAGCTCGAGCCGTTCCTGCCGGGTCTTGTCCCGGCGCGACAGCTCCAGCACGTTGTCGATGATCTGGCTGACGCGCACCGCGTTCTTCTCGATGATCTCGGTGAGATGCCGGTCGTCGGGCCCGATCGCGGGCGACTCCCGCAGCAGCTGGCTCGCGTGGCTCATCGCGCCGACGGGATTGCGGATCTCGTGCGCGATGCTGGCGCTCAGCCGACCGAGCGCTGCGAGCTTCGACTGCTGGACGCGCTCGGCCATCTGGCTCGTGTCCTCGAGGAAGACGAGCACCGGCCCGGGCCCGTGCTGCGACAGCGGCACGAACTGCGGCCGGACCACCGTGCCGCCGTCCGCGGAGACGACTTCGATGATCGTGTCGCGCCGGTCGGATTCCTGCCGGCGCCAGGACTCGAGCAGGTAGAGAAGGCGCGGCGAGACCTCGCCGAGCAGCTCGCCGCTCAGCACCGTGTCGCCCTTGAGCAGGCGCGAGGCGGTCTCGTTGATGAGCCGGATGCGGTCCTCGGCGTCGACCACGAGGATGCTCTCGCGCAGGTGCTGGACGATGAACTCGTTGAGCTCGCTCAGGTTGGCGAGGTCGAACTCCTGCTGCTGCACGCGCGCCTCGCTCTCGCGCAGCCGGTTGGCCATCGGGAGCGCGAGCAGCGTGATCGCGAACAGGCTCGCGCCGGTCAGCCCGGCGATCAGGAAGTCCGAGGTCGAGCCGATGCCCGACAGCCGCCAACAATCGTCTCGAACAGCAAGCACGATCACGATGAACGCGGTCGCGGCGAGCGCGAGTCGCGGCCTGACGATCGTGGCGGTCGCGCCCGACAGGCAGGACCAGCAGGGTCGCGAGCCCGCTGCTCATGCCGCCGCTCGCGTGAATCAGGAGCGCGACGGCAATGCGTGTCGACCGCGAGCTGGATCAGCGCCTGCCATTGCGCATCCGGCCAGCGCCGCTGGATCGTGCTGATGCAGACGACGGCGAACGCGAACCACGCGACGCAGACGCCGAGGAAGAGCCCGGGCAGGTGGCTGCCGACGCTGTGCTCGGGCGCGTCGAAGAAGAACACCAGCAGCAGCACCATCGGCACGAGCAGCCGGAAGACGTTGAGCAGGCTGATGACCCGCCAGGGCAGGTCAGCCGGGTCGGCGGATTGCGCCAATTCGCCTGCCTCGATCGCTCGCGCCATGCGTCCGAATCTAACAGAGCCCCCCGATGTCGGCCTGCCGAGGCCGTCACGCCCTGCAGCCCTCGCCCCGCAGCGGTGCACGGGCTGCCAGGCGCGGATCTTTGCTCCCACCGGGCGGTTTGTCCACAATACGCGACTTCGTCCGCCGCCTGGCCCCCCGCATGAATCTGCACGAATACCAGTCGAAGCAGCTTTTCGCCCGCTACGGGATCCCGGTGCCCACCGGCCACGTCGCCGCCAGCCCCGATGAGGCCGCCCGCGCGGCCATCCGCCTCGGCGGCTCGGTCTGGGTCGTCAAGGCGCAGGTGCACGCGGGCGGTCGCGGCAAGGCGGGCGGCGTCAAGCTCGCCAAGTCGCCGGAGGAGGTGAGCGCGGCCGCGGCCGGGCATGCTCGGGCCAGCGTCTCAAGACCAAGCAGACCGGCCCCGAGGGACTGCCGATCGGCAAGGTCTACGTCGAGTCGGGCTCGAAGATCGCGCGCGAGCTGTATCTCAGCCTGCTGCTCAACCGCGACACGGGCCGCATCGCGTTCGTCGCCTCCGCGGCGGGCGGCATGGACATCGAGGAGGTCGCCGCGAAGACGCCCGAGCGGATCGTGCGCGTCGAGATCCATCCGGCCGCGGGTCTGCAGGGCTCGCATTGCCGCACGCTCGCGTACGGGCTCGGGACTCGAGGGCGCGCAGATCGCGGAGTTCGAGGAGATCGCGCGCGCGCTCTACCGGCTCTACCTCGACTGCGACTGCAGCCTGGTCGAGGTGAACCCGCTGATCGTCACCGGCGACGGGCACCTCGTCGCGCTCGACGCCAAGATCAACATCGAGGACAACGCGCTCTTCCGCCAGAAGGAGCTCCTCGTCTGGCGCGACCCGAGCCAGGAAGACGAGATGGAGCGGCACGCCGCGGAGGCGGAGCTCAACTACGTCTCGCTCGACGGCGACATCGCCTGCATGGTCAACGGCGCCGGGCTCGCGATGGCGACGATGGACCTGATCAAGCTGCACGGCGGCGCGCCGGCGAACTTCCTCGACGTCGGCGGCGGCGCCACGCGCGAGCGGGTGACGACCGCGTTCAAGCTGATCCTCTCCAACCCGAAGGTCAAGGCGATCCTGGTCAACATCTTCGGCGGCATCGTCCGCTGCGACATGATCGCCGAGGGCGTGATCGGCGCGGCGCGCGACATCGGCATCAAGGTGCCGGTCGTCGTGCGCATCGAGGGCACCAACGCGCCGCAGGGTCGCGAGCTGCTCGCGAAGAGCGGGCTCGCGCTGACCGCGGCGTCCGATCTGACCGACGCCGCGAAGAAAGTCGTGGCCGCTGCGCGCGGCAAGCGCTGAAGGGATCGTCAATGTCCATACTCGTCGACAAGAACACGCGCGTCATCTGCCAGGGTTTCACGGGCAAGCAGGGCACCTTCCATTCGCAGCAGTGCCTCGAGTACGGCACCAAGCTGGTCGGCGGCGTGACGCCGGGGCGCGGCGGGGAGAAGCACCTCGGACTGCCGGTGTTCGACACGGTGCGCGACGCGGTCGCAAAGACCGGCGCCGATGCGACGATGATCTACGTGCCCGCGCCCTATGCGGCGGATGCGATCCTCGAGGCGGCCGATGCGGGCGTCGCGCTCATCGTCTGCATCACCGAGGGCATCCCGGTCAACGACATGGTCAAGGTCAAGGCGGCGCTGCGGATTCGAAGTCGCGGCTCGTCGGGCCCGAATTGCCCGGGCGTGATCACGCCGGGCGCGTGCAAGATCGGCATCATGCCGGGCTTCATCCACAAGACGGGCCGCATCGGCATCGTGTCGCGCTCGGGCACGCTCACCTACGAGGCCGTGTTCCAGACGACGAACATCGGGCTCGGCCAGAGCAGCTGCGTCGGCATCGGCGGCGACCCGGTGCGCGGCATGAACTTCATCGACGTGATCGCGCTCTTCGAGGACGACCCGAAGACCGACGGCATCATCATGGTCGGCGAGATCGGCGGCAGGGACGAGGAGGCGGCCGCGGAGTTCATCCGCGCGAACGTCCGCAAGCCGGTGGTCGCGTACATCGCCGGCGTCACGGCGCCACCGGGCAAGCGCATGGGTCATGCGGGCGCGGTGATCTCCGGCGGCAAGGGCACGGCGGCGGACAAGTTCGCCGCGCTCGAAGCGGCGCGGGTGACCACCGTGCGCTCGCCCGCGGAGCTCGGCAGTGCGATCGCCGCGCGTCTCACGCGCAAGGCTGGGAAATCGAGCACGCGCGGCCGGCGAAGGCGAAGACGCCCGCACGCAAGGCGGTGTCTGCCCACAAGGCGACAAAGACGCCCCCCCGACGGAGACCGGCCCGGCCGGCGAAGAAGCCCGCCAGGCGTGGACGCTGAGGTCGGCGACGGATCCGATCGCGCACACGTTCACCGGCGCCGCACTCGCGGCCGCGGGCCTGCGCCGCGCAACGCCGCTTGCGACAGCTGCGCTCGTGATCGGCGCCAACGCGCCCGACATCGACGTGCTGGCGGGCTTTGCCGGCAGTTACGCGGCGCTCGCGATGCGGCGCGGCTGGACGCACGGCGTGCTGGCGCTCGTGGTGCTGCCGTTCGTGGTCACCGGCTTGCTGTTGCTGTGGGACCGGCTGCGACCGGGGCGGGCGAACCGCGCGCCGGCGCGCGCCGGCGCCGCTGCTCGGGCTGGCGGCGCTGGCCGTCCTCACGCACCCGACGCTCGACTGGCTCAACAACTACGGCATGCGCTGGCTGATGCCGTTCGACGGCCGCTGGTCCTACGGCGACGCGCTCTTCATCGTCGATCCCTGGGTTTGGCTCGTGCTCGGCGGCGTGCTGTTTCTCCGCTACTCGCGCAGCAAGGCGGCGTTCGCCCTGTGGGCCGTGTTCTGGGGGCTCGGCACGTGGCTCTGCTGTTCGGCGCCGTTCATTCCGGCGCCATCACGCTTCTGTGGGCTGCGGGCGTCGTGGCGATGTTCGCCGGCGCGTATTCTTCGCCCGGAGATGCTGCGCGGGCCGCCCGCATCGGAGAGGCTCGCGCGCGTCGCACTCGGCTGCATCGTCGCGTACATGGCCGCCGCGCTCGTGGCGAGCGCCGTCGCCCGTCGCGAGGTTCGCACGACGCTCGCCGCGCTCGGCATCGAGCCCGTCACGAGCGTGATGGTCGGTCCCGCGGCAGCGAATCCGTTCGCGGGCTCGGTCGTGGTTGAGACACCGGGGCAATACCGTGTCGGGCGAGTGGCGCTGGTTCGCCGAGCCGCGCCTTGCGGCTCGACCCGGAGCCGATCGAGCGACACGCGGACGATCCGATCGTCGCTGCCGCCAGTCGGACACGGTCCGCGCGGCGACTACCTCACCTGGTCGCGGTATCCGTACTTCGAGATCGAGAGCAGACGACGGTGGCCATGTCGTGCGCGTGCGCGATGCGCGTTATCGCGGCCTGAGGGGGCTCGAGGGCCCCGACGTGCGCCTCGACCACAACCTTCAGCCGCTACCGTAAGACAACGCAGCACCGAGAACCAGGGCAAGCCCGTCCGAGTCTCTGTGCCGCGCGTTCATTCGAGCGCGAACCGACAACCAATACGACTCGCTTGACCCGGCACGGTCGCGGATCGTGAGCGGCATCCGTGTTTTCGGTTTATGACGTGTTGCGTCATATGACGCTACGCGTTATAAACGAGAGGGCCGTGGCGCGTGATCGTCAGTTTCCGCGGCAAAGTCGCACAGCTGATCTGGGAAGGTCGGTACTCGCCGCGATTGCCACCAGGCATTCAGGCCACCGCGATCAATGGCGCATCTGTTTTCGCTGGACAAACCTTGGGCCGAAAGATGTCGAAATCGTCGACTACCACTCGTAAGGAGTCGAAATCGGGGTCGATCCCCAATCCGCATCCGGGTCAGATCCTGAGCGAGGATTTTCTCGAGCCCTTGGGGCTCAGTCAGAATGCACTGGCACGCGCAATCGGCGTGCCGCCGCGGCGCATCAACGAGATCGTGCTGGGTAAGCGTGCGGTGACTGCCGACACGGATCTGCGTCTAGCCCGATACTTTTCCGTATCGGAAGGCATGTTTCTCGGTTTGCAGCTCCAATACGATCTGATGGAAGAGCGTCGGCGACTGGGTGCAAGGCTCGACGCGATTCGTCCGCGTGCCGCGTAGCGGCGGCTCCCGGTGTCGGTTGAGGTCAGCAATCTCTCCAAGCGATTCCTGGGCAATGCGGATCGCCGGGTCCTGCAGGACGTCTCGCTTCGGGTCGAGCCGGGCGAATACGTCGCGTCATGGGCGAGTCCGGCGCCGGCAAGTCCACGCTTCTGAACCTGATCGCGGGGCTCGATCGCCCGGATTCGGGCACGGTCGCCATCGAGGGCGTGGATCTCGGCGATCTCGATGACCGACGCGCGCACGCTGCTCCGCCGCCGTCGCATGGGTTTCGTGTTCCAGGCCTTTCACCTGCTGCCGTACCTGAGCGTGGCGCGTAACGTCGCCTTGCCGCTCGCGCTCAACGGCGTCGGCGGGGCGGTCGCGGATTATCGGCTGGGCGAAGTGCTCGCGGCGGTGGGATCTCGCCGACCGCGCCGACAGCGTGCCCGGGGAGCTGTCCGGCGGCGAGATGCAGCGGGTGGCCATCGCGCGTGCGCTCGTGCACCGGCCGGCCGTGCTGCTCGCGGACGAGCCGACCGGGAATCTCGATCCCGGGATCGCGGCGACCGTGCTCGCGCTGCTGCGCGACCAGGTGAAGCGCGATGGCGCCGCCGGCATCCTCGTCACGCACTCGGCCGCGGCCGCGGCGAGCGCCGACCGGGTGCTCGTGCTGGAGGACGGTCGGCTGCGATGACGACCCTGCCTCTCCGGCGCCAGTCGCCGTGCTGCCCACGCCGCGGCGACTCGATCATGGAAGCGACCGTCCTGGGACCGCTCCGACAGTGCGCCGGGGCGGGCGCTGCTCGCGATCCTGGCGATCGCGCTCGGTGTCGCGCTCGGGCTCGCCGTCCATCTCATCAATCGGGTCGCCGCCGACGAAGTGCAGCGCGCGTCGCGCAGCCTGTTCGGCATCGCAGACCTTTCGGTGCAGGGTGCCGCGGCGGGCTTGCCCGAGGATCTCTACCCGACGCTCGCGACGCTGCCCGGCAGTCGCCGTCGCGAGCCCCGTACTCGACGTACGCGCACGTCTCCCGGACCGCGATCGAACGCTGCAGCTGCTGGGCATCGATCCGTTCCGCGTGCGGGAGCTGCAGGCGCCGCTGGCGCACCTGGGCGCCACGGCCGTCAGGTCGACGGGCCTGCTGGCCGAAGACTCGGTCTGGCTGAGTCCCGCGGCCGCCGAAGCGCTCGCCCTGTCGGTGGGCGACGAGCTGCGTGTCCAGGCCGGACTCGCCACGTTCAGCCTCACGGTGGCCGGGCTGCTGCCGGCGGGCGCCTATCGCCAGCCGCTCGGGATGCTCGACATCGCCGAGGCGCAGCGGCGCTTCGAGCGGCTGGGCCGGTTGGATCGCATCGACCTGCGGCTCGCGCCGGGCGCCGATCCGCGGATCGACGCGCGAGAGCGATTCGCGCGATGTCTGCCGCCGGGGCGCGGCTCCTCACGCCCGGCGAGGCGAGCGACGACGCCTTGCGGCTGTCGCGTGCGTATCGCACGAACCTGACGGCGCTCGCGCTGGTCGCACTCTTCACCGGCGCGTTTCTCGTGTACTCGACGCAGATGCTGGCCGTCGCGCGGCGGCGACGCGAGATCGCGTTCCTGCACACGGTCGGTCTGACGGTGCGTGAACAACTGAAGGCGACGATGCTCGGTGGCGCGATCGTCGGCGTCGTCGGCGCGGCGGTCGGGATCGGGCTCGGCATCGTGGCGGCGCGCGCCGGACTCGCGGCCTTCGGCGCGGACCTCGGGCGCCGGATACTTCCGCGGCCTGGCGCCGTCGCTCGATGTGCGGCTGCTCGAGTGCGTCGTGTTTCTTCGGGCTCGGGCTCGTCGCCGCCATCGGCGGGTCGTTCGCCCCCGCGCGTGAGGCCGCCTCGATTTCACCGGCCTCGCGCTGCGCTCCGGAAATCGGCGGACTTCGGATCCTCGGAAAATCGGCTCTGAGCCGATATTCGGTGGGCTGCTGCTTGCGCTGGCGGCGGCGATCGTGTGGCTGCCTCCGGGAGAAGTCGTGCCGTGGCCGGGGTACGCGTCGATCGCCTGCCTGCTCGTCGGCGCGGTGCTGGTCGCGCCCTGCGCTCGCACGCACCGTGCTGGACCGGCTGCCGGCCGGCGGTCCGGCCTGGCGCCAGATCGCGACAGCGCAGCTGCGCGGCACCGCGCGCACGCACGGCCATCAGCCTGGCGTCGGTGCTGGTGAGCGTGAGCCTGATGGTCGCGATGGCGATCATGGTCCAGTCCTTCCGCGAGTCGCTCGATGCGTGGTTGCAGCGGATCCTGCCGGCGGATCTTTACCTGCGGGCCGGCACCGTCGGCTCGTCCGGGTACTTCGACGCCGACGCGCAGAAGCGACTGACGGGGCTGCCGGGCGTCGGCGCATCGATTTCCTGCGCTCGACCGAGGTCAGCCTGCGCGACGGCGCGGCCGCCGCATCGCCGTCATGGCGCGATCGGTCGACGAAACGTCGGTCCGCGCAACTGCTCCCGCTGCGTCGCGTGGCCGACGGCACCCGCCGCCGGCCGGCGCGGTGCCCGTCTGGGTGTCGGAGGCGGCGCTCGACCTCCACGGGCTCGACGTCGGCGACGAGTTCGACCTGCCGCTCGGTGAGCGATCGGTGCGCGCCAGCGTCCGCGGCCTGTGGCGCGACTACGAGCGGCCGGGTGGCGCCGTGGTGATGCCCCGCGCGGAGTTACGTCAGGCGCACGGGCGACGACCGCGCGACGGGCGTCTCGATCTGGCTCGCGCCCGGCGCGACGGCGGACTCGCTGAGCGCAGCGCTCCGCGATGCGCTCCCCGAAGGCGGCGTCTACGACATCGCGCGCCCGCAGGAGTTGCGTGAGCGGTCGCTCGAGGTCTTCGATCGCACGTTCGCGATCACCTACGTGATCGAGGCGATCGCGGTGCTGATCGGGCTCGTGGGCATCAGCGCCGGCATCAGCACGCAGGTACTGGCGCGGCGCGGCGAGTTCGGGATGCTGCGGCATGTCGGGGTCACGCGGCGCGAGCTGGCCGGGTTGCTCGCGTTCGAAGGCGCAGTGCAGGGAGCGCTCGGCGTCCTCGGCGGGCTGGCGGTCGGCGGCGCGGTGAGCCTGATCCTCATCTATGTCGTCAATCGCCAGTCGTTTCACTGGTCGATGGATCTGCACGTACCGTGGCTCACGCTCGGTGTGCTCGCCGGCATCCTGGTCATCGCGGCTGCAGCGACGGCCGCCATCAGCGGCCGCCTGGCGATGAGCGCGGACGTCGTTCGCGCCGTCCGCGAGGACTGGTGATGCCGAGCCCGCTCCCATTTGGGAGCCTTTCTGTGGTCTATCGTGGCCTTTCTTCTCCTTTCGCCCTTTTCGGCTGCGCCGGTGAGCCGGCCTATCCGCCCGTCGTTCCCGGTCACGCGATCGAGCTGCCACGCGACGCCGGCAGTCACCCTGCGTATCGCGTCGAATGGTGGTACGTCACCGGCTGGCTCGCCGGGGAAGGTGATGCGGCGCGCGGATTCCAGGTGACGTTCTTTCGCGTCCGGACCGGCGTCGGCGAGGACAACCCGAGCCGATTCGCGCCGCGACAGTTGCTGTTCGCGCATGCGGCCCTGGCCGAGCCCGAGACCGGTCGACTGCGCCATGCCGAGCGCAGCGCGCGAGAGGGCTTCGATCTCGCCTACGCGCGCGAAGGCCGGATGGACGTGCGGGTCGACGACTGGTCGTTGCGCGAGCTGGATTCCGGCCGTATGGAGGCTGTGGCCGCGGGGACGGATTTCGCGCTGCGGCTCACGCTCGCGCCCAGCCAGCCGATGCTGCTGCAGGGGGAGGGGGGCTACAGTCGGAAAGGGCCCGCTCCGCTGTCCGCCTCTTACTATTACAGCCTGCCGCAGCTCTCCGTGTCGGGTGAGCTCGTGATCGACGGCCGCCGCCGGACCGTCACGCGGCCGCGGCTGGCTCGACCACGAATGGTCGAGCGAGAAGCTCGACTTCGCGGCCCGCGGGTGGGATTGGACTGGCATCAATCTCGACGACGGCGGCAGCCTGATGGCGTTCCGGATGCGAGGGGCCGAGGGGCAGACGCTCTGGGCCGCGGCCACGCGGCGATCCGCCGACGGTTCCGTGAGCACGTTTGCGCCCGATGCGGTCGAGTGGTCACCGCTGCGCGAGTGGCGCTCGCCGCGGACCGGGATCAGGTACCCCGTCGCCTGGCGCCTCCGGGTCGGGCCGACGAGCTACTCGCTTGCGCCGCTGATCGACGATGCCGAGCTCGATTCCCGCGCCAGCACCGGCACGATCTACTGGGAAGGACCGGCCCGCCTGCTCGATGAGCGCCGCCAGCCGCTCGGTCGCGGCTACCTCGAGCTCACCGGGTACTGACTGTCCTCTTACAGCTGCGCGGCGGAAAAGGTGTCGCAGTTCTCCGGCTTGCCGGATTCGTAGCCGGCCATGAACCAGCGTTGGCGCTGCTCGCCGCTGCCGTGCGTGAACGAGTCGGGCACCACGTAGCCCTGGGTCTGGCGCTGGATGCGGTCGTCGCCGATCGCGCTCGCCGCGCGAAGCCCTTCCTCGATGTCGCCGGGCGACAACAACTGGCGCGAACGGTCGGCGTCGCTCGCCCACACGCCCGCGAAGCAGTCCGCCTGCAGCTCCATTCGCACGGACAGGTCGTTGGCTTCGCGCCTGGCCGGCCCGCTCCTGCGCTTCGCGGACTTTCGTGGCCGTCCCGACGAGATTCTGTACGTGATGACCGATCTCGTGCGCGACGACGTACGCCTGCGCGAAATCGCCCGGCGCCTGGAAGCGCTGCTCCAGCTCGTTGTAGAACACCATATCGATGTAGACCTGCTGGTCGAGCGGGCAGTAGAACGGCCCCGATGCAGCTGACGCGGTGCCGCAGGCGGACTGCACGGCGTCCTTGAACAGTACCAGCGTCGGTATCTGATACTCGCATCCCGTATTGCGGCAGCAGCCGCGTCCAGGTCTGCTCGGTTTCGGCGAGCACGACCGCGGTCTGCTCGCGCAGGGCCGCCTCTTCCGCGCCTTCCTGGTAAGGCTGGTCGGAGGGCTGCATCTGCGGATTCTGCTGCTGCACCTGCTGAAGGCCCGCCAGGAACGGCAACGGGTTGATGCCGAACAGCGACAACACGAGCATTAGAATGAGTCCACCGATCCCGACGCCGAGCACCGGTCGCGCGACGCGCATTCCCCGGCGATCTTCGATGTTCGTGCTGCGTCGACGTCCTCGAATGTCCATTTTCTTCTGCTCCCTGGCGGCGGGCGGTGGCGCCCGACGGAGAGTACGTCAACCCGGCGCAGCTTGGAACCTTGGCGAAGCTGCTTCCGGTCTTGACGTCACCGCGCTTCGCGCACAATCTTCACCCACGGCAGACGGAATTGCCGCTACCCGAAGTAGGAAGCTCGATCGGATCTGGGGCCGTCCGCACGATGAAGCAAAGGTTCAGTCCGGCACTGATCGGCCTGGTGCTGCTGGTCGCATTTGGCTGCGGTGTGCAAACGCGCGGCCGCGCAGGCGCCGCTTACGCGCGCGGATGCGTTCCGCTTCCTGACCCAGGCGACGTTCGGGCCTACGCAGGCTGAAATCGATCGGCTGATCGCACTCGGCGACTCGAGCAATGCGTACGAGCGCTGGATCGACGAACAGCTCGCCCTCGAGCCGTCCCTGCAGCTGCCGGCCGTGCAGGCCAGGTACGCGACGGTCAAGAGTCCCTGGCTGCTCCACGAGACGCGACAGGACACCTGGTTCAAGCATGCGATGCGCGCGCCCGATCAGCTGCGGCAGCGGATTGCTTTCGCGCTGTCGGAAATCCTGGTCGTCTCCGAGCACAGTGCGCTCCTCAAGATGCCCTTCGCGACGGCGGACTACTACGACCTGCTTGCTCGCGGCGCGTTCGGCGACTTCCGTCAGCTCCTCGAAGACATGACCCTGCACCCGGCGATGGGCGCGTATCTCAACATGCTTGGCAACCAGAAGCCGGATCTGGTCGCGCAACATCCGGCCGGACGAGAACTATGCCCGCGAGCTCATGCAGTTGTTCTCGATCGGGCTGGTACAGCTGAACCCGGACGGTACGACGCCGCTCGACGGGACGGGTCAGCCGTTCCCCACCTACGATCAGGCGGTCATCGAAGGATTTGCGCACGTTTTTACCGGCTGGCACTACTCTGGAGCGACGCGCTTCTCCCAGGCCAGGCGCACCAACACGACCCAGGTTCAGCCGATGAAGGCGTACCCGGAGCAGCACGCGAGCGGGACGAAGCGGCTGCTCAGCTACCCGGGCGTCACTCTTTCCGTGTTGCCGGACGGACAGACACCGGAGCAGGACCTCGCAGGCGCGCTCGACAACGTATTCAATCACCCGAACGTCGGCCCGTTCATCGCGCGACCAGCTGATCCAGCGCCTGGTCACGAGCAACCCGTCGCGCGCTTACGTCGCGCGCGTTGCGGCCGTCTTCAACAACGACGGGCAGGCGCGCCGCGGCAACCTCGGCGCCGTCGTCAAGGCGATCCTGCTCGATCCGGAAGCGCGTCCGGTCGCCGCGTGCGGCGAGCGACGTCACAGGCAAGGTGAAGGAACCGCTGCTGCGCTTGATCCAGTTCTGGCGCGCCTACGATGCGGCCGCTCGCAACGGTGCTTACCACCTGGAGGACTCAGACGTCATCTTCGGCCAGGGACCGCTGCTGTCGCCGACGGTGTTCAATTTCTTCACACCGGCGTACGCCCCGTCGGGCGAGATTCGAGAGTCGTGGGCTCGTGGCCCCCGAGTTGCAGCTCGCGAACGAGTACCTGAACACGTCGGTGGCGAACTATCTCTACACGCAGATTTTCCTGCGCAACTCGAACGTCGGCGGGCTCGGATCGACCATCATCGTGATCGATATCGAGGACGAGATGGCCAAAGCGGGAAATCCCGACGCACTGGTTGCGCTCATTGCCGACAAGCTGCTGGGTGGGCGTATCTCGCCCACCCTGGCCGCCGAGGCGCGCGATGCCGTGCTGCGCGTCGCGGCGAACCGGCCGGCGATGCGCGTGACCGAGGCCCTGTACCTCGTCGCGACCTCGCCGGAATTTGCGGTCCAGCGGTAACGGCAACGAACATGGATGGCATGACTCGACGACGATTCCTGCGCGCGCTGTCGGCCGGCGGCGCGATGTACGCGCTCGGGCGCACGCCGGGCACGGTGTGGGCTCAAGTCCGCCGGCGTGAACGGCTTTGCGGACTACAAGGCGCTGGTGTGCGTGTATCTCGGCGGCGGCAACGACTCCTGGAGCATGCTCGTGCCGCGTTCCCCGGCCGAGTACGCGGCCTATGCGCAGTCGCGCCAGAATCTCGCGATTGCGCAGGACGCACTGCTGCCGGTGCAGTGTACTCAATGGCAACGGTGTGGACTATGGCGTTCACCCGTCGATGCCAGGCATCCAGGCGCTCTTCGAATCGGCACGCTGCGCAGTCGTGGCCAATGTCGGTCCGCTGATCGAGCCGGTCACGAAGCTGCAGTACCAGCAGGGCACGCGGCGGGTTCCGCCGCAGCTCTTTTCACACAACGACCAGCAGAACCAGTGGCTCACGCTGCGCGGCCGCCGGCAGCTGACGTCGGGCTGGGCGGGCCGCATCGCCGATGTGCTCGCCGGGGATCTGTCCGGGCAGCAGATCGCGACCAATGTGTCGCTGTCCGGGAATTCGGTGTTCTCGGCTGGCGAGATCGCGACGCCCTACATCATGGGTGCGTCCGGCACGAAGGAATTCACAGGCTTCGGCAGCTCCGGCGCGAACCTGCAGCGGCAACTGGCGTTCGAGCGGTTGGCCGCGGCGGACTACTCCAGTGTCTACGAGCGCGGCTTCGCGGACGTGCAACGCCGCGCGGTGATCTTCGCGAAGCAGATCAACGACGCCCTCGACGCCGCACCGTCGCTCGCGACGCAGTTCCCACCGTCCGGCCTCGCGACACAGCTCAAGACCGTGGCGAGGATGATCGCTGTGCGCGACCGTCTCGACATGTCGCGGCAGGTCTTCTTCGTCGGCGCCGGTGGATTCGACACGCACGACGACCAGCTCCTCGACCAGCCCGGCCTGCTGGGCAACCTGAGCGCATCGCTGGCTGCATTCCATGCCGCGACCGTCGAGCTTGGAGTCGCGCAGAGCGTCACGACGTTCACGCAATCGGAGTTTGGCCGGTCGCTGACCTCGAACGGCGATGGCAGTGATCACGCCTGGGGCGGCGTGCAGCTCGTCATCGGTGACGCTGTTCTTGGCCGGAAGATATATGGCGCTTATCCGCTGCTGCAGATCGGCGGGCCGCGGGACGTGGGCGGCGGACGATTGATTCCGACCCTGTCGACCAATCAATATGCGGCGACGCTCGCGCGATGGCTCGGCGTGCCGCCCGAGCGGCTGCGGGACATCGCGCCCAACCTGCTGAATTTCTCGCCGACCAATCTCGGATTTCTCGCCTGATCGGCGCCCCGAGAATCGGTCGCTGTGGCGGCTGCTCGGCCGCAATTCTTGACGGCCCCGCGGCTGGTCGGGTCTAATTCCGGCCCCTCAATGTCCCGGCCGTCCGGTCAGGACGCCCGGGCGACCGGTATGGCCAGGTAGCTCAGTTGGTAGAGCAGCGGACTGAAAATCCGCGTGTCGGTGGTTCGATTCCGCCCCTGGCCACCACTTCCAATTTTTTGAAACGCAACGGGTTTCCGGGCATCACCGGCGGACTATCGGCGGCCGCGCGGGCGGAAATCGACCGACCATCGGACTTCCGGAAATC
>CAWFNJ010000016.1:0-17002 GCA_963817195.1 uncultured Gammaproteobacteria bacterium
TAAACGGGCGTGGTCGACGATTCGCTGAAGTGGCGGGCCGGCGATTCGCACCTGGTGAGCCTCGGCGACCTGATGGACCGCGGCCCGGATTCGCGCAAGGTGCTCGATCTCCTGATGCGTCTCGAAACCGAGGCGCGGCCGCGGGCGGCGACGTGCACGTCGTGCTCGGCAATCACGAAGTCATGAACATCGCAGGCGACCTGCGTTACGTCAGCGAAGCGGAATATGCGTCGTACGCAGGCAGCGAAGACGATGCGCTTCGCGAGGCGGCATGGCGGCGCGCGCTCGAACAGGGTCCCGCCGCCTCGCGCGCCGGTTTCGACGCGGCATATCCGCGCGGCTGGTTCGGGCATCGCGCGGCGCTCGCGCCGACCGGCCGCTACGGTGCCTGGCTGATGGCGAAGCCCTTCCTGATCACGATCAACGACACGGCCTTCGTGCACGGCGGGCTCCCGGAGATGGTCGCGCGCCTCGGTCTCGAGGACACGAACGAGACGCTGCATGCGGAGCTGCGCCGGGTACCTGCAGACCTGGGGCGCGCTCGAAACGGAGTTGTCACTGAACCTGCCGGTCGCCTTCCTCGAGCGGCCGGCCGCCGTTGCCGGTCGCATCACCGAAGAGCGATCGAATGCCTTCGCCGCGCTGCAGGATGGGGAGATCTTCACGCCGCGTGGCCCGACCTGGTATCGCGGCCAGGCGTTCTCGTCATCCGTACGCCGAGGCGGAGAACCTCGGGGCCGCACTGGCGAAATTAAACGTCGCGCGTGTCGTCCTCGGCCACACGGTTTCCCCGGACCACCATGTCTTGAGCCGCTTCGCTGGGCGCGTCTGGCTGCTCGATACCGGCATGCTCGCATCCGCTTACGAGGGGGGGGACGCCCGCCGCGCTCGTGTTCGAACAGGCGCGTGGAGCGTCGCCTGCGCCGGCCGGCCGGGCGAGCGATTCCAGCCCGAGACGCGGTGCGGGGGTCGATCGGCACGCGCCCCGCGGGACTCGATGACGATGCGCTCGCGACCTGGCTCGAACAGGCGGAAGTGGCCGGTGTCGAGGAGTCCTCGACGCGGGCATCCACGCAGCCGCAGCGCGTGACGCTTCGCAAGGACGGTCGAGCTGCGCGCCGTATTCAAGCAACTGTCGACCGACTTCGGCGCCACCAATCCGCGCCAGGCGCTCGACAATGCCGACCGGTTCGAATACGAAATCGCCGCGTACAGGCTCGATCGCCTGCTCTCACTCGACCTGGTGCCCGTCACCGTGCCGCGGACCATCCAGGGTCATCGGGGAATACTGCAGTTCTGGATCGAAGACTCCATGAACGTGCGCAACATGCTGGAGCGGAAACTGAGCCGCAGGGCTGGTGCCCCGCCAATGCCCAGTACAACCTGATGAACGTGTTCGACGTCCTGATCGACAATACCGACCGCACCCAGGAGAACGCGCTCTTCACGCGCGACTGGATGCTCGTGCTGATCGATCACTCGCGGGCGTTTCCGACATTCCTCACCAACCCGCACCTGCTCTACCGCGGCGAGATCCGGCTGCCGCCGGCACTGGCCGAGCGCCTGCGCTCGCTCGATCGCGAAAAACTGGACCGCGAACTCGGCCCGTATCTCAAGGGCCGCCAGATCAGCGCGATCCTGAAGCGCCGCGACCGGCTACTGGACGAGGACCGCCTGCGGACCGGCGCCGGACAGGCCGCCGCCGGCCGTTGATTCGCGCGCGACGCCTGCGCGCCTGGCGTATTCCCGCCCGACCAGCCAGGCAACGAGTGTCATCACGGCGCTCAGGACCAGGATCAGCCACAGGAACTGCGCGCGCGGGTCCTGGCGAACAGCCGCATGCCGACGAACACCGACGCCGTCGACAGCAGGTCGCCGAGCCGGTAGAAGAATGTGTCTATCGCCGTCTTGGCCTGGTATTTCACTTCGCGGCTGGTCGGCAGCAGCAGGGCGTTTCGCGTCGTATTCAGGAGCGAGTAGTCGAAGCTCTTGTTGACGACCAGCGCCGATTGCAGCAGCAGGAACATCGGCACGATGCCGACCAGCAGGTAGCCTGCGATGAATGCGATCGGCGTGACCATCAGGGCGCGCGCGAGCCCGGCCAGCTGGATGATCCTTGACACCAGCAGGAGCTGCACCAGGAACGCGATCAGCGTGATCGAGGAACAGAACTCGCCCATGAACCGCCCGATGTAGGCGGCCGGTTGCCCGGCGCTTCGCGGCCCGCGACTTCGATCAGCCAGCCGGACAGGACGAAGTCGCCGGTCGAATTGATCCAGTTGAGCAGCACGACCAGCATCGCGATGCCGGCCAGGTAGCCGCTGCGGCCGATCAGCCGGAAACCGCCGAGCCACCGGCCGGCGCGGTCGTTGCGGGCGAGCGGTGTCGACTTCCGGCAGGTCGGTGAATTCTGCACGGCCGCGCGGCATCGCGGCACGCGCGCGGCGGCTCAGCAGGATCGCCGCCGTGATCGCGCCCGCGGCCGCCAGCATCAGCCCGTAGGCGCCGAGCGGTTCGAACAGGGCCGACGCGAAGGCGCGCGCACCGAACCAGGCGCCGCCCGCCGCGCCGACCGCAAAGACGCCGAAGAGCCGCTGGCCCGATTCGACGCTGCATAGATCCGTGGCGAAGGCCCAGAACTGCGTCACCGCCATGACGCCGAACAGGCTCGCCCAGACGAAGAATGCGAATCCGAACTGCCAGCCCGCCTGCCCCAGTACGTAGAAGACCAGCAGGTTGAGCACGAAGAAGGCGTTGATGCGCTGGTACAGGCGGCTCGCGTCGACGTGCCGCGTCACCGCGCCGTAGATCGGGATGATCAGGATCAGGAGCAGCGCCTGTGCGCCGACGGCCCAGCTCGGTGTCGGCGCCACCTTCGGTCAGGATCAGCGCCTCGCGCACCGGGAGACCAGGTAGAACGCCATCATCAGCGAGAACACCTGCACCGAGCAGGGCGACGCATCGTCCTTCGCCGGGCCGCACCCGGGTCAGCAGGCTGATGAATCGCTCGAAGCGGGTCAGTTGGGGGTTTCATTCACCGGGGAGTCCTGAAAGGGCGCCCGACCAGGACCGGCCGGGCGCCATTGGCGCGCATGACTCAAAGGTCGCGCTTGTCGGCTTCTTTCCGGGATTCGACCGCTGCGATCTGCGTCGGACCGGAGTCTTGCTGGAGCCTCTGCAACTGGACGGGATCGAACGACTCCACCAGCGCCGAGACGAGCACGGTCGTGATGGCGATTGCCGCGATGCCGGAAGCGAAGCGGCGGCTGCGTGATGTGTAGGTAGTGTTCATGTCGTTTCTCCTCGGGGTTGTGTGCGAATCCGGGGGTGATGGTCTGCCCGCGGGGTTTTTTCTTCTGTCAGGGACCTGACACAACTCCGAAAATGGCGGGGTATGATCGGAGCCCATGACGCGCAGGATCATCCAGACCGACCGGGCGCCCAAGGCGATCGGCCCCTATTCCCAGGCGGTGGCCGCGGGCGGCGCCGTGTACATTTCTGGGCAAATCAGCACGGATCCCGCCACCGGAGAACTGGTCACGGGCGATTTCGAGGCACAGGCGCGGCGCGCTTTCGAGAACTTCCGTGCGGTCGCTGACGCCGCCGGCCCGGGAGTGAAGGCCGCGGCCCGGGTGACGATCTACCTGACCGACATGGCCAATTTCCCGGTCGCGAATCGCGTCATGCAGGAGTACTTCCGCGAGCCCTATCCGGCGCGCGTGACGATCGGCGTCGCTGCGCTGCCGCGCGGCGCCGCGATCGAGGTCGACGGCATCCTGGTTCCGTGACGACCGAAGCCCGGCCGGTCACCGCGCTCAAGGGCGTCGGCCCGGCGCTCGCGGCGCGCCTCGCGAAGAAAGGCATCGCGACCGTCGCGGACCTCCTGTTCCTGCTGCCCAACCGTTACGAGGACCGCACGCGCATCTTGCCGATCGGCGCGCTCGTCGCGGGCGCGCGCGCCGCGGTCGAAGGCGAGATCGAACTCGCGGAAGTCGTGTTCCGGCGGCGACGCACGCTGCTCGTGCGCCTGTCCGACGGCACCGGATTCCTGACGCTGCGTTTTTTCCATTTCAGCGGCGCGCAGCAGCAACAGCTTTCCCGGGGCACGCGCCTGCGCTGCTTCGGCGAAGTCCGCCGCGGCCCGGTCGGCCTCGAGATCGTGCATCCGCGAATACCGTCGCGCGGATGCGCCGGACACGCAGGCGCTTCAGGATGCACTGACGCCCGTGTATCCCGCGACCGAGGGTGTACAGCAGGGGCGCTTGCGCAACCTGACCGCGCAGGCACTCGCGGCGACCGGGCCCGACGAGCTGCCGGACTGGTTGCCCGCCGGCATCCAGCGCGAACTGGAATTGCCGTCGCTCCGCGAGGCGCTGCAATTCGTCCACCGCCCGCCGCCGGATGCGCCTCTCGAATTGATGGAAGGCGGTCGGCACCCGGCACAGCGCCGCCTCGCGTTCGAGGAACTGCTCGCGCACCAGCTCGCACTCCGGCAGCTTCGCAATGAGATCCGTCGCGATCCGGCCTGGCCGATCGACGGCGCAGGGCGCGCTCTCGACGCGGCTGCTGGCGACCATCGGCTTTCCGCTGACCGCGGCGCAGAGCGCGTGTGGTGCGCGAGATCCGCGCCGATCTCGCCGTGCCGCATCCGATGCTGCGCCTCGTGCAGGGCGACGTCGGCACCGGCAAGACCGTGGTCGCGGCGCTCGCCGCGCTCGATGCGGTCGAGGCCGGCCGCCAGGCCGCGCTGATGGCGCCGACCGAACTGCTGGCCGAGCAGCACCTCAGCAATTTCACGCGCTGGCTCGCGCCGCTCGGCGATCGAGCGTGGCCTGCTGACCGGCAAGATCACCGGCACGCGCGAAGCAGCAGGCGCAAGGCAGCGTCGCCGCCGGAGCAGCCGAGCTCGTGATCGGCACGCACGCGCTGTTCCAGGAGGGCGTGCCCTTCGCGCAAGCTCGGCCTGGTCATCGTCGACGAGCAGCACCGCTTCGGCGTGCACCAGCGCCTGGCGCTGCGCGACAAGGGCGCGACCGGCCGCTACCCGCACCAGCTGGTGATGACCGCGACGCCGATCCCGCGCACGCTGGCGATGACGGCCTACGCCGACCTCGACGTGTCGGTGATCGACGAGCTGCCGCCGGGCCGCACGCCGGTACAGACCGTCGTGATGCCGGATCGACGGCGCGACGAAGTGGTCGAGCGCATCCGCAAGGCCTGCGCGGAAGGCCGCCAGGCCTACTGGGTCTGCACGCTGATCGAGGAATCGGACGTGCTCGAGGCGCAGGCGGCGGAAGACACGGCCGCCGCTGCTCGGCACGGCGCTTGCCGGAGATCGCGCGTCGGCCTGGTGCACGGGCGCATGAGGCGCCGCGCGAGAAGCAGCGACGATGGCGCGATTCAAGGCCGGCGAGATCGGCCTGCTGGTCGCGACCACCGTGATCGAGGTCGGCGTCGACGTGCCGAATGCGAGCCTGATGGTGATCGAGAACGCCGAGCGCCTCGGCCTCGCGCAGCTGCACCAGCTGCGCGGCCGCGTCGGCCGCGGCAGCCAGGCGACCAGCTGCGTGCTGCTGTACCAGCCGCCGCTGTCGCCGCTCGCGCAAGGAGCGCCTGGACAGTGCTCCGCGACACCAACGACGGTTTCGTGGTCGCCCGAAAGGACCTCGGAGCTGCGCGGACCCGGCGAACTGCTCGGTACGCGCCAGACCGGCCTGATGCAGCTTCCGCGTCGCCGACCTGATGCGCGACGCCGACCTGCTGCCGAGGGTGCAGAAAGGCGGCCGAGGTGATGATGCGCTCGCATGCGGATAACATCGCACCGCTGAAGCGCCGCTGGATCGGCGTCTCGACCGGGTACGGAAAAGTGTGAGCACGCAGGCCGCCATGGCCCGAGACGAAACTACCCCGGCGCGCTGGAACGCGCGGCTCGACGCCTTCGTGCCGCCGCCCGACCCGGCTGCCGCCGCCTGGCTGCAGGAAGGCGGCCTGCTGACCGAGCGCCTGCGGCAACTGCTGCGACGGCCAGACCGGCCTCTCCGTCGTCGCGGAAATCGAGGCCCCGCTGGTCGCGGCCGACGCCGTCCTGTTGCACGCCTCCGGCAGCGCCGCGTTCGTGCGCGAGATCGAGCTGACCTGCGACGGCCGTCCCTGGGTGTTCGCGCAGACCCTGGTGCCGCAGGCGACGCTCGCGCGCCATGCCTGGCTCTCGAACCTGGGCCGCGCGGCGCTCGGCGAACGCCTCGCGGCGCTGCCGCAACTCGCGCGCGGGCCGCTCGAATTCGCGCGCCTCTCGGCCGCCGACCGGCTCTACCATCGGGCGCTTCGCCATCGCGACGATCCGCCGGCGCAGCTCTGGGCACGCCGTTCCTGGTTTGCGATCGACGGCGACCGCCTGCTGGTGCAGGAAGTGTTCCTGCCCGAGTCGCACTCATGAACGCCGAACCGGCTGCTGCACCGCGCCGGCGCCGCCGGGATCCGGATTACAAGCCGGCCTGGCACCCGCATCCGCTGCGCGAAACGATCGTCGCCATCGGCAAGACGATTCGCGAATACGCGCTGCCTGATGCGGCTGCACAAGCCGATCGGCATCTGGCTCCTGCTGTGGCCGGCGCTGTGGGCACTCTGGTTCGCGGGTGCGGGACGGCCCGACCCGCGGCTGCTGATCATCTTCGTCGCCGGTGTCGTCGTCACGCGCTCGGCCGGATGCGTCATCAACGATTACGCCGATCGCAATTTCGATCCGTCGGTTGCGCGCACGCGCGACCGGCCGCTCGCCGCGAAGCGCGTCACGCCCGCCGAGGCGCTCTTCCTGTTCGTCGTGCTCGGCCTCATCGCGGTCTGGCTCGCGATGCAGCTCGACCCGCTCGCGCGGCTCTATGCCGTCGCAGGCGCCGTGCTGACGGTCACCTATCCCTGGCTCAAGCGCCTCGTCCACGTGCCGCAGTTCTATCTCGGGCGTCGCCTTCGGCTGGTCCATCCCGATGGCCTTTGCGGCCATGCACGGCGCACGTGCCAAGGATCGCCTGGCTGCTCGTGACCGCGGTCGTGCTGTGGGCCGCCGTCTACGACACGATGTACGCGATGGTGGATCGCGAGGACGACGAGCGCATCGGCGTCAAGTCGACGGCGATCCTCTTCGGCGAGGCCGATCGCGTCCTCATCGCGATCATGCAGGCGATGACCCTGTTCGCGCTCTGGCTCGCCGGCGACGAGGCCGGACGCGGCATCTGGTATCGCGCCGGGCTCGCGACCGCGGCGCTCTTCTTCCTCTACCAGCTGTGGCTGATCCGCAAGCGCGAGCCGGAAGCCTGCTTCCGGGCATTCAACAACAATCACTACGTCGGGCTCGCCGTGTTCGGCGGGCTCGCGCTCGATTATCTCTATCGCGGAGCGGGCTGAGCAGTCCGCGCGATTTCCGCCGCTGCGGGAATTCCCGTTGCCCGGCTCACCGCCCAGACCTCGATGGTGCGACAGCCCGCGCGACGCAGCGCAAGCGCGAGCGCCTCGGCCGTAGCACCCGTCGTCAGCACGTCGTCCAGGATCGCGACACGTGCGGGCGGCGCGCGTGATGATCTCGAAGGCGTCCAGCAGATTCGCCTGCCGTTCGGATGCGGGCAGCGTCGCCTGCTCCGCCGTGTCCCGGATCCGTCCGCGCGAGGCGGTCGTGGACCGGCAGCTCGAGGAGTTCCGCCGCGAATTGCGCGATCTCGCGCGCCTGGTTGTAGCCGCGGCGCAGTTCGCGCTTGCGATGCAGCGGCACCGGCAGGATCGCATCGACGGCATGCGCGCATCGTTCGAGCAGGCGTCGCGCGAGCACCGTGCCGAGAATCCGCGCGATCGCGATCTGGCCGCCGTACTTCAGCCGGTGAATCAGTTCGACCAGCGGGAATTCGTAGCGGTACGGGCGCGAAGGCGCTGTCGAATGAGCGCGCGCGAGTGCCGGCAGTCGTCGCAGGAATCGATACCGGCATTGAGTGGCATCGCGCAGCGCGGACAGCACCGCCGGATCGCCGGAAGATCCGCTTCGCAGCCGCGGCAGAGATCGAGCGCGGGCCTCTGGCCGGGTTCCAGGCAGAGCAGGCATCGCGCTGGAAACATCTGATGTATCAACGACTTGGACGCGCCGTAAACCCGGCGGACCAGCGCCGGTTGACAGCCATTCAGGGCCTTCCAATACTGCGGCACCGCGACAGACTGCGCGGGGTGCGCCGGCCGGCGGCCGGATTTTTCATCCGGTGCAGGGAGGAATGCGATGGGTCAGGACGGCGGAGACCGGCGCGAGATCCGAAGCGACTGGACACTCGACGAAGTGCGCGCGCTCCACGCGCTGCCCTTCAGCGACCTGATCCATCGCGCGCAATCGATCCACCGGCGTCACTTCGACCCGAACGCGGTGCAGGTCTCGACGCTGCTCTCGATCAAGACCGGCGCCTGCCCCGAGGACTGCGCCTACTGTCCGCAGAGCATCCGCTACGACACCGGGCCTCGAGCGCGAGGCGCTGATGAGATCCGGACGACGTCATCGCGACGCGCGCGCGCCGCGCGCGAACGCGGCTCGACGCGCTTCTGCATGGGCGCCGCCTGGCGGAGCCGCAAGGACCGCGACCTCGAGACGGTCGCTCGAGATGATCCGGGCGTGACGCGCACTCGGACTCGAGACCTGCGCGACGCTCGGCATGCTCACGCCGACGCAGGCGCGGCAGGCTCGCGACGCGGGGCTCGACTACTACAACCACAATCTCGACACGTCGCGCGGAGTACTACGGCGAGATCATCACGACGCGCACCTACCAGGACCGGCTCGACACGCTCGCCGCACGTGCGCGACGCCGGCATTCACGTCTGCTGCGGCGGCATCCTCGGCATGGGCGAATCGGCGGACGATCGCATCGCGCTCCTGCACACGCTCGCGACGCTCGATCCGCACCCCGAGAGCGTGCCGGTCAACAAGCTCGTGCAGGTCGAGGGCACGCCGCTCGCAGGCACGGCGCCGCTCGATCCGATCGAGTTCGTCCGCATCGATCGCGCTCGCGCGCATCCTGATGCCGCGCTCGCATGTGCGCCTCTCCGCCGGCCGCGTCGCAGATGAGCGATGAAATGCAGGCGCTCTGCTTCCTGGCCGGCGCGAACTCGATCTTCTACGGCGAAAAGCTCCTGACCACCGGCAATCCCGACACGGCGAGCGACCAGGCGCTCTTCGGGCGGCTCGGCATCCGGCCGGAGCCCGACGCCCGCGGCGAGCTGAACGCCGTGCCCGCCTCGCGCATTTCATTCGCGACCGGCGCTCGCGGACCTCGATGCCCGCGGCCTGCAGGCGCCGGCGCCGCACGGTGCGCCGCGGCCATCACGAGACCGCCGAGATCGAGCTCGACGGCCGACGCTGCGTCGATTTCTGCAGCAACGACTATCTCGGCCTCGCCGCGCATCCGCGGGTCGTCGAGTCCTTCGTCGCGGCCGCGCGCCTGCACGGCGTCGGCGCCCGCGCCTCGCACCTGATCACCGGCCACCTGACCGAACACGAAGCGCTCGAATGGGAACTCGCCGCCTTCACCGGCCGCGAGCGCGCGATCGTCTTCTCGACCGGCTACATGGCGAATCTCGGCCTCGTCGCCGCGCTCGTGCGACGCGGCGGCGCGGTGTTCGGCGACCGTCTCAATCACGCCTCGCTGATCGACGGCGGCCGCCTGTCCGGCGCCGCCGTCTGCGCATTACCCGCACCGCGATGCGGCCGCGCTCGAGCAGCAGCTCCAGGCGCTTGAGTCGGAGCCCGCGGTCGTGCTGACCGATGGCGTCTTCAGCATGGACGGGGATCTCGCGCCGTTGCCGGCGCTCGCCGCCGTCTGCGCGCGGCAAGGCGCCTTTCTCGCCGTCGACGACGCGCACGGACTCGGCGTGATCGGCGCGAACGGCGCGCGGCACGCTCGAGCACTTCGGCATGACGGCGGCCGAGGTGCCGGCGCTCGTCGGCACGCTCGGCAAGGCCTTCGGCAGCTTCGGCGCTTTCATCGCCGGCAGCGCGGAGCTGATCGACACCTGATCCAGCGCGCACGCACCTACATTTATACGACCGCGCTGCCGCCGGCCGTCGCCGCGGCGACGCGTACCGCGCTCGCCGTCTCAGTCGCCGAGCCCTGGCGGCGCGAACGGGTGCTGGCCCTGACCCGCCGTTTCCGCGAATTGGCCCTGCGGCCGGCCTGCCGCTCGCCGATTCCACGACGCCGATCCAGCCCTGCTGCTTGGCGACGCGGATGCCGCCGTTCACGCGAGCGAGCACCTGCTCGATCACGGCTTGTTTGTCGCCGCGATCCGCCCGCCGACGGTGCCCGCCGATACCTCGCGACTTCGCATCACACTCTCTGCTTCGCATCGCGACGCGGATGTCGAGGCGCTGGTCGCCGCGCTCGCCGACATCCTCGTGCCGGTATGAGCGGCAAAGGGCCGCTGCTCGATACCAGCGCCATTCGCCGGCACCATGATTGCGCGAGCGCCACCTACGACGAAGCCGCGGTGCTGCAGGCCGGCGTCCGCGAGCAGCTGATCGCGCGCCTCGACTGGATCGCCTTCGAGCCGGAAAGCGTCCTCGATCTCGGCTGCGGCACCGGCCATGCTGCGGTAGCGCTTGCAAAGCGCTGGCCGAAGGCCAGAGTCATCGCGCTCGATTTCGCACCCGGCATGCTCGAGGAGGTCGCACGTCACGATCGGGACGGCCGCGTCGAGCGCCTCTGTGCCGACGCGCTCGCGGTGCCGCTGCCCGATGCGAGCGTGGATCTCCTCTTCAGCAATCTGCTGCTGCCCTGGTGCGAGGATCTCGATGCGCTGTTCGCGGAGGCGGCGCGCCTCCTGAAACCGCGGGGCCTTCTGACCTTCTCGACCGTCGGCCCGGACACGCTCTCGGAGCTGCGCATGGCCTGGCGCGCCGCGGACGCTTGCACGCACGTCAACCCGTTCACCGACATGCACGACATCGGCGACGGGCTGATCCGCGCCGGCCTCGTCGAGCCCGTGCTCGATGTATCGCGCTACACGCTGACGTACGGAGACCTCCGCGCCCTGATGCAGGACCTCAAGGCGACCGGCGCACAAAACGCCGCGACGGATCGCCCACGAGGCCTGACCGGCCGCCATCGCCTCCAGGCCGTCGAACGGGCCTATGAATCGCATCGCAAGGAAGGCCTGCTGCACGCGAGTATTGAAGTCGTGTTCGGGCAGGCCTGGGGCGCAATCGAGAAGCCCGCCCGGGAACGCGACGGCGAGTTCACGATTCCGGTCGCCGACATCCGCCGCCGCGGACCCGCGTCGCGATGAGTCGCTCCTTCTTTGTCACGGGCACCGACACCGGCGTCGGCAAGACGCTGGTCGCCGCAGCTCTGCTCCGCCGCCTGCGCGAATCGGGGCTGAATGTCGCCGGCATGAAGCCGATCGCCGCGGGCAGCATCGCCGGCCCAGAGGGGTCCGCCAATGAAGACGCCTTGCTGCTGCAATCCGAGTCGAGTACGCGCCATCCCTACGCGCTCGTGAATCCCTGTCTCTACGAAGTCGCGATCGCGCCGCACATTGCGGCTGCGGAGTCGGGCATCGCGATCGACACCGATCGCATCGCGAGCGCCTATGCGGCGCTCGCCGCATCGGCCGATGTCGTGATCGTCGAGGGTGCCGGCGGCTTCCTGGTGCCGCTCGACGCGGTGCGTTCCTGCGCGGAGCTGCCGTCCCTGCTCGGGATGGACGTGATCCTGGTCGTGGGCTTAAGGCTCGGCTGCCTGAATCACGCGCTTCTGACCGCGGACGCGATCCAGGCGCGTGATCTTTCGCTTGCGGGATGGGTCGGAAACTCCATCGATCCGGAATTCGGCCGCCGCGACGCCAATATCGCCACGTTGAAATCAAGGCTCGCCGCGCCCTGCCTCGGCATCATTCCCTGGCTGCCGGACCGGGACGTCGGCAAGGTCGCCGCGGCGCTTCCCGGCGCCCTCGCTTTGCGCATCCGCTAGGTTGCGGCTGGGCGGCGCCTCCCTTACGATTCCCGGGCCGTGCGCCCGCGTTCCGCGGGCCACATCGCGGGAGTTCCGGCTTTGACAGCAACGTCCGCAGGGTCCAATTGGGACCTGCTGAACATGCCGGTAGGCGTCAGCGAGCTGTCGCGCGAAATCTACGACATGCACATGATCATGCTGTGGATCTGCGTGATCATCGCCGTCGTCACCTTCGGTGCGATGATCGTGGCGATGTTCCGCTTCCGCAAGTCGCGGGGCGCGGTCGCCGACCAGAAATTACTGCACAACGCGCGCCTCGAGGCGGCCTGGACCATCGTGCCGACGCTGATCCTGATCGGCATGGCGCTGCCCTCGGTCGAGAAGCTGATCAAGATCGAGGACACCTCGAACTCGCAGCTCACGGTCAAGATCACGGGCTACCAGTGGCAGTGGCACTACGAGTACCTCGGCACCGGCGTGAACTTCTTCAGCCGCCTCGCGCGCTCGAGCGACCTCGCGCGCCAGAAGGATTCCGGCATTGATCCGGCCACGGTCGATCACTACCTGCTGGACGTCGATCACCCGCTGGTCGTGCCGACCGGGACCAAGATCCGCCTGCTGCTGACTTCCAACGACGTGATCCACGCCTGGTGGGTGCCGGATTTCGGCATGAAGCGCGACGCGGTCCCGGGCTTTATCAACGAGATGTGGATCTCGGTCGATGCCGACAAGCCCGGCACCTACCGCGGCGTCTGCGCGGAACTCTGCGGCGCCGACCACGGCTTCATGCCGATCGTCGTGATCGCAAAGCCGAAGGCGGAATTCGACGCCTGGCTCGAGCAGCAGATCCTGGCCGCGCGGGCTGACACGCTCGCGAGCGCGGAGTGACCGGCATGGCACACGACCACGGTCCCGCAAAAGGCATCGCGCGCTGGCTCACGACGACGAACCACAAGGACATCGGCACGATGTACCTGGTGTTCTCGCTGCTGATGTTCCTGATCGGCGGGCTGCTGGCACTCGGCATCCGCGGCGAGCTGTTCGAGCCCGGCCTGCAGCTCTTCAACCCGGCGCGCTTCAACCAGCTGACGACGATGCACGCGCTCGTGATGGTGTTCGGCGCGGTCATGCCGGCGACGGTCGGGCTCGCCAACTGGATGGTGCCGATGCAGATCGGCGCCGCCGACATGGCGCTGCCGCGCATGAACCTGTTCAGCTTCTGGCTGCTCTGCTTCGCCTTCGTGCTGCTGCTGTCGACCTTTTTCGTGCCGGGCGGCGCGCCGGCCTCCGGCTGGACGCTTTATCCGCCGCTCGTGCTGCAGACCGGCACTGCCTTCCCGATGGCCATGTTTTCGATCCACCTGATGGGCGCGTCCTCGATCATGGGCGCGATCAACGTGATCGTGACGATCGTCAACATGCGCGCACCCGGCATGACGCTCCTGAAGATGCCGCTGTTCTCCTGGTCCTGGCTGATCACGGCGTACCTGCTGATCGCGGTCATGCCGGTGTTCGCCGGCGGCGTCACGATGCTGCTGACGGACTACTACCTGCACACCAGCTTCTTCAACGCGGCGGGCGGCGGCGACCCGGTGCTGTTCCAGCACGTGTTCTGGTTCTTCGGGCACCCCGAGGTCTACATCATGATCCTGCCGGCCTTCGGGATCGTGTCGGAGATCATCCCGACCTTCTCCCGCAAGCCGATCTTCGGCTACGAAGCGATGGTGTACGCGATCGCCTCGATCGCCTTCCTGTCATTCATTGTCTGGGCGCACCACATGTTCACGGTCGGCATGCCGCTCGCCGGCCAGCTTTTCTTCACGCTGTCCACGATGCTGATCGCGGTGCCGACCGGCGTGAAGATCTTCAACTGGACCGCGACGATGTGGCGCGGCTCGATCACGTTCGAGCCGCCGATGCTGTTTGCGCTCGCGTTCCTGTTCTTGTTCACGATCGGCGGCTTCTCGGGCCTGATGCTCGCGATCGTGCCGGCGGACTTCCAGTACCATGACACCTATTTCGTGGTCGCGCATTTCCATTACGTGCTGGTGCCGGGCGCGGTGTTCGGCATCATGGCCGCGGTCTACTACTGGCTGCCGAAATGGACTGGCCACATGTACGACATGGCGATCGCGAAGTGGCATTTCTGGACGTCGGCGATCTTCGTCAACGTGCTGTTCTTCCCGCAGCATTTCCTCGGGCTCGCCGGCATGCAGCGGCGCGTGCCCGACTACGGCATGCAGTTCACCGACTGGAACATGGTCTCCTCGATCGGCGCCTTCGGGTTCGGCCTGTCGCAGCTCCTGTTCGTCTGGTTGATCGTGAAGTGCGTGCGGGGCGGCGAGCGCGCGACGGCCGGCGTCTGGGACTGGCCGCATGGCCTCGAGTGGACCGTGCCATCGCCGGCGCCTTACCACACCTTTGAAAAGTCCCCGGAGCTCCATTGACCGCGCCCGCGCGTAACCTGCGGCTCGCGATCGCACTTGGCATTGCCGCGATCGCCGTCTACGCCGCTTACATCCTGCTGCACCTGGGGCGCGGCGCATGAACACGCCCGGGCGCAAATCCAATCGCGCGCTGACGGCGAAGCTCGTACTGATGGTCCTCGGCAGCTTCGCCTTCGGCTTCGCGCTGGTGCCGCTCTACGACGTGTTCTGCGAGATCACCGGCATCGGTACGCGCGGCAACCTCACGCGCGCCGCCGACGTCACGCCTGCGACGAGCACGGATCCGCGCACCGTCGTGGTCGAGTTCACGGCCTCGGTGCCGGACGGCGGGACCTGGATCCTCGCGCCGGTCGCCTCCTCCATGAAGGTGAAGCCGGGGCAGTTGTACGAAGCGCACTATGTCGCGACCAATCTCGCCGGCCACCCGAATACCGGCCAGGCGGTGCCGAGCATCACGCCGATGCGCGCCGCGGCATACTTCGTGAAGACCGAATGCTTCTGCTTCACGCCGCAAAAATTCGAGAAGGACGAGGAACGCGAACTGACGGTGCGCTTCATCGTCGACCGCGGCTTGCCGCCCGGCATCGACCGCCTGACTCTCTCCTACGCCTTCTACGACGTCCGGAGATCGTGATGACTCAGGCCGAACACGCACAGGATCCGGGGCGGTATTACTTTCCGCACGGCAGCAAGCTGCCGTTCTTCGGCTCGATCTCCCTGTTCACGCTGATGGCGGGCGCCGCCACGACCTTGAATGGCGCATCCATCGGCCCCTGGGTGCTTGGCGCAGGATTCGCGCTCCTCTGCGCGATGTTCTACGCCTGGTTCGGCGAGGTGATCCGGGAAAACCAGGCCGGACTCTATAACGAGCAGGTCGGCCGCTCGTTCCGCATGGGCATGATGTGGTTCATCTTTTCCGAGGTGATGTTCTTCGCCGCTTTCTTCGGCGCGCTCTTCTACGCGCGACAACTGTCGGTGCCCTGGCTCGGCGGTGAAGGTGCGAAGGCAGTGACGTCACTATTATGGCCCGGGTTCGAGGCCGGCTGGCCGAGCAACGGCCCCGGCGCCTTGAGCCCGCGCGACGATGGCAGCTACGAAATCATCCCCGCCTTCGGCGTGCCGGCGCTGAACACCGCGCTGCTCCTGACCTCGGGACTCACGCTCACGATCGCGCACCACGCCATGAAGAGCGGGATGCGCGGCCTGCTGAAGGTCTTTCTCGCGCTGACTTTCCTGCTCGGCTTCGCCTTCCTCGGCGTGCAGGTCCTCGAATACCACCACGCCTATGCGGAACTCGGGCTGCAGCTCGGCACCGGCATCTACGGCTCCACTTTTTTCCTACTGACGGCCTTCCACGGCCTGCACGTGACCGTCGGCGCGATCATGTTGGTCGTGATCTGGATGCGATGCATGAAAGGCCACTTCACGCCGCACCAGCATTTCGCCTTCGAGGCCGTCGCCTGGTACTGGCATTTCGTCGACGTGGTCTGGCTCGGCCTCTTCATCTTCGTCTACTGGCTCTAGTGGGGGCCGCGCCCGTAGCAGGAAAGCGCTTCATCGCGATCGCCGGCAACATGGGCGCCGGCAAGACCGAGCTGACGAAATTCCTCTGCCGCCGCTACGGCATCAAGCCCTTCTTCGAGCCGAACGACCAGAATCCCTATCTCGCGGATTTCTACCGCGACATGAAGACCTGGGCGTTCCGCTCCCAGCTCTATTTCCTGGCGCACAAGTTCCGCCTCCAGCTCGAATTGCAGGACGATCCGGGCACGGTCGTGCAGGACCGCACGATCTACGAGGACGCGGAGATCTTTGCGCGAAACCTCCACCGCCGGCGCTTCATCGACACGCGCGACTGGAAGACTTACCAGCAGTTCTACCAGTCGATGTGCACGGCGTTGAAGCCGCCGGATGTGATGATCCAGCTCTGCTGCCCGGTGCGGACGCTCAGAAAGCGCATTCGCCTGCGCGGCCGCGCGATGGAGCAGGAGATTCCGGTGAGCTATCTCAGCCGTCTGAACCGGCTGTACGAAGACTGGTTCAAGCGCTACGACCTTTCGCCGGTGCTCCGGCTCGAGACCGACCGCCTCGACTGGCTGACCGATCTCGTCGACCGAGTGGACCTCTTCCGGAAGATCGAACGCTACCTCGACTGAGGTCAGCCTGGCTTTGGCGGATCGCTCTGGAAGTCCTCGATCGCACGCAGAAAAAACGTTTCCGCGGAAACGTCTCGACGAACCCAGGGCGTCCATTTCGCCACCCAGAGCCAGGAAGCGGAGACGCTTCAGAACTGAAAAATCCCGCAGGGCGTGATCGTTAAGAAAATATTTATCGAAATGGGTGCGACTTTCGGGCTCGCCGTGATACTTGGTCGTGTGGAAGCGGCGATTTGGCTGCCAAGACGCCGCGGGAGGCCCAAATGACCCGTCGCACCAAGCACTCCTCATTGATTCACTTCGGTTTTTCGGCGCTTAGCGGCGCAATTTTGGGCGGCTTCCTGGGATTTGCTTCCGCCCAGGACCGCCCCCCAGGCCAGCTCGACACGAACTGCTGGACGCCCTGCCTGGCGAACGGCTACAGCGA
>CAWFNJ010000017.1:0-29920 GCA_963817195.1 uncultured Gammaproteobacteria bacterium
CGCCACGTATTGCTACGAATTGGTGAAACTCGCGTACTTCGCGCGCGTGTCGCTGTCGGCCACCGGCTTCTACCGCACGCCGAAGATCGGCTACGATCGCAAGACGTGGAGCGGCATGCCCGTTCTTCTATTTCTGCTACGGCGCCGCGGTGTCGGAAGTCGTCGTCGACACGCTGACCGGCGAGAATCGAGCTGCTGCGCGTCGACATCCTGCACGACGTCGGCGACTCGCTCAATCCGGCGATCGACATCGGGCAGATCGAGGGCGGCTTCATCCAGGGCATGGGCTGGCTCACGATCGAGGAGCTGTGGTGGAACGACAAGGGCAAGCTGATGACGCATGCGCCGTCGACGTACAAGATTCCGGTCGCGAACGACGTGCCGGCCGAGTTCAACGTGCGCATCTACGAGTCCGGACATCAACGCCGAGGACACGATCCATCGCTCGAAGGCGATCGGCGAGCCGCCGCTGATGCTCGGCATCTCGGTGCTTCAGCGATCCGCGACGCGATCGCCGCCATCGCCGACTATCGCTGTCGCCCGCCGCTCGACGCGCCCGCGACCGCGGAAGCCATCCTGACGTCGGTCGAGGAATTGAAGCAGCGCCATGCGCGCACGCAGGCCGCCGCGAAGGCGACGGAGACGGTGTGCGTGTGAACGACTGGGTCGACGCGCTGGTCGCGCTGCAGGCGACGCGGGACGCCGGCCGTCCTCGTCAGCGTCGTCGGCACGCGAGGCTCGGTGCCGCGCGCCGCGGGCACGCGGATGATCGTCACGCGCGAGACGCGTCGACGGCACGATCGGCGGCGGCCATCTCGAGTACCAGGCGATCGGCATCGCGCGCGACCTGCATCGGCGGCGCGCCCGGCGCGCAACGGCTGCACCGCTTTCCGCTGGGCGCGAGCCTCGGCCAATGCTGCGGCGGCGTCGTGAACCTGCTGTTCGAGCCGGTCGCCGGGACGCCGCCGAGTGGATCGCTCACGCGCGCCGCGCTGCGCGACGACGCGCACGCCGTGCGTCACGCTCGTGCCGACGACGCGGCGACGACCGCCGCCGGCCGCCTGGTCGTGACCGCCGCGATCGAGGCCGTTCGGCGACGCCATCGGCGATCGCGCCGACGCGATCGCGCTGCGCCCGCGAAGTCGCTGCGCGTCGGCGCGAGAGCGCGCAGCTCGTGCGCATCGGCGCCGACGCGAACGCCGCGCTGTGTTCCTCGATCCGGTGCGCGCGCCGGCTTCGACATCGTGCTGTTCGGCGCGGGCCACGTCGGCCGCGCGCTCGTGCAGCTGCTCGCCGACATCCCCTGCCGCGTCACGTGGGTCGACACGCGCGACGACGCGTTTCCCGCCGACGATCCCCGACAACGTCGTCGGCGTCATGCACCGACACGCCGGAGGCGGAGGTCGCCGCCGCGCCGCCCGGCGCGTACTTTCTCGTGATGACGCACAGCCATCCGCTGGACGAGCGCTCGCCGAGCGCATTCTGCAGCGCGACGACTTCGCGTATTTCGGCCTGATCGGCTCGCTGTCGAAGCGGCGGCAGTTCGA
This sequence comes from uncultured Gammaproteobacteria bacterium, assembly GCA_963817195.1. GTDB lineage: Bacteria > Pseudomonadota > Gammaproteobacteria > Steroidobacterales > Steroidobacteraceae > SCUD01. Next base: position 1,548 of record CAWFNJ010000017.1, read on the forward strand.
GCAGCGGCTGGCGCGCGCGCGGCATGCCGGCGGCGCGCTTCGCCGCGATGACGTGCCCGATCGGCATCGCCGGCATCACCGGCAAGGAGCCCGGCGACGATCGCCATCGCGGTCGCGGCGCAGCTGCTGCAGGTGCGCAGCGCGCGCGCGGCGCGGCCGGCTGAAGCCGGCCGCACGGTCGCCGCTCGCCATCGCGAGCGCGATCGGCGCGATGCACGCGATCAGGCTCAAGCCTGACAGCCAGTCGCGATGAGCCGCCGCGGCGCCGCGCCTCGAGCTGCGCGGCATCCGCAAGGTCTACCCGTCCGTCGTCGCCAACGAGGACATCGATCCTCACGGTGATGCCCGGCGAGATCCACGCGGTGCTCGGCGAGAACGGCGCCGGCAAGAGGACGCTGATGAAGATCATCTACGGCGTCGTGCGAGCCCGACCGACGGCGAGATGCTTCTGGGAAGGCAAGCCGGTCGACGCCGCCAATCCCGGCGCACGCGCGCGACGCTCGGCATCGGCATGGTGTTCCAGCACTTCTCGCTGTTCGAGACGCTGACCGTCGTCGAGAACGTCGCGCTGGCGCTGCCCGGCGCACCGGATCTCGGCCGCGCTCGCGCAGCGCATCGCCGAAGTGTCGGAGAAGTACGGCCTGCCGGTCGATCCGCGCCGGCTCGTGCACTCGCTGTCGGTCGGCGAGCGCCAGCGGGTCGAGATCATCCGCTGCCTGCTGCAGAACCCGAAGCTCCTGATCATGGACGAGCCGACGTCGGTGCTGACGCCGCAGGCGGTGCGCAAGCTCTTCGAGACGCTGCGCCAGCTCGCCGCGCGAAGGCTGCAGCATCCTCTACATCAGCCACAAGCTCGACGAGATCCAGGAGCTCTGCCACACGGCGACGGTGCTGCGCGCGGGCAAGGTCACCGGCCACTGCGATGCCGCGCAGGAGACGCCGAAGATCGATGGCGCGGATGATGATCGGCAAGGATCTGCCGGTGCCGCAGCACGGCGCGGCCACGCCGGGCGGCGAGGTGCGGCTCACGCTCGCCGGCCTCGTCGCAAGCCTCCGACGATCCGTTCGGCACCGACCTCAAGGACATCCACCTCGACGTGCATTCCGGCGAGATCGTCGGCATCGCCGGCGTCTCGGGCAACGGCCAGCAGGAGCTGCTGTACGCGATCTCCGGCGAAGAGCCGCTCGCGCGAGCAAGTTCCCGGTGCAGATCTGCGGCATCGAGGCCGGGCGGATGCGCCCGGGCCGCCGCCGGCGCCTCGGCCTCTGCTTCGTGCCGGAGGAGCGGCTCGGCCGCGGCGCGGTGCCGCGGATGTCGCTCGCCGAGAATGCGCTCCTGACGGCGCACCGGCGCGGCTGCGTCGAAGCGCGGCCTGATCGACTTCGCGGCGGTCGCGCGCGTTCGCGCGGCGATGCATCGACGAGTACAACGTGAAGTGCGGCGGCCCGCAGGCGCAGGCGAAGATCGCTGTCCGGCGGCAACCTGCAGAAGTTCATCGTCGGCCGCGAGATCCTGCAGCAGCCGAAGGTGCTCGTCGTCGCGCAGCCGACGTGGGGCGTGGACGTCGGCGCCGCGGCGTTCATCCGGCAGGCGATCATCGACCTGCGCAACGCCGGCGCGCGCGATCCTCGTGATCTCCGAGGAGCTGGACGAGCTCTTCGAGATCTGCGACCGCATCGCGGTCATCGCCAAGGGGCGGCTGTCGCCGGCGAAGCCGATCGGCGAGACCAACGTCGAGGAGATCGGCGTCTGGATGAGCGGCATGTGGCCGGGCGCCGACGAGGTCGGCGACGACGCCGCGGAGGCGCCATGCGGCTCAGGCTTGAAGCGCGGCCCGAAGCCTCGCGGCGATGCGCTATGCGTCGCCGCTGCTCGCGGTCGGCGCTGACGCTCATCGGCGGCTTCATCATCTTCGCGGCGCTCGGCAAGAATCCGGTCGAGGGCTTCACACGTTCTTCTTCTGAGCCCGCTCCGCGACGCTCAACGGCGTCGCCGAGCTCCTGCTCAAGGCGACGCCGCTGATGCTGATCGCGCGTCGGTCTCGCCGTCGGCTTTCGCGCCAACGTCTGGAACATCGGCGCCGAGGGCCAGTTCATCATCGGCGCGATCGTCGGCGGCGGCATCGCGCTCGCACTTCCACGGGCAGCGACGAGCGCGCTGCTGCTGCCGGCGATGGTCGTCGCCGGGCGCCATCGGCGGCGCGCTGTGGGCGGCGATCCCGGCGCTGCTGCAAGACGCGATTCAACGCCAACGAGATCCTGGTGTCGCTGATGCTCGTCTACATCGCGCAGCTCGCGCGTGTCGTGGCTCGTGCACGGGCCGTGGAAGGATCCGGAGGGCTTCAACTTTCCGCAGACCGAAGATGTTCACCGACGCGGCGCTGCTGCCGATCCTGGTCGAAGGCACGCGGCTCAATTTCGGCGTTCCTCGATCGCGCTCGGCGCGCTCGCGCGCGGGCTACGTGTTCATGCAACCGCAGCTTCATCGGCTTCCAGATGCGCGTCGCGGGCGAGGCCGGGGCCGCGGCGCGCTACGCCGGCTTCTCCGCGCAAGCGCATGATCTGGATCGGCATGCTCGTCGGCGGCGCGATGCGCCGGCATCGCCGGCATGGGCGAAGTCGCCGGCCCGATGGGACAGCTCACCGACACGTGTCGACCGGCTACGGCTTCGCGGCGATCATCGTCGCCTTCGTCGGGCGGCTGAATCCGATCGGCATCTTCTTCGCGAGCCTGCTGATGGCGCTGCTCTACCTCGGCGGCGAGCAGGCGCAGCAGTATCTCAACCTGCCGTCGTCGATCTCGAAGGTGTTCCAGGGCATGCTGCTGTTCTTCCTGCTCGGCTCCGACGTGTTCATCAACTATCGCGTGCGCGTCGGCGCCGCGCGTGCGGCGGCCGGCCCGCTAGGCGACGACCTGATGGACACCGATCATCACGCCGATCCTCGCTCGCGACGATCGTCGCCGGCACGCCGCTCATCATCACGGCGCTGGGCGAGCTCGTCACCGAGAAGTCGGGCGTGCTGAATCTCGGCGCCGAAGGCATGATGGCGGTCGGCGCCGATCGCCGGCTTCGCCGCCGCGCACGACACCGGCAGCACTGTGGCTCGGCGCGCTCGCCGGCATGGCCGCCGGCGCCGCGATGGCGCTGATCTTCGCCGTCGCTGACGCTGACGCTGATGGCGAACCAGGTCGCCTCGGGGCTCGCGCTGTCGATCTTCGGCGTCGGCCTGTCGGCGTTCATCGGCAAGCCGTACGAGTCGGTGACGCTGCTCGCGGTGCCGGCGCGTTCGACGATTCCGCTGCTCGCCGACATCCCGGTGCTCGGCCCGTCGCTGTTCGACCAGCAGTCGCTCGTCTACGTGATCGTGGGCTGCTGTTCGCCGGCGTCGTCTGGTTCCTGTACCGCAGCCGCGCCGGGCCTCGTGCTGCGCGCCGTCGGCGAATCGCCGGCCTCCGCGCACTCGATCGGCTATCCGGTCATCCGCATCCGCTACCTCGCGACGATCTTCGGCGGCGCGATGGCGGGCGTGGGCGGCGCGTTCCTGTCGGTGTTCTACACGCCGCTGTGGGTCGAGGGCATGGTGGCGGGCCGCGGCTGGATCGCGCTCGCGCTCGTCGTGTTCGCGACGTGGCGGCCGCTGCGCGTGCTGGTCGGCGCCTATCTGTTCGGCGGCGTCATGATCGCGCAGCTCTTCGTGCAGGGCTCGGGCGCGCAGATCGAGATTCCGTCGCAGTTCCTGTCGTCGCTGCCGTACTGGGCGACGATCATCGTGCTCGTGATCATCTCGCGCAACGTCAACACGATCCGGCTCAATTCGCCGGTGTCGCTCGGGCCAGCCCTACCGGCCGGACTAGCGCGAGGCCTCGAGCGATTGCAGGGCAGAGATCGCGCGCATCGGACGCACCGGCACGGCGAACGGCCGTCGTTGCGGCAGTCCCAGCGGCGGTTCCGACATGTTTCATCGGAGAGCAGCATGTTGACAGATCGCGGCGCGTGCTTGGCCGGCGCCGCGGCGTTCGCGGCGCAGCGCGCTCGCGGCGGCTCCGGTCAAGATCGGCTTCGTCTACGTGAGCCCGATCGGCGACGCCGGCTGGACGTTCCAGCACGACCAGGGCCGCAAGCAGATGGAAAAGGCGCTCGGCGGCAAGGTGCAGACGAAGTACGTCGAGAACGTGCGCCGAGGGCGCCGGACGCCGAGCGCGTGATCCGCGAGCTCGCGCAGAGCGGCAACAAGGTCATCTTCACGACGAGCTTCGGCTACATGAACCCGACCGAGAAGGTGGCGAAGCAGTTCCCGAAGGTCACGTTCATGCACGCGACCGGCTACAAGACCGGACCGAACTTCGGCATCTACAACGCGCGCTTCTACGAAGGCCGCTATCTCACCGGCGTCATCGCCGGCAAGATGACCAAGACCAACATCCTCGGCTACGTCGCCGCGTTTCCGATCCCCGAGGTCGCTGCAGGGGATCAACGCGTTCGCGCGCGGCGCGCGCAGCGTCAATCCCGAAGGCCGAGGTGCGCGTGATCTGGGTGAACTCGTGGTACGACCCGGGCAAGGAGCGCGAGGCGGCGCAACACGCTGCATCTCGCAGGGCGCCGACGTCGTCACGCACCACACCGACTCGACCGCCGTCGTGCAGGCCGCCGAGGAGAAGGGCAAGTACGCGTTCGGCTATCACTCCGACATGTCGAAGTACGGGCCCGAAGGCGCAGCTGACCGCCACGACGCACCAGTGGGGCGACTTCTACACGAAGGCCGTGCAGCGAGGTGATCGCCGGCACGTGGAAGCCGACGAACGTCTGGGGCGGCATACAAGGACGGCATGATCAAGCTCGCGCCGCTCAACGCCGGCGATTCCCGCCGACGTGAAGGACGCAGGTGGCGAAGCTCGAAGGCGAGCATCAAGGCCGGCACGCTGCATCCGTTCGCCGGGCCCGGTCAAGGACCAGGACGGCAAGGAGCGCGTCGCGGCCGGCAAGACGATGACCGACGACGAGCTCGGCAAGATGGACTACTACGTCGAAGGCGTCGCGAGCAAGCTGCCGAAGAAGTAGCTACGCGCTCGCGTCGGCCCACGGGCGGCACGAGCCGCGGGCTTCATACTCAGGCGCCCGCAGGCCTATGCCGCCCATGGGCCGGGAGCGTCGTGCGGCCCGAGGCTTGCGGCGCTGAATCCGGCGCTCGCAGCGACGCCGCGAGCGGCACAAGCCTGCGGGCGCCTGAGTATGAAGCCCGAGGCTGTGCCGCTCGCGGAGGCCGCACCGCGCATCTCGCAAGGGCATCGGATGGAAGCGTACATCGTCGACTGGCTGAACCTGCTCGTCCGCTGGCTGCACCTCATCACCGGCATCGCGTGGATCGGCGCGTCCTTCTATTTCGTGATGCTCGACAACTCGCTCGTCGCCTCCGAAGAAGCCGGAGGATGCGAAGCGCGGCGTCTTCGGCGAGCTCTGGGCGGTGCACGGCGGCGGCTTCTACAACAGCCAGAAGTACCTGACCGGCCCGAAGGGCGAGCCGCTGTCGGAGAACCTCCACTGGTCGAAGTGGGAGGCCTACACGACGTGGCTCTCCGGAATGGGCTTGCTCGCGCTCATCTACTGGTACGGCGCGAGCTCGTATCTGATCGACCGCAGCGTGATGGCGCTGACGCCTGCCGCCGGCGATCGCGATCAGCATCGCGTTCATCGCCGGCGGCTGGCTCGTCTACGACGGCGCGTGCCGGATCCTCGCGCGGCAACGAGAACCTGCTCGCGGCGCTGATGCTGGCGCTGGTGATGGTCGCCGCGTGGGCGCTCTTCCACGTCTTCGGCGCGCGCGCGGCGTTCGTCCACGTCGGCGCGATGATCGGCACGATGATGGTCGCGAACGTGTTCTTCCACATCATCCCGGGGCAGAAGCGGATGGTCGCCGACATCCGCGCCGGGCCGCGAGCCCGATCCGACGCCGGGGATCATCGGCAAGCAGCGCTCGGTGCACAACACGTACTTCACGCTGCCGGTGCTGTTCGTGATGATCAGCAACCACTATCCGATGACGTACAGCCATCCGTACGGCTGGCTCGTGCTCGGCGTGATCATGCTGGCCGGCGTGCTGATCCGGCAGTTCTTCGTGCTGCGGCACAAGGGCCGGACGATGTGGCTGCTGCCGTCGCGGTCGCCGTCGTGCTGCTCGTCGGGCGTCGCCGTCGCGCTCGCGCCCGCGCCCGCGCGACGCCGGCCAAGGCGCGCAGCGTCGCGTTCGCGCAGGTGAAGGCGGTGCTCGATGCGCGCTGCGTCTCCTGTCACGCGGCGCAGCCGACGCAGGCGGGATTCGCGCAGCCGCCGAAGGGCGTCGTGCTGGAGACGCCGGAGCAGATCGGGCAGAATGCGGCGAAGATCGCCGAGACCGTCGGCAATCGCTACATGCCGATCGGCAACCTGACGCAGATGACCGACGACGAGCGCGCGCTCGTCGCGACGTGGTTCGCGCAGGGCGCGAAGCGCTGAGCTGACGACGCGCTCGCCGATGCCACGCCGATCCCGCGGACGCGCCGCCGGCCGTCCGCGCCTTTCGCGGCGAGATCCTCGCACTTCGTCGGCGATCCGGCGACGCTGGGCGACGCCGCGCATCGCCACTTTCGCCGACGGCGCTGCTCGTCGTTCGCGGACGGCCATGTCGCGGCGCGTCGGTCGCGGCGGCGACAGACGCTCGCGCTCGCTGCCGGCCGGCACGCGCGGTCATCGACTATCGCGGCAAGCTGATCGCTGCCCGGCTTCGTCGACACGCACGTCCACTATCGCGCAGACGGACATCATCGCGTCGTACGGCGCGCAGCTCCTCGAGTGGCTCGAGCGCTACACGTTTCCGGCCGAAGCGCCAGTTCGCGCGATCCGGCGCACGCGCGCGAAGTCGCCGAGTTCTTCGTCGCCGAGCTGCTGCGCAACGGCACGACGACGGCGATGGTGTTCGCGACGATGCACCGGCAGTCGGTCGACGCGATCTTCGAGGCGGCGCGCAGGCGCTCGATGCGCGATCGATCGCCGGCAAGGTGCTGATGGATCGCAACGTGCCCGGAGTGCCGTGCGCGACACCGCCGAGTCCGGCTACGAGGACAGCGAAGGCGCTGATCGCGCGCGTGGCACGGCCGCGACCGGCTCGTCGTACGCGGTCACGCCGCGCTTCGCGCCGACGTCGACCGAGCGGCAGCTCGAGCTCTGCGGGCCGCCTGCTGGACGAGCATCCCGGCGTGTACCTGCAGATCGCACGTCGCGGAGAATCGCGGCGAGGTCGCGTGGGTGGCCGAGCTCTTCCCGTGGAGCCGCAGCTATCTCGACGTCTACGACCACTACGGCCTTGCTGCGCGAGCGCGCCGTCTACGCGCACTGCATCCATCTCGACGACGACGGACCGGCAGCGGATGGCGGCCACCGGCGCCGCGATGTCGTTCTGCGCGACGTCGAACCTGTTCCTCGGCAGCGGACTCTTCGACCTCGCGGCGGCGCGCGCGGCCGGCGTGCGCGTGGGCCTCGGCACCGACGTCGGCGGCGGCACCACGTTCTCGATGCTGCGCACGCTGGACGAGTCGTACAAGGTCGCCAGCTCGCCGGCCAGTCGCTGTCGCCGCTGCCGGCGTTCTATCTCGCCACGCTGGGCGGCGCGCGCGCGCTGTATCTCGACGATCGCATCGGCAACTTCATGCCGGGCAAGGAAGCCGATTTCGTCGTGCTCGATCCGGCGGCGACGCCGCTGCTCGCGCGCCGGATGCAAGCAGCGCCGACGCTGCAGGACAAGCTGTTCGCGCTGATGATGCTCGGCGACGACCGCGCGGTCGCCGCGACCTAGCTGATGGGCGTGCGGCGGCACGTGCGCGCGGAACAAGCGGCCCGCGCACGCCTGTTAGCGACATGCGCGGCATCGCCGCTTCCTCAACCGGGAGATTCCATGAAATTGTCTCATCCTGCCTCCGTGGTCGTCGCTCGCCGCGCTCGCGGCCGCCGCGCGACTCGCGCAGACCAACGTCCGCGTGCGCGGGACGATCACCGCGGTCGAAGCCAACGCGCATGTCGGTCAAGTCGCGCGACGGCCGCGACTTCAAGCTCATGCTCCCCGACAGACGCCGCGGTGTCGGTCACGCAAGGCGACGCGGTTCGAGGACCTCAAGGCAGGGCGACTACGTCGGCGCGACGACGCATCCCGGGCCCGACGGCACGCCGGTCGCGGTCGAAGTGCACTATCTGGCGCCGACGCGTCGCCGAAGGCCAGCTCGCAGTGGGACCTCGAGCCCGGCTCGACGATGACCAACGCGAACGGTCGACAGCGTCGTCGTCGGCACCGGCAAGCGCGAGCTCACGCTGAAGTTCAAGGACGGCACGCAAGCGCATCCTCGTGCCCGAAGGCGCGCCGCTGGTGCGCGCCGTGCCGGGCGCGCGCTCGGACCTCGTTCCCGGCGAGTACATTTTCGCGGTCGCGCAGGTGACGGCGGACGGCACGATGACCGCGCCGCGCGTCCAGGTCAGCAAGGACGGCGTCAAGCCGCCGCAGTGAGCGGCGGGTTCGCCGCATCGCGCTGATCGCCGTCGGCGATGCAACGGCCGCCGCGCGACAGCCGCTTCAGTGCCGCGTCGGCAGCGCGGCCACGGCCTTGCGCAGGTAGTCGAGACTCGCGCCGACGGCCGCCTCCTCGCCGTCGGCGACGTACGCCGGCGCAAGGTAGTCGATCTCCAGCGCGAGCAGGCCGTCGAACTTCGCGTCGTCGAGGCATGCGAGCACCTCCGGAAGATCGATGAGCCCGCGCCCCAGCGGCACGCTGGGCCAGAACGCGAACGTCTTCGGGTCGCCCTTCTGCGCGGTCACGTCCTTGACGTGCGTCGCGCGCGCATACGGCGCGAGCTTGCGCGCGACGACGACCGGGTCTTCGAGCATGCGCAGGTTGTTGGCGGTGTCGTAGCAGACGCCGAGCCACGGCGAGCCGATGGTCTCGATCAGGTCCACCATCTCGTCGGCCAGCAGGTCGATGTGATTCTCGATCGCCATGACGACGCCGTGCGCCTGCGCCTCGTCGACGAGCGGCCGCAACTGCGCGACAAGGCCGCGCTTGTGCTCGTCCCAGCGATCGGGCCGCGTGCGCCGCCCGCCGCCGCAGATGCGCATCACGCGCGCTCCCACGCGGCGCGCAACACCGAGATGCTTCACGAGATCCTGCGCGACGTCCGGCGGCGCCTTGCCCGATTGCAGGCCGCTCGGATGGCCCCACGCCCAGACGCGCTCGAGGCCGCGCGCATCGAGGCCTTCGCGCAGCTTGTCGATCGACGCGTCGTCGTCGGGCAGGAAGCATGATTCCAGCGATACGCCGGCGACGCCATGCGCCTTCGCGCGGTCGAGGAAATCGAACACGGTCATTCGCGCGCCCGGATCGTCCTGCAGACCGGCGTACCACTCGCCGAAGAAACGATGGTACGTATACGAGTCGATGCCGAGCTTCATGCGCTATCTTCGCACGCCCGGCGTCTCGACCGGCAGGCCGTTCGCGCGCCAGCCGAGATAGAGCTCGAGCTCGGTCAGCACCGGCGATCCTTCCGGCGGCAGCGTCCGCCCGAATGCCGAACAGGCATGCGCGCAGCCGCCGCTGCAGCGAGCCTACGGTCTGCCATTCGAGGCGGTACGCAGGAAAGGCGTTGCCGTGGCCCTCGCTGATCGTCTCGACGAGCAGGCGCTTGCCGGCGTTCTGCTCGTGGCAGTTCGCGCAGGCGAGGTTCATCTGCCCGCGGCGCTCGTGATAGAAGTCCCGGGCACGCTCGAACGCAGCACGCGCAGCGCCGTCGACCTTCGACGTCGACCGGCATCCCGCGCGATTGCGTCGCGACGTATGCCGTCAGCGCATTCAGGTCCTCGGATTCGCGCGCGAGCGCCGGCCGGCCCTGTCGTTCGACGCGGCACGCGTTGATCCGGTCCTCGAGGTCGACGACGCGCGCTTCCCTGGCGCTCCACGCTGGAAGGCGCGCGGCGACGCCCTTCATCGACGCCGCCGCGTCGCCATGGCAGCTCGCGCAGGCGTTCGCGCCGTCGCGCCAGAGCGCGGCGCCGCGCTCGACCCACAGCATGCCGGGATTCTGCGCATCGTCGGCCTGCATCGCGCGAACGTCGGCGCCGGCGTACGTCGATGCCGGAGCGCGGCTCGGCTTCAACGACTCCGACGGCGATGGCCGCGACGACCGCGAGCGATGCCGCGATCGTCGTCCTCATCCCGCGACGATGATCGCCGCGCGCGCGTCGCCGCGCTCGCCGGCGTCGTCGACCCACTCGAACGCGAGCTCGCCCGACGCGGTCGCGGTGATCCAGAAGCGCAGATACGGATTGGCGGCGATGCCGGAACCCAGGCTCGCGCGGAACACTTCGCGCCCGTCGTAGCGGCAGACGAGGTCCTTGATCGTATTGCGCGCGATCGTCTTGCCGACGTCGTCGACGCGAAAGCCCGTCTCCATCGGATGCCGGATGGAGATCCGCACCTCGACGGCGTCGCCGCGCTTGACTGCCGGCGGCACCTGGATGCGCGCGAAGGCCATCAGGTGCCGTCCAGACAGGCCGAGATCGTGACGTCGACGTCGGCGACCGCGGCGTGCAGATCGCCGTTGGCCAGTTCGGCGATCGCGACGATCCGCTGCGTGCCCGCGAGCCGCACGCGGGCGTCGACCTCGGCCCGCGCCGGCGGCACTGGAAAGTCGAAGCGCGCCATCAGCGGCACCGGATTCTTCTCGGAGTAGAGGCGGATCGACCGCAACTCGGCGCCGGCCGCGAACGAGGCCCGTGCATCGCGATGCGCAGCGGGATCGCGTTGCCGTTGTCGGCGAGGCGCGGGATGTCGAGCGACGAGCCTTCCGAAGCGCGGCGACACGGCCGGCGAGCCAGTCGGCGAGCTCGCGCCACCTGCGGCAGATTCGTCCGCGGCGCCACGCACCGGCGTCGACGCGCAGCAGGACGAGCGCGCCGCCCGCCGTGAGCAACGCGGCGCCGCCGCGGCGAGCGAAGTCGCGCGCATCTTCGTCATCGCAGCGTTGCCGAGGAACGCGACGATGTCCTCGACCGCCTGCGCGTCGAGGATCGGCCGCCCGCGATACTGCGGGCGCGACGTCGTTCAGGCCGTCGGTGCGTAGTAGCTCGGCATGATCGTTTGCGGCACGACGCGCCGCTCGTCGACGACACGAAGACGCAGTTGCGCGACCGTGAGCCGCGCACCGACGCCCTCGAGCGACGGTCCCGAGGTCGCCGGCGACGGGCACGCCGGGCACTGCGTGACACAGGACGCAGTTCGCCGGATCGCGCGCGCGCAGGCAACGCGCGGCCCCTCGCCGGCATCGCCGGTGAGACCATCGAGCGGCGCGGAAATTCCGTCGCCGTCGCCGATGGTCGGTCTCGATTCCGGCGCGGTGCAGCCTGCTGCCACGACGCGGCGAGAACTGGCGAGCCGCTAACCAGCGCTTGTCGCAGCCATCGGTTTGCGCGCGGCACGGCGGAGTCGCGATGATCTGCTAGAGCCGCTTCAGCAGCGCCAGCACCTTGTCGAAGGTCCGGCCGTACGGCGGATAGAGCAGCCGCGCCGCCGCCGCGCGCGGCTGGCGGAACACCGCCTTCTCGTGCGTGAACGTCAGGAAGCTGCGCTCGCCGTGGTAGGCGCCGATGCCCGACGCGCCCACGCCGCCGAACGGCAGACCCTCGTGCGCGAAGTGCCACAGCGTGTCGTTGACGGTGACGCCACCGGCGAGCGTATCGCGCAGCACGCGATCGCGACGCGCCGGCGCTGCCGCCGAAGTAGTAGAACGCGAGCGGATGCGGCCGCGCGTTGAGCCGCGCGATCGCCTCGTCGAACGTCGCGTACGTCTCGACCGGAAGCAGCGGCCCGAAGATCTCCTCCTGCATGATCTTCATCGCGGGGGTCGCGCCGACGACGAGCACCGGCTCGAGCTTGCGGCTGCCCGGCTCGGGGAACTCGTTGGGCGGTCCGAGCGGCACGATGCGCGCGCCCAGCGTCCGCGCATCGTCGAGCAGCGCGGTCAGCGCGCGTGATGGCGCTCGTTGACGATCGACGTGTAGTCGGGGTTGTCGGCGAACGTCGGAGGTACAGCCTCGCCACGGCGTCGCGCATCGCGGTGACGAAGCGTCGAGCGACGTTTCCGGCACCGAATTCGTTGACCCGACGCCACGCCTCCTGTAACAGCTTGGACAGAACGCGGCGTGCCGCGCAACCCGTCAGCGGGATCTAGCATAACATGGGCGACCACCCGCCGTTCAAGCCCTCGCGCCGCAGCGCCATTGCTCCGTTCATTGTGATGGAGATGATGGCCGCAGCCAACGCCCGCGCGGCCGAGGTGCGGAGGTTCTGCATCTCGAGGTCGGACAGCCCAGCACGGGTGCGCCCCGCGCGGTCATCGAGGCCGCCAAGCACGCGCTCGATCGCGACCAGCTCGGCTATACCGAGGCCCTGGGCATTCCGCCACTTCGACAGCGCATCGCCCGCCACTATCGGGAGATGTACGGCGTCAGTGTCGACCCGGCGCGCTGATCGCCACCACCGGGTCGTCCGGCGCCTTTCTGCTGACCTTCCTCGCGGCCTTCGATCCCGGTGACCGCGTCGCTCTCGTGCGCCCGGTTATCCCGCCTACCGGAACATCCTGGTCGCGCTCGGCATCACGCCGGTCAATCTGCTGACCGGCGCGGAGACGCGCTTTCAGCCGACGCCCGCGCTCTTGGACCAGGTCGATGGCCGGATCGACGGACTGATCGTCGCCAGCCCCTCGAATCCCACCGGCACGATGATCGACGCGGACTCGTTTCGTCTCGTGCGTATTACTGCCGGGCGCGGCATATCCGCCTGGTGTCGGACGAGATCTATCACGGCATCACCTACGGCATGCGGCCGACGACCGCGCTCGCGCTCGCTGAGGATGCGATCGTGATCAACAGCTTCTCGAAGTACTTCTCGATGACGGGATGGCGGATCGGCTGGATGGTAGCGCCGACCGATCTGCTGCGGCCGATCGAATGCCTGGCGCAGAACCTGTTCATCTCGCCGCCGACACTACCGCAGATCGCCGCCTCAGCGGCGTTCGAGTGCGGGGACGAGCTCGAAGCCAACGTCCGTCGCTATGCCGAGAACCGCGCGCTCTTGCTCGAGCAGCTGCCGCGCGCCGGTTTCGATCGGCTCGCGCCGGCGGATGGGGCCTTCTACATCTACGTGGACGTCGCGCGGCTGACCAATGACAGCGGTGAATTCTGCCGCCGCATGCTGGCCGAAACGGGCGTTGCCGCGACGCCCGGCCTCGATTTCGACGCCGAGCGCGGCCACCAGTTCATCCGGTTCTCGTTTGCCGGATCGGCAGTCGATATCGCGGCCGCCGCCAGCCGTCTCCTGGAGTGGCAGCCCCGTATAGGCGCTGAGCGGCTATTCGATCAGCCGCTTCCACCAGCCGCGCTTGGCGGACCGGAAGCGGGCGGATCGACCGGTCCGCCGCTCGGGCCCTCGGGCTCCGGCTCGCGAGCCCGGCGACGCCCCGATGCCACGCCTAGCCGTTGCCATCGGCCGCCACCGCCGGCTCGCTGCGGTGCGATGGTTGCGCGGGTTCTGATGGCTCGACTTCGGGGACGTGCGGTCCGGTTCCGGTTCGCGTCTGCTCGGCCATGGCGTACGGCCATCGCCCTGCGCGTCGCCTCGACGGCGGGTTCGCTAGGCCTGTCGGCGTCACCGTACGGCGGCTGCTCGCCCTCGCCCGCCAGTCGCCTCCAGGGCGGTCCGGCTCTGGGACCTCGAGGCGGCGACATGCCGGCGCTACCCGCTTCGCCAGGCTGCAGTCCCCGGCCGTCGATCGATCCGCGCCGCCGCGGCGGCCGCCCGGCCGGCCGCGTCGTCGCCGTCTGCGCTGCATCTCGGCATCCTGGTGCCCACGCGGCGCGCTTCGGCTGCCTCTTCCCCGTCCTCGCGAACACCCTCTTCGCGCTCGTCCTCCGGCTCGATGGCGGAGCCGCATCTTCCTCGGGCTGAGGCAATCGGCCGGGGCGCTTGCGTCGCGGCGCGCCGACCTTCATCACGCCGCCCGCGGCGGCGGCGGCGCGACCGGCGACGGCCGCCCGCCGGTCCGCGGCTTCGGGCCGCCGGCCTTCCTCGCGTGCGGCGCGCTTTCTTCCTCATCGGAATGTCTTCGTCCTCGACCACGGTGCCGGCTGGCTGATCGGTGCGCGCATCCGGGACGTCACGCTGCGCCGGTCGTGCTTCCGTGTCCATGCGAATCGGGCGGAATCAGCGCGTCATCGCCGGAGACCGTCAGGCGCAGGTTGTGGCGCTGCTCGAGCTCCGCCAGCGCGGCGCGCTTGTTGTTGAGGATGTAGAGGGCGACCGTCGTGGGCACGCTGATGACGAGGGCCGTGCTGCGATTGCGGATGCCCTCCTCTTCGATGGCGCGCAGGACGTGCAGCGCCGTCGATTCCGTCGACCGCACATGGCCGCTGCCCGGCAGTGGCGGCAGACTTCGGTGCTGGCTTCGATCAGGCTGGGCCGCAGGCGTTGGCGCGACAGCTCCAGCAGCCCGAATGCGCTGATGCGCCCGACCTGGATGCGCGCGCGGTCGTGCCGCATGGCCTCCTTCAGGCGCCGCTCGACCGCGGCGTTGTTGCGGTGCTCCTCCATGTCGATGAAATCGATGACGATGAGGCCGGCGAGGTCGCGCAGCCGCAGCTGGCGCCCGATCTCATCGGCCGCCTCCTGATTGGTGCGCAGCGCGGTCTCTTCGATATTGCGCTCGCGCGTCGCCCGGCCGGAGTTGACGTCGATGGCGACCAGCGCCTCGGTCGAGTTGATGACGATGTAACCGCCGGAGCGGCAGATTCACGGTCGGATTGTGGATGGCGTCGAGCTGGCTTTCGACCAGGAAGCGATGAAAGAGGTGGCTGCTTTCATCCTTGTAGAGCTGGACCCGCTTGGCGTGGCTGGGCATCAAGGTGCGCATGAAGTTCTTGGCCGCCTTGTAGGCGTCGTCGCCTTCGACCAGCACCTCCTCGATGTCGCGCGCGTAGAGGTCGCGGATCGCCCGTTTGATCAGGCTGGCTTCCTCGTAGATCAGAGTTCGGCGCCGTCGATTGCAGCGTGAGCTGGCGGATTTCGTCCCACAAGCGCACGAGGTACTCGTAGTCGCGCCGCAGCTCCGTCTTGTTGCGCTCGCTGCCGGCGGTGCGCACGATGACGGCCATGCCGTCGGGGATGTCGAACTCCTCGAGGATCGATTTCAGGCGCTTGCGGTCGCCGGCATTGGTGATCTTGCGGGAGATGCCGCCGCCGCGCCCGGTGTTCGGCATCAGCACGCAATAGCGGCCGGCCAGCGACAGGTAGGTCGTCAGCGCGGCGCCCTTGTTGCCGCGCTCCTCCTTGGTCACCTGCACCAGCATGATCTGCCGGCGCTTGATGACCTCCTGGATCTTGTAGCTGCGCAGCAGTCGAGGCACGAACGGCGGGCCTGATCGGCCATCACCTCGGCGGTTTCCTCGTCCGCGTCGGTGGTGATGGTCTCGGCGGGCTGGACGTCACCCGCGGCCTCCGCCTCGGGGTCCGCACCGCCGGGCTTGGTCGCTGCATCGCGCTCGATGTCCTCCAGGAGCGCGCGGTCTGCCTGCGGCACCTGGTAGTAGTCGGGATGGATCTCGCTGAAGGCGAGGAAGCCGTGACGGTTGCCGCCAGTACTCGACGAAGGCGGCCTGCAGCGAGGGCTCCACCCTCGTGATCTTCGCGAGGTGATGTTGCCCTTCAGCTGGAGCTTGGTCGAGGTCTCGAAGTCGAAGTCGACTAGGTAGCGGTCATCGAGCACCACCGCCCGGGTCTCTTCCGGGTGGGTGGCGTCGATCAGCATACGCTTGACCATGGATGGAAATCTCCGGTAGCCGCCTTGCCAACCGGCAGCAGCAGCATCCGGCAGTGGCGACTCGAGTTGAGGGAGGCCGGCGGCGGCCGTTGCGATGCTCAGCTGCAACCGGCCGGCGCGCAACCGAACGTGGAACAAAGGATCGAGGGACGAGGGCCAACCATGCCAGGCAACACGCGTCCAGCGCGGCCCTGCCTTGGCAGCGGCGACGGCCCGTCGGCCGGAACCTGTTGATTGAGACGGCCAGTGGCAGGCACCAATTCGCGACCGGGGATCAACCCTTTGACCACGAACGATTCTTGCCAGCCCGGACCATCACGATGGTACTATAGTAGCTGTCGCCATGCATCCACGATCGTAATCTCCCCAAGGAGATGAACCTGCGCCTGCATCCAAGGGTCGAGCTGCCGGGCGAACAGCTTGGCTACGTGCCGTTGTCGGGGTCGTCGCGGTCGTGCGGCTGCTGATCCTGTGGATCGCCTGGACTGCTGCTCCCGGTCAAGCTGCGGCCTGGCCCGAAGCCTCCGGCCTGCGCTTCGGCCGGCGAGAACGGAGCCCGCACCCGGATCGTGCTAGATCTCGACCGCAAGGGTGAGCTTCGCCACCATATTGGGGACCGATCCCGACCGGCTGATCGTCGAGCTGGACGAAGTCGTATGGCTGCTTGGCGCCGACGCCGGGCGGCCCTTGCGCGGCTTCGCGCGAGGCTACGAGGTCTCGACGTCCAATGGGCGTTCGATCCTGGCGGTGGCGTTGGCCAAGCCCGTGCGCGTCGTCAACAGCATCGTTCTGCCGCCAAACACGGACAGCCCCTTTTCCATCGCCTGGTCATCGATGTGGTGGCGGAGATGGCGGAGACGCGGCAACCGGTGGCGAGCGCGGCCGTTGCCGCCGTGGTGGCGCCGACCGTGGTGGCGCCCGCGCCGGGCCGCAGCCCCGCCCCGGTCCCGGCCTCCCGGCCAGCCACCCTTCCCGCCGGCGCTGCCGTCGGTCGCTGGTCAAGTGAACGGGCATGCCAGCTCCTGCCGCTGGCCCGCGCAAGCGCGACCTCCCCGTAGTGGTGCTCGACCCGGGGCACGGCGGTGAGGATCCCGGTGCCACGTCGTCGACGGCCTGTACGAGAAGGACCTCGTCCTCGAGATGGCCCGCGAGTTGCGTACGCTGATCGAGCGCAGCGGGCGCTACCGCGTCGTATTGACGCGGGGTGGCGACGAGTTCATCCGATTGCGCGATCGAATCGCCGCCGCGCGCAAGCTCGGTGGGGATCTTCATCTCACTCCATGCCGATAGCCTGCGCATGAGCGAGCAGCGTGGCGCTTCCATCTACACGCTGTCGGAAAAGGCTTCCGACGAGGAAGCCGCCAAGTTCGCCGCACTGGAGAACAAGGCCGACGTCCTGACCGGCGCCGATCTTTCCCGAGCACGATGTCGTGGTCGCCACCATTCTGATCGACCTTGCGCAGCGCGACACCAACAACAGGTCGATTGCATTCGCCGACATCATGGCGGAGGAACTCGCGCGCGTGACCGCGCTGGTGAAGCGGCATCGCCGGTTCGCGGGCTTTGCCGTGCTGAAGTCGCCCGACATCCCCTCGGTGCTGCTTGAGCTCGGCTATCTGTCAAACCCGGATGACGCGCGCAATCTGGCACAACCCGACTATCGAGCCAAATTGGGGCAGGCGATCGTGCGGTCGCTGGACCAGTACTTTGCCGTGCCGCGGACCTGAGACCGCCAACCGTTGCCGTGCCTGATCGAGGACAGGGATCGTGAAGCGCCTTTTCCGCCTGCTGTCAGCTGCCATGATGACTGTCACCCTGCTGGTGGTTCTGGGCGGGGCAGCAGTGCTGTACCTGGTCAACAACTACGGCGGTGGCCTGCCCGACCACCGCGCGCTCGCCGAGCTCACCGGCCGCCGACACGCCCATCGACGCGCGTTCATGCCGGCGATGGCCGGCTGCTGGCGGAGTATGCCCGGCAACATCGGGGTTTCGGCCAAGCGAGGCCATTCCCCGAACGGGTGAAGCACGCCTTCATCGCCGCCGAGGACCAGCACTTCTACAATCATCCCGGCATCGACGCGTTCGGGATTGGCCGGGCGCTGGTGAGCAATCTCGAGCGCCTACGCAACAACCGGCGGCCTGAAGGCGCCTCCACCATCACCCAGCAGGTCGCCAAGAACTTCCTGCTGAGCAGCGAACTGTCCTACGAACGCAAGTTCAAGGAGATCCTCCTGGCGCTGCGCGTCGAGCGTACCTTCACGGAAAAAGCGGAAAATCCTCGAGCTCTATCTGAATGAGATCTTTCTGGGCAATCGCTCCTACGGCGCAGGTCGCCGCCGGGGCGCTGAACTATTTCGATAAGTCAATGGACGAGCTGACCATCGCCGAGGCGGCATTGCTGGCTGGCTTGCCCAAGGCCCCGTCGAGCTACGATCCGATCGAGCATCCGGACGCCGCCCTGGCGCGACGCGACTACGTGCTGACCCGCATGCGGGACGACGGGATACGTCGCGCTCACGCCGGCCGAGGCCACAGCCGCCCGAGCCGAGCCCATTGCCCTGCACAAGCGCTCGGCGATCCAGACCGCGCAGAGGCCGACTTCTTCATCGAGGAGGTACGGCGCCAACTGGTCGTACGCCTCGGCGAGCAGGGCTTCTACCGAGGGTGGCCTTTCGGGTCGAAGTCACCCTCTCTCCGGCCCTGCAGGCCGGCAGCCGACCAGGCCCTGCGGCATGGCCTCGCCACCTACGACCGCAGGCAGGGCTGGCGAGGTCCCTGGGGCACGCTCGACGTCGCGGCCGCCGGCGACGCTTGGCAGCAGCAACTGATGGGGCTCGATCCCGGCTTCGAGCTGGGCGACTGGCGCCGCGGCGTCGTGCTGCGGAACACTGGCGGTCGGGTGGAGATCGGCCTCGACAATGGTGAGCGCGTGCCGTTCAGCGGCGACGACGCGGCCTGGTCCAAAGGACAGCCGCTGGCCGTGGGCGACACGGTCGTCATCGAGGAGACTAGGCGAGCCCGATATTCGCCGCTGGGTACTGCGCCAGCGCCCGAGCGTGGAAGGTGCCGTCGTAGCGCTCGAACCGCACACCGGCCGCGTGCTGGCGATGAGCGGCGGCTTCAGCTACCGCCAGAGCAAATTCAACCGCGCGACCGAGGCCCACCGTCAGCCGGGCTCCTCCTTCAAGCCGTTCGTCTATCTGGCGGGCGGCTGAATTGGGCATGGCTACCCCAGTAACATGGTGCTGGACGCGCCAATCTCGCTCAGCCAAGGCGCCGGGTTGGCACGCTGGGAGCCGGAGAACTTCAGCAACGACTTTCTCGGGCCGATCACACTGCGGGTGGGGCTGAGCGGTCGCGCAATCTGATCTCCGTCCGCGTGGCACAAAAAGTCGGGATGGACCATATCATCGAGCTGGCCCGACGTTTCGGCTCTGGGAAGCCAGGTAAGCGCAACCTGGCTGCCCTCGCTCGCTCGAACGAGGTGACGCCGATCGAGCTCGCCGGCGCCTATGCCGAACTGGTGAATGGCGGCCACAAGAATCGAGCCGGTGCTGGTCGAGCGGATCCAGGATCGCCACGGCCGCACCATCATGCGCGCCGACCCGCGTGGCTGCGACGGCTGCACCGCTGCCACCTGGGACGGCAGCCTGCCTCCGGCGATCCCCAACACGCGGCCGGTCGTGTCGACCCCCGCCAAGCCTACCAGATGGTCTCGATGCTCCAAGGCGTCGTGGAGCGCGGGACCGCCAAGGACGCCCGGGAGCTCGGCAAGCCGCTGGCCGGCACGGGCACGACCAACGACAAGAAGGATCCTGCGTTTGTCGGCTCCCGATCTGGTGGTGGCGGTGTGGGTGGTTTCGACCAGCCGAAGTCGATGGGCCGACGCGCAACGGGTGCAACGGTGGCACTGGCCGATCTGGATCGAGCGTGATGAAGGATGCCCTGCCCGACCAGCGGCGCCGCCACTCGCACGCCACCAGGGCTCAGCATCGTCCGCGTCAACGCGACGTCAGGCCAGCTCGCCGGCGGTGGCGACAACGTGATCCCCGAGGCCTTCCTGCCGGGCACCGAGCCCGGGCGTGACCGCTCGACCGTCGAGGAGAGCACGGAAAAGCGCCGCCGCCGTGCCGCGGGGCTCCGGCCGTGAGGCGTCGCCTTCCCCCGGCGGCCTCTACTGATCCAACAAACTGACCTCAGGAACACCCATGCGCGCCGAAATCGCCAACCTCGCCGCCTCGATCCGCGACGGGCTCGAGCTCAGCGGAGGCATCTTTGACTGGGACCAGGCGCTGCCGCGGCTGGACGAGCTGACCTCGCTCTCGGAGGATCCTAAGCTCTGGGAGAACGCCGAGAAGGCTCAGGCGATCATGAGCGAGCGTAACCGGCTCGGCAGCCGCGATCGAGCGGCAGCGCAAGCTGGAGCAGGGGCTCGCCGACTCCCTCGACCTTGCCGAGCTCGCCGAGGAGGAGGGCGACACCGCCACCGGCGACGAAGTCCAGCGCGAGCTGGAGCGGATCAAGGAGCAGCTCGACCGGCTGCAATTGGAATCCATGCTCTCGGGCGAGGCCGACCAGAACGACGCCTTCCTCCAGGTGGCGGCCGGTGCCGGCGGCACCGAGAGCCAGGACTGGGCCGAGATGCTGCGGCGCATGTATCTGCGCTGGGCCGAGCAGCACGGCTACAAGACCGAGTGGATCGAGGAGAGCGAGGGCGAGGAGGCCGGCATCAAGTCGGCCACCGTCAAGATCCTGGGCGAGAACGCCTATGGCTGGCTCAAACCGAAGCCGGCGTGCATCGTCTGGTCCAAATCTCGCCCTTCGACAGCAATGCGCGGCGGCACACGAGCTTCGCCTCGGTCACGGTCTCGCCGTGATCGACGACCGGATCGGATCGAGATCCTGGACAAGAATATCAAGACAACCACCTCGCGCCTCGGGCGCCGGCGGCCAGCACGTCAACCGGACCGATTCGGCCGTCCGCCTCACCCATCTGCCGACCGGGATCGTCGCCGCCTGCCAGACGACCGCTCCGCAGCACCGCAACCGCGCCCAGGCCATGGATATGCTGCGCGCCAAGCTCTACGAGCTGGAGCTCTCCAAACGCAGTGCGTCTCCGATGCCGCCGAAGCGCAAAAGATGGACACGACCTTCGGCTCGCAGATCCGCAACTACGTCCTGCACCCCTACAAGATGGTGAAGGACCTGCGGACGGGCGTCGAAGCGGCAACCCGACGGGGGTGCTGACGGGGATCTCGACAGGTTCCTGGAGGCGGCGCTCGCCCAGGGTGCCGGCGACCGGCGGCCGGAGACCGAGAGGAAATCGGTGATCTTCGTATCCGACCAAGTCTATAGTATTCCGTCAAGGCCGCCAAACGCAGTGGCCCACTGCTTCGCCCAATGCAACGAATTGACCCGGCGAGCCGGGCGTTGGGTGGCGGGCGCACGTGATGGCCGACATCTTCATAAGCCATAGCGGCAAGGACAACGAGGTTGCCGCAGCGATCGGCGAGCGCATCCGGCGCGAGCGGCCGACCTGGTCGCTGTTCTACGACAAGGACAACATCCGCGCCGGGCAACGCTGGCAGGAGCGCCTGCGCGAGGAGCTGCAGAGCTGCCGGATGGTCGTGGCCTTGCTCAGCCGCAACTGGCTCGCCTCGCCATGGTGCTTCACCGAGGCGGTGACCGCCACCTTCCGCGGCAAGGACGTGGTCGCCATCGAGACCGAGGACCTGACAAGCGACGACCTGGCGCGGGCGCCACCAATCGTGCACGAACGCCAGCGCGTTCGTCTGCGGGACGGCGACGACCGGCCTGGCAGGAGATCCTGGAGGCTCTCGATCGTTCGGGGCTCGACCCCAACGACTGGTTCCCGATCCCGCCGGATGTCGGCCCCTATCCCGGCCTCGTCGCCTTCGACGAGAAGGATGCCGGCGTGTTCTTCGGCCGCAAGCAGGAGATCACCGAGTATCTGGGCATCCTCGACACCCTGCGCGGGCCGGACCGCTCGCAGGTGCTGGTCATCTCCGGCGCTTCGGGCAGCGGCAAATCCTCGCTGCTGCGCGCCGGCCTGATCCCTCGCCTGCGGCGAAAGCCCGAGTGGGTCGTGATCAGTCCGTTCGAGGTCGCTCGCGATCCCGTGCGCAACCTGCTGGACCGGCTTGGCGAGGCGCTTGCAGGCCTCGGCATATCGACGCACGGGCTCGACCTCACAAAACCTCCGGACGACCCAAGGACTCTCGCCCAGACCCTGGATGAAGCGCTGCGGCGGCTGGAGCAGGCCACCGGCGCGTGGGTGCTGCTGCCTCTGGATCAGGCTGAAGCTCTGGTCGCGGGCGTCAGGCCGGAGGGCGACCCGGCCAGGCTGCTGCTCGATGCACTGGCGCAGGTTCTCGCCCGGCGAACACGGCATGTCGTCGTTGCGGCCACGATCCGCACCGAGTTTGTGCCACGCCTGGAGGCGATTTTTGCTGGATCCGAGGTGCGACTGCGGCAAGCACCATTGAGCGCGATCGGCTCGCTCGCCGAGATCATCGAGAAGCCGGCCGACCGGTTTGGGCTCGAGCTGGAGCCAGGGCTCTCGGAACGCATCGTCGAGGATGTCCACACCGCCGACGCCTTGCCATTGCTGGCCTACACGCTGAAGGCGCTGAGCGATCGTTGCGGCCCAGATCGGCACCTCACGCTCGATGCGTACCGGACCCTTGGCGGGGTGCAGGGAGCTATTGCGGCGAAGCTGGCAGTTGGTGCTGAGCGACCCGGAACCTACAGCCGAGGAAGTCGCGGCCCTGCAGCGTGCCTTCACCCGCTACCTCATTCGGGTCGACGAAGGTGCAGTCGAAGGCGAACGCCTGCTGCGGCGCGTCGTCCCGCGCGCATCGCTACCGCAAGCGGCGGATCGTCTCATCGGCCGCCTCGTCGATGCCGGCCTGCTGACGACCAAGGACGGCACGATCGAACTCGCCCATGAACGCGTGATCGGCGACTGGCCGAAGCTGCCGCTCAAGACCTGGCTCGCTCAGGACGCCGCCGATCGCCGGCTGATCGACCAGCTTCGCCAGCGTCTGGATGACGACACGTTGCCCGACGGGCTTCTTTCTCAGGCTGAAGAGCTGCTGCAGCGGGATCACCAGCTGGCGGTCGAGGAACCGGCGCTCGCGAAGCTGGTGCAGCGCTCGAGGGACCAGAGGCGGGCGCGTGAGCGGCGACGGCGCTTGGTTCTCGGCGGCGTAGCGCTGTTGCGCTCGTCTTCGCGGGAGTTGCTTGGTTCGCGTGGGTGCAACAGGGCGAGGCGATAAATCAGACGCAGCTCGCGAATATTGCAAAGGTGCAAGCCGACGAGAACGCGAACGCCGCCGATGTGGCAACCAAGCAGGCTCAAGTCGAGCGCGATAAAGCGCGCATGCAGCTCCTGGCCATGCAGGCGCGCCGGGCGGCCGTAGAGGCAGACACACCAGATAGGATCGAGCGTGCCGCCGCCCTGGCTTTGGAGAGCATCGAGATCGCACGCAAAGGCAATCGCCCTACCGAGGCAGACGCCGTTGAGGCTGGTAGGGTCGCATTGAGCGCGGCTTCCACTTCAGGTCCTCTCGCACGGCAGCCCGGTCCAGCTCTCTGGCGGTGCTGGCGGACGGGCGGCTGGCCAGCGGCGGCGCGACGGCCAGATCAAGCTCTGGCCGCGAGACGGGTGGGCGAGCCCGTGGTCCTCTCGCACGGCGGCCCGGTCCGGTCCCTGGCGGTGCTGCCGGACGGGCGGCTGGCCAGCGGCGGCGGCGACGGCCAGATCAAGCTCTGGCCGCGAGAGCGGCGTGGGCGAGCCCCAGTGATCCTCACGCACGGCAGCTCGGTCCGGTCCCTGGCGGTGCTGGCGGACGGGCGGCTGGCCAGCGGCGGCATGCGACGGCTCATCAAGCTCTGGCCAGATAAGGCCAAAGTGAGACAGTAGTCCTGGCGCGGAGCCCCAGTAGATGTCACGGGGGGCTCTTGATCAGCGAGGAGGCGGCGGCCCCAGTCGCGGTTTCGGCATGGCGGTGCTGGCGGACGGGCGGCTGGCCAGCTGGCGGCGAACGCCGACGGCCAGATCAAGCTCTGGCCCGCGAGACGGCGTGGGCGAGCCCGTGGTCCTCCGGCACGGCGGCCCGGTCAGGTCCCTGGCGGTGCTGGCGGACGGGCGGCTGGCCAGCGGCGGCTACGACGGCCAGATCAAGCTCTGGCCGCGAGACGGTGCGGGCGAGCCCGTGATCCTCTCGCACGGCAGCCACGGTCCGGTCCCTGGCGGTGCTGGCGGACGGGCGGCTGGCCAGCGGCGGCGACGACGGCCAGATCAAGCTCTGGCCGCGAGACGGTGTGGGCGAGCCCGTGGTCCTCACGCACGGCGGCCGGGTCCAGTCCCTGGCGGTGCTGGCGGACGGGCGGCTGGCCAGCGGCGGCGACGACGGCCAGATCAAGCTCTGGCCGCGAGACGGTGAGGGCGAGCCCGTGGTCCTCACGCACGGCAGCGGGTTCACGCTCCCTGGCGGTGCTGGCGGACGGGCGGCTGGCCAGCGGCGGCGTGGACGGCCAGATCAAGCTCTGGCCGCGAGACGGCTGTGGGCGAGCCCTAGGGATCCTGTCATGCTGACGCACGGCAGCGGGTTCTGGTCCCTGGCGGTGCTGGCGGACGGGCGGCTGGCCAGCGGCGGCGGCGACGGCCAGATCAAGCTCTGGCCGCGAGGACGGCAGGGCGAGCCCGTGGTCCTCTCGGCACGGCGCACGAGGAGCATCTCGAGATAGCTGTCCCTGGCGGATGCTGGCGGACGGGCGGCTGGCCAGCGGCGGCAACGACGGCCAGATCAAGCTCTGGCCGCGAGGACGGCGCGGGCGAGCCCGTGGTCCTCACGCGGCACGGCAGTCCGGTCTGTCCCTGGCGGTGCTGGCGGACGGGCGGCTGGCCAGCGGCGGCGACGACGGCCAGATCAAGCTCTGGCCGCGAGACGGTCGTGGGCGAGCCCGTGGTCCTCTACGCACGGCGGCCCGGTCAGGTCCCTGGCGGTGCTGGCGGACGGGCGGCTGGCCAGCGGCGGCGACGACGGCCAGATCAAGCTCTGGCCGCAAGACGGTGCGGGCGAGCCCGTGATCCTCTCGCACGGCAGTGGCGGTCTGGCTCCCTGGCGGTGCTGGCGGACGGGCGGCTGGCCAGCGGCGGCGAGGACGGCCAGATCAAGCTCTGGCCGCGGGACGGCGCAGGCGAGCCCGTGGTCCTCTCGCACGGCAGCTCGGATCAGCTCCCTGGCGGTGCTGGCGGACGGGCGGCTGGCCAGCGGCGGCATCGACGGCCAGATCAAGCTCTGGCTTGTTGAGGAACGAGAAACTGATCGCCGCCCTCTGTCTTCGTGCCGGCCGCAATCTTACGAAGGACGAGTGGGTCCGTTACATCGGCTCCGACACTCCCTGGCAGCCGAGCTGTCGCGACCGTCCCTCAAACTGGGTCAATCCTTGACACATCGTTGGCCTGCATATCGGAGGCTGTTTCGCCGCAGGACATCCAGCTCCGCATAAACGCTGAGTTCGGAGCGTCTGAAGGCAGGTGATCCGGTTTCTCGATCAACGACGACGAACCTCGACGCGGCGATCTGGCATAGCGCCCAAGCTGTCCACCTTCGTCTCGTCGATAATTGCCTTGCGTCGGGACCGGTATCGGCCGGTGCGACGCAGCCGCCAGCTGATCGAGCTGCAGGCCCGATCGAAGCGCTAGCTGTCGTTACCAAGGAGGATGTCCTTGGGCAGGCGGGTGAAGGGAGGCTTGCCGCCAAGGGCTGAGTGCGGTCGGTGTCGGTTGTAGCCGTGGAGCCATGGGCGCATGGCGGCGGTGCGCTCGGCGGAGGTGGGGAAGGCTTGCAGATAGGCCCATTCGCGCAAGCTGGTCTGAATGAAGCGCTCGGCCTTGCCGTTGGTCCTTGGCGTGTAGGGCTTGGTGCGCTTGTGCTTCAGGCGGGCGGCCTCGCAGGCTTTCCGGAAGGCGTGGCTGCGGTAGGCCGAGCCGTTGTCGGTCATGACCCGCTCGACGGTGACGCCCAGGCTGGCGAACCAGGCGATGGCGCGCTCGAGGAAGGCCACGGCACTTTCTTTCCGCTCGTCGGGCAGGATCTCGGTGTAGGCGAGGCGCGAGGCGTCGTCGACGCAGACGTGCAGGAACTCCCAGCCGATCCCCTTCTTCTGGCCGCGCCGGTCGCCGGTGATGCGGTGGCCGACGCCGCCGATCCGGCCGAGCTTCTTGATGTCGAGGTGGATCAGCTCGCCGGGCCGGTCGCGCTGGTAGCGGACGATCTCGGGCTTGGGGTCGAGGAGGTGGAGCCTTGCGAGCCGGTGGCGGCGCAGGACCAGGCCCACGGTCGAGATCGGGCGGCCGAGCCGGCGGGCGATGGCGGGTCCGGACAGGCGCTGGCGGCGGAGCGCCAGGATCTCGGCCACGACGGCGTCCGGCAGCCGGCTCGGGCTGGCATGTGGCCGCGACGAGCGGTCGGCGAGGCCGGCCTCGCCTTCTTGGGCGTGCCGGCCCTGCCATTTGCCCACGGTCTTGGCCGTGACGCCAGCCGCGGCGGCGACCCGGGCGACGGTCCAGCCCTCAGCCAGGCGCTCGATCATCAGGCGTCGACCGTGGGGTGTGGTTTTGGCATTCTGGTGGACGTCCATCCGGCGGCTCCGAGCAGGGGTTGCGAGCGTGGCAGCCACAACCTTCCAGCTCCGCCCCGGATGGACAACCTCCATAGCAACGACAGCTAGCGCGGCACCGCCGAGTAAACTGGTGGGACGCTGGAGTGCAATAAACGGGTGCCGGCGATGAGCTTCGTGCACCTTCTCGGAATGCGGGCGTGAGGAGTTATACCAACCGTCCTAGATCTTGACCGTTTTTGCCCATTCTCGGTGGTGATGGAGCGGATTTGGCCGGGGATGGCACGGAGGCGGTTCCAGGCGTCGCAGCAGGCGTCGACGATCGCTTCGTAGTCGTCGAAGACGCGGGTGTTGAGGAAGTTGTGCTTGAGGAACTGCCAGAGGTTCTCGACCGGGTTGAGCTCCGGGCTGTAGGGCGGCAGCGGCAGGAGGGTGAGGTTCGTCCGGCACGAGCAGGGCCTTGGCGCCGTGCCAGCCGGCCTGGTCGAGGATGACGACGGCATGGGCATCGGCGGCGACGTGGCGGGCGATCTCGGCGAGATGCAGGTTCATGGCCTCGGTGTCGACGTGCGGCAGGACCAGGGCGGCGGTCTTCTCGGCCGCCGGGCAGACGGCGGCGAAGAGATAGGCGGCGGTAGCGCTGGTCGCGCGGCTGTCGCGGCCGGCTGCCGCGGCGTGCCCACTGGCGGGTCAGCTCGCCCTTCTGGCCGATCCTGGCCTCGTCCTGGAACCAGATCTCGATCCGCTTGCCCGGCTGCCTTCTCGCCGACGGCGGCAGCGATCAGCTCGGGCAGTTTTTTTTGAACTCGGCTTGCGCTGCGGGATCGGATCTGGGGTGCTGCGGCCGCGCCGAGATCCGGCTGAAGCCGAGCGCCCGGACGAGCTTGCCCATGCCGCGCTCCTGGTAGCGGACGCCGAAGCGCCGCTCGACCAGGGCGCAGAGATCGACCAGACGCCAGCGCACCACGCCGTCCCGCGTCGATCGCGGGGCCGCTCTCCAGGCAGCGCGCCAGCTCGTCGAGCTGGTCGTGGCTCAGGCGCCGTTGCCGGCCGGGAGCCTTGCGGTCGACCAGGCCATCCGGCCCCGGCCGCGTTGAAGCGGTGCACCCAGTCGCGCAGGGTCTGGCGGTCCATGCCGGTGCTGCGCGCCGCGTCCTCGCGGTTCGCGCCCTCCAGCACCAGCGCGATGGCCAGCAGCCGCCGCGCCTGGTCCGGCGTCGCCGCCGCCCTCGCCAGCTCCCGCACCTCGGCCGCCGTCAGATCCGTCCGCACCGCCACCGTCATCCGCGCCTCCTCCGCCAGCGCGGCGATCGACAGCACGGCTCAACAAAACGGGGAAATCACAAACGAGTCAGCAACTTGGACGCTTGGTATTAGTATAGTGATCAGCGTTGGTGCATGGAGGCTGGCGGCCTAGCGATGAGCGCAGTACTCAGGCGATCCTGTTGACCCGGAGCGACGCCCCTCGTAGTTCAAACCGGACTCTGCCCGCCGGCATCGCATCCACGGGCGCTGTATCGGGTTCGCAACTGGCCGCTTTGATGCCGGCTTGCACCGCCGGGGCGACCTGACGCTCCGGCTGGACGAGGTGGCGACTGCCGGATGGCGGGCGGCACGGCGGACGACACCAGGTCGGCCAGGCCCACTCTCGATCTGGCGATCGAGCTGGTGCTGATGCTGCGGCTGGTCTTCCAGCTCGCCTGCGCCCCGCAGGACGGTGCCCAGAGACCGCGAACGGTATGGAAATTTGCGGCCGGTGGCTTTGAGCCGCGCCTAACCCACGGCAATCGCGTGACCTTCCGGCCCGCCTCTCTTCGCGGCGAAAGACACGAAGAGATT